>JAMPAY010000004.1 GCA_023666945.1 Paludibacter sp.
GCTACCATTACCGTTACTACCGAAGACGGTAATTTTACTGCAACTTGCCTTGTAAAAGTAGAAAACACTGCGCTTAAGGGGTTGGCCGGTGCATACAACATTGGTGGCGCAAATGCCGACTATCTTTCGTTGGCGGCTGCATGTGCCGATATTAATACTACGGCTATCGCAGGTGATATACAACTCCTTATCTGTGCCGATCTCGAAGAGCCGAAGAATGTTGGCTTGCAAAACACATCGGAATATACGATTACTATAACGGTTGATCAAGCCGCTGAACGTAAAATAACCTTTACGCAGACTGCCGACAATGCAGGTCCCTCGGGAAATATCTGTATCGGTTGCGATATGACGCTTACACACGCAAGTGCAACACCTCTGTCGCAAAATATTATTATTGATGGTGCTTACCAGGGCGATGGCGAACGCTGGTTGACATTGGAAACGGCTGCTACAGTCAATAAATACAATGGCCCGATCCTTATTTATGGTAATGTAAAAAATGTTGCAGTGCGCAATACGAAGATGATTGTCTTGAACAATGCGGGTACTTCTAACTATGGTGTTACTATTCGTACACAAACAGGATCGGCTTTAGCACCTGCTAATGTAACCATCGAGAATAACTATATTCAAAACGTGTCAGGTACTTCTGCGCAAGGGCTCTATTTCCAACGTGCTGGTTCGTCTACCGCCAATCCCTCGGATGTAACTATTATCAATAACGATTTTGTGGTGTCTACACGCGGTATTTTCATGGGAGCCAATAGCGGTACAACTACTATTAAGGGCAATACCTTCAAGTTGCGCCAAACGGCTACGGGAATGTTGAGTTATGGTATATGGGGCTATCAAAATGTCGAGGGTACTATTAATATCACCGAAAATAAGTTCTTGGAACTTTCCACTGCTGCCAATTCATCTGCTGCGGGTGTTATTGCCATTCAAGTGGGTGTCGGGGGCGATTGGACGATTACGAATAACTACCTGACGGGCTTTAATCCTACATTTTCTGCCGATGCAATTCTGTTGAGAGGTATCGTTAGTGCTAATGTGGCTTCTGTGAATATTGCTCATAATACTCTTGTCTTGAACGAATTGCAGAATGCTCCTGCGGCTGCCGAAGCAGGACAAATCGTATTGCTCAATGCTGCAAATGCAACTTCTGTTAAGAACAACCTGGTGGTTTCTTACGAGAAAAACGCATTGCATACATTGGTGGCAAACGTATCGGAAGTATGTGCTAACAATGTATATTCTCTTGATGAAACAGCCGATAATGCCTACTATGCTGCAGGAAAGAAAACATTGGCTGACTATCAAACGCTCGAACCGTCTGCTAAAGCCGTAGTGGTAACTTTCACGGATGTGACTACGGGCGATTTGTCGTTGGCAGGATCTTCGGTAGGCGATAAAAACTTGGGTGTGACTCGTCTGGATGATGTTCTGACCGATATTATGGGTACGGAGCGTGCTACGCTTACCTATGCAGGGGCTTTCGAGGCTTCCGATCTTACTTCCGGTACAGGAACAAGTGTGGAAACACTTTTGGAAGGTGTTTGGTATGCCGATGGTATTATCTATAATACGGAGAATACCATGTTGCAGGTTTATAACGTTAATGGTATGTTGGTGGCTTCGGGTACGAACAATATCAATATGAATGGTCATGCCGCAGGTATGTATGTTGTACGTAGTGCAGCAGGTGCCATTAAATTTGTGAAATAAGCATATACTGCTTTACAAAAAAAAGCATCCGAATTCTCGGATGCTTTTTTTATTGCGTATAGTGTCTGTCTTCTTTGGTATCGTTATCTGTATACTCATAATACACACGATGAGCAGTGTAGTATTTATCCGGAAACGCATCAAAATTTTCCCTAAGTATACCCGCTGATGTCTGTCTGCTTATCCCGATGGTTGGTTGTCAATTTATCGTTGGTTTTTTCCTACGGACTCGTTACGGTATCTCAACGGACTCTTGTAGGACTTTTATTTGGTAACAAAACAATTTCTTGTCTTATTTTTATACCATACACCGCGCTGTAAGTCATTCGTATTGTTTGCTGCGGTTTTATGCGGCATAAGTCTTTACATAACGAAGCACCAAAAAAACGTAAGAGATACTTGTGAGTTCAAAAAAAATGTAGTACCTTTGCAGGCAATTTGGCGTGTAGTGGATGAGTTTGTGTCGGTTGATAGTCAAACTTGCTGATACTGAGTGTCTGAAGTAATTGCTGATTCTGTGTAAAGAGAGGTTTGTGTAGAGGCAAACATGACGGAAATGCAACGAAAAGAACGAATGAGGGGTGGAGTTTGTGCTGAGAGGATGTGTGTAGGGGAGGTAAAATTGAAATAAATAAATTTATAATACAATGTCAAAGATTTGTCAAATTACCGGCAAGAAAGCCATGGGTGGATGCAATGTGTCGCACTCGAAGCGCCATACAAAGCGCACTTTCGATGTGAACTTGTTCCATAAGAAGTTCTACTGGGTAGAACAAGATTGTTGGATTAGCCTGAACGTATCAGCGGCTGGTCTGCGTACTATTAACAAAATCGGTTTGGACGCTGCTCTGAAGCGTGCTGCCGAAAAAGGGTATTTATACGAATAAAGAAGGAGGAAAACCGAGATGGCAAAGAAATCGAAAGAGGCACGTGTACAAGTAATACTTGAGTGCACAGAGCATAAGGCAAGCGGAATGCCCGGTACTTCACGTTACATCACAACGAAGAACCGTAAAAACACTCCTGACCGTTTGGAATTAAAAAAATACAATCCGATTCTCAAACGTTATACTATTCACAAGGAAATTAAATAAGATTTAGACAATGGCAAAGAAAGCGGTCGCTACCCTCCAAACGGGTAATTCAGGACGTAACCACAGCAAATGTATCAAGATGGTGAAGTCTCCCAAAACAGGAGCCTACATCTTCCAAGAAGAAATCGTTGCTAACGATGATGTTAAAGCCTATTTTGCTAATTAAGCCCCGGGCTTGATAGCACTGATTATACGACACCGAGGTTTCTCAAAACGAGAAACCTCGGTGTCTGTTTGTGTATGTCGGAAAGTTTGCTTACTTTTGCACACGTGATGCGCTAATGTTCGGTGGAGTGAAGTGGGTAGGTGAATGGGGCATCGGTAACCGTATGAATAAAATATCATGTTGGCAGTCATAATTAATCCGAAGTCAGGTAAGAAAGCGTATCGTCAGCAACGTCTCTATCTGTTCAAGTTGCTGAAAGCAAGGCATCTTCCTTTTACGTATAAGGTAACTAAATATGTGGGGCACGCCATCGAATTGGCACGCGAATTGGTGGAAAAAGGCTACGATGAGTTACTTGTGTTGGGAGGTGATGGAACGCTTTCTGAGGTGATAAATGGTATAATGAGTTCGCGGGTGGATAATAAATCCTCTATTCGTTTTGGTTTGATGCCGCGAGGTACAGGGAACGATTGGGGACGCTATTGGGGATTGACGAACGATTATAAGCGTGCTTTGGATGTGTTTTTCAATACGGGTAAGCCGCAACCGATAGATGTAGGTTGTCTTACCTATCAGCGTAATGGCGATCTGTATAAACACTATTTTGTTAATTCGGTTGGTTTTGGTGTGGATGCGCGTACGGTGGCAAGGGCACATGTCATGAAGTATTATGTGGGGAGTCATCGCTTGCTCTATTTCTTTGCATTGTTGTCTGCGGTCTTTACGCATCGTTCGCAAAAGGTGGAATTGCTGACGGAAAAAGGTTCTCTCTTGTCGGCTCCTATGTTTACAATGAATATAGGTAATGGTCCTTTCTCAGGGGGAGGAATTCGTCAGAATCCGGATGCAGACCCTTGCGATGGTATTTTTCATGCTATGTTTGTGCGACGTCCTACTTTTCGTATAGTTTGTTCTGCACTGCCTAAAGTGTTTAATGGAGGGCTGAAGGATATCGATTTTATCGACTTTTTTACAGCACGGAAAGTCATTTTGCGGACGCAGCAATATATGGTATTTGAGGCCGATGGTATATTGGTTGATGCTTGTGGACCTTATGAAGTCGAGGTCTTCCCACATGCTTTACAGATGATTGTACCGTAGTACTAATCTGTAGTTACTCTTATTGATTTGCTTTTTTCTCTCAGAAAAGAAGAAAGAATCTTTTGTGGGCTTTTTTGGAAAACACTCTTAAGGCTGTTTCTTATGAAAAATAGGCTTGTTCTTTTGTTTTCGAACGTTCGTTCGAAAAATGTTTGGTGTGTTGTGGAAAAAGTTGTATCTTTGTATCCGTTTTTATGAGAGGTGATGTATGAATGACCGACGGAATCAAATCTTGGAAAAGGCATTTGAATTGTACCTGCTAAAGGGATATTCGGGGGTGTCGGTGAGTGTGTTGGCAGAGGAATTGGGAATAGGGTGTGCAACAATGTACTACTATTTCCAAGATAAAGAAGAGTTGTTTCGCGCTGTTATTCAACGTTATTATCTCGACCCGAGGACAGAGAGTCTGAACGTACCGAACGATGTCGTTGGCTGAGTTAATTGCATTATGTACAAATCAGTTGGAGGACCGAAAGGCGATATTGGCTACTTTAAGAAAAACAGAAGTTCGTTTATCGAACCTTACGTCGCTTTTCTTATCTATGATGTTGCGTTTCCCTGAAATAGGAGAGTTGGCTGCAAAGTTGCGGAAACAAGAATTTGAGATGTGGAAAAGGGCAGTAATCAATAGTATTCGATTGCGTCAGGTGCGCGATGATGTGGATGCCGATGCAATAGCCACATTGTTTTTAGGAGTGAAAGATGCTTGTGAAGCGGAATGTTTCGGGCGGGCATTCCCCGCAGGGCATAATATGCGTTCTTTCGGGTATTTGTATGAACTTATAAAAGTTAAGGAATAGGAAATGCTTGTATGGGCGGCTTCCGGAAAATTGGGCTTTCCTGTAGGAAATAACTATGGAAAAGGAATTTAGAAAAGCAGGTATAGGATATCGATTGTTTAAACACTACGTGCGTTTTTGGCACACGAAAGTGTTCTATCGGCATATATACTATATCAATCAAGAGAATGTTCCGGCTGCTGGCGTGCCGGTATTGTTTGCTTCCAATCATCAGAATTGTGCGTGCGATCCGCTGAGTTTATTGCTTGGGTTGGAAAACGAAACACACCCTTATGTTATTGCACGTGGAGATGTGTTTGGAAAAACACATCTGGTTGACTCCTTCTTCTATTGGATAGGATTGTTGCCCGCTTTTCGCTTGAATTTCGATGGAGCGGAGGCTTTGGCTAAGAATGCTGAGACACTTCGTGTGTCGGGAGACAAGTTGTTGCAAGGAAATCGCTTGATAATCTTCCCCGAAGGTGGACACCAAGATAAACGTTGGTTGGGCGATTTCTCGTTCGGCTATACACGTTTGGCATTCGAGGCTGCCGAAGCCGATGCTTTCCAAACGGATATTGTCATAATGCCTTGTGCGCATCACTACTCCGATTATTTTGCTGTGCGGGCTGATCTCATATGGCGTTTCGGCAAGCCGATACACTTGCAAGATTGGTACGAATTGTATAAAACTAAACCGCGCACGGCACAACGTGAAGTGAATAAATTGGTGCGTGAGCAAATAGTATCGCTCATGCTCAATATCACTGATTTGGATAACTACGCAGCAATCGATTTTATTCGGCAGAGCGACTATGGAAACCGATTCGCTTGTGAGCAAGGCTTTAATCCTAATTGTTTTCCGGAGAAACAAGAGAGCGACCAACGCTTATTCGCTGTCTTGGAAACTGCTAAAAAAACGGATGCCGATGCGTTGCAATTTGCCTATGACGAAGCAGTGTCATTGCAAGAGGATTATGTCTCTTTAGGCGTTACGGATACTGCTTTACAACGTCAGAATGGGTGGGGTGTGGCATTGCTGAAAATCATGGCACAGATACTGCTCTTACCCCTGTGGATTGTAACATTATGGCCCAATATCATTTTATATACTGTTCCTTTTGCTTTGTTGCGAACGGATAAGATGTTCACCAATACACTGCGCCTTATATTGGCGGTCGTGTTAGGAATTCCTTTCTTCTGTTTGCTTACGTTGCTCATTGCCGGTTTGTGTTTCGGCTGGTGGTGGCAGGCTGCATTGTGGGTATTGCTATATCCGCTTACGGTTTTGTTTGCTTGGTACGATTGGCAATGGATGAAAACTACAATAGAAGATTTCCGCTTGCTTACGCATAAGAAAGTGGCAGACATTTTGTCGGCAAAACGTGCGCATCTGTTTGCTTCATTGGATGAGTTGATTAAACATAATATAGATAAATAAGAAATGAAAAGAGTTGTTATTACCGGTATGGGTATTTGGTCATGCCTCGGCAAGTCGCTTGAAGAAGTTCGCGAGTCGCTTTATACAGGCAAATCAGGTATCATTTTCGATCCGGCAAGAAAAGAAATGGGTTTCCGTTCTGCATTGACTGCAAAATTGGATATCCCCGATTTGAAAAAAGAATTGAGTCGCTCACAACGTGCTTATATGCCGGAGCAGGCAAAATATGCTTATTGTGCAACAATCGAGGCATTGCGTAATGCAGGCATCGATCAAGACTATCTGAATACTCACGAGGTCGGCTTGCTCTATGGCAACGATAGTTCGGCTGATCCGACGGTACGTGCTGTTGATACCATGCGCGAAAAGAAAGATACTACTTTGTGCGGGTCGGGTGCCATATTCCAATCAATGAACTCTACTGTCACCATGAACTTGGGCTGTATCTTCAAACTGAAGGGTATCAACCTTACTATCTCTGGTGCTTGTGCCAGTGGAGCACACGCTATTGGCTTGGGAACGTTGCTTATTCAAACTGGTTTGCAAGATATGATTGTGTGTGGTGGCGCGCAAGAGGTTAATCCTTTCTCTATCGGTTCTTTCGATGGTATATCGGCTTTCTCCGTTCGTGAGGATGCTCCGGAAAAGGCTTCGCGTCCGTTCGATCGCGACCGCGATGGATTGGTACCCGGTGGTGGTGCTGCTACGGTTATTATCGAAGAATACGAACATGCTGTAAAACGTGGTGCACCTATCTTGGCTGAGATTATAGGCTATGGTTTCTCTGCCAATGGCGACCACATATCTTCTCCGAATGTAGAAGGTCCCAGCCGTTCACTGCGTATGGCTATCGAACGTGCAGGCATCGATATTCGCGAAATCGGATACATCAATGCACATGCTACTTCCACTCATGTGGGCGATACCAACGAGGCAAAGGCTATCTACAATGTCTTTGGTGACCAACATGTAGAGGTAACGAGCACAAAATCACAAACCGGACACGAAATGTGGATGGCGGGTTCCAGCGAGATTATCTATTCGATGCTGATGATGAAGAACGATTTCATTGCAGCCAATCTCAATTTCGAGAATCCGGATGAAGATAGTGCTAAACTGATTATTCCTGACAAACGTATCACAAAGCATTTCGATACATTCCTTAGCAACAGTTTCGGTTTTGGAGGAACCAATGCTACACTCATCGTAAGAAACATTTAATACACACATAACATAAAAAGATTACAACAATGGAAAAACAAGAAATTATTGCAAAAGTAAACGAAGTATTGGCAGAAGAGTTCGAGAAAGATATTGAACTCCTTACTCCCGAAGCCAACATCAAACAAACACTCGAATTGGATAGCCTTTCTTTGGTAGACATGGTTGCTTTGATCGAGAGCGAGTTCGGTGTTAAAATTGCCAGCGGCGAATTGGCTTCTATCCAAACTTTTGATGCATTGTACAACTATATTGCCGAACACAAGGCTTAATGGACAATGTACTTTTTGAAGGTGATGGCATTTGCCAACTGATCCCGCAACGCCATCCTATCATGATGGTGGAGCAGTTTGGTGATGCCACAGAAATGGGAGCATCTACTGCCTTAACAGTTAGAGCCGATAACCTGTTTCTGAAAGATCAACGCCTGCAAGAACCGGGGCTGATTGAGCATATCGCTCAGTCAGCCGCTGCGTTTGCAGGATATGGAACCTATCGTCAGGGACTTGCACCACGTTTAGGATATATTGGTGAGATCAAAAAATGTCGTATATCCGCTCTCCCCATGTTGGGCGATGTGTTGAATACACGCTTGAAGATATTGGGTGAAGCCGCCGGAATTACTTTGCTGACTGCGGAAACTCAGGTGAATGGAGAGAAAGTGGCTGAGTGCCAAATGAAGATATTCTTGAAAGAAGAATGAGTGAGAATAATAATGAACTGAAGTACACGTTGCGCGTGCCGGTACGTTTCTCCGAGGTCGATGCGATACGAACCGTGTGGCACGGCAACTACGCTAAGTATTTGGAAGATGCACGAGAAGCCTTTGGGCATGCCTACGGATTGAGTTATGCTTGCATTTTCCGTAACGGATATTATGCACCGATGTACGATATGCAGTTGCACTATCGCACTGTGGCTACTATTGACGATGTACTGTTGGTAACGGCCATCTATCGTTCTGTACCGGGGAGCAAAATAGTCTTTGATTACGAAATACGTCGTGAGAGCGACAATGCACTCATCCTCACGGCAACAACCGTACAGTTGTTTACTACGCATGAAGGGGAATTTTGTCCTGTGTGCCCTCCCTTCTATGCCGAATGGAAAGAAATGCGGGGACTGAAACTACAGGGCAATAAACACTAAGAATGAGTGTTATGTTGATAGAAGATTACTATACGATTATATCGTTATGCCTGCAAGGGGATACTGCTGTCTTTACATTGCATCTGAATCCCGATTGTAAGGTCTATGAGGGGCATTTCCCTGGAACACCGGTATCACCTGGTGTTTGCAATATACAGATGCTCAAAGAGTGTTTGGAAGCCCTATTGGGGAAACGTGTTCTACTCCATAATATCCAACAATGTCGTTTGACGGTGTTGGTTACGCCAATAGAGTACCCCCAAGTGGAAGCACGCATCGAAATAGTTGCTTCCGATGAGCAGCAGGTGAAGTTTCATGCCGTTTTAGGTAATCACGATCAGGTGTATCTCGACTTGAAGGCCGAGGCTAAAATATTATCTGCTTGAAAAAGGTCATTATCATAGGAGGCGGACTGGGAGGTTTGGAATGTGGCTATATTCTTGCCAAGAAGGGGCTACAGGTAACCATTCTTGAACACGATACACACATAGGCGGTTGCTTACAATCGTTCCGACGTGGAGAAACGTTGTTCGATACTGGATTTCATTATGTGGGAGGATTGGCGGAAGGGCAGTCCTTACATGGGTTGTTCCGCTATTTCGGATTGTTGGATTTGCCTTGGCAACGCTTGGATGACCGCTGCTTCGATGAAGTGGTTATCGGCAATAAGGCTTTCCCTTTTGCACAAGGGCATGAGCGTTTTGTTGAACGACTGACGGAACATTTCCCACACCAACATAAGGAATTACAGACTTATACCGCTTTTCTGAGGCAGGTAGGAGAACATCTTCCCGATAGTTTCTTGCCGCGTGATGCTAACGAGTTTTATGCTTCTTCGCTGTTTGCACAATCGGCATGGCAGTTTCTTAACGATACTATAACCGACCCGCTCTTGCGGAAAGTATTGTCGGGAACATCATTAAAAATGGAACTCAATGCCGATACACTGCCGCTCTATGTTTTTGCACAGATAAACAACTCTTTTATAGAAAGTGCTTGGCGCTTGAAAGGAGGAGGACAACTGATTGCCGACTGTTTGCAAGAGGGCATACAAAATATGGGAGGAACGGTATTGACTAAGGCTACGGTAACACGATTGATTGAGCAGAAGGGAGCTATCACGGCAGTGGAGGTGAATGGCGAAGAAATTATGGAGGCCGATTGGGTTATTTCTAATGCGCATCCGGCGGCTACATTGGCATTGGTCGACGAATGTGCGGCATTACGTCGTGTATACCGCAAGCGTATCGACCGATTGGAGAATACCTTTGGTATGTTTACGGCCAATATCCGATTAAAGAAAGGTGTATTGCCCTATGAGAATAAAAACATATACGTTCATCGTGAGGATGCCGACTTGTGGAAGGTTAATACCGATAGGGTAGAGAGTGTTCTGCTGAACTATTATGTTCCCACCGACGAAACTGACTTTACGCCCGCTGTGGATATGCTTACTCCTTTGCGTTGGCAGCAAGTTTCGCAATGGGCAAACAAACCCAGAGGGCACCGAGGAGACGACTACGTGGCATTTAAGGCACAAAAAACCGAAGAATGTTTGCAATTAGTGGAAAAACGTATACCCGAATTGAGGGGAGCTATCGATCGTATATATACATCTTCGCCTCTGTCGTATCATTACTATACACTCACGCAACAAGGAACGGCTTACGGCATACGAAAAGATTACAACTCACCCATCACAACCGTACTCACTCCGCGTACACCCTTGCAAAATCTGTTGCTTACGGGCCAGAGTCTGAACTTGCATGGTGTGTTGGGAGTATCTATGACGTCGGTATTTACCTGTGCGGAAATCTTGGGTATGACAACTTTGGTCGATGAGTTGGATGTACGCCATTGGCGCAATTAAACGAATAATCAGTAAATAATAAACCTATAGAATATGTATGCATTAGTAACAGGAGGCAGCCGTGGCATAGGACGCGCGGTTTGTGTCAAACTTGCCCAAATGGGCTACAAGGTAATAGTCAATTATATGTCTAACGATGCAGAAGCGCAAAAAACGCTCGACCTTATAGCCCAAGCAGGCAGCGAGGGTGAACTGCTCAAGTTCGATGTGAGCAGTGCCGAGGCTGCAAAGACGGCGTTGGAAGCGTGGCAGGCTGCACATCCGAACGACTATATAGAGGTGCTTGTCAACAACGCCGGTATTCGAAAAGATAATCTGCTTATTTGGATGGAACCGGACGATTTCAGCAAGGTACTTTCCACCAATCTTTTCTCGTTCTACAATGTAACACGTCCGTTGCTTACACCTATGTTGCGGCATAAATATGGTCGTATCATCAATATGGCATCGCTCTCAGGGTTGAAAGGATTGCCCGGGCAATGCAACTATTCTGCCGCTAAGGGAGGACTTATTGCTGCCACAAAGGCACTCGCTCAAGAAATCGGACGTAAGAATGTTACAGTGAATGCGGTGGCACCCGGATTCGTTAAAACCGATATGGTTGATGGGCTGGATGAGGCGGAACTCAAGAAGAATATACCTATGAATCGCTTTGGTGAGGCTGAAGAGGTGGCTGCTTTGGTGGGATTCTTGGCATCGAAAGAAGCCGGATATATTACGGGTGAGTGCATTTCTATCAACGGAGGACTCTACTCCTAAGCGTTAGGATAATACTATTTGCAGTATAAACAGAATCGCTATAATAATCGGTAATCCGATGGTTATAGCGATTCGCTTTATTGTTATATAGTGTAACTGACTGACTCTTTTTCGTATTTTTTCTTACGTATGTAAGCGGATATGGTGCAATCTCATGAATCAATGGAGAGGGCAAATTGTTCGGCTGCAGCAAGACATTCGGTTTTGCCAACATCCATCATGCGATAGTCTGTTGGAATATAGGCACGTATGCTCTGCCGCTCGCAGATATGCAGGTATAAATCAATAAGCGAGAAACGTTCGCCCAATCCGTCCATATAGCGGAAGATGGTGCCGTCTACAATCTGCATCCCCGAGAATGCCAAACATCTATGCGGAATCTGTTCGGGGTGCAGCGTAGAGGGGCGAACCTCTCCGGTTGTCTTATGGGTCCAACCAATCATGCGGTCGTTCATGTCAAATAGCAGATAACGCTGCGTACTGCGCTCCGATACCACTACGGTGGCTATATCCTCCTGCCGATGAGCGGCAATCAGTGCAGGCAGATGGATGTTCGACAGAATGTCCACATTGCAAGCCAATACAGGGTTATTATCATCGAAAAATGCTGCCGCTTTCTTCAGTCCGCCTCCGGTTTCCAATAGCATCCCGCTCTCGTCCGATACTTGTATATTAAGTCCGAAGTTGTTGTTCTGCCGCAGAAAATCATATATCTGTTCGGAGAAATGGTGTACGTTTACAATAATGTCCTTGATACCGGCATCTCTCAGTTTCTCTATCTGATATTGCAGCAGCGTTTTTCCGCCTAACGGTACTAATGCTTTGGGCATGTGGTCGGTTAATGGGCGGAGTCGTGTACCCAAACCGGCAGCAAAAATCATCGCTTTCATCGTCACTTACGGTATAATCACAAATTATAGTTGCACCTCTTTGGCGTTCATGAATGTTTCTATATTCTGCTCGCGGTGTATAAGGTGTACCTCTACTCCGTATTTGGCATTGATGTGTTCTGCCATTTTCTGTGCTGCATACACCGAACGATGTTGCCCTCCGGTGCAACCGAAACTCACCATCAAATTGCGAAAACCGCGATCCATATAGCGTTTTACGCTGGCATCCACAAGGTTATAGGCACTCTCCAAAAAGGGAAATATCTCTCCGTCTTCTTCTAAGAAACGTATTACGGGTTCGTCTAAGCCGGTAAAGAAAGTGTAGCGTTCATATTTGCCGGGGTTGTTTACAGCACGGCAATCGAATACAAAACCGCCTCCGTTACCGCTATCATCGTTAGGAATACCTTTCTTATAGGAGAAACTGTACACTTTCACCACCAAGGGCTTGCGTACGCTTACCTCTTTGAATTGTTTCAGTTCGGTCATGGCATGCAGTACTTCTATCAGGTAAGGATAGTCTTCGCTGTTTTGTTGAAGCAACTGACGCAGATTCTCAATCGCAAACGGAATGCTTTGCAAGAAATGCGGCTTCTTTTCAAAATAACCGCGGAAACCGTACGCACCTAATACTTGCAGTGTACGGAATAATACGAAGTGGCGTAACGTATCGTAAAATTCTTCCCGATGAATAGGCATATAATGTTCCATTTCATCGAGATATACCTCCAACAGTTCTTTGCGCAGTTCTGGGTTAAAGTGTGCTTTTGCTTGCCAAAGAAACGAGGCTACATCGTAGTAAATAGGTCCTTTACGACCGCCTTGAAAATCTATGAAATAGGGTTCCTCGTTGTGTATCATAACGTTGCGGCTCTGGAAGTCGCGATACATGAAAGTATCCGTACGCTTTTGCAGCAAAATATAGGCTAAGCGTTCAAACTCGTTCTCTAAACGGTCTTCCTGAAACTCCAATCCCGTGGCTTTCAAAAAACAATATTTGAAGTAGTTCAAGTCCCATTGTATGCTGCGCAGGTTGAACTCGGGTTGTGGGTAGCATACGTTGAAGTTGAAATCTTGTGCTCCTACAACTTGAAATCTTGCAAGTGCACGCAATGTTTTGCGCAGCATTTGTTTTTCTTTCTCGCAAAAGACTCCTGTTTTGCGTCCCTCGGCAATATAGTCGAAAAGAAGGGTGTTGCCCAAATCCTCTTGAATATAGTTCATTCGGTCATCGGAGCAGGCATACACTTCGGGGACGTTAAGTCCTTTCTGCTTGAAATGATCGGCCATGTAGAGAAATGCCTCGTTTTCATCGGAAGATGTACCTTGTACGCCAATGAGGGAATGTTCAGGAGCAGTTAATCGGAAATATCGCCTGTTGCTTCCTGATGCGGATAGTTCGGTCTGTTCTGCAGCCTGTATACCTGTATATGTTTGAAATAGTTGTCTTAATGATTGTGTCATACTACTATGTTATGGATCTTCTTTTGCCTACAAAGTTACAACATTCCGATGAAATCGCCAAATCTCACCATGCAAATAGAGGATACCGGTTCATCATATCGTTCACTTTCTCACGCACGGTAGCGATAGTGTGTGCATCGTCGTGGTGCGAAAGTACGCTGTCTATTAGGTCTACAATGATAGGCATATCTTTCTCTTTGAGTCCTCGTGTGGTGATAGCGGGCGTACCGAAACGTAATCCCGATGTCTGGAAAGCACTGCGGCTGTCAAAAGGAACCATATTCTTGTTGGTGGTGATATCGGCTTCAACCAATGCTTTTTCTGCCACTTTTCCGGTCAATTCGGGAAATTTGGTGCGTAGGTCAACAAGCATACAATGGTTGTCTGTTCCGCCCGATACTATGTGATAACCTTTGTCTACGAACACTTGGGCCATAACGGCTGCGTTGATCTTTACTTGCTGCTGATACACTTTATATTCGGGTTGCATGGCTTCACCAAAGGCTACGGCTTTGGCTGCGATAACATGTTCCAATGGTCCGCCTTGCGTACCGGGGAATACGGCCGAATCAAGCAATGCAGACATCATCTTTATCTCGCCTTTGGGCGTGGTCTTTCCCCATGGATTGGGAAAATCTTCTCCCATGAGGATAATGCCTCCGCGCGGACCGCGTAAGGTTTTATGGGTGGTGGAGGTCACAATGTGGGCATAGCGCACAGGGTTGTCCAATAAGCCTGCAGCAATCAGTCCGGCGGGGTGTGCCATATCAACCATAAAGATGGCTCCGATTTCATCGGCAGTTTTGCGAATGCGTGCATAGTCCCATTCACGTGAATAAGCCGATGCTCCTGCAATGATAAGTTTGGGGCGTTCTGTTCGTGCAACTTCTTCAAGCTGCTCATAATCCACTCTTCCGTCTGCCTCTTTTACATTATATTCCAAGGCATGAAACATCAGTCCCGAAAAATTAACGGGCGAACCATGACTGAGGTGCCCACCGTGGCTGAGGTTTAACCCGAGAAATTTGTCACCGGGTTGCAGGCAGGCCATAAATACTGCCATGTTGGCTTGTGCTCCGGAGTGGGGTTGCACATTAGCCCATGCGGCACCATAGATGGTTTTTATGCGTTCGATAGCCAAGTTCTCGCTTTCATCAACAATCTGACAACCTCCGTAGTAGCGTTTGCCGGGATACCCCTCGGCATATTTGTTGGTGAGAACAGAGCCCATGGCTTCCATTACTTGTGGGCTGACGAAATTCTCGGAAGCGATGAGTTCTATGCCTTTGGTTTGTCGGTCTTGTTCTCGACGTATGATGTCGAAAATGGCAGTGTCACGTTTCATGGCAGATACTGTTTAATTAGGGTGAATAGTGTATGTTATTTCTTTTTCTTGCGTTGTACGGACCAACCGAAACGTCCTATCTGTGTTCCGAGTTGGTAATAATGACCATGATTGTAGGCAATGAGTCGAGCCTTTTCCATACTGAATGTTTCCGTAAGCGGGTCAATATAACGCATATCTGCTTGCACATTTACCACCTCGGCAATAAACATGTCATGACTGCCCAAAGGAATGATTTGATGCACTTTGCATTCGATGGAAAGGGGCGATTCTGCCACTATGGGTGCTTTTACTTTTTCGCCGGGTATGGGGGTTAGATGCATTTCTGCAAATTTGTTGTAATCTTTGCCGCTACGCACTCCGCACCAATCGGCAGCACGTGCCAAGTATTCGTTGGTGAGGTTGATAACGAACTCGCCTGTTTGCTTTATTATCGGATATGAATGTCGCTCCGGACGAACTGAAATATAGCACATGGCAGGATTGGTGCAAATTGTGCCAACCCAACTGACGGTGAGAAGATTATAGTTGTTGGCATTGTCTCCGCATGAGATAAGGACTGCCGGCAAAGGATAAATCATTGTTCCCGGTTTCCACGATACTTTATTATGTGCTGTAACATTCATAATATTCGTTCAATTCATACTATGGGGCAAAGGTACGGAAAAAAAACGGATTATGGAAGAGGGGCTTTTCGCAAAACAGGGCAACCGCATCAAAATTTCTTTATAATTTCAACGGTATATATATCCTGACTTTACTGTAGTACCTTTGCGTCGTTTGTCTGAATTGTACTCTTTCTTCTGAGATTGTAATATTTTTATTTTGTAGGGTGCTATCTGCTTGCAACCAACGTAGGTTCGCAGGGATTTTTTTTGTACGAGACCATTACGATACGGTTACGACACATCAACGATACCTTGTCGGACTTTCATTGTGTCAAAAAACAATCACCTGCATCAATTCCTCTAAAGCAATCATCCGGCAATTATAGGGTATGTATGGATATATAGTGTCCTATAGGTAGTGTCTGTGGTTTGCACTTTTTATAATAAATAAGTTTTTGATAATTTGCTGACTTGTATAATTTTTAGTACCTTTGCAACCAAATTTTGTATAAACAAGGCTTCCCAAAAATACATGTGATGTGTTTGGATGCCTGAATAAGAGTGACTTAAAAATAATGCTTATGGAACAATTTAACACGCTTTTGTTCTTGATGTCGTTAATCGGCATGATAGTAATAATCGTTCTTTATTTTGTAGATGCCGGTTATGGTAAGATGATTTCATCGAAATGGGGACCTGCTATTTCCAATAAAGTAGGCTGGTTGCTGATGGAGTGTCCTGTTTTTTTGGTGATGTTGTTTTTTTGGGCAAAATCTCCCGTTCGTTTTGAATTGCCGTATTTGCTGTTTTTCTTGTTGTTTGAGTTGCATTATTTTCAGCGATCGTTTATCTTTCCGCTCCGTATGAAAGGTAATAGCAAGATGCCGCTTGTAATAATGGGGCTGAGTATCGTATTTAATCTTACGAATGGTTATATCCAAGGGCGTTGGATATTTGAATTGGCCCCCGAATATTCTCCCTATGCTGCGAATTGGATTACGGATTGGCGTTTTATAGCCGGTACGATCATATTCTTTATCGGTATGGCTATCAATTGGCATAGTGATAGTGTGATTCGTAATTTACGCAAACCCGGTGACACAAATCATTATTTACCGGAAAAGGGTATGTATAAGTATGTAACTTCTGCAAATTACTTGGGTGAGATAATAGAATGGGCTGGTTTCGCGTTGTTGACATGGTCGTATGCCGGTTTGGTATTCTTGTGGTTCACGTTTGCCAATTTGGTTCCGCGCAGTAACTCTATTTATCATAAGTATGAAAATGAGTTTCCTGAGCAATTTCATCAGCGTAAGTTGAAACGCATATTTCCCTTTATTTACTAATTAGATAAATCTCAATTGTAAGATATTCGCCTTTATTGCATGGAAGTTATGGAATCGAAACTCTTTACGCCTTATCAGTTGGGCCCGATTACGTTACGTAACCGTTTTATTCGTTCTGCTGCGTTCGAGAATATGTGCAAAAACAATGCACCCACTCAGCAGTTGCAAGACTATCATGTTAGTGTAGCCCGTGGCGGAGTGGGGATGACCACAGTGGCGTATTGTGCTGTTGATTTAAGCGGTGTTTCTTTCGACGGACAATTGTATGTTCGTAAGGAAAGTCTGCCCGGACTCAAACAACTGACCGATGCCATTCATGCAGAGGGAGCCAAAGCGAGCATACAATTAGGGCACTGCGGTAACATGACGCACTTTTATACGTGTCATTGCATGCCCGTGAGTGCTGATAATGGTTTCAATCTCTATTCTCCCACGATACATCGGCGGTTGAAAGTGGAAGAAATACAGCGATTGGTGAAAAAATTTGGTGAGGCTGTCGATTTCTGTCGTGAAGCAGGTTTCGATTGTATAGAGATTCATGCCGGACATGCTTATTTGATTTCGCAATTTATCAGCCCGCGTACGAATCACCGACGCGACCAATATGGGGGCACTTTCGAGAACCGTGTACGGTTCATGAATGAGGTGCTCGATGAGGTGATGCAGCATGCGGGCAACGATATGGCAGTGGTTGTGAAGACTAATATGTGGGACGATTGCTGGCATGGAAGCGATATCGAAGAGGGGATAAAAATTGCCAAAGAGATCGCCAAACATAAAGTACATGGTATAGTGCTTTCCGGTGGAACAGTGAGTCGTTCACCCATGACGATACTGAGCGGTGCAATGCCCTATAAGACCTTGGCACACTATATGCCCATGAAGTCGTTCTGGTGGCTCAAGGCTGCCTTGAATTTCCCTGGAGTTGCCCCCGTGATGATGCCTACTTCTCCGTTTAAGGAGTTGTATTTTATGGACTATGCAAAACGTTTCCAACAAGAGATAACGGATGTGCCGTTGATTTATGTGGGCGGTGTGCAATCGGGCGACAACTGTCAGCAGATTATGGATGAAGGATTTGAACTGTTCCAAATGGCGCATGTGCTGATAAAAGATCTCGACTTTGTAAAACATGTACAGGAGAACCCGCATTACCATGCCGGTTGCGGACGTTCCAACTATTGTGTGGGACGTATGTACACGCTCGATATGAAGTGTCATGAGTGTGTCGAACGCGACGGTGAACAAATTCCGCAACGCTTGAAAAAAGAAATCGAACGATTGGAAGAAAAGGCAAAGAAATCGGTTGTAGAACAATATAAATAAACCGATTACGCATAACCATTACCTATCATATAACTAAAGAAGAATCGGAATGTTAGCATTAGTAACGGGAGCGAGCAGTGGTATCGGACTGATGTATGCACACGAGTTGGCACACACCTACCATTGCGACCTACTGCTTGTCAGCAATCAGGAAAAAGAGATCGAAGAAACGGCAACAGATATTGCTGCAAAGTATGGCGTACGTACTATTCCGCTCTACAGAAACCTTGCGTTGCAAGATGCTGCGGAAGAACTCTACGGTTGGTGCAAAGACAATGCTATAGAGCCTGATATACTTATCAATAATGCAGGTGTGTTCTTCTTTAATCCGCTAATGGAAACTTCTATGCAACGCATAGAGGTGATGCTGATGCTGCATGTGCTGACGGTTACCAAGTTGTGCCGTCTGTTTGGTGAAGACATGTGTAAGCGTGGAAAGGGGTATATACTGAATATGTCCTCTATGTCGGCTTGGATGGCTATGCCCGGTATACAGTGTTACAACTCTACAAAGGCTTATTTGCTGAATTTTTCAAAGAGTTTGTGGTATGAGTATAAGCCTTACGGTGTGGGGGTAACAGTGATGACTCCCGGAGCGGTAGACACGGCTCTCTATGGTTTGGCTCCCAACTTGCGTAAATTGGCTGTTAACCTTACGGTGAGTATTCCTCCCGAGAATTTGGTACAGCGTGCTCTTAAGAAGATGTTCAAGCGTAAGAAACAAGATATGCCGGGGGTATTAAATCATTTGTTTTTGCCTATTATGAAACATTTGCCCGATAGGGTTGTATTCTTCATGATACGCAAAATCGGACGTTTCCAAAAGTAGAGAAGATATATGTGGGCATTGGTTACAGGGGCGAGCAGCGGAGTAGGGTTGTATTATGCTACTATTTTGGCTTCCGATTATCACTATGATTTGCTATTGGTGAGCAATCAGGAAAAAGAGATAGCGGATACGGCAAACCGTTTGTCGGCAACCTATGATGTCCGGGCAATAGGTGTGTATTCCGACCTGTCGGATGCCCAATCGGCTGACAGACTACATGATTATTGCCATTCCAAAGGCATGGAAGTGGAGGTATTGGTGAACAATGCGGGTATGTTCTTTATGCAACGTCTGACGGATGCTTCTCTTAAAAAGATAGATACGCTACTGATGCTTCATGCGTTTACACTGACCAAGATGTGCCGACTGTTTGGCGAAGATATGTGCAAACGCGGTAAAGGATATATTCTCAACATGGCGTCAATGACTGCATGGATGGCCATGCCCGGCATCCAATGCTACAACGCTTCGAAGGCTTATGTACTTAATTTCTCTAAAAGTCTGTGGTATGAACTGCATCCGTATGGCGTTGGAGTTACGGTCATGACCCCCGGTGCGATAGATACAGGATTATATAATCTTTCTCCCTCTATCCGCAAATGGTTGGTGAGGCTGAATGTCAGTATCCCGCCGGAGCGGTTTGCACGTATAGCACTTAAGAAAATGTTTCGGTGTAAGAAACAAGCGATGCCTGGTATCTTGAACTATCTCTTTGTACCCATTATAAACCATCTGCCCGATTGGGCGGTATTTGCTGCCATGAAACGGCTGCCTATGTTTCGATAAGGCAAAAATACGTGCAAAATAGTTCGTAATCGACTCTAAAGAATAAAAAAGATGGCACTACTGAATCCGTACTTGCAAGTGGAAGGGCTAACCAAATCGGTGGGCGACAAGGTATTGTTTAAGGATTTGTCGTTTGGTATAGCCGAGGGACAACGTGTAGCATTGGTCGCCCGTAATGGTGCCGGCAAATCGACGTTATTAAATATACTGACGGGAAAAACAGAGGCGGATAGCGGTACGGTAACTTACAGAAAAGACTTGCGAGTGGGGTATCTGCTTCAACGTCCTCGTTTTGAGCAGGGCTCTACGGTGGCTGATGTGTGTCGTAGGCATGCGGAGTCGGCTGAGATGGAACGCATACTTACCGGGCTCAAGATAACCGACCTTTCGCAAGCGGTAGAGACGCTGAGTGGTGGACAGCAGAAAAGGCTGGCACTATCGGGAGTACTTGCCGATCATCCGGATTTGTTGCTATTAGATGAACCTACCAACCACTTGGATCTGGATATGGTGGAATGGTTGGAAAATCGTTTACGTCGCACAGGTATTACGCTGCTAATGGTGACGCACGACCGCTACTTTCTGGATAGAATTTGTACGGACATCTTGGAAATAGACCAACAACAATTGTTCACGTATCACGGTAATTATGCTTATTATCTTGATAAAAAAGCCGCTCGTGAGGAGGCTTTCAACGCCGAAACGGAAAAGTATAGAAATCTGTATCGTACGGAATTGGAGTGGATGCGCCGCATGCCGCAAGCACGAGGACATAAGGCTCAATACCGTATAGATAATTTTAAGCAAATAGAAAACCGTGCTACACAAGCGCTGAAAACAAGCAATGTACGATTAGAGGTGCAGGCTACCTATATAGGTAGTAAGATATTTGAAGCAAAAGGTGTCAGCAAAGCCTTTGGTGAGCGAGTTATCTTACGCGATTTTAACTACACCTTTGCGCGTTATGAGAAGTTGGGCATTATCGGTAACAATGGTACGGGAAAATCCACGTTCTTGAAGATGCTCTTGGGCGAAACGGAGCCCGATAAAGGAAGGTTCGATGTAGGGGAAACTATACGATTTGGTTATTATAGTCAGAACGGAATGCCCGAGCAGAAAGGACGGAAAGTAATCGATATAGTGCGTGATATAGCCGAATATATTGACTTGGGTAATGGTAAACGTCTCACCGCTTCGCAGTTTCTACAACACTTTTTGTTCTCTCCTCAACAACAATACGACTATGCAGAAAAATTATCGGGCGGTGAACGGCAACGTCTGTATTTGTGTACGGTATTGTTGCGTAATCCTAATTTCTTGGTGTTGGATGAGCCGACTAACGATTTGGATATTCCGACGCTGAACATATTGGAGGAATGGTTGCACCGGTTCAAAGGGTGTTTGATAGTGGTGAGCCACGACCGCTATTTTATGGATAAGGTGGTAGATCATTTATTTGTCTTTCATGGAGAGGGTAATATTCAAGATTTTCCGGGAAATTATACGGACTATCGTACCCAAAGGGAGGCTATGAATGTGCAGGCCACGAAGGTTGAAAAAAAAGAGGTACAATCTAACAACAACAAACCTCGCTTGAACGATTTGAATAAACCTCGTAAATTGTCCTTTAAAGAACAACAAGAATTGCAACAATTGGAACGTGAATTGCCTTTGTTAGAGCAAGAAAAGAAAGCCACAGAAGAACGATTGTCGGGGGGAGAATTAACCTTGGAGGAAGTAAGTCGACTTTCTGAACGTTATGCGGAATTGCAAGTATTGCTTGACGAAAAAGAGATGCGTTGGCTGGAAATAAATGCGATGGTCGACTGACTTTAATATATTGTCTATTCATAAGCAGAGGGTGTGGTAACATAATATTTACCACACCCTCTGCTTATGAATAGTTGTTTTGTAACCTATCAATCGCTACCTCCTCCCAATGCTTGATAGAGTGCAACCACGCCTTGTGCCTCTTCAAGCCAATCGGAGAGTTGTGTGGTCTGTGCCTCCAACAACGATTGTTGTGCATAAATCACTTCCAAGTAGGTGGTCGACCCATTGGTCATCAGTGCCTGTGTATGTTCCATCGCTTGCTGCAATGCCTGAATTTGTTGGGTCCGTAAACTGTGTTTTGCTCGGGCGGTAATACACTGACGCATAGCATTGTTGACGTCCGATCCGGCTTGTACCAATGCTTGTTCAAAGGCAAGTAATGCTTGCTGGTATTGCGCTTTGGCAATTTCTAAATTTGCCTTGAGGGCATAGTGTTGAAAAATGGGTTGTGTGAGCGAACCGAGAAAGGCTGCTACGAAATTACCGTTCCAAAGCGCAGAACCATCAATACCAATGGTGGGGAACATTGCCGAACGTGCATAATGTTCTCCGTAGAAGTATTGTTCAAGGTTGTGTTCCGCTTGTCGTACATCCGGACGATTGGCGAGCAACTGTGCAGATACTCCGACCTGCAGTTCTTGTGGGAGAACTTGTTCCGAAAGTGTACCGCGTTGAATATGTGCAGGTGCTTGCTTAAGTATCACACACAGTGCATTTTCCACATCGCGTATGCTATGCTTCAAATCAAGTATACTTGATTCAATGGCAAAACAGGTGGCCTCTGTCTGTGCAACAGATACTTCGTTCATCATACCTGCTCCTTTCATGGCCTGCATGATACGTACTGTTTCGCGCCATTTGATAGCGGTACTGTCGGTGATGATCAGTTGGGCATCAAGCATTAGCAATTGGTAGTAGAGCGATGCTATATTGGCAACAAGTTGGGTTTGTGCCGCTTGTCGCATGTCTTGTGTCATGAGCAGTGCCGCTTGTGCCTTACGTTTCTGATTTACAAGTTTGCCGAACAAATCTATTTCCCAATCCATGGCAATGGGCAGAGAATAGGTCCATGTACCTTGCGAACCGCTGATGTTGTAGGTATATCCGCCTTGGGGGGCAAAGGTAAATCCCGGAACAAATGCCAATTTAGATGCTTTGTATGCCTCTTGTGATTGTTGTACTGTCAGTTGTAATGATTGAAAATCGGCATTTTGTTGCAATCCGCATTCTATTAGTTTTTGCAGGTACGGATCTGAGAATATCTCCCGCCACGAGAGTGTGGCGAGTGTTGCCGAATCGGTGTTTTCAACAATGTCCGCACCATATAGGTTATCGGCTTGGATATTGTCGGGACGTGCATACTTGCCGTATATTCCGCATGCAGAAAGACTGCAGGCAAGCACTGACAATATTCCGATAGCGAATAACGAATGTATTGCACTACGTTTGTATGCTTGTATGTTTTTGGTGTTATTATACATAGTTATATTTGTTTTGATGATTAGTATCTTACATCAATAAAACTCAAATTTTCTTGCCTGTTTTTTCACGCAGAGCGGTATATTCCTTGATGTGCTCAAGTTCTTCAAGGATAAGCGGGTCGGTAGATTGTTCAAACTTGACCGGTTTAACCTTTTCTTGTAATCCTTGGAAGATGACAAAGAGTGCCGGCACCATAAATAGTAGTGCCAAAGTTCCGATAAGCATACCTCCTACGGTACCCGTACCTATGGTACTTTGTCCGTTGGCTCCAACACCATGGGCCGACATCAGCGGCAACATACCGAAAATCATGGTCAGTGCAGTCATGAGGATCGGACGCATACGCATTTTAGCCGCAAAGAAAGCGGATTGTTTGAGCGACATACCTGCAATGCGGCATTGAGTAGCATACTCGGTCAGTAGAATAGCCGTTTTTGCCAACAGACCGATAAGCATAATAAGTCCTACCTGTAAGTAGATATTGTTCTCCAATCCCATCATACGTGCAAAGAGAAAACTGCCCATCAAGCCGAAAGGTACTGCAAAGATAACGGCAAAAGGAATGAAGAAACTCTCGTACAGAGCACTCATCACCAAATAGATGAATATAATACAGATAAGGAATACCATAGCCGTATTGCCACTACCGGTTTGTTCTTCTTCACGTGTGATACCGCTGAAATCAATACCATATCCTTTCGGTAATTCTTTTTGTGCGACTTCTTTAATCGCCGCAATGGCTTCACCCGATGAATATCCGTCGTTCATGTTCCCATTTATACCGATACTGTTGTACATGTTGAAACGATTGAGCACCAATGGGTCGTATATACGTGTAAGTGTTATGAATTGCGTAATGGGAGCCATTTCACCTCCAACGCGTACATAGATGTTATTGAGTGTTTCAGGGTCGTTGGCATATTCGGGAGATGCCTGAATCATAACACGATAAACTTTTGAGAAACGATTGAAATTGGATGCATAGATACCACCGTAGTATCCGCCCAATGTACTCAACACTTCAGCAGGACTGATACCGGCACGTTTGCATTTGGAAGCATCTACATCCACCATATATTGCGGATAGTCAATCTTATACGAACTGTAGGCAGATGCAATTTCGGGGCGTTCACGCAGTTTTGCCAAATAGGCTTGGGTAACTTCATAAAGTTCGGTCACACTACCTCCTGATTTGTCTTGTACGTAGAACTCGAAACCGCCACCCATACCATAGCCGGGAATCATACCGGGGGCCATTACAAAGATGTTCGCTGTTTTGATGTCGGCAGTAGCCGCATAAATTTTATTGATGACGCTTTTGTTGTCCGAACCTTTTTCTGTTCGAAGATCCCAGTCTTTTAGTTTTATGATAAACAGACCCATATTGGAACCGGTACCTGATATGATACCTTCACCTGCAATTTGGTTGCAGATGGAAATTTCGGGAATCTGACGAATGCGTGCTCCCAATTCTTCCATAATATGACTGGTCTGCAGAATACCGCTTCCCGTAGGGGTGGTTACATCAACCATTAGAATACCGGTATCTTCATCCGGAACCAGACCGGTTTTGGTAGTTTGCATGAAATAAACCAACAATCCTATGGCAACGGCTATACAACCACCAACGAGCCATTTGCGGCGAATGAAGACCATTGCTAATTTTGTATAGCGTTTAATCAGTGCATCATAGGCCACGGTATATGCTTTACGTACGCGATAGGCTATTTTGCTTCCCTCTCCTTCTGTAGGATTAGGCTTGAGCAATATAGCACACAGTGCAGGACTGAGTGTCAGTGCCGTTAATAGCGAAATACCTACAGATACCGCCATGGTAAGACCGAATTGGCGATAGAAGAGGCCGGTGGTACCTCCCATAAAGGATACGGGAATAAATACGGCCATGAAGACCAATGTGGTGGTACATAGTGCTGCGGTAAGTCCACCCATGGCATCAACGGTCGCTTTGTAGGCAGAACGATAACCGGCATCAAAACGTGCTTGTACGGCTTCTACAACTACGACACTATCGTCCACCACAGTACCGATAACAAGTACCAAGGCAAAGAGGGTAAGCAAGTTGAGCGTAAAACCGGCTAAGTAGATAAAAGCAAATGTACCGATTAGTGAAACGATGATGCTGATGGTTGGCACTAAGGTCGCGCGAAAATCTTGCAAGAAGAAATAAACCACAAAGCAAACCAATAGTATGGCAATGATGAGAGATTCAACCACATCATGAATAGACGAGAACAAGAAATCGTTGGAACTTTCCATGGTTACCAATTCTACATCTTGTGGCAAATCTTTACGTATGTCCTCAAAGAGTTTATCAATATTGTTGTTTATCTCGGTAGCGTTACTTCCTGCAATTTGGAAAACCAGGTTACCGATACCGGGGCAGCCGTTAACTCGTCCTGTATAATTGTAACTATTTTGTCCGAGTTCCAATTCCGCAACATCTTTCAGTCGGAGTTCTTCACCCGTAGGAAGTGTCTTGATGACGATGTTACCGAACTCTTCTTCGGTCACTTTGCGGCCGCGATACTTCATGGAGTATTGAAATACTTGGTCATAATTCTCACCGAAACTACCGGTTGCCGCTTCTATGTTTTGTTCTTGGAGTATGGCGGTGATGTCGGAAGGAATGAGTCCGTATTGTGCCATAACGCTTGGACGCAACCATATACGCATACTGTAGGTACCTCCCATGATTACCAATGTACCTACACCCTGAATACGCAACATTTGCGGTTTTATATTGATGTCGATATAGTTGGCAAGAAACTCTTCATCGTATGTACCGTTTGGACTGTACAATGCGAATGTACGCAACATCGAAGGTTGTTTCTTGTAGGTGGTAACACCTATCTGTGTCACTTCGCTCGGCAGCAAACCGGTGGCTTGTGTTACACGGTTTTGCACATTGATTTGTGCCATATCCGGATTGGTACCTTGTTTGAAGTAGACACTGATTTGGGCTGTACCGCTATTGGTCGCTTTCGATACCATGTAAATCATATTTTCTACACCATTGATCGATTCTTCCAACGGTGCAACAACACTCTTCTGAATGGCATCGGCATTAGCCCCCGGATAACTGGCACTTACCACTATGGTGGGAGGAGCAATATCAGGATATTTTTCAATGGGTAGATTGAAAAGCATAATCAATCCCACAATCACGATAAATATAGAAATTACCGCCGACAATACGGGACGATCGATGAATGTTTTGACGTTCATAGTTTCTTTGTTTTGTTCTGTAGTCAAGTGGCAATAGTGTTTTTATTGCCACCACCTTAAAGATATAATAGGTTTTAGTTTTCTATAGCCACGATTTGTTCGCCTTCGCGTACAAAGCCGGCACCTTCTGCAACAATAGTTTCGCCTGCGTTCAAACCGCTTTCTACAATATAGTTTTTCCCATCGTTGACATTGGATATTTGAATAAGTCTGGATTGTGCTTTACCGTCAACAACCACATAAGTATATACCTTATTTTGAATCTCATAGGTAGCGGCTTGGGGAATGACGATAATCTCTTTGCGGATAAATGGTATAAGTATATTGCACGAACCGCCGCTCAACAACAAGCGTTCGGTATTGGGAAAAGTAGCGCGTACGCTTACACTACCTGTCGTACGGTCAATAATTCCGCTGATGCTTTCTATTCGTCCTTTGTGTGTATAGAGCGAGTTGTCGGCAAGTTGGAGTTCTACATCGGGCATCTGCTTGATTGCGTTTTGTACGTTGCCGTATTGGCGCACCAAGTTTAGCATCTGTTGTTCTGTCATGGAGAAATAGACATACATTTCCGAATTGTCGGATATGGTAGTCAGGGGTTCGGTCATTTGCGGACTTACAAGCGAACCTACGCGGAAAGGCAGTTTGCCTACCACACCATTACACGGACTTTTTACAACGGTATACGAAAGGTTTTGGCGCGCGTTTACAACATTGGCTTCTGCCAATGCTAATTGTGCTTTGGCTGTGAGCAAATTGTTTTCCGCTACTTGCAAATCGTATTGAGAAATAACCTTCTCATCATAAAGTTTCTGCTTGCTCGTATAGGTGAGCTGATGGGTCGCCACTTGTGCTTCTGCCGCTTTTACATTGGCTTCTGCCACGCGAAGTGCTGCCTCATAGTTTACTTGGTCAATGATGAAAAGTGTCTGGTCTTTGCTAACCCGTTCACCCTCTGTAACACATAGTTTGGTTAGAAAACCGGAAACTTGTGGCAGAATGCTGATATCTTGTTTACCCTGAATAGAGGCAGAGTAGGGCGATTGAAGAGATACTTCCTGCAATGCCAGTTGCTGAGTTTTCCAACTGTTTCCTGCCGTAAATTGCTCATGCTTGGAGCACGAAATCAAAAGAACACACAATAAGGTGCTTGTTACTACTGTTTTTTTCATATATAGACTAATACTATTGATTGATATTCCTACTTTCTTGTCACTGTTGCTAACGACATTTTTGCTGAGACAACAGAATCCGACAAAAAACGATGCAAAATTACCGCTTTTTTTCGGATACTCTTTTTCCATTATTAAAGTATTGTTGTGCATTTTCGGAACTTATATGCAGTTTATGTTGAGAAAATACACTAACTTTGCAGCAATAACGGATATTAGGTATAGTGCAATACATGAATACTATGGTTAAATCGGATATTAAAAAGACAACAGGTTCAAATAGTTCACTCTCGTATGAGATTACCGATAGAGACGGTTTTATGATGAGGCGTGACAATATGCTCTATTTTCAGCAGCATCCTCGGCGGACAGGCAATGCATATTTGTTGTTTTGTGTGGCGGGTAGTGCGGAAATTGTACGTGATACGGAAACCTATATATTCAGTGAAGGAATGGAGTGGACATTATTACCGGATAATGTGATTAGGGTGCAGCATACATCGCCCGATTTTTGTGTTCGTTCTTGTTGTTTTCTGCCGCGTTTTTTTGATGAGGTGACGATGCGCATGAGTACGGCTTTTTTAGATTATATTGCAGTGCGGCCTCCGTTTGTGCATCCGTCGGAAAAACACAGAATTCATGCGCTCACTTACTTTGATTTGTTGCAACATACCTATGAGGATATGGATAATGTATTTCGTCGGCAAATAGCCGTTAACTTGTTGCAATCGTTCTATATGAATTTCTTCAACGGAGTGAAACACCGATTGGCAGATAACCAACGGATATATACGGCCAAAGACAAACTGATACGCGATTTTCATGCTTTATTGCTAAAACATCATCGGCAGCATCGCGATGTGGTTTGGTATGCCGACCAATTGTGTGTGTCGTCTCGTTATCTGTCGCAAGTAATGCACCGGCAAGCAGGTCTTTCGCCCAAACAATTGATAGATGATTTTCTGCTGATGGAGATACAGGTGGAACTTTGTTCTACCGACTATACTATCCAAGAAATATCGCAGCGATTGGGCTTTAGCAGCCAGTCGGTATTGGGGCGTTTCTTTAAGCAAAAGACAAGTGTGAGCCCGCAAGAATACCGAAAATTGCGTTAATCGTATGAATCATACCCTATAAGGCATTTCAAGCATAAAAAGAGAGGTCTCGTTATCCTATTTTATGGGGTGGAATATCGGGCATTTGCATGCGTACTGACTCTTCGTGAATGAGGTGCATGATTTGTTTGGCCGTTTCTTCGGATATGCCGTTTTCGAGTGCCCAATTGATGCGTTTTTGCAATACTTGTTCAAATCGTTTGTTTTGCAGTACCGGCATGTTATGCTGTGCCTTGTATTGTCCTATTTGGCGTGCTATATCCATTCGCTGACGGATAAGTTGCCATATCTGTTCATCGGTTTCGTCTATTTGTTGCCGTAGTGTGAGCAGTTCTGCATCAACTTTATTCTGCTGTCTGAATTGCAAATTGCTGAGCATTGTTTGCAATTCTTGCGGGGTGATTTGCTGCATGGCATCTGACCGGGCTTGTGCAGGGTCACAATGGGCTTCTATCATGAGTCCGTCGAAATTCAGACAGATCGCTTGTTGGGCCACGGTTGCTACCCATTCGGCTTTGCCCGTAATGTGAGAAGGGTCACATAACAAAAGAATATGCGGCATTCGTTTGTGCAATTCGATAGGAATAGACCAAATGGGTTGGTTGCGTAAAGGAGCGGATGCGGTGGTAGAGAAACCGCGATGTATGGCTATGATGTGTTGTATGCCTACTTGTTGCAGTCGTTCTATAGCACCTAACCATAGGTCCAAATCCGGACTTATCGGATTTTTCACCATGATGACGGGTTGATCTGTTGCGGGGTAGTGCGATAGTTCGTTGGCAATCTGTTGCATCATAAACGGATTGCCGGTAGTGCGTGCTCCTATCCATAAGGCGTCAATGTGCGCATTACAACATATCCTGACATGCTCGGCAGTGGCTACTTCGGTAGCCACTGCCATGCCTGTTGAATGTTGTACTTTGTTCAACCATGCTATGCCTTTTTCGCCCACTCCGTCAAAAGCATCGGGGTGGGTGCGCGGTTTCCATAATCCGGCACGGAAAATACCTATGCCGGCTTGATGCAAAGCATGCGCAACACACAGTACCTGGTCTTCGGTTTCTGCACTGCAAGGACCTGCTATATATAGCGGGCGTTGGCTAAAATGGTTATGTGCTTGAACGTTCATTTTGTGAGTTTCACAACAAGCGCACTGAGCGGAGCAACGTTGTATGTATCGTTGGTATTGATACTCTCACCGCTGACAATATCGTTACCTATGGCATTGTAGTGTGTGAGTATTTCTTGGTAGTGTTCCCAAGGAATGGCAACCTCTTGTTCCGATGCGTTAATAAAGACAAACACTGCGTCACTATCTGAATAGCGGAAATAGGCATAAGTGTTGTCACGCGACATGAAGTGCATGGTCTTGCCATGGTGTAGTACCGGTTGGTTTAAGCGATAGTTAAAGAGCAGACGATGATAGTTGAGCAAGTCGGTCTGTTCGGAGGTCAGTTGTGTTTCAGGTGTTAACGGCTGACGCAATCCGCTATGTCCTTTGCTCATATCAATAGAGCGTTGTCCGAATTCGTCGCCGGCATAGAGTTGTGGAATGCCTCGAAGGGTTGCAATCAGCGTGATACCCAGTTTTACACGCCGAAGGTCATTGTTATATACAATGTCGGCAATATGATCCATATCATGATTCCCTACAAAAAGCAGGAGTTTGTTGACGTCGGCATATTGATAGTCCTGACTGACGGCATCGTAAACACGTGCCATGCCTTCTCCCCAACCTTTTCCTTGGTTCTCAAGGGCTTGACGAATGGCTTCTTCTACAGGAAAGTCCATTACAGTGGGCAAATTGGAGTTAAAGTTGTCGTGGTTGCGTGCATCGGCCTGCCAATAGGCTACCGCAGCAGCAGGACGTGTCCAACATTCACCCACAATGTTGATATTGGGATATTCCGTACGAATGGCTTTGCACCATTCGCTCATGGGAGTTTTCTCGTTGTAAGGATAGGTATCAACGCGTAGTCCGTCAAGGTCGGCATATTCAATCCACCAAATAGCCCATTGCTTGAAATAGTGCAGCAAATCAGGATTATCTAAATTCATGTCGGGCATGTGGGTATCAAACCAACCTGTTTCATTAAGATGCAGGTCATATTGCGATGCGTTGGTATCGTAGTTGGTGGTGAATACGTTATTGGTTTGTGTATAGTGGGCGTGTTGGTGAATCCAATCCCGATAAGGCAGGTCTTGTATCCACCAATGTGCCAATCCGCAATGGTTGGTTACAATATCCATTATGAATTTCAAACCTTTCTCATGAGCAATACTCACCATTTCTTGATAGAGTTGGTTCGAACCGAAACGAGGGTCGATATGATAATAGTCGGCACAAGCGTAGCCATGATAACTCCACGCTTCTTCATCGTCCAACAAGAGTGGTGTAGACCAAATGGCGGTAACACCCAACGATTTGATATAATCTAAAGAATCGATGATACCCTGAATATCACCTCCATATCGACCATTGATGTTGTTTTTGTCGCCTTTTTCACGAGTAAGATTTGTGGAGTTGTTGGTATAATCGCCATCGGCAAAACGGTCGGGCATGAGCAGATAGAGGACATCGGCAGATGTGAAACTTTGTCGGGTGCTGCTACCGCTACGGCGTGTTGCTATGGTGTAGGGGATAGAGGTCTTCTTTTTACCTTTGGAAAGTGTAAAGAGATATTCACCCGCTTCTTTTACAGCAACATCTGCAAAAAGATAGTTGATACTTTCGGCATTGTGCTGTCCGGTGATTACTATGCCTTGGGTGGAAACCCATTTTTTACCTTCTCTTTTTTGTACACTTATTTGGGCATCTTGCAAATTTTCTCCGTGAAACATGAGCGTGAGCGGACATTGCATATCGGTCCACCAAGATAGAGGCTCTACACGAGTGATTTTTTGTGCATTCAGAAAGGTTAATCCTAACAGAATAAACAGGTTGGTAAGGATAGTCTTTTTCATGATATTAATCAGTTGTTCATTATGTCTTTCACAAGCAGTTGATTAATGTTACTGCTCTCGTTTTTTAGGTTTTGCCATTTTTCCCAAAACAGAGTCATCTCTTCGGGCAAGTTTTGTAGGAAATCTTCGGTTCCTTGCCTATCAATGTTTTTGAATACTTTTCCTACGGTGAGTTGATGGATGTCAATGGCTGGTAGAAATGTTTTGTCTTCTTTGTTTTCGATATAGATTTCTCGCAGAATTTCTGTCTCAACCAATCTGCCGGTCAGGTTATTCACCAATTTAATGGGCAGTCGGTTCGTTTGTGCAATATCTCTGGTGGAAAGTGGAGTACCTCCTTGTTCAAATTGCCGTACAACAAGATATACTACATATAGGGTTATATAATCTTTGTAGCGGCGAGACATGCGGCTCATATCGGTCTCATATTCGAAGTATTCGTTATTCTGTATGGCATACGACATTTCTGCTCCTAACAGAATAAGAATACACGACCACTGTAACCACATGAGTAGTAATGGGATGGCGGCAAAAGTACCATAAACGATACTGGTACGTGATAAGAAAACAACGATATAGATACTTAGCATCTGTAACACCTGAAAGAATGTACCCATAATGATGCCGGGGATTACGGAAGCCCAAAATCCTACTCGGGTGTTGGGGATTACCATATACATCCACGAGAAAATTATCCAACACAGCAGAAACGGCAGTACTTTTATGAAAAACTCTTTCAAGGGGGCCATTGTGATGAATATCGCAGAGTCGCTCATTGCAGCATTCAGAAAAATCGAAAGACCGCTTGAAACGACAATCAGAATGGGAATCATCAGCAGAATAGTGATGTAGGAGGTGAACTGGCGTAAATAACTGCGCGATTTATGCACATCCCATATCTTGTTGAAAGATAATTCTATATTCCGAAAGAATGAATATACCGACCACAATAGCACCAATATACCTATTCCTAAAAATACACCTCCTTGCGCCGTTTCAAGATAGCGTTCCACAAATTCCATGATAACAGGAACAATGTTGGTCTGATTAAGAAAAGTAATCTCGTAGAGTCGATTTTCTATAACCTGCTCAAAACCGAACCCTTTGGCAATAGCAAGAACCAGTGCCAGAATGGGTATCATGGCAAAAACCATAGAATAGGTCAATGCTTTGGCTCTGGTACTCAACTCGTCTTCTGCGTATCCCCTAATGGAAAGTACAATGGTTTTTATGGTCATATAGCCGATACGCTTGCCTTTCGACAAGTCGGTCTCAGTACGACGCCAAACATCATAGCGCAGAAAACGATATATACGGCGATATAAATTCATGCTTATGGTTGTACTTTTTCTTTTTATCCTCGGATATACATATCGGATAAGAAAGAAAAAAGTATATAGCGGGTCTATAAGCCGGGTTCTGTACTCCCTTTATAAGTAATGGAGTGTCTGTCATTAATCTGATGCCGATGTTACCACCGTCCTTTAGCGTTCTACCCTCCGACTTGAGCGAGCAACCCTCTCGAAACACGGGGGGTGTTTCTGTATCGGTTTACTTGAACTTGCAACCCATAGAATGACTTGACGCCACATATTACTATATGACCGGTGGGCTCTTACCCCGCCTTTTCACCCTTACCTTCGTTGGAAGGCGGTTGTTTTCTGTGCCATTTGCCAAACATCACTGCTTGCCGGTCGTTAACCGGTATGGTGCTCTGCGTTGCCCGGACTTTCCTCCCTATGATATGGTTCCTTACAACAATATATATATATATTGCAAGGCTTCTATCATCTGGCGACAGACCGACCTGCTACATACTTTATGTCTGCAAAGGTAGTGGTATTTTCTGTATTAGCCAAATTTTGATGCGGTGGTTCTGATTTTTCAACACCTCTTCTTAATCCCTTCATTCCTATTCCTCTTCCATTGCATGTATCAAAATTACACGATATTCCCCCGTAATCCCTGCAATTTATTGCCCTGTATAGCATCCCATGCTTTCAACTTGTCTTACAGAGCCGTTACGAGACAGTTACGGGACCGTAACGAGACCGTAACGAGATCTCGTCGACCTTTCATTTTGCTAAAACTAACAAGCTGTTAAATTTTCCATAAAGCACCCCGAAAGTTTTATGTTTGACTTTTGGGGGGCAGTTCATTCATGGGAGGTCATTTTTTTTGATGTGCTTGCAATGTCTTACTTTGGCGTAAATATGTATGAACAAAAATGTGCTTGTAAGATGAGGGAGTCAATAGGGAATACGGGTGCTTTCTTAAGGCTGTTTTGTATTGGAGAAAAAGGGCCGGAAAAGAATTTTGTGAAAAAATGTAGTGGAATATTTGTCATGTCCCATTTATTTTGTACCTTTGCAGCCACTTTTGGTTAGAGCATAGGATGGAAAACGTAAATACGTATAGTATTGACTTAAACTCCTTGAAACAAGATGTTTGTGAGTTTGATTATGTGTTGGAAGATACGTTCTTTCAACGTGAGGAGTCGGAAGAATTGCGTGGAGGTAAGTGTTCTGCTAAGGTAAATGTTGCGCGTGTGGGGGATGCTTTTTCATTGAATATATCGGTGGAAGGCACTGTTCGGTTGGTTTGTGACCGCTGCTTGGATTTGGTGGAAATGCCAATTAACTGCTATGAGGAATTGGTGGTGAAGATTGGAGCGGGTGAAGAAACCGACAGTATTGTATATGTTAGTCCAATCAATGGAGTGTTGGATTTGGCATGGTTGATGTATGAATTGGTTGTAATCAATCTTCCGGTAGTACATAGTCACCGGCCGGGTGAGTGTAACCCTCGTATGGAGGAACTTCTCCTTTCTCACTTGTGCACACTGGCGGAAGATGATAATGATGATAACGTATAGACAATCCTTACGCACCCCGAATGAATAAGGGTTGTCGCAAACAGAAATGTAAATAATAAACTAAAAACAAAGAAAAGATATGGCACATCCTAAACGAAAACAATCGCACACCAGAACTGCGAAACGTCGTACGCATGACGTGGCAAAATTGCCTACATTGGCTGTTTGTCCTAACTGCGGTGCAACTTACATCTATCATACCGTATGTGGCTCTTGTGGTTACTATCGCGGTAAACTTGCTATCGAAACAGCAGCAGAGGCTTAATAGCAGGTTTGTATGTAAGAGTGGAAAACGACAAGTGACTCTGAGTATCTGACTCAGGTCACTTGTTGTGTTGCGTGAAAAGCAACTATTTTTTAATTATATAATTCTGTATGGATACAAACAGACCAAGGTGGCATTCCGCTTCGGGAGGAAGAGGAGTCACAGACAATAGGGGAAATCGGTATGAGCGTTACGAACGTTCCAACGAACGTGAAGACAATTATCGTCGCTCAACGGAATCTCGCTACAACAATTCGGAAAGACGAACATATCGCAATTCGTCAACTCCGCAAGAGGAACGTTCTTATCGTCCTCGTTTTACGCCTGATACGGAAGTCCCGCGTCCTCGTCGTCAGAGAATAGGACATACATCGGAACGTGTTCAGGATGAAGGGTACACTCCTCGCTATGCGAATAATCGTACTGACAATCGACAAGGAGGAGGCTATGCACGTCAGCGTTCTTTTGGTCAGTCCGAACGCCGTGAGGGAAATGTTTACAGTAAACGCAAACAATTTGAATATCGTCAGCGTGAGGTCGATCCTACACGTCCGATGCGTTTGAATAAATACTTGGCAAATGCAGGCATCTGTTCTCGTAGAGAGGCGGATGATTTTATTCAGGCAGGTGTAATAACGGTCAATGGCGAAATCGTTACGATGTTGGGAGCAAAAGTGATGCCCACCGACAAAGTAATGTTTCATGATCAGACCATTCGTTGCGAACGTAAGGTATACATATTGCTTAATAAACCCAAAGATTGCGTAACTACTACGGATGATCCGCAAGAGCGTAAAACAGTGCTTGATATTGTGAAGAATGCTTGTGCTGAGCGCATTTATCCTGTCGGACGATTAGACCGTAATACGACGGGGGTGTTGTTACTTACCAACGATGGTGATTTGGCAGCCAAACTTACGCATCCTAAGTATGGTAAGAAGAAAATCTATGCTGCTACGCTCGATCGTGATCTGACGGATGAAGATTATCAGACCATAATGAACGGTATTACGTTGGATGACGAAGTAATTGTGCCGGACGCATTGGAATTTACGCACGAAGAGGACAGACGTCATATAGGTTTGGAGATTCATTCCGGACAGAATCGGGTTGTACGTCGTATCTTTGAAAAAGTAGGTTATAAAGTGCTGCAATTGGATAGAGTATCCTTTGCGGGGCTGACTAAGAAGAATGTGCCGAGAGGTAAATATCGTTTCCTTACTCCGCGTGAGGTTTCAATGTTACAAATGGGTGCGTTTCACTAAATCGATTGTAATGTAGCAATAAAAAGATTACGATAAGGGACTGTCCGTAGGATGGTCTCTTTTCGATAATAAGAAAGGAGTTAATTGCATGAGTAATTTGATAAAGGTTGCTGTAGTTGGATATGGCAATATAGGAAAAGCGGCGGCGGAAGCCGTATTGGTGGCTTCCGATATGGAGTTGGTAGGTGTTGTGCGCAGAAACGCTCAATCAATACCTGCTGAGTTGGAACAGGTACGTGTGGTGGACGATATTGACAAATTAGGACATGTCGATGTAGCATTGGTATGCAGTCCTACCCGTCAGGTGCCTCAACAAGCGGCTTTGTTCTTACGGAAAGGTATATCAACGGTGGATAGTTATGATATTCATGGCGGTATATGCGATTTGCGTAATGAGTTGCAACCTTTGGCACAAGCAGGCAATGCAGTGGCAGTGGTGTCTGCTGGTTGGGATCCGGGGTCGGATTCGGTAGTACGCTGCTTGTTGCAGGCTATTGCACCGAAAGGTATTACATACACCAATTTCGGTCCCGGACGCAGTATGGGACATTCGGTGGCAGTTAAAGCCATAGAGGGAGTGGAAGATGCTTTGTCTATGACAATTCCATTGGGTACTGGCATACATCGCAGAATGGTGTATGTGCAATTGAAAGATGGTTATAACTTCGAAACCATTAAAGCGCAAATACTGCAAGATGACTATTTCCGTCATGATGAAACACATGTGGTGCAAGTAGCATCGGTCGATGTGTTGAATGATGTGGGGCATGGTGTCAATATGGTACGTAAGGGCGTGAGCGGTATTACCAATAATCAGCGTTTCGAATTTAATATGTCCATCAATAATCCTGCACTGACAGGGCAGGTGATGGTGGCGTGTGCGCGTGCAACACAATGTCTGAAAGCCGGTGCTTATACCATGATAGAGATACCGCCCGTATTGCTGTTGCCGGGAGACCTCGAAAGCAATATCCGTGCATTGGTGTGATACCGAGTTTAAGCGACGCATCATAGAGGCGGATTAGATGAAAGATTTCAGATAAACTGCGGTTGCATAGAAATAATTTTGTATCTTTGCAACCGCAGTTTTTGTTGTGAATGAATCTACGATGAGTATGAAGAAACCACTTTCTCTCTTATTAATTATGTGTGTATGGGCGCAAATGTCTGTGTCCGCACAAACTACGCGTGAGTACTATCAAAATTATATTGACAAATATAGCCGTGTTGCACAGGAGCATCAGGCGCAATATCATATACCGGCTTGCATTACCTTGGCGCAGGGATTATTAGAGTCGGCGGCAGGCAGAAGTGAGTTGGCAGTGAAAGCGAATAACCATTTCGGTATAAAGTGTGCGGGCGATTGGACGGGAGCGACTTATCGGCATGATGACGATACGAAGAACGAATGCTTTCGTAAGTATAAAAAAGCCGAGGATTCATTTCGTGACCATGCTTTGTTCCTGCAACGTGCGCGCTATCAGAAATTGTTTGACTTGCCTATCACCGACTATAGAGGCTGGGCGCATGGTTTGAAGCAATGTGGGTATGCTACTGATCCTGCCTATGCAAGTAAACTGATTAAGTTGATAGAAGATTACAATCTCATGCAGTATGTGCAGGAGGGAAAAATACAAGATAAATCAAGCAGTGTTGGTGATAAAACCAAAACTACCGACAAGAAAACCAAAACTCCCAAAGAAAAAAACGAGGGAGTGAAGCCGCAAGCAAACGAAACAGAGACACCAACAGTTGTTACAACAAAAACCGGAAAGGGAAACGTTTTACAGACGGTGGATTTGTGCTTTGAGCATCGTATAATGCGCAACAACGGTAAACGTTATGTGGTAGCAAGAGAGGGAGATACATTCCAAAGTATTGCCTATGAGTTTAATATGTATGAATCTACGGTGCGCCGCTATAATGATATAGTAAATCCGCGTTACGAACTGCAAGAAGGAGACAAGGTATATCTGCAAAAGAAACGCCGTAAGGCGGAACGTCGTTACGCTGTTTATCGTGTGCGGAAAGGGGAGAATATCTGGCAGATTGCACAAGATAAAGGCATGCAACTAAAGATGATCTATCGTCTGAATGGTATTGCTGAGGGACAGAATGTTACGGTAAACCAAGAACTTCGCTTACGATGAGACGCCGCAATACAGAGTCTGTTGCTGAGGTTATTATGCAATTTTTGCGTGAACAGGGTTTGGAGAAACCATTCCTCGAACATAAATTGATTGAGGCTTGGCCGCGTGTATTTGGACCTATGATTGCTAAATATACGGGGACTATCGAAATCAAGAATGGTGTACTGTTTGTGCAAATACATTCTGCGGCATTGAGGCAGGAGTTGTTTTTGTGTCGTTTCCAATTGGTGCAGAAGTTAAATAAAGAAGTTGGTGCAGAGGTTATTAAAGATATTCGTTTGCTCTAAACGATTATAACGATATGATTTATCCGGAAGAGTTTGAACATAAGATTGATTTTCAGGTTATACGCGACTATTTGTTGCGTGGGTGTAGTTTTCAATTGGGGCGTGAGCAGGTCGATGCACTCTCTTTTCATACCCGAACCGATGAGGTGCGTCATTTGATTGCCGAAACGCAGGAGATGCTGTATGTACTTACGGATGCTTCGTTGGCGTTTCCGCAGTGTGAGATGTTCGATTTGCGCGATAGTCTTTCGCGTATACGTATAGAGGGCTTGTTCCTTGATGAACAAGAGTTGTTTCGGTTACGAAAAGCATTGTCGGCAGTAGTGCAGTTGTCGCAATTCTTTGCATCGTTAGATGTACAACGTTTCCCGGTGTTGTCTGAATATCGGTTACAAAATGGCTTTGCGGAGATAGTCGCATTAGTACCGGCTATCGATCGTTTGTTGGATAAATATGGGCAGTTGCGGGATAATGCTTCTCCTGAGTTGGGGCGTATTCGGCAGGAACTGCAGCGTTCGCAGGGAGCGGTGTCACGGGCATTAAATACTATTCTTCGTCAGGCGCAGGCAGAGGGGATGATCGATAAGGATGTCTCGCCTACGTTGCGCGAAGGCAGATTGGTAATACCTGTTCCTCCTATGTATAAACGTAAATTAGGAGGAATCGTACACGATGAATCAGCCACGGGAAAAACTGTGTATATTGAGCCGCAACAAGTCGTGGAAGCCAATAATCGTATTCGCGAATTGGAAGGTGACGAACGGCGTGAGCGTATTCGCATACTGCTGGAGTTTACCAATACGTTGCGCCCCATAGTACCCGCTATTACCGATTCGCAATACTTCTTAGGAAAGGTCGATTTCTTATGTGCAAAAGCATTGTTTGCTAAAGAATTGGATGCTATTGCACCTCATCTGTCCGATGCGCCGGTTGTTGATTGGCGCGAAGCACGACACCCCGTGTTATTACTTAATTTTCGGAAACAGCAGAAAACGGTGGTTCCGTTATCTGTTCGTCTGACGGAAGAACAACGTATCTTGGTTATATCCGGTCCCAATGCGGGAGGAAAATCGGTCTGTCTTAAAACTGTTGCTCTGTTGCAATATATGTTGCAGTGTGGATTATTGGTTCCTCTTCGGGAAGATTCACTAATGGGTTGTTTTGAACATATCTTCATCGATATTGGTGACGAACAGTCTATCGAAGACGACTTGTCTACCTATTCATCACATTTGCGTAACATGAAATGGTTTGTACGTCATGGTAATGAGCGTACGTTGTTGTTGATTGATGAGTTTGGTGGAGGAACAGAACCGCAAATTGGTGGTGCTATTGCTGAGGCGGTATTGGAGCGGCTCAATGCTAATCGGTCGCTGGGAGTTATTACAACGCACTATAGCAATCTGAAGCATTTGGCAGAAGATACGGAAGGTATTGTCAATGGAGCAATGCTTTATGATAGGGGTAAAATGTGTCCGTTGTTCCAATTGTCAATAGGTCAGCCGGGGAGTTCTTTTGCTGTGGAGATTGCACGTAATATAGGCTTGCCGGAAGATATTATAGGTAGGGCTACGCAGTTGGTAGGCGAAGAACATATCGATTATGATCGTCATTTGCAAGATATTGCTCGTGATAAACGCTATTGGGAAAATAAGCGACAACAGATTCGGCAAAAGGAAAAGCATCTGGAAGAACGTATTGCGCGCTATGACGAAGCAATGGAGAATATCCGGCAAAAAAAGAGAGAAGTATTGGAGCAGGCACAACACGAGGCTACCGAATTGTTGGATAAAACCAATGCAACCATAGAGAATACTATTCGCCGTATTAAGGAATCGGAGGCAGAGAAACAACAGACACAGCAGGCAAGGCAAGAATTGGCAGATTTTCGCCGTCAGGTGGAACGTACGTCAGTAACAAAACCCTTGCGTAAATCGCGTAATCATAAGGAGCAACATAAATCTGAGTCTGTGGATAAACCGCAGTTGCAGCCGATTTTGGGAGTTGGTACACGTGTGCGTGTACCAGGCAAAGAGATGGTGGGAGAGATTATTGAACTCAATGGTAAGAAAGCATTGGTGGCATTTGGTAATCTGCAATCGCAGTTAGATGTGCGTACCTTGGAATATGTGTCGGCACGACAAGCAAAACAGACACTTACGCATCGTTATGCAGCCAATGTAAGCGATGAATTGCGGCAAAAGAAACTTTCGTTCTCGCAACAGTTAGATTTAAGAGGTATGCGTGTAGATGAGGCGTTAACTGTGTTGATGAACTATATAGATGATGCTGTTATGGTGGGTACGGAAGAGGTGCGTATATTGCACGGAACGGGTACGGGAGCACTACGGCAGGTCGTGCGCGATTATCTGAAATGTCTTTCGCGTATACAAGCGTTTCATGATGCACATCCCGACCAAGGCGGAGCAGGCATCACGGTCGTTGAGTTTTAGGTATTAGATGTTGCGTTTTTGATATCTTCTATTTTAGAGGGAAACAAGATAGTGTAATCATGACAATCAAGAATTGTGGCAAGATAATTGAGATAGGTATGTTTTACAGAGGATGTTTTTCATCATTGTAAATATCTTCCCCCTTTTTTGTTATATTGTTTATTCTTCTTGGGTTAATCTGTTGTAACGCTGTAGGTTTACACGATAGGATATGAGGGCATCAATAGAGTCGTTTTGCGTTTGTGCATAAAGGGCTTGTGCTTCCAATAGGTCGGCAATAGTGGCTCTACCGGCAGAATAGTTCAGTTGCATAAGACGTAAGTTTTCGGCTGCATGGCTAACCGACGTAGTAGCGATTACGATTTGTTGGTAGGCCTCTGTTACTTGGTTCAGCACCTGCAGTGTTTGTAATTCCATCTTTTCACGCATCTGTTGTTCGGCGTTTTGGGCTTGAGTGATTTGTAAGTTGTGTTGTTTTATTTTATGACCGGTTTCCCACCAATCTGTAAGAGGTACTTTCACCGTAAAAAAAGCAGTTCCGTTATGACTGTTTTTGTCTAACCAAATATTGCTATAGGTATAACCGGCACCGATAGCAACTTGAGGTAGTGTTTTGCCTATTTCTAAACGTCTTTGCAGTTGTTCTGCTTCTACATTCAAAGCGAGGAGTCGGTTTTCTGGGCGGTTGCTAATGGCTGTATTCATTGATAGATTATCAGGGGGGAGATTGCGAGGAGCAGTTAGGCTATCGGCTATTTGCAACGTGTCTGTATAAGGAATACCGATAGAGTAGCAGAGTGCGCGTTTGGCAAGTTGCAGACCGTTGTCTATTTGAAGCGATAATTTAGCAGTCTCATTTTGTTTCAGTTGTACGCGCAGGAGGTCGTTAGGAAGAGCAATACCGGCAGCAATGGCTGTACTTACGTTACAAGATATGCTGTCTAACAATTGTTGTACCGCTTCAATAGTGGAACGCTTGGCTTCCAAGCCTACAACTAACCAATAACTTTCTTCCACTTCTTGCAGAATATCGCGTTTAGTGGTTTGGGCTTGTAGTTGTGCGGCTTCTATACCCACTTTGGCAAGACGATTGCCCGTTACGATCTGACCACCCATATAGATGGGTTGCAGTGCAGTAACACCGACGCTAACTCCGTGTTGCAACAGACTGATAGTATTGTTTAATCCCAAGGCGGCTCCATAGTTTCCATAGAGTGTATTCAGCAGGTCGCGTACTCCGCGATTATCAATGTCGTTGATGCCTACCTCCAAGAGAGGATTGATAGAATGATAGCCTATGGTGTGTGCAGACACATTCGGGAAATATTTGGTAAAGGCTTGCGCCTTTACTTCCTCGGCTTTTGCTACATCTATCCTTGCGTTCTGCAGTGTCAGATTGTTGCGTTCTGCTAAGTGCAGGCAAGAGTCGAGTGTGAGAGGCTCTGCCGATAATTGTAAAGAGAGACAAAGGAAAATGCAGGTTACGGCAATATGTTTCTTTGGTTTTCGTTGTTGTTGAGTGGAGTGTGTATCGGGCGATGTTGTGTCGTATATTTTCCAATAGACAACGGGTAGTACCGTTACGACCAAGGGCAGTGTAAAAATAGTACCGAAGCAAATAACCACACCCATAGGCATCCATAAGCCCGTACGGGCTATAATCATGGGGATAACTCCCAATGCAGTAGTGGCTGATGTCAGGAAGATGGGGCGCATGCGGCGCAAACCTGCTTCGAAAGCAGCCTCTTTGGCACTCTTATGTTTGTCTTTGCGCAAACTCTCGGCATACTCATACATGATAATGGCATTGCGCACGATAATACCAATCAGACTTACCATGCCCAAAACAGCAGTAATGCTGAAGTCTAAGCCGAAGATGTATAGCCCCAAACAGGTTCCGAATATACATAACAGGCTCATGCTTAACGAAAGAATTGATATGGATACATTGGCAAAATGTAGTAACAACAGTATAAACATAACTAACAATGCTGCTGCCACCGACCATGCAATTTGCGGAATAACTTGTGCATTGGTTGCTTGCAGCCCTCCGTACGAGATACTAACATCGTCGGGAAGGGTAGGCATAATGTTGCTCTCGATATATTGCTGTATAGTTTTCAGGTTGGCAGGAGCAGAAGCATTGCCATACAAATCGGCACCAATCGTAATGGTGCGTATGCTGTTTCGGCGTGTGATAGATGCATGATGCCATTCCGGCACAATATCCGCTACTTGGCGCAGCGGTACCCATACGCCTGGATAAGCGGTAGGAATCAGAAGGTTGGCAATATCGTTATAACAAAGAGAATCAGTACCCTCGGTATAAAGTATTACCGGTATCTTGTAGTCGTTTTCTTGTATGGAGGTCAGTGTCTGACCATTGCTTATACTTGCTAAATACAACGACAGTTGAGTCTGACTGATTCCTAATTGTCTTGCTTCATCGGCTTTTAAGCGTATACTTACACTCGGCAACGATTCGTCGTAGTCAGAGTGTACCCATGTCAGTTCCTCTAATGACGACATGTATTCTTTTAACTGTTCGGCTACATACTCTAAAGAGTCCGGATTATCGCCTTTCAGATATATCTCAATGGGGTTCTGCACTGCCTGATAGTCAATCTGCTTAAAACGCACATAAGCATTAGCAAAAGCGTTCTCGTACTGTTTGGTATAATCGTTGAGCAGTGCTAATGTTGCATTATTGCTTTGTGTATTGACTATGAGTTGTGCATAACTCTCTTTTGCCATTTGGGGTGTATAAGCAGCATGAAAACGCGGAGAGGCTTGTCCTATAAATCCGGTAACGGCAGTAACACGCTCGTCTTTGCGAAGAATATGGGCTATGCTATCTGCAACTTCTGCCGTCTGTTGCAGGCTACTTCCCTCTGTTAGGTGTATCTCTACGGCAAAGCAGTCGCGTTCGGCCTTGGGCATCATCTGTACATTAAGTTGTGTAAAGAGCAACCCTCCTAAAGCAATCATCAATACTGCAAAACCAATAGTCAGCCATGGATGTTTGAAACAGGTTGTCAGCAAGTGTTGATATGTGTTCTGCAACCTTGTAAAGAAGCGAGATTGCATCTTCTCGAATTGATTGTAGTGCTCTTCCGTGCGGCGTTTTATAAAGCGTATGCTTAAAAAGGGAATCACCCATACGGCATAGAAGATGCTGGCACCCAATGCAAAGGCAACTGCCCAAGGAAACAACTGAACAAAGTCGCCCAGCGGTCCTGTTATTATCTTGGTCATAGGGAAGAACATTCCTGATATGGAGCAAGTAGCAAGGGTCATAGGCAGAAAGAGTTGTCGTGTACTTACACAAGCAGCATACCACCTGCTGTGTCCTTTCTCCAGTAGTTCGGTATAACCGTCAATGACAATAACCGAATCGTCTACAATCATGCCCAACACTACGATTAGTGCAGCCAGAGTTACCGTATTCAACTCAATACCGAACAAATACATCAGTCCCAAGCAGATAGCAGTACATACAGGAACGCCAGTAGATGCCACCAATGCTGTTTGCAAGGGGAAAAGCATCAGCATTACGGCTATCACTATTAAAATACTCATTAGCAAGTCACGCAAGAATGACATTACAGAGGCGTTTACTACCTTGGGTTGGTCGGTAATGCGGTGGATTTGCAGATCAGGAGGGAAATGTAACAGGGCTTCTTGCAGTTGTTTGTCTACTTCTCTGCCAAAGGCTACGATATTGTTGCCCGGGTACATTTCTATCGAAATGACCAAGCAAGCGGCTTCTGTCTCGCTGTCGTAGTACTGTATGTATTTTGTAGGTGTTTGGTAGCGGTGAATAATGCGGGCAATATCTTTTAGGCGAACCGCAGTGCCGTTGATAGGTTCTGTATATATGATTTGCTCAGCCAACTCATATTCAGAGGTGTAGGGAATTGCCACTTGCATAAGGCTTCTGTTGGTATTGCCGGTTGTGTTACCTCCCATGGTGCGGAAACCTTGCAAGGCTAATTGTGCAAATAATGTTTGCTGATTGATACCATAAGCCGATAAGCGTTCAATGTCGATCTCGACCGCTATTTCTTCTTGTTGTTGCCCTAATATCTTCAAATTTCCCATAGAGGGTATGGTGCGCAATCGGTCGCATAGTTGTTGCGAATAGGTTTCCAACTCTTTAGGGGTTCGTTCGGAACTTTCGACAGCCAACAATATAGAAGATGTATTGCCAAAATCATCCACTACCACTATTTGCAATACGCCAGCAGGCAAAGATGTTTTCTTAAACAAGTCTAATCCTGCACGTATTTTACTCCATACTTCATCTTTCCGCTCCACTTCCAAACGTAGGTCTGCATAGATATATACAATACCGTCTTCTGTTACCGAACGTGTATTCTCTTTATTTATTTCGGAATACGTAAACAGAAATCTTTCCAAGGGTTTTGTCACTTGTTCTTCCACCTCCTCGGCTGTAGCACCCGGATAAATAGCGGCAATAATGCCTTGGCGTATGGTGAATTGTGGGAACTCGTCTTTGTTTAGATGTGGAAGACTCCATATGCCAAACAATAGTAATGCTCCCATCACGAAGAATACTATACCATGATTACGCATGGTGGCTTGTATGTGGTCACGTCGTTTCATGGCAATATACAAACAGGGGCATCTTTGTAGAGTTTCTGATAACCGCTTACGATAAGGCTGTCGCCCTCATTGAGACCACGGTTTATCAATACACCGTCGGCAACAAACTGCTCACTATCGATACTATTGCGGCAGGCTTTTCCATTGCGCACTACCCACAGACTCTTACCCTCGGGGCGTATCTGAATACAATGAGCGGGAACAACATAACCTCCTTGTGTGTGCTGAAGGAGGTGTGCTTTACAGACCATACTCGGCATAAGATGTCGGTGTTTATTGGGAATAGTTGTGCTTACTGTGTAGGTGTGCGACAACTTGTTCCCGCTAAGGCTCTTGTCTGCAATACGTCCCTCGTACACCTCATTGTTAAGTGCAGGAATGGTAATTTGCACACGGTCGCCTATCGCGATGTGGGAAATCTCGGTTTCGGGTACGCTAAAAACAATGTTTACAGAGGAAATATCCAACAGATTGGCTACTTTTTGTCCCGGTAGAACATTCTGACCGATGTGCAGGTCAAAATCAGTAATAATGCCATCGTAAGGTGCGGTCAAAGTGCAGTCGGATACTCCTTTTTTTGCACTATTCAAAAGGCTCTGCGCCTTTGCTAACTGCGTCTGCATCTCTTTCCATTGCACTTCCGTAACACCTCCTTGCTGATACACTTGTTTTAAGCGTTGATATCCGTCTTGGGCTTGTTCAAAACTTGCTTGCGCACTGTGCAACATGTTGTATGCTTGAGTAGTATCGGTTTGCAATAGCAATTGCCCTTTGCACACTGCAGTATTGTTGGTTACGGCTATTCGGCTAATGGTTCCACCCAGAGCAAAACTCAATGGGGTGGAGGAGACACTTTGTACTTCTCCTACATAAGTACGTTCTACCGATGACTGAATGGAGTCGATCACCTGTACCTTTACCGGAATGGGGGAACGTGGTTTTTCGGTGTCTCGTGTTTTTGTGCAGGCGATGCAGCATAGTATAGTCATGCAAGCATAGCCGATTATCTGTGAATAGTTATGCTTAGTCATTACGTTGGGCTATGGTTTGTAGGTTACTACCACTGATGGTTTTATTGCTGTTGAGAGCTTTGCCTGTCCATTCGCAAACAAAGAGTATCGATTCGTCATAAACAACCCCACTTCCAGTTACCTCTATCAGGAAGGTTTCTGTTTGTTTGTTGCTGCCTATCAAGTCGTTTCCCGTTTGGCTGTTGGGAGTATAGGTGAGTGACAGAGTGCGCGTATAGGGCTGTAAATGTAATTCTTTACTGTTAAGAGTAGCGGTTGTGTGCATGGCACTGCCTGTCATTTGGTTGAATAGTAGCAAAAGGCTGTCCGATTTATGCAAAGGTGTGATATCCAATTGACCAATTTCATCGTTTATAGCAAGTGTGGTGTGCGATGTGCCTTCGCTAATGGCAACAGTGCCCGATGTCTTGTAGGTGTAAGTGCCGCTGACTTGTTTCAAATCTTGCTGACACCCGGATAGAAAGAGTATACCGATGAGTGCAAGGGTAAGAGATAAGAATCGTTTCATAATATGCTGAGTATAGAACAATTTTATGATAATAGTAATTTATAAATATAGCAAAAATTGTACCAGATTGTATTGTCTACTATTAGTGGTTTGTATGGTGTATGCGTTTTTACAAAATGAAAGTTCGACGAGATCTCGTTACGGTCTCGTTATGATCTCGTTACGGTCTCGTAGGCGAAAAATACCTGTATTTTTCATGTGGTGTAAATGATTTGTTGTATATGAGAGAAAATTGTTGCTGTATTTGTTAAAGTTGTGTTGTTTTGATAATTGCAAAAGTTTGTGTCTTGTTGCGGTAAAATTTTATGAATGATATGTTGTGTGTTTGTGTGACATGATAAGTTGTGATTTTGTGTAAAAAGCAGTAATTTTGTACCGCGATAAAGAATAACTTTTCTGTATAGGAATTGATAAAGTGCGACTAAAAGATATGCAAATCATTGGAATATAATAATATATAATTATAGTCAACTCGGCAGGCGAGAGCAAATATTGAGTCGACACGCCATTGAGAGTTCGGTAGATGATGTTGTGGAATGTGACAGGCGAAAGCAAAAATACAGTTGGCACATTTCGTGGGATATATCCTACTACTCTTTAGACGGCAACGATTGGGGAGGATAATAAATTTACGACTCTATATTCTGTTTTTCCGCAGCAGTAATCCCGCAGCAGTAAATATAAAAGCAGCCAAACAAAACACACTATAAAAGCAAGATTATGGAAACAGAGAAGAATAGTAACCATACCATTAAGTTGCGTAAGTTGAACCTCCCCTCACCACGCCCCTCTAAGTGAAGAAGAAAAGCAACAAGCCATAAAAAGATGCTTAGAGAGTTTACCTAAAGAACATGAGACACATGCAAAATTTACGCAACGTATATATAGTTATTTGATAGCCTATAAAACAAGCCCGTATGGCTTAAACATACAAGAAGAAGGGTTGGATGGAAATGAAAAGCCGAACCCATGCTTATTCCCCGATACTATACTGAAAGATAGTATTCCTCCCATGCTTTATCCAGGCATACGCCACGTTGTTAAACAGATTCAGGATTGCTAGTTTAAGTATAAGCCGCATAAAATTGCGTCTACGCATGTAGCAAGTAGCCAAACAGCATGCTTGAATCTTTTTGTACCCATATTAGAAAGCGAATATGCAGACGAGATATTGAAAAGTATTAGTGCATGCCCCAAAAATTTCGACCATATTTGCAGAGACGAATTGTATCGTGGCTATTGTTTTGAGTTTTGGAATTCTACAGACGACACCGATAAAGGATTTGGTGACCATTCAAAGCAAGCAGGAACAGACGCAGATGTAGCGATATGCTATAGCAATACGCAAGGTGAGAAATGCTTGTGGCTAATTGAACATAAATTGACCGAGGCGGAGTTTACTACCTGCGGTGGTTATCGCAGCAAGCGCAACCAAGGAGAAGATAAAGTAGCCTGCGAGACATGTTCTTTGGCAGAAATCGTCAGCAGACCGGATATTTGCTATTATCATCGCGTGTCGAAATACAAATACTGGCACATTATGAGCCAAGACGCAAGCAAGGCACTTTTTGCCGGATAATCACTCACTCCAGCGTTCCATGAATGATTATCATACCCTGCTCAGTAATTCCGATAAATTTAGTTGTTTTAGATCTGATGAAATTGTGATACGAGGATGTTCGGGGGTAGGAGACACAAAGTTACAGAACTGGCGAACCTGGTATAGGCGTGTCTATTATGGATACAATCAGTACTAAAACAATCGACCAAAAGACGCGACTACTCTTCTATCAATTATATTCGTAGGTGGAAACATGTGCAGCAATGCGCCTGCTATCAAATAGTAGGCGCATTGCTATATATAATTACGAGTACAGTGTTTTACACCTCCAACTGTGTACACGACAGGATAGAGTGTTTACAAGTGTACTTCTTTGCCTTGTGCCGATATCTCTATTGCTCGGAATGAAACCATGCGCAGTTTTTGGGCGCATATAGTTGTTCAGTAAATGCAAAAAGAATCGCCTGACATAACTTGTCAGGCGATTCTTTTTTTTGTGACCCCGGAGAGGCTCGAACTCTCGACCCACTGATTAAGAGTCAGTTGCTCTACCAACTGAGCTACGGAGTCATACTCTCATTCTCGAAAGCGGGTGCAAAGGTACGGCAAAAAAATTATACCTGCAATAGGTATGGCGAAAAAAATAAACTTTTTTGTTTTGGGTTGGCTGAGACAATAATTTTGTGTATCTTTGCAAATCTCATGAAACGGCACGATTGTTGCAGTTGAAAAAAACGACAAACATATTAAAATAAGATATATACACTATGGAATTCAAGTACGAACCGATGTTTCAACTCGGTAAAGACCAAACTGAGTATTATTTGCTTACGAAAGACTATGTAAGTGTGAGCGAGTTTGAGGGAAAACCCATTTTGAAGATAGAGAAAGAGGGACTTACCAAAATGGCTAATGCTGCATTTAGAGATGTATCGTTTTTGCTGCGTCGTTCGCATAACGAGCAAGTTGCCAAAATTCTGCGCGACCCGGAAGCGAGCGCCAACGATAAGTATGTGGCACTGACATTCCTGCGTAATGCCGAAGTGTCCGCCAAAGGTCAATTGCCGCTTTGCCAGGATACGGGTACGGCAATCATTCATGGTGAAAAAGGACAGCAAGTGTGGACCGGCTACAGCGATGAAGAGGCACTTTCGGAAGGTGTATTCAAAACTTATACGGAAGAGAATTTGCGCTATTCGCAAAATGCACCTTTGACAATGTATGATGAGGTGAATACGAAGTGCAATTTGCCTGCACAAATAGATTTGGAAGCAACCGAGGGAATGGAGTATAATTTTCTTTGTGTGACAAAGGGAGGCGGATCGGCTAATAAAACCTATCTGTATCAAGAAACAAAGGCAGTGCTGAATCCTGCCACTTTGGTTCCGTTTTTGGTGGAGAAAATGAAAACATTGGGTACGGCAGCGTGTCCTCCGTATCATATTGCGTTTGTTATTGGCGGTACAAGTGCTGAGAAAAACTTGTTGACCGTAAAGTTGGCGTCAACCCACTACTACGATACATTGCCTACTACGGGTTCGGAGGGCGGACGTGCTTTCCGCGATGTGGAATTGGAAAAGCAAGTGTTGCAAGAGGCTTATAAGATAGGATTGGGTGCTCAGTTCGGAGGCAAGTATTTGGCACATGATGTGCGCATCGTTCGTTTGCCCCGCCACGGAGCAAGTTGTCCTATTGGATTGGGAGTGAGTTGTTCTGCCGACCGCAACATAAAGTGCAAAATCAATAAAGACGGTATTTGGATTGAAAAGATGGATGATAATCCCGGCAGTCTGATACCCGAAGAATTGCGTCAGGCAGGTGAGGGTGATGTGGTTCGTATAGATTTGAATCAGCCCATGGAGAATGTGTTGAAAGAATTGACTAAGTATCCGGTGGCTACTCGTTTGAGTTTGAATGGTACAATTATTGTGGGTCGTGATATTGCCCATGCCAAAATTAAAGAACGTTTGGACAAGGGCGAAAGTATGCCCGAATATTTGAAGAATCATCCTGTTTATTATGCCGGTCCTGCCAAGACTCCTGCCGGTATGCCGTGCGGTTCGATGGGACCGACTACAGCAGGACGCATGGATCCTTATGTGGATTTGTTTCAAGAACATGGCGGTTCTATGGTAATGTTGGCCAAGGGCAATCGCAGTCAGGTGGTGACGGATGCTTGCAAAAAACATGGCGGGTTCTACCTTGGCTCGATAGGCGGTCCTGCTGCTATCTTGGCACAGAACAATATAAAGTCGATAGAATGTGTGGAATATCCGGAATTGGGTATGGAAGCAATATGGAAAATTGAAGTGGAAGATTTTCCTGCCTTTATATTGGTGGATGACAAGGGGAACGATTTCTTTAAGCAACTGAAACCTTGTGAAGGTTGCAGTATATTGAACTGATAGGTTAGGGGACGGATGTAATACATCTGTCCCCCTACTATAACAAAACAGACATACAATGGAAAAGAAAGGGTATTGGCAACGTATAAGGTTCAAGTATCGTGTTTCGATACTGAATGAAAACACACTGAATGAAACTTGGCATATGCGTTTGTCGCGTATGGGCATTTTTTTCGGAGTGCTATTGTTGTTGGTATTCAATTTTGCAGTTTTTGCAGCCGTTGTGTGGCTTACCCCCATTAAAAACTATTTGCCGGGATATAATGAAGACATTCGTCAGCAATTGGTGCAGGAAATGGCACGTGTTGATTCGCTGAATGAACAATGGTCTTTGCAGAATAATTATCTTACCGTATTGAAAGCAGTAGTGGCAGGTGAGTTGGAGGCAGATTCGATAGAACCGTCAGATTCTTTGTTTCTTTTGAATAAAGAACAATTGTTGGAGGAATCGTCGCCTATTTTGAGTACATTTGTTGAACAATACGAAACCAAGGAGAAAGGCAACCTGACGGTGTTTGACATGCCTTTGCCCGTTTTAACCTCCACCCTGTTTCGTCCTGCGCACGGGGTTATAGAGAAACACTTTAATCCTGATGAGGCATTTTATGGTGTTAGTGTGCGTACTCCGCGTAATGAGAATGTGACAAGTGTATTGGCGGGTACTGTTTTGTATGCTGCTCATAGTATAGATGACGATTGGGTGATTATGGTTCAACACGAGAGCGACTATGTGTCGATTTACAAAAATGTACAACGTTTGCTGAAAACCGTGGGCGATATGGTACAAGCAGGTGAGAGTATCGCTATCGCATCGGAAGAGCAACTGCTTGTGTTGGAAATATGGCAGCATGGAGTTGCTGTTAACCCGGAAGAAATAATTGCTTTTTAGACAGAGAGAACGAATTTAATGAATCAGACGGAATACAGAAAAAAGCGTATTGCCATATTGGGTAGTACGGGGTCGATAGGAACGCAAGCATTGGATGTAGTGCGTTGTAATCCGGATCGTTTTGAAATATATGCCCTATCCGCCAACAGGAGTGTTGATTTGCTCATCAAGCAGGCAAGAGAGTTTTTGCCCGAAGTGGTTTGTATTGCCGATGAACGGTGCTACGAAAGACTGAAAGAAGCATTGGCAGATATGCCGATTAAAGTGTTTGTCGGTGCCGATGCCATTGCTCAAACGGTAACGTTGCCATCGGTAGATATAGTGCTCGCATCGATGGTGGGATATGCCGGACTTTATCCTACCATTGAGGCTATCAAGCATGGTAAGACTATTGCGCTTGCCAACAAAGAAACATTGGTTGTGGCGGGTGAATTGATATGCCGATTGGCGCAGCAATATCATGCACCGATACTCCCGGTAGATTCCGAACACTCTGCCATTTTCCAATCGTTGGCAGGAGAAGGTGATAATGCAATAGAGAAGATTTTGCTGACAGCATCGGGAGGACCTTTTCGCACCTTAAGCAAAGAACAACTGAAGGATGTTACTGCAGTACAGGCTCTGAAACATCCTAATTGGGATATGGGAGCAAAGGTGACTATTGACTCTGCCACTATGATGAATAAAGGGTTCGAGGTGATAGAAGCCAAATGGTTGTTTGGTGTGCCTGTTGACAAAATACAGGTATTGGTTCATCCGCAGAGCATTGTTCATTCTGCCGTGCAGTTTGCCGATGGAAGCATCAAAGCACAATTAGGTATGCCGGATATGCGTTTGCCCATTCAATACGCATTGGCTTATCCAGAACGCTTGCAGAGTAATTTTCCTCGTGTTGATTTCACGCAGATGAATAACCTTACTTTTGAAGCCCCCGATACGGAACGTTTTCGTAATCTTGCCTTGGCCTATCAAGCCATAGAGAGAGGAGGGAATGCGCCCTGTGTGCTGAATGCCGCCAACGAGGTAATGGTACAAGCGTTTTTAGCGGATAAAGTAGGGTTCTTGCAGATGTCGGACATAATAGAGCGTGTTATGGAAAAAGTATCGTTTGTGAAGAACCCGACGTACGAAGACTATGTGGAAACAGACACAATAGCCCGTCGCATTACCGCCGATATGTTACTATAAAAAAACGAGGATATAAATAGAATATAAGATAATCGGTATTATGTTGTTGCAGACACAAATTCCCCCTGTTATATCCCCCGATTCGATACGGACAGTTACGGAAACAATCTTGGAGAAGGTGCAGACCGATCCTACTACATTTTGGCATGATTTGGGTCAATCTGCCATTCATTTCGGACTGAAGGTGTTGGCGGCATTGGTTATCTATGCGGTAGGGGCATGGCTGATCAGGCAATTGAAACAACTGCTAAAACGCATCTTTATACGTAGGAAGACGGAGGCAACCTTGGCGTCTTTTATTACCTCTTTGGTTAGTATATCTTCTACAGTGTTGCTTATTATTGTAACGGTAGGAACGTTGGGGGTTGATACTACTTCGTTGGCAGCTTTATTGGCTGCCGGAGGTATGGCTATAGGTATGGCGTTGAGCGGTACGGTGCAGAACTTTGCAGGAGGCATCATGCTATTGGTATTCAAACCTTTTAAGGCGGGAGACTATATTGTTGCCCAAGGTTTTTCGGGTACGGTGACAGCCGTTTCTATTGTAAATACGAAGATTCGTACTACCGATAATCGTGAGATTGTGATTCCAAACGGAGCCTTATCGAACGGTACTATCGACAACTATTCGGCACAACCTTTGCGCCGGGTGGAATGGACTGTAAGTGTTGCTTATGGAGTGGATGCCGATGAATGTATCAGTGTAATACAGAAGATATTGCATGCAGACGGTCGTATATTGGATTCAACTACAGAAGGTGTGGCTGATCCGATGGTGGCGCTTTCGAGTTTGAATGCCAACGATATTTCGTTTATAGCCCGTGTGTGGGTGCAACGGACGGATTATTGGGATGTATATTGGGCAATTAATAAAGAATTATATACGCAGTTGCCCCAACATGGTATGGGCTTTGCTTATCCGCATATGGATGTGACACTACTAAAGCAAGAGTAGAATAGAATGAACCGAATGTATATAAGAAGATATGCGCTTTTGAGCGGCTTGGTATTGTTGCTTGGCGGCTGTGCCAACCGTGGTACAGGACCACAAGGCGGACCAAAAGACGAGACCCCCCCAAAAGTGATGAAAGAAACCCCCTTGAACGGTTCGCTTAACTGTCAGGTGAAAGATATTCAGGTGGTGTTTGACGAATATATCCAATTGGATAATGTGGCAGACAATGTGCTGATATCTCCTCCACAACAAAAGGCTCCGGAGGTGTCGGCAGTAGGAAAAAAACTATGGGTTCGGTTTGATGATGATTTGCAAGACTCGACCACCTATACGATAGACTTTGGTGCGGCTATATGCGATAATAACGAGAAGAATGCTTTAGAAGGATATTCATTCTCTTTTTCGACGGGCGATGTGATTGACTCAATGCAAATAGCCGGTATTATGCTGAATGCAGAAGACCTCAACCCGATAAGCGGTATAGTAGTGGGTATTCATACCAATTTAGACGATTCAGCATTGCAAACGCTTCCTTTTGTACGTATTGGTCGTACCAATTCGTTCGGGGAGTTCTCTATCCCGAATATGAAGCACGGTGCTTATAGAGTGTATGGTTTGCAGGATGTCAGTAGAGACTATATATGGCAACCGGGCGAGGGGTTGGCCTTGTATGATAGCATTGTTGTTCCTACGGTGCAATATAAGGCATATAACGATACATTATGGACCGATTCGCTAACAGTGGATACCATACGTTTGGTAGAAGAATCGGTGTATGGACCTTCGGATTTGGTATTGATGTATTTCAAGGAGAACAAGCAACGGCACTATTTTATGCGTGCGTTGCGTGAGAAACAACATTATTTCACGCTGGTGTTTGCTGCTCCGCAAGATTCGTTGCCTATTGTCAGTCCTTTAGAAGAAGATTGGTTGCAATATGCTGTCTGCCAATATAACAATACCAAAGATACGATTACCTATTGGCTTACCGATTCCATGGCAATCAAGATGGATACCATAGCCTTTGAGATGCGCTATCTGAAATCGGATTCGCTTTATCAATTGCAGCCTCAGACGGATACTGTACGTGCCGTTTACCGTGCGCCGCGGGTGAATGACAGAGCCAAAAACAAGAAAGACAAGAATAAAGAGCAGGGAAAGCCGGCATTGGAAATAAAGACCAATGCCAAGTCGCCGTTTGATATATATAACCCTTTGCGTTTGACATTGCCTACACCTATAGTGTCGGTACAGTATGATAGTCTGCATCTGTATGAAATGGTTGATTCAGTACGTCACCCTTTGACCTTTGAATTGGTTCCTACCGATTCCGCACACATGGTATTTGATATTTCTTTTCCATGGAAGGCGGCGACTACTTATGAGTGGGTGGTGGATAGTGCCGCGTTTACAGATATATATGGTTGTGTCAATAAGCAACAGAAAGGAAATCTGAAAGTACGTACGTTGGATGAATACTCAACATTGTTGGTAAAAGTGGAACCCTATGATGTGCGTGCAGTGATTCAGATTCTGAATGAAAAGGATGCTATTGTAAGGATGTTGCCTATTACGGAAACAGGTGCTAAGTTTGAGTATTTGAAGCCGGAGAGTTATTATATGCGGATGTTTATTGATTGGAATGGCGACGGACAATGGACCACCGGTGATTTGCTTACTCACAGACATCCCGAACCTGTATATTATTTCCATAGCAAACTGACCCTGCGTGCCAATTGGGATTTCGAAGAAACATTCCGTTATCTGGATACTCCGATTGATATGCAGAAACCGGAAGAACTGATAAAAGACGCTAACGGAAAAAAGAAATAACGATATGGCGATAAGTAAGGAACGTTGTATCTATTTGCTGAAAGCGGAGTTTGTGAACGGGCGTACGGCTTTCGATTGGTGTTTTCTTGCGGTAGGTATATTGGTTCAGATAGTTGCTTATGTGTGGAATCCTCAGTCGTTGTTGGCTTTCGTATCAGCATTGGCAGGTATATGCAGTGTTATTTTGTGCTCACAACGAAAGATTTCGACGTTTCTATTTGGTTTTTTGCAGGTGAGTACCTATCTATGGTTGGCGTGGCGGGAGCGTTTATATGCCGAATCGGTGCAGAATGTGTTCTACTTTATTACAATGCTATATGGGGTTTATGCGTGGAAACGCAACTATGCCATCAGTAAAGATGATTCTTCGTCGTTGGTTGCTAAACGCTTGTCGGTCAGGCTATGGGTGCTATCGACATTGCTTATAGCAGCATTGAGCATCTTCTGTGGTTGGTTGCTGGCTACTTATACCGATGATACACAGCCCTATCTGGACGCATTTACCACAGTTCCTGCTATTTTTGCACAGATATTGATGATAACGGGTTATCGTGAGCAGTGGTTCTTCTGGTTGCTGATCGATATGGCACTCACGGTATTATGGATACGTGCAGGCAATTGGTGTATGGTGATGCAGCACGTGTTTTGGTGCGTTAATTGTGTGTATGGTTATATCGTATGGAGCAAACCTACGACAGAACAATCGTAAGGGTACGTAATGGCGATGTATTAGAGATAAGGATTGGAGTTTTTCTCGTTTCCGATAGTAGTGTCGAGTCCGTGTCCCGGGTAGACTAATGTATTGTCGGGTAGGGATAAGAGTCGTGTACGGATACTTTGGAGTAGGGTAGTCTGATTGCCTCCCGGCAAATCGCATCGTCCGATGCTTCCTGCAAAAAGTGTATCTCCCGACAATAGCAGGGGTTGTGCCTGTGGTGAAGTTATGTAGTAGCATACCCCTCCCAAGGTGTGCCCGGGGGTGGCAATTACTTGCACCGATAAGTCGCCAACCTGCAATACATCGCCATCGGCAATGGCAATGTATTCAGTGAGCGGCGGTTCTTGCAGAGGACATCCGAATGCTGCTGCTTGTTCGGCTTGGCGGGTGAAAAGATAATGGTCGTTTGCAGACAACGAGGGGAGAACTCCATATTGCTCATAGACGAATCTTGCTCCGAGCATATGGTCGAGATGTGCGTGTGTGAGCAAGTGTAGGTGTATGGTGAGTTGTCGTTTCTCTATTTCGGCTTTTAGGCGTTGTTTTTCGCTATCCGTATAGCATCCGGCATCAATAATAAGAGCATTTCCTTGCGTATCGGAAAGCAGGTAGGTACATTCACGAAAAGGATTGCAATAGAATGTACGAAGTTGTGCCATAGGGAGTTTGGTGTCAGAGTGGTAAATAGACTGCTTTCTTTGTTTTGAACCATTCTTCGGCAAAGAAAGATGACAACTCGGTTATTTCCGCTAATTTGCAGAAAGGTTTTGTTTCGGCATGAAGTTCACCTCCTTTGAGACAGATTAGTCCGTTGGGTAGGGCATTCTGTTGTAGTTTAGCTATGTTCTTCTTGACGAGCCGTACCAAATCGGGCAAAGGCATTACTGCACGTGAGACAACGAAATCGAAAGTTTCTTTTACGTCCTCGATGCGTGCTTTGCGGCACTCTACGTTTTGTAGGCCAAGGCTTTTTGCAATTTCGGTGGCCACCATGATTTTTTTTCCGATACTGTCGACCAACGTGAAATGACATTCAGGGAACATGATTGCCAAAGGAATGCCGGGAAATCCGCCTCCCGTACCGACATCGAGAATGTTGGTTCCGTTTTTGAAACGCAGTACTTTGGCAATAGCGAGTGAGTGGAGTATGTGGTGCTCGTAGAGATTGTCCATATCTTTGCGTGATATGACATTGATGCGGCTATTCCACTCGGGATAGAGAACGCCAAGAGCAGCAAACTGCTGCTCTTGCGTATCCGTTAGGGTAAAATATTTCCTAATAAGTTCCATGATTCTTATTCAGAAAGCATTCTGACTATGTTCAGTCTGCCATATTGGTGAAGACATTTTGTACATCTTCATCGTCTTCTATTTTGTCGATGAGTTTTTGTACGGATTCTTTTTCCTCGTCGGTGAGTGTTTTGTAGTCGTTGGGTATGCGTACAAATTCTGCAGAGTTGATGTCGAATCCGTTGTCTTCGAGATATTTCTGAATCTGTGAGTAAGATTGGAAATCGCCATAGATGATGATATTTCCGTCTTCGTCTTGTCCGAGTTCGTCCACTCCATAGTCGATGAGTTCGAGTTCGAGTTCGTCAAGGTCGATACCGTCTTTGGCCGCCACCGTGAATACTGCTTTTCGGTCGAAGAGGAACTGCAAGCATCCTTGTGTACCGAGAGATCCTCCGTGTTTTGTGAAATAACTGCGGATGTTGGCAACGGTACGCATATTGTTGTCGGTAGCCGTTTCTACGAAGATGGCAATACCATGAGGACCGTATCCTTCGTAGTTGATTTCTTTGTATCCTTCGGAGGATTTGTCAGTCGCTTTTTTGATTGCTCGTTCGATATTCTCCTTAGGCATATTTTCTTTTTTGCATTGCTGAATAAGCACACGCAGACGTGGGTTTCCATCCGGATCGGGACCGCCTTCGCGTGCAGCGATGGTGATTTCTTTTCCGAGTTTGGTGAATGTACGTGCCATGTGACCCCACCTTTTCATTTTGGTGGCTTTGCGGTATTCAAATGCTCTTCCCATATTGTTGTAAATACTTTATTTAGAATGGTTGTCTGTTTACGACTGCAAAAGTACAACTTTTTATGTAAACCGCAAAATATTTGTGTACTCTCCTCACAATCTGCTTTCAACGAAACGATTCCCTGAATTGATATGTTTTGTTGAGGAATGGTTATATATCTAACGTCTGTATGGAGAGTGGGGGTATAGCTTATTGCCTGTGTCAACATTTTGTTGTATCTTTGCGCTCGTAATCTACGCTATAGTTGTTTTTTGCAACGGTTGGGTGGGTTACAGACATATTAAAGGCGTTTATTGCGCTTTGTGTTCGATAAGACTAAATCTTCGCAACATTTTATCTACAGAGAACCAAAGTAACAATAGATGCCTACGGGTATGATTCTGTCATGCTGCGTTCTTGCAGTGTGTCATCATATCAGCGTAGGTTTCATTGTTGTTTGTTCTGTAGTAGGGATTGCGAAGCCCGAGTCTTATAACGAATGGCAAGTGGAGTCTACGTTCTTTTTGTATGTTAGATTTAAGTATTTTTTTTATTAGTGAAAACCTATGAAAACCTATGAAAACCTATGAAAACAACGGTATATGCTTCATATCAGTAGTATGGAATGCAAAAAATATGAGATAGTACAGTACTCATATACCCCTTTAAAATCTTTAGGTGCCCAAATAAAATCATTTACTTTTGGGAACGAAGTCGAAACCATTCCCAACTATATTTGCTACGGAATGGAAAGAATAACCTCGATAACCATTCCCGAGAGCGTCCGAGTATCGGGGAAAGGGCTTTTTATGGTTGTCGCAACTTGACATCGATAACTATTCCGAATAGTATAACGAGTATCGGCACACTTGCTTTCCGCTACTGTGATAAGTTAGAATATAATTATTCTGATTTTGTTAGATATTTAGGTAATAGTGAGAATCCGTATGTTGCTGCAATAGAATTTGAAAAGAGAGTATTAGATTTTATAACACCGTCGATAACTCTTAATAGCGATTGTAAAATAATTGCAAACCGAGTTTTTTGGAATTGTAGTAGTTTGACATCTGTAACGATACCTGATGGTATGACAACTATCGGTGATGAGGCTTTTGCCGATTGTACGGGATTGCAGGAAATAGTTGTGCTTGCAGAAGAACCCCCATTCATTTCTGAAAACACCTTTCAAAATGTTTCTCGTAAAATGCCTGTCTATGTACCGGAAGAAAGCCTTGCTATCTATCAAGTGGTTGCCTATTGGTCTGAACTGAACCTTATTGGTCGTGCCGGTATGGGTGTGGAAGAAGTTACTATTGATGGTTTGCAAGTAATGGATGGTACACTGCGTATGGATACGCCTTGTGCAATTGTCGTCTATACAACGAGCGGTATTTGCCTTTTCAATGGCTTCACCGACTATCTGTCGCTCCCTGCTGCCGGTATCTATATTGTACGTTGTGGCAACAAAGTGCAGAAAATCGATGTGCCGACGCTCTAAGCACTCTAATTACACTATATAAACAGAAGACGAATATTCTGTTTATATAGTGTGAATTTATTCCTCCAAAGGACCATTATTCGTGGATTCAAAGATATAGTGTAGCAACCTTATAAATACCTACACTATATCTTTTTACTTACAGTTATTAGATGTTCTGATTAGGTTTTATGTAACTCTTAATGCCCCATTTTCAGCAACGACGCCTGCCCCTTTATGGAGGGAGCAGGCGTCGTTGTTGATACTATGCGTCTTTACGCTAAGTCTTGTTCCGCTGTATTCTACAACCTGTTTTTATTCTGCATTGTTTGGCTCAGAAAGGGTAGGTGCTTCTGTTTCGGCAGTTGCGTCAGCATCGTTGGTAGTATAGACATCCTCGTAGGTGACCTCTTCGAACGAGATAGCAAATTCTACACGTCGGTTGAGCGCACGTCCTTTAGCGGTTTTATTGTCGGCAATGGGCATGGTATCGCCATATCCGTGTGCTTCCAGTTGGTTTTCGGGCACTCCGGCATCAATAAGATGACGTCGCACGGCTTGTGCTCGTCTTTCGGATAGGTCTTTATTCATTGCCGCCTTTCCGACATTGTCGGTATGTCCTTGTACTTCGACATGGTAGGTTGGGTTCTCAATGAATGTTTGTGCAATTTGGTTGAGAATACTGTAGGAGTTTTTCTTGATAACTGCCTTTCCTGTTTCAAACTGAATACCTTGCATAGCCTTTTGCAACAAGTTGCGTATTTCGCGTTTGACAACGGGGCATCCGTTGTTTTCTTTGTCTCCGGGTACGGTGGGGCATTGGTCGAGATAATCGGGTACTCCGTCGCCATCGGTATCGAGCGGACATCCTTTTTCGTCGATAAATCCGTAAGCGGCTTCGGGTGTATCGGGACATTCGTCAAGATAGTCGGGTACACCATCGCCATCGGTATCGAGCGGGCATCCTTTGTCGTCGACAAATCCGTAAGCGGCTTCGGGCGTATCGGGGCATTGGTCGAGATAGTCGGGTACAGCATCGCCATCGGTATCAAGCAAGCAGCCTTTGTCATCGACAAATCCGCGTGCTGCAGCCGGTGTTCCAGGACATTCATCAAGATAGTCGGGAACACCATCGCCATCGGTATCGAGCGGGCATCCTTTGTCGTCGACAAATCCGTAAGCGGCTTCGGGGGTATGCGGGCATAGGTCGAGGTAATCGGGTACTCCATCACCATCGGTATCAATGGGGCAGCCTTTCTCATCGACTAATCCATAAGCCTCGGTAGGTGTATTGGGGCACTCATCAAGATAATCGGGCACTCCATCACCGTCGGTATCAATGGGGCAGCCGAATTCATCGACTTTGACTCCTTTGGGGGTGGAAGGACAAAGATCGTATTTGTCGATGACTCCGTCTTTATCTTTGTCTTTCTTGTGTCCGATAACGATGTTGAGTCCGAATGCGATGTTTATGCCGTTGGTTTTGTAGGGTATGGGGGCAGTTTTCGGTTCACCGTCCTTATTGACATATTCGTAGTGTGCATAGTAGCAGGGAATATAGTCGGCAGCGAGTGTGAGTCCGATACCTTCGCCTGTGACGAGTCCGAGTGCAGCACCGATGTTTCCTCCTCGTCCGTTGATGACGGAGTAGGAAGCGGCAATTTGGAACCAATGGCATGGTCGGAATGCTGCTCCGAATGTGAGTTCTTCGTAGGCGCGTGTGTTGAGGAATTTGGTGCGCGAATAGACTCCTATGCCGACACGATTGTCCCAGAAATTGGCATCAACACCGATGTTGATGCGCGGTGAAATCATTCGTGTGAAACCATCGGATTGTTTGGTCGGTTGCACGGCTGTATTGTAAATATTTTCAAGCCTTTCCACTATGGTATCGCCTAACGCCTGACTATTGAAGTTACCATCGGCATCGATATATTCGGAATATACTATTTCGCCAACGCCATCGTATGTTCCGTTGATATCGTAGTTGTATTCGCGTCCTTTGTACCAATTGATGAAACCAAGGTCGGTGACAGAAGCGGTAATTTGCAGCATTTCGATGGGTTTGTAGGTGACACCGAGGTCGATTGCAGCACCGAGTCCCTGCGGTTTGAGCAGGTTGAGAATATCCATATTCATCTCCCAGTTGGTATTGCTCATATCATCGGGTGCGATAGAAGCGGGGTATTGGTTGAGTGGTGCTGCCATCATCATTGCTCCGTTGCCGCGTAGGTTCCATTCTTCGGATGAGGCATTGAGTGCCAATGCTTTGTTGGTCATGCCCATAAACATGCTTCCGTAGAGGAATTTGATTTTACCTCCGACTGCCCAATGTTCGTTGATTTGGTGAGAGTAACCGAGTCCTAATTCGGTATAGAGTGAGAGTTCGGCTCGCAATTGTTTTAAGTCGAACGTATTGATACCTCCGTTAAGATCGTGCATACCACCTCCCAATGCGAAATTGAAGAGTCCTTTGGGCAATGCCGCTCCACCATTGAGGCGTTCGTTGAGCGTGAAATGGAAATAACCTGCATCCTTTATGCGGAATCCGAACGAGAGTAGGTTGGCCTGTGCATCGGCATCGATGAGTGTGCTCTTGTGGAGGTGCTTGAAGAACTGCTGCGTGTTGGTTTGCGGATTGAGAAACCACATGGTCTGTCCGTTTTGCGTGTATAAGACATCACGCATTGAGAGTGAGTTGTTGCCCACCCATGCCGACGAATAGCCGATGAGCGGCAGGCTGAGATACATATTGCTGATAGGTTGTAACGCCGGGTTAATGTAATGCCGCATGGGGCTGTTCTCAAGAAAATAGAGCGTATTGACCTGTTGTGCTTGCGCAGTGAGGCATAGGGTACCCATGATGAGCGCAAGGATTGATTTTTTGAAGATATGTTTCATATCGATGTTGTTCATGAGGGTATTATTCTTTGTCGAAATCGAGATTGAGTACGGCGTTTACATTGGCAGCGATACCGATTTTGATCTTCAAGCGTGAGGAATCCAAAATACGTACAGAGGCGGTATTGTCTCCTAAGAAAGCATCGTAAACAATGGTACGGAGTGCTGCCAATTTGTCTAATTCGTCTTGTTCGATATTGATAACCAATGTGGAGATACCCGGTTCTAAGATAACTCGATTTTCCACTTTTGTGGGACCTGCAATGTTTAGGGTATTGTCTTCTTCCTGCAGGCGGAAATTGATAATATTGTCATCTTTATCCAAGAATGTGAAGGTGCTGCGGATATCGAATGGTAACCAGTTTTCTGCTTTGAGCAGAATCTTTAGTTGTGCAGTGTGTAGTGTATCGATAATATCGACGGTAGCCAATAACGAATCGAGCGACAATTCGTCCATTTGTATGTCTTTGATAGAATCGGCATAGGCTATTTCCACTCCCGGATTGAAGATGAACGGTATGAGTGTAATGGCTTCGACATCGATATTCGTATTTTTATCCAATCGGTGTTGTTGCAGGTGGTCGGGATGATTTTGGTTGATAACGATTTCATACTTATAGCCGACAATATCGGGTCGGATAGCGAACATCTCATCTAAATTACCGTTTTGTGGCGTTTCGTTAAGCGTGTAGGTGTTGGTGACAGTAGTGCCTATAGGTGTATTGGTAGGATGCACATAGTTGGGCATTGCCCAAATGTATGTGTGTGCACCGTCGAAAGTGGCATAGCGTGTTTCATCATCTTCCCAAGAATGGACGTAGAGATAGTCCATGTTCAGCACCAACGGGCATCCCACACCGGTTTTGACATTCAGTTGTATGGAAGGTTCTGCCAATTGCAGTTTCATTTTTTTTATGGTATTCCAATCTTCCCATTCGTCGGCAATGTAGATAGTGTCGGCATCGCGCATGAAATGGGAGGGTTTGAACCATCCCCATACGGCATTGTAATCGAGAAAACGTACTATGAAATTGTAACTGATGCAAGCATCCGTACTGACGTTGATAGTGGCGTTAGGTACAATGGTGAAACGAATACGAAAATCCAATTGGTTTACAACGTTCGTAACCCCCGGAGATTGCGTTTTGTCTTTCATCAGATTGATGGAAAAGTTGTTTACATCGATGGGAATAAGCGTATTGAAATCGTATCCGTTGATAGGTACTTCTATGGTTTGCTTTGCTTGCAGACGTATGTTTTGGTCGGGTATGATTTCCAATTTGCGAATATCGGCATATTGTAAATCGAAATTGCTTGCAGAGAATGCAGAACTAAAACTGGCAGCGTCTATCCAAATACTATCCAAGCGTTCTTCATCGAAGATAGTATTGATGTTGTTGAGTTGTAGTGTGATGGGGAATTCTAAAATGTATTCTTTTCCTGCCTCCAATTTGCTGTGTTGCGGATACTGTTCGTTTATGTTGAATCTTTGGGAGGCATTGCCGGTATAGTCTGCTATATTAATAGGGTGGAAATTACGCTGTATGAGGAAAGTATCGCGGTAGAGCAGCACTCCGTCTTCTCTTACTTCTATGTAGTCTTGTACTTCACCTCCCAAGAAATCGCCTATAGTGGCAGATAATTCGCCAATGGGCATGGCAAGTCCCAACTCAATTTGTGCAGCGGGATCGATGTTTTTCAGATCGACGTCCGCTTTGCAGCCAAACAGAAACAATACGCTTACACTAAGCGCACTGAACAGAATGCTGCCGAGCAGTGTATTCTTTTTCATAAAAATAAATGTATGATATTGTATAACTTTCCGTATTCTTTGCAAAGGTATAAAAATATATGTTAAGTTGCAAACGTGTATTACAGTTTTATGCTTTCGAACGCTACTTTGTCAGTATTGATGATGTAGGTTATTCGAAGTTTATTAAATATACTTGTTTGCCGGCACGTGTAAGTGCCGTGTATAGCCAACGATAATAGTCGGTACCTAATTGTTCTTCGCTGATGTTCCCTTGGTCGATAAACACACGTTGCCATTGTCCTCCTTGTGCCTTGTGGCAAGTTACTGCATATGCGTGTTTTACTTGGAGCGCATTATAGTAGGGGTTTTCCATTATTTTTTTCCATAACTCTTTGCGTGAACGAATTTCGGGATAGTCTTCAGCAATACGATTGACTAAAGTGTTTTGCAGTTGGTAGTTGGCTTCGGGCGAGTCGGTAGATAAGGTATCAAGCCATAAGGTAACATCTATATCCCAATCGTAATCAACGGCATGCAAGCAGGCGTCTGCAAAACGAAAGCCATACATTTCTCGGAAATGTCTCAGGCGTGTTATCTCAAACATATCACCATTGGCAAGAAAATCGATGCCTTCGTATTGTTTTGTCCAAAAATAGTTGTTGCGTGTAACCATAATTCGGTCACCTCCTGAGATTTCGTCTTCCTTCCATAGTATACGTGCGCGAATGCCTTGGTTGTAAAGATTCATGCGGCGGTTGGTTCGGGTTATAACAATCACTTCTTCTTCTCCAGCTTCCCGATAGGCGCGTTCCAATTCTTCGAGCATATCGGTTCCCGATAGTTTATGGATGTCATTAAAGTCATCCGTGTGAAATTCGGGTAACGAATGTATGTTGCCTGCTGCTATTTGTTCGCGCAGTAAAGTGGCATTGTGTAGTATACCGCTATCATGTGCTTGTCGGGCTACTTGTGTAAGTGTATGACTGCTTACGTTGAGTCCGTATCCTTGCAGGTATTCTTCATTGAGTGCAGGACTGATGGTCTGTCCCACGGGGGGTAACTGTGCATCATCGCCAATAAGCAGTAGGGTACAGTTGTAACCTGAATAGACATACTCTATGAGGTCGTTCAGTAGTTGCCCCGTACCAAAATTGCGTTGCTCGCTTCCATTGCTATTGGCAATCATTGAAGCCTCATCTACAATAAAGAGGGTATCGCGGTAGGTATTATAGGAGATGCCGAAAGAATCTTCTCCCATGCTTCGTTGCCGATAGATACGCTTGTGGATAGTATATGCGGGAAAACCGGAATAAGCCGAGATTACTTTGGCGGCCCTTCCTGTGGGTGCTAATAAGACTGTTTTTTGTTGCAATGCATTAAGGGCTCTCACCATGCCGGCAATGATGCTTGTTTTGCCTGTACCTGCATAGCCGCGGAGCAAGAAAAGGCGATTGTCATCGACGGCGGTCAGAAAAGTACCGAGTTTGACCAATAACTCTTCTTGTTGTTCGTTTGGAATGTAAGGAAGCTGTTGGCGTATTCGGTTGATAATGAAATCGGTTAGCATTGTTGAAGCGTATGAGTTGCGTAAAAGGCGTTTTTTTATTTGTGTATTCCGAAAAGTTGTTGTACTTTTGCAGTCGGGTAAGTCCTACACGACCAGCTCCCTTTGAATTCCCCCAGGTCTTGACCGAAGCAAGGGTAGAAGGTTGTAGCGGTGCGATGTAGTAAGCTTACCTTTTTTTTTATTTTATCTACTGTCGTATTTTGCTTAGTAAAATAGTATTTTCTGTGTGTCGACGCCATTCTTCAGGATGTAAAAACCCGGTGTCAAATTGTTGATGCAATCGCCCATGTACTGCCCTTGTAGGTTATATATAAGCGTTGCTTTATGATTGCCGAAGAATGTTTTGTCGGTAGGAGTATCGGGTAGGGAACTGGGTTCGCCCGTGTAGGCGTACCAAGCATCAGGAATACCATAGCCGAGGCAGTCGTCCGGTCTATCGGTTTGTGAGGCAGATTGTATAATGCGTTCGATGAGTTGCATATTGCTGAGTTGGGGCAGTGCGTTCCAAAGGCAAGCAGTCATTCCGGCAATTATAGGGGTAGCGAATGAAGTGCCGTTGCTATAACTGTAGTCGCCTGTTGTCGGGTTTACTATCGCAGCGTTCGACCCTAAAGCGCACACATCGGGTTTTATGCGTTGGTCGGCTGCAGGTCCGAAAGAAGAGAAGGGGCTTTGCTGTAGTTCGTTATTGACACTTCCTACACTGAGTATGCTGTCGGCATCGGCAGGAGCGGTCAGATAGTGCCATGCCTTGTTTCCTTCGTTTCCCATGGCAATACATACGATTATGCCTTTGCGTGCGGCAATAGTGGCAGCACGAGAGTTTCGGAGTGTTCTGCCGTCCATATCAGCGTAAGTATAATCGGTGGATACATCATCAAAACCGTAGGCATAGCCTAAAGATGATGTAATGATGTCGGCTCCCAAACTGTCAGCCAGTTCAAAGGCTGCCACTTGTGCATCCATTTCGCGCAGACTCTCGGTGTTATCGTCTTCTGTACGGAATAGGTAATAAGAAGCCTCGGGGGAGGCACCTGTGAAATGATTGTCTGCTGCCGCCATACATGATAATACCATTGTGCCGTGTGTGCCTTGTCGGTAAACATCATTGCCGGGGGCTACAAAGTCATACGTGGCAAGTATGCGGGGGCGTACGGAGTTGAAGCAATCCAATTGGTCGGCATTGTAGAAACCGTTATCTACAACAGCAATATGTATGCCTGCGCCTTTGAATCCTTCGTTGTGCAATGCCGTGAGGTGTAACATAGCTGTCTGCAATGCGGCATTGCCATAATCGGGTATATCGTTTGTCGCAAGTGGAAGTTTATGTTTGGAGACAGTGGTTGCAGGTTTATCTGTTTGTGTACGTTGTACATGGTCGACAAAGTCTAAACTACGCAACCGATTGATGAGGGTATTGTCTGCTATGTAAACGGTTGCTCCGTTGTGCCATCGTGAAGTATGCAATAGTTGTACCCCCAATCTGCAAATCGAATCGGTGTAGACACGGCTGACGGGCAGGTCAAGCGAATCGATAGGTATATGATGCTTCTCTCTTCTCTCTAATGCTCTTGGCGAAAGAAATTGTTCGGGGTGTGCCATGTCTCCCGCTGTTCCTACTTTGTCTTTGAACGCAATCCACCATGTGTCGGCATAAGCGTACAATGTACAACTGAGTACTAACACAATACAGCCCAATCGATGTAGGCGGGTGTGATGAAGCGTATGCTTATTCATGTGCGAAAAGCGATAGTTTGGTTGCGAAAGAGCCGACTGTTATAGTAGTGCAAGTTGAAGGGAAAGAGTAAGCGCAATACTTGCTAACAGGACACTATCGAAGCGGTCAAGAAATCCTCCGTGACCAGGTAACACGTTGCCGGAGTCTTTTATGCCCAATGTACGTTTGAGCAGACTTTCCATCAAATCGCCCAATGTACCGGCTATCACTACCACCAACGACAACACAATGGCTGTAATCGGCGAAAACTCCAAACCTGTAAACTTCCATGGGTCGGCAAGAAAAATCCAACCGACCAACATACCGCATACAATACCGCCTGCCAATCCCTCCCACGTTTTGCCGGGAGAAACGCGGGGAATCATCTTGTGTTTTCCTATCAACGAACCAACACAATAGGCTCCCGTATCGTTCAACCAAATGATAACAAACAAAGCCAAGAGGAGCATGGGCGAATATGCAAAAAGGTCGTTCATCAGTGCAATAGGATATGCCACCATGGCTTGCCCCATGAGTAAGTTGCCCCAATTGCTGATCGGGTTCTCCGATTTACGGAACAACTCCGCTACCATAAGCAGTACGAGCAATCCTATATAGGCTATAGCAAGCATAGAACTTTGTGCCGGGAATTTGCACTGCAACCAAGAGGTAAGGAAGAGGCATCCTGCCAATATCATACCGCTTATGGTTATGAATTTATCGGCATGTGTAATATGATGAAATTCGCGGACGGCAAAAATACTAATCAATAGGAATACTATACCATAGTAATAAGGGTTGAACAAAAGGCAGGATGTAATAACCAAGGCTACATAGAGAGCCCCGAATATGGTTCGCTTGAGGAAATTGGACATGATTAACAACGTGTTATAACCATAAGGTTGGTATACTAATGTTACTTGCTGCAAAGATACACTCTTTTTCCCATACCTACAAGTAGTGCTTATAGGTTCTTTATCCATTTGGCAGGCACACCTCCTACCACTGTGCGCGGCGCAACATCTTTGGTAACCACTGCCCCTGCGGCGACGATAGCACCTTCGCCTATGGTGACTCCTTGCAATACTGTTACATTTGCTCCTAACCACACATTGTCTTCTATTCGAATAGGTTTGAAAGTCATATCTCCACGATGTTCAGGGGCAAAGGCATGGTTGATGGTACACAAGGTAGCGTTGTGCCCGATCAGACAATCGTTGCCAATAAATATACCGCCTTGGTCTTGGAATTTGCAGCCCATGTTGATAAAAGTACGTTCTCCGACATAGGTATTCTTACCACAGTCCGTATAAAAAGGCGGAAACATACCCACCACTCGGGTACATCGTGTCCCCAAAGCAATGCCAACAACGCCCGCAACGCATCGGGCGCGTGGTAAGTGTTGTTGATTTCTGTGGTTAGTTGCAACGCTTCTTGCGATAGAGCATGCATTAAGAGATGAGCCTCCGAACCATTTTCTACAGGCAACTGTGCTGCTATATGATTACGGAAATCTTCTATTGTCTTAAATGTTTGCTATTAAAATGGATTATACGATATGTTTGGCAAAATTAGCGAATTAGTTTGTAAAATTCAAGAATCGGTGTAGAAAAGTTGATTTTTTTTAGTGTTCTGTGTTGCAGTAAGGCAGAAATTTACAACCGTTGCTATGAGGCTAATTGTTTGTATGTAATAGCAATGCAAAATTAGTTAATCTGTGGAGACTTCGGTCTTTTTGGGGGTATTGCAAGTTGAAAGTAGGCTTTTTATTTGATTTTTATAGGAAAGGGGCCCTGGTTGGGTGACCCCCCATTCCAAAGCCAATAGAAAGTCTTTGTGAATAAACAAATTATATAAAGAACCTCAGAACTTTTTCGCACTTCGGTTCTGAAAATACAGATTGCACATATACATCTCCTCCAAACTTACTGTCAGTTATGGGGCAGATAGGTTCTGTTTTTACTATCTGTTTATTCGCTATTTTTCCCTCTATTGGAGGAATGGACAGAAATAAATCTTTTTCTGTTGTAGGGCATATATAGTTCACAACTATCCGATAGCTCTTGTTATGGAAGATATGTTGTTATCAATCAGTATAATAAGATATTTGATAGTGTAGAGACTACACAACCATTTTTTGCTATTTATCATCAGAATGAAGGAAATTTTTTGTTCTATGTTGTTGTAATGTTTGGCTGCAATTATATGTAGTAACACTTATCAGGGTTAGCAAGTAATTCTAATGCGGATGATGTGGTTTATTTTGTTTTTAGTTATTATGTGTTCAAGAGCGTAGAATATAATGAAACGATTCTTTAACTTATTGCTTTCTTCCATCGGCAAGTTATGTAAAAATCAATCAAAATATGAAATTAAGTTTATGCCGTAGGTATCCATTGATCAAGTTGCCTCTCTGCACAACGGATCATTTCAGGAGTAATATATTTGTGCATCTTTTACATTGTGATTATAACCAATCACAGAAATAAAACACCTATTCTTGGGTGCTTCTCCATTGAAGTTTTTTTGTATAATATTGTCAATTACTTTGTTTACTGCGCGTGAAGCAAATACGGTTGCAGACTCATTGCCTTCATAATCGTTAAGCATAGAACCAGATTGATCCAATAGAATCATCAATAGACCTGGAGTTGCAGAACTCCATTGTTTTTCATTTTGTGCCATAATAGTTTGTTTTAATGGTTATTATATCTATATTTAACACTATATTAGTGTATGACTTGACTTATTTATGTAAAACTTATGCTTGCCTATAAAATATCATCATAGGAATACGTAAAAAAAGCGTGAAGTTCACCTGTTCTTCACGCTACTCAAGGGCTTCGCAATCCCTGCTTACAGTAGAAAAACAAACGAAGTCCACGCTGAATATATACAAAACCACACACGTAAGTGCGTGGTACGATAATACATACCCGAGGACGATTCGTTGTTATTGTTAGGACTGTAAGCAAAAAGTTGCGAAGTTTTTGAGTAATCGCAACAACGTTCAACAAACGCCTTTCTATTATGTCTTGCCGAAAAAATGCTATAATCGAAAGAGTACTTGTCCTTGAATTTTCATATTGTTCGGCATCATTTCCACCCCAAAGAAACATAATCCCTCCAGCGTGGAATACTCCAACCCTAATTGTAATTGGTTTGATAAATATACAACCAAACTACGGATTGACTTTATAAAGATACAATGTTTTTTATAAATACACAAGAAGTCTTTTCTGAAACACATTCCACTCTCAACTACAGTCATTATCAAAAAAGTATACATTTTTGTCAAAATAACACTCTTTTAATATAATGAACAATAAGTTTCTTTTATAATAAACAAATTGCTTATACCTTGTGTCGATTGTATATGTTTTTTTTTTACGAAACCATTACGATATCATAGTGAGACCTCGACGAGGTTTCGTCGAATTTCCATTTTGTTAAAATCGACTGGTTTCTCCGATTACTAATAGCCCTCTTGCGTAATTCAACATTCTGTTTTCGTTGCAGGCGCTCGGATAGCCTCATCTTTCTATTTTCGCGTATAGAATGTTTTTTGTACTTTTGCAGATAGATATACACATACATTATGGAAGCATTATTAGGTAAAACATTGGTAGAACTGCAGGCCGTTGCGCTCTCTGTTGGGTTGCCCAAATTTACAGGAAAACAACTTTCGGAATGGATTTACCGAAAGCGTGTTACATCGTTTGAGCAAATGACCAACATCTCTGCAAAAGGGCGACAGGTATTGGCGGCACAATATACAATAGGGCGTGTAGCACCTATTGCAGAGGCAGTATCAGTCGATGGCACAAAAAAATATCTGTTTCCGGTGTCGGGGGGAGTGGTGGAGTCGGTGTATATACCCGATGGAGAGCGGGCGACACTGTGTGTGAGTACACAAGCGGGCTGTCGTATGGGCTGCAAGTTTTGTATGACGGGAACATTGGGGTTCAAAGGACAACTCTCAGTGACCGAAATACTGAATCAGATATTTTCCATTCCCGATGCCGAACGACTCACCAATCTCGTTTATATGGGCGAGGGCGAACCTTGCGATAATATAGATAATGTACTGCGCAGTTTGCAGATTATGACATCGTCTGATGCGTGTGCTTGGAGTCCGCACCGTATCACAGTATCTTCTGTAGGCAAGATGCCCGGACTGCATCGTTTTTTGGAAGAATGCGAATGTCATTTGGCGATAAGCCTGCATAATCCGTTTCCCTCCGAACGCGCTCAGTTGATGCCGGCTGAACGCGCATGCTCCATTACGCAGGTGCTTGATATTATACGGCAGTATGATTTTCGTCATCAACGGCGGGTGTCGTTTGAATATATTCTTTTCAAAGATAAAAACGATACGTTGCGGCATGTTAATCAGTTGCGTCGTTTGCTGCAAGATATTCCCTGCCGAGTCAATCTGATTCGTTTTCATGAAGACCCGCAGCAGGCACGAATGCCGGATGTACTCCATGGCTCCACGATGGAGCAAGCCGAATGGGTACGCGACTATCTGACGGCGAATAATATCACCACCACCATACGTCGTTCAAGAGGGGAAGATATATTGGCGGCATGCGGAATGTTGGTCAATGCACTGCAACAAAGTTCGGTCCAATGAAATGTCGGTTGCTCTATATTGCCTTCTTAATATTGGGTTGTTGCTATGTGGCAGGACAGACTACGTTGCGTATTGTCGGTTACAATGTAGAGAACTTGTTCGATACACGCCACGATTCGCTCAAGCAAGATACCGAGTTTACTCCCGATGGAGAGCGACGTTGGAACTACACCCGCTATCAAAACAAATTGCAACAGATAGCACGGGTAGTGGCGAATATAGGCGAATGGAATGTTCCTGCTTTAGTAGGATTGTGTGAAGTAGAGAACAAGCAATGTTTGGAAGACTTGTGCAAGGGTGCTTTGCGTAATTATCAATATCGGTATATTCACCAAGATAGTCCTGATGTGCGAGGTATAGATTGTGCTCTACTATACGATGCAAAACAGTTCAAGCCTATAAAGCAACACTTTATTCCCATAGAGTTGGAAGGACGCCCTACACGTGATATTGTCTATGCTGCAGGAATAGTGGGAAATACCGATACGTTGCATGTGTTTCTCTGTCATTTCCCTTCACAAAGAGGAGGCGCATCAAGCACTGCTTCGCGTCGGCAAATCGCGTTGCAGACTTTGCAAGACGCCTTAGATACGTTATTTACCGAACATCCGGAGGCTCTCGTTGTAGTAATGGGCGATTTTAATGCCGAGGCTGCAGACAATTTGAAGGGTATGTACAACAAGATGCTTCCTTTTGAAGAAAAAGGGTGTGGTACTTACAAATATCAGGGGGTATGGAAATGTTTGGACCAGTTTTATGTAAGTCCTTGCTTGCGGAATTTGTCAGAAGCATTTATTTACGATGCCTCTTGGCTGCAAGAGGACGATACCCATTTCTTGGGGACTCGTCCAAGGCGAACCTATCAAGGCTTTCGTTATCAAGAGTCCGGCTATTCCGATCATTTGCCTATCTATATGAATATACATTTTTAATACATAAACAATATCTATGGAACTTAAAGGTATTTATACTGCGGCTTCAACCCGTTATGAGCATGCCGACCGCCTTTATACTCGTTGTGGCAAGAGTGGTGTGTTGTTACCCAAAGTAAGTTTGGGTTTTTGGCATAACTTTGGAGGTAATGATGCTTACGAACGTAGTCGCTCTATTACTCATTATGCGTTTGATAACGGCATTACGCATTTCGATTTGGCAAACAACTATGGTCCTCCTTATGGTTCTGCCGAAGAAACAATGGGACGCTTGATGGACGATGATTTCCGTCCGTATCGCGACGAACTGTTTATATCAAGCAAGGCGGGCTACGATATGTGGGAAGGTCCTTATGGCGAATGGGGTTCAAGGAAATACCTCATGGCAAGTATCAACCAAAGTTTGCGACGGATGCACTTAGAGTACGTAGATTTATTCTATTCGCATCGTTTCGACCCACATACACCTATCGAAGAAACATTGCAAGCCTTGGTAGATATTGTTAGGTCAGGTAAAGCACTTTATGTAGGTATCTCCAATTGGCCCTTGCAACCGCTCGTGCAGGCGGAGCAATATCTGCGTGAACGCGATGTGCCGTTGCTCATCTATCAAGGGCGACTGAATATGCTCAACCGAGAACCTATAGAAGAGGGAATCTTGGATTTCTGCAAAGAGAAGGGTATTGGTTTTATTGCCTATTCGCCCTTGGCACAGGGTCTGCTTACCGACCGTTATCTGAATGGTATTCCTACCGATTCGCGTATGGCGCAAGAGAAATTTCTGCGTTCCGAACGTCTTACACCGGAGATGCTCTCTTATATCCGTCAGTTGCAGATAGAGGGTCAGCAACATGGTAGAACTACGGCTCAGGAGGCACTGGCATGGGTGTTGGCGCAAGAGGGTGTGACATCTGTATTGGTTGGGGCCAGTAGCGTTGCGCAATTAGCCGACAATATGCATGTATTAGGCTAAAGAGATTATAATTGGTGATTAATAATCTGTTGACATTGAATGGGTGATAACATATTGTTACATCCGGATTTGTCATGTTTATAGTTGGTACAACCTAAAAAATAACCAGTTTTTCCAAGTTTTACGATAAGATAACCATCTTTACATTTGTCGCATTTTAGAATAGGCAAGTTCCCTCCGCTTAAATCATTAGTCATAAAATCACATATTTCAGGTTCATTAGCGCATAGCCAAAGATGTAATCCATAAGAGGATTTATAACGTAATTGCATGGGGTAACCGCATATTGGACAACGCTTTATATTGGTCGCAACTTTAATATGCGAGTGATGTAGTTGACCATGCACTATAATGTTTGGATTATCGTGTATCAATTCTGTTATAAATTCAGAGGGATGTTCTTCTGGAACAACAAGATATACGCGATTTTTTGTACGTGTCAAGGCTACATAAAACAACCTTCGTTCTTCTGCATATTCGATAGAATGATCATCTTTTACAACATATTTTAGAACAGGATCATCTTGTATTTTTGCAGGAAAACCATATGATTCATTACGTGCATTTATGATAATAACATTGTCATAGCCAAGTCCTTTCGCCCGATGGATTGTTAGAAATTCTAATACGGCGTGTGGGTGCTTTTGGGAGCGTACATTACCACTTTTTTCATCATATAAGAAATCATTGGATTTACATAGATTATAGGCGTCAAAACCAAATCGACCTAATAATAGAATAGAGGCTTTCGGATTTTCTGCAAAAATGTTGTCTAGTATATTTTCTACGGTTTTGCCTATTAGGTAATACTTGCCACCCTTGCCTTGATATTTTTTACGATCAAATTCTTCAGGATATGTTTCTATAATAATTGGATTATTGATATGTTTGGTTGATATAAGTGCCTTATGTAATTGTGTCGTGTTTTTCTGAATAAATTGACCTGCAATATCAATAACTTCTTGAGCATTACGATAAGTTTTTGTAATTTTCAATTCGAGACCATATCCCATTGTTTTCTTAAATTGAGTAAAGAGTGTGATATCGGAGCCTGCATACGCATAAATAGATTGCCAATCGTCACCAACAGCAATAATTTTAGCGTCACAGATTTTACTTAATTCTTTACTAAGGTCAAAACGTTGCCGCGAAATATCTTGATATTCATCAATAATGATATATTTGAATTGCAGGTTTAGTTTTTCTTTTTCTTGTTCTTTTAAGATTCTTACAGAATCGTTTAGCATATCTTCAAAGTCAATGGCATGCCGTTCTTTTAGGCGTTTGGAATACTCATAATAACATTGTTCGCATAACGCTAAAAATAATTTGCTACGTTCATTAGAGGTTTGGGCTTCAAATCGATGAAAATCATCAATAGTATAGTTATTTACTTTGAAATTTTGGATGAAAGTACATACAAGACTTACTAATCGTAGTATATATTTATTTTCTTCTGTTTGTACAATTTTTGTGAATACCTCTTCCGATGAACGCTGATTAAGTACAAATCCATGTTCAATAAGTTGTTGACGAAGATGTGATAGAAAATTATTACCATCTTTGTAACACGAAAATGTATAGATAAGGTCGGTTTTATGTTGTCTATGAAGACAAATCTTGTTATTAATTGCTTTTTTGTATTTATTCAGTTCGTCTTGTGTGTATCTGGCATTTTTTCCATCCTCAGAAATTCCAAAATGTTCAATATAGGCAATTTTATTTCCTTGTTTGATGGTAAAATCAGGTGTATATTGTTTATGAGAGTTGGGAATATGATATGGATAGGGGGCCTCATATTCGTAGTCTATCTGATTTAGATAGAGGAAATTTGCTAATTGCACTTCTTGCCCAGACCGTAATGTCTCATGAGTAATTGTGATATGCTTTCCTGTTCGTTTGTCAATAATGTTCTGTGTATATTCTTTTATATTTCCTCTTAGTGTACTGAAATCGGCTTTTGAAAGATAGTTGAAAAAATCGTTGAGATTATCTCCTTCAAAAGGAGCATCGAAATAAGAGCCGAAAAATAGGATGAGTTTGTTGACTAATTCCGGTTGTTGCAGAATATTACCTTTAAGATAATTGTTAACTACATGAAATAGAAAACCGTTATCTACTATGTTTTTCTTTGTATTATCTTGTTTGTGTAAAATGGTATAGCCCGTTTTATGGAAAGTAGTAATCGGACAAGGAATTTTTAATGTTTTATTGATTCTCTGCTGTAATTCACCAACGGCTTTGTTGGTGAATGATATTACTAATATCTGTTCAGGTAAAATACCTTGTTTTTCAATTAAGTATTTAACTTTAGCAGCGATAGTGGTAGTCTTTCCTGTTCCAGCACCAGCAACTACTAATGTATAATCTTCATCAGATAATACGACATGACGTTGTTCTGCATCAAGTAAGATATTGGGGTCAATGGCGTTTAAGATGGTATCTAAATATATTTTATCAGACAACATGTGTCGTCGAATAAAGGAGGCATTATGTGTATAAATTAGTTGATTCTTATCAAGTTTTGCTAAATCAGATATATGATTTAGGAATGAATGAATAGTGAGAATATCAATATGATGAGTGTCACAATAGAAAGATAAGGTTTGTGTATTGGCAAGGTTATGAAAAATAGCCGCTGTATTTTTTGCATTATTGTAAAGTGTAGTATATTCTTTACGTGAAATATATTTGTCTGTTTGCAACAAAGAATTGAGTTGGTTTTCAAAATCAATAACTACTTGATATTCTTCAGGAATATAACTATTGGATGAAGTCGTATGTCTTAAATTAAATAATTTATTGAACCAGGACATATGTATCTCTTTATCAATGTATCAATGTTGTGAGTTCAAATGATAGAATTCAGAACAAAGATATAGCAATTTTTTGAATTATACAACTATAGAGAAAACTAATAAATTATACCCTAATAGCACCAACTCCTCTACTAACATTCTGTTTTAGTAGAGGAGTTGGTGCTATTAGGGTATAATGCCTTGGCTTATTGTTGTTTTTTGAAATATTGGTCTAACAAATCGTTGGCAGCCACAAATGAACTGAGGCGGTTGGCAAGTACTTGTTGTTCGGCTTCTTCCAATTGCTTGGCAATGGTTTCGTTGTTATAGAAATTACCCAACAACTGTGCATTGATAGTTTCGTACATCCAATACTTTGCCTGCTTGTTACGTTTGTAAGTGAAATATCCGTTTTTGAGCGTAAATGCCACATAGTCTTCGATCATTTGCCAAACGTCAGCAATACCTGTTTTCTCAACCGAAGAACATGTAACTGCCGTAGGTGTCCAACCCGATTGTGGCGGTGGAAAGAGCATAAGCGCATTCTTAAATTGCGTTTTTGCGACCTGTGCTTTCTCAATGTTATTACCATCGCACTTATTGATAGCAATACCATCTGCCATTTCCATGATGCCACGTTTGATACCCTGTAGTTCATCTCCTGTTCCCGTTACTTGCAAGAGCAGGAAGAAATCGACCATAGAGTGGGCTGCGGTTTCCGATTGTCCTACTCCCACTGTTTCAACGAATACAGTATCGTAACCTGCTGCTTCGCATAGCACAATGGTTTCGCGTGTTTTTCGCGCTACTCCTCCTAACGAACCAGCAGAAGGAGAAGGGCGTATAAACGCATTCTTGGCGGCAGACAATTCTGCCATGCGGGTCTTGTCACCGAGAATACTACCTTTAGAACGTTCGGAACTTGGGTCGATAGCCAATACCGCCAATTTCTTTCCTTTGGCGATGAGTTCCATGCCTAAAGCCTCAATGAACGTAGATTTACCTGCTCCGGGAACTCCCGTTATGCCTACCCGCACCGCATTGCCTGCGTGCGGAAGGCATACTTCGATAAGTTGTTGCGCTATTTGTTGGTCTTGTGGCAAATTGCTTTCCACCAACGTTACCGCCTGACTGAGTATGGAGATATCACCGCGTAGTATGCCAGCGACATATTCATCGGTGGTAAGTACTCGTTTCTTACGTCGGAATGTGGTGTACGGATTCACAGCGGGCAGGGCGTCTACTCCCTCGTTGACGGTGAGTCCTTTGTAGCGTTGGTCGTTCTCGGGATGCGTCATGTCGGTGTTATGTTATTCTTCAACAGTCCAAATAATTGTCAAGCGTATTTTTGACGTAGCGGGGTCGTTGGTTATGATTTCTATTTGACGACGGTATACGCCCGCTTTAAGATTGGATTGGGGTAACAATTCTATTTTGAGTTCGGTACTTTTGCCGCCTTTAAGTATTGTTTTGGCTACGGTTGCTTTAATGGTTTGCGGGTTGTTGTTGATGATACGACGAATCTCCAAGGGGTTTTCTCCTGCATTTTTGATGACTGCTTTGGCTACCGGCATGTGGTTGCCCGCCTTTACTGTTCCCAAGTTGATGTCTTTGGTGGATATTTCGACTATAGGTGCCTGTTGGCGTTGTGCGACAGTGAGTTTAGAGAAGTCTTCTTCTATTGTTGCCGTGAGCGTAATTTTGTATTCGTCGGATATTACGCGTTTGCCATTGACCATGATGTAGAGGTAGTGTGCAACGGGTCCCCATTCTTTGCACTTGTCGGTATCGAAATTGACATTGAGTGTTCCAACCTCGTTAGGTTTCAATGTTTTGAGAGAGGGTACTGCCGTAAGGAACAAATCTTTGTCGTTTTGCAGAATCTCTACAGTGATGTCGTGGTCGGTGAGGTTGGTGTATTCGATAGAGCGTGTCAGGTTGTTGCCTTTTGTAATGGTGCCAAATGCCATGGTATTTTGTTTGAGGCTGAGTTCTCCCATTTTGATGCTGTATTTATCGACGGGTTTGGCTTGTCGTGGAATAACTTCGCCTTGAATGTATAGTTTGGCAGTAGGGTTGGTAGCATTGGATGTAACCGTAATGGTTTTGCGGAATTTTCCGGGTCGTCCGTTAGGGTTGTAGGTTACGGTGATGGCTCCTGTTTGTCCCGGTTCGATAGGTGTGCGTGTCCATGTAGGTGTTGTGCAACCGCAGGATGCTCGTACATTGCTGAGCACCAATGGTTCCATACCTTCGTTTTTGAATTCAAAGATAGTGCTTACACGTCCGTCTTCTTCGTTGATTTGTCCGAAATTATGTTCTGTTTTTTGGAACGTAATGACGGGTTGTTGTGCCATTGCCCACATTGCCAAACCGAGCAGTGTGCTTAACATAAACGTCTTTTTCATTGTTTTTGATAGTTTATAGGTTTGTTATATTTAGTTTTCTATTCGTTGTACGGATTTAATTTCTTGTATTTTTCGTAAAGCGTTGCATACTTCCCATATTTCTTGTGTATCGTGCACTTGCAATTGTAGTTTTCCGTTGAATATACCTCCGTCGGCATTGAAGCGGATGTCGTGCATGTTGATTTTGAATTCAGCAGAAATGATTTGCAGAATTTGCATGACAGTTCCCATTTTGTCGATTCCTTTTATTTCGATGGTTTCGACAAAGGTTCGTTCTCGATGCATGCTCCATGTAGCCGAATAGATGTTGTTTCCGTAACTTGATTTGAGTTTATCGGCAATTGGGCAGTGTCGTTTGTGAATCATGATGATGCCACGTTCGTCGAGATAGCCTAAAACCTCATCGCCGGGTATGGGGTGGCAACAGGGAGATATTTGGAACTCGGTATCCATATTTGCTTCGGTCAGCGTAATATGGTGTTGTTTTTTATTGTCGTTGTTAGCGGTAGCAGCGTTGTTTGGTTCGTTGTTTTCTTCGTTATCGGCAGTGGAAGAGGCGAAAGGATAGGTGAGATAACGCAGCCAGTTGTTTTTCTTTTTTGGTTGTACGACTTTGGACATTTCGGCAATATCGATGCGTCCTTTTCCTATTTGCAACATGAGTTGTGCGGGTTGTTGCAAATTGTAGTAGCGTATCATACGGTGCAGTGCCCGGTCGTATTGGTCAGCCATACCGATATGATTGAGTTCGGCTCGGAAGATTTGTTCTCCGTGGTGTATGAGTTTAACTCTTTCCTTTTGGAAATAGTTTTTGAGTCCGGTTTGCGCCTTTGCCGTGATGGCATATTCGAGCCATTCGGGTTGTGGGTGTTGTGTATTGGATGTGATGATTTCTACTTGGTCGCCTCCTTGTAGTTGATAACTGAGCGGTACGAGTTTGTGGTTGACTTTAGCGCCCATGCAGTGTTCTCCTATTTGTGTGTGTAGCATGAAAGCGAAGTCGAGTGCGGTAGCCCCTTGTGGGAGTGTTTTGATTTCTCCTTTTGGTGTAAAGACGAATATTTCGGATGCAAAGAGGTTGAGTTTGAATGTATCGAGGAAGTCGATTGCGTCGGGTTGTGGGTGTTGTAGTAGTTCTTTAATGGTTTTGAGCCATTTATCGAGTTCGGTTTCGTCGGATTCTCCGAGTTTGTATTTCCAATGTGCCGCCAATCCTTTTTCGGCGATTTCGTGCATTCGTGTGGTTCGTATTTGGACTTCGACCCATTGTCCGTTTTGTCCCATGACGGTTACGTGTAGTGCTTCGTATCCGTTTGCTTTGGGTGTTGAGATCCAGTCGCGTATTCGTTCGGGGTGTGGTTTGTAGATTTCGGTGAGTGCAGAGTAAATCATCCAACATTGGTCTTTTTCGCTCATGGAGGTGTTGGGTGTGAAAATGATTCGTACGGCGAGTAGGTCGTAGACATCTTCGAATGGGATGTGTTTGGTCTGCATTTTTTTCCAGATGGAGTATTCGGATTTGATTCTTGCCGTGAGTGTGAACTCGTAGCCCATATTGTCGAGTTTTTCGTGTATGGGTTCGGCGAAGTCTTTGAAGAACTCCATTTGTTGTGCATTGCTTTGTGCCAGTTTGTTTTTCAGGTCGGCATATATTTCGGGGTGTTCGTATTTGAAGCTGAGGTTTTCGAGTTCTGTTTTGATGGGGAAGAGTCCTAATCGTAGTGCGAGTGGTGCGTAGATGTATTGTGTTTCTCCTGCGATTTTGTATTGTTTTTCGAGTGGTTGGAACTCGAGTGTTCTCATGTTGTGTAGTCTGTCGGCGATTTTGATGAGTATGACTCTGATATCGTCGGACATGGTGAGTAGCAGTTTACGGAAGTTTTCGGCTTGTACGGATGCTTGTTCTCCGAAGACTCCTCCTGCTATTTTAGTGAGTCCGTCAACAATGCTTGCTATTTTGTGTCCGAAGAGGTTTTCTATGTCTTCGGTGGTGTATTCGGTGTCTTCGACAACGTCGTGTAGGAGTGCTGCGCAGATGGATGTGCTTCCCAATCCGATTTCTTTGACTACGATTCGTGCTACGGCGATGGGGTGCATGATGTATGGTTCTCCGGAGCGTCGTCGTATGCCTTTGTGTGCTTGTTTGGCGAAGTGGAAGGCTTTTGTGATGATGTCTGTTTTTTGACGGTGTAGGGTGTGTTTGTAGTCATCCAACAGGGCATCGAACTCTTGTTGTATGCTTATTTCTTCTTGTGTTGTGAGGTCGCTTTCTGTCATAGACGGGTAGTGTTGTATTGTGTTGTCGTAGTATGTGGTGTATGCAGGTATTTGCGACAAGGTTTTGCAAAGTTAAGGATTTATGTTGGTATTGGCAAGTATTTGTTTTATTTTTTGGTAGGTTGTATGTGTCTGGAGTGTATTCGGGTGGTGTCAGTCGGTTGTTTGTATTTTGACATTTTGCTATTTGGTGTGATGTGGTGAAATGGTTGTTATGGGGTAGTGTGATGTTGTGTGTGTGTTAGGTATGCGGTTGTTGCCGGATGGTCGGGGTGGTGTCGGGTGGTTGTCGGGTAGTTGGTTGCTCCATGTTACTTTAATGTTACTTTAATGTTACTTTATTTTTATGTTATTTGGGTCTATATGTTGGGTGGATTTTGTGGTGGAGAAGTGGGTTGTGGTTGTTGAAAATAGGGTAAAGGGTTGATTTCGGGGTGTTTATTTAGTGGTTTCGGATGCAGGAAAATCGTTGTTTTTGTTGCGAAAATGGCAAAAACGGGGTGTAAGCAGAAAGTGCATTCTGTATATGTTTATGGCAAATTTTGCTTACAAAATGTTATTTTGTAAGTGTTTTAGGGTTGCTTGTTCAGGCGTTGTGTTTTGATGTTTTGTAGCAATCGTCGTGTTTGTTGTCGGAGTTTGTCCCACTGTTTGATCCATGCTTCGGGATTGAGCAGTGCGGAGTCGGTAGCGGCTTTGTATGTGAGGAAGATTCCGATGGGTAGGAGCACTGCACTGCTGAGCCACATTCCTGCCCATACGGGCCAGAATCCTTCTCGTGCCATTTTGAATCCGGTGTTATCAATGATGTAGTAGATGATGAACATGATGACTGAGATGACGACGGGTGCTCCGAGTCCTCCTTTTCGTATGATTGCTCCGAGTGGTGCTCCGATGAAGAAGAAGATGAGGCATGCGAAAGCGAGTGTGAATTTTCGGTGTAGTTCGATGGCGTGTTTTCGTATGTATCGTTGTGCATCGTCGAGAAGGAGTGCGTTGTATTCGATTTGGTCGCTTTGTGTGCGGGCTTTTTCGTATGCGGTGGTGAGTGCTCTTTCTTTGGCACTGACTGATAGGTTGTTGTATATGCTATCGATGTTGTATAGATTTCGTTCTTGGTTGGTGATGGGTGTGAGTTGTCTGTTTTCCATTCGTTCTCTGCCGAAGAATTTGGTGCTGACCATTTCGTTGCTTTGTTCTCTTGCTTTGGATGATGCGATGATGTTGACGGAGTCGATGGATTGTATGAGTTCGACAACGTTTTTTGAGACGTGTTGGTCTCGTAGTACGGATTCGTCGTATCGATTGAATTCGGTATCGAAATCGATGAGCATTTGTTTTTGTGTGAATGATTCTCGTCGATAGGGAACTCTGTTTTTGGCATTTGCGCCGCTTTGTTGTTGGTTGAGGTTTTCGAAAGATTCTCCGTGGTAGAGTTGTAGGAGTAGGTATTTGTTGTCGTCGGTGAAATAGATTCGTCCGGAGTCGGCGACCATAACTTTGGCGTTTTGGAATCCGCCGCTGTAGTCGTAAATCATGAGGTCGCAGAGTAGTCCGGATTTGGTATTTTTGTGTCGTACGTAGATATTGTATCCGCTGATTCCGTCGTAAAATTCTCCTGTAGGTATTTCGAGTTCGGGTGATTTTTGTCGGAGTGAGAAGATGAGCGTCCAGAGTTTGACTTGTGAGACGGGTAGTATGTAGTTGGAGAAAAAGAATGCTCCGACGCAAATGAATGCGATGGAAATGGTGAGCGGTCGCATGATTCGGAAGAGTGAGACTCCTGCTGATTTCATGGCTGTGAGTTCGAATTTTTCTCCCATGTTTCCGAACGTCATGAGCGATGCGAGTAGTATGGCGAGTGGTAGTGCGAGTGGCACTACGGAGACGGTTGCATAGATGAAGAATTCGGCGAGTACGGAGATTCCGACCCCTTTTCCGACAAGGTCTTTGACATGCATCCATAGGAACTGCATGAGCAGAATGAAGATGCATATCATGAACGTCATCAGGAAAAGCCCGAGGAAGTTCTTGAGCATGTAGAGGTCGAGTTTTTTGATAGGGTTTCGCATCAGGGAATAGTGGCGTCGTCTCTTGTCGTTATTGTTATCGGATAAGAGTTCGTAGTATGTGTTAGTTGTAGTCGGTTATCCCTTAAGGTTGTCGCTTACGAATGATAGCGGCAACATGCTTTTTGCGCTTGGGAAGACGTAGACGGCTTCGGTTCCGTAGAGTATGATGCTGATGTCGTGTTGGAATCGGTGTTCGGTTTCGAGCAGAACTTGCCGGCATGCTCCGCAAGGTGCAGCAGGAATTTGTGTGAATGCTCCGTTAGTGAATCCTGCGACAGCGATGGCCTCGACGGGTGTATTAGGGCATTGTGCATTGGCATAGAACATGACGGTACGTTCGGCACATAGTCCGCTTGGGTATGCAGCGTTTTCTTGGTTTGCTCCGCAAAAAATTTGTCCGTCGGTAAGTTGCAAAGCCGCTCCTACCGCAAAATGTGAATAGGGATTGTAAGAGTTTTGTGTACTTTTTTTGGCTTTCTCCACGAGTTGTTTCCATTGTTCGGGGAGTTCGTCAAAACGATACACCTGCACTTTGGCAGTAATATCGAATTCTTTCATATTCCGATGTTTTTTCGATTGTGTTTTTCGAAAATCGGGCAAAGATACGAAATATGTTTGGAATATGCAAGTGGGTGTGGGAAAAAAGCAGGTCGACCGCATCAAAAATATTAAGGTATTGACTCGTCGTCGTTTGCTCACCGAAAGAAATGTCGTGCGACATTTGGCGGTTCGCATCGACTCCTCGCAACAATTGAAACACTATGTTGGTTTCAATTGTTGGATTATATATACATTAACTTGAAGGAATCTATTGGGAGTGGTTTCGCTCGGTTTTTGGTTTTGTTTAGTGCGTGCGAGGGATGGTGTTGTGCATACGATTACGGGCGAAACAATGTTTCGCCCGTAATCGTATGGTTTAATTTGTTTTGTACTATTGTTTAGTTGGCAGTTCGTGTGTATTGACATGCAAGGTTGTTGCCTGTATAGGTGAGCAGGATGATGAGTTTGATGTTATCGATTTGCTGCTCATACATCATGCTGTTTCCCATGTCGGACGTGATGCTGAAAGCGGATTGACCGAGTTGTGTTTTGTATGCTTCGAAATGTGCTGTCGGGCAGTCGTAATCGAAGAAAGAGAGTTGTTCCATTCCGTATGCGTTGTTATAGTGCACGTTCTCCAATTCGTAGTTGTAGGCGGGGAAATCTTGCAAGAATGCATATTGTTTGGTGACATCGGCCCATTTTCGTGTTTTGAGGACTTCTTGTTCTTGTTTGTTGCAACCGATGCACGCAATAGCGCAGAGGCAGCAGAGAATGAATTTTTTCATAATGGTGTGTATTGATTGGTGATTGTTATACGATGGTGGCGGGACAGAGTCGTTCGCGAATTTTGATAAAGACAATATTGTCTTTTTTGGCGAAAAGTGTGGGTACGTATCCCATGCCGATGCCTGTTTTTGTTCCGGGCAGCATGATGCCTGATGTGACGTTTCCGATGTTGTTGCCGTCGGCATCGCAGATATCGTATCCGTTGCGTGGAATGGCTCGTTCTTGCATTTGGAAATGTACGAGTTTGCGTTTTACTCCTTCTGCTTTTTGCTGTTCGAGGAATGTTCGGTCGATGAAGTTTTTGCCGTCAACGAATTTGGTAATCCATCCGAGTCCCGCTTCGAGCGGTGAAGTTGTATCGTCGATGTCGTGTCCATAGAGGCAGTACCATTTTTCGAGTCGCAGACTGTCGCGTGCTCCGAGTCCGATGGGTTGCAATCCGAATTCGGCTCCAACTTGGAAGAGTGCGTCCCAGATTTGTTTGCCGTGTTGGGGAGGGAAATAGAGTTCGAATCCTCCTGCTCCGGTGTATCCTGTGTTGCTGATGATGACGGGTTGTACTCCTGCGAACGACCATTCGCGGAAAGCGTAGTAGGGTATGGATGAGAGGTCGATGTCGGTGAGCCGCTGCAATAGTTGGATTGCTTTGGGACCTTGTACGGCGAGTTGTGCCATGCGGTCGGATGCGTTTTCGAGCGTGACTCCGAATGTATTGTGTCGGTTGACCCATTCCCAATCTTTTTCGATATTGGCAGCATTAACCACGAGCAGATATTTGGTGGTGGAATATTTGTAGATGATGAGGTCGTCCACTATGCCTCCTTTCCCGTTAGGGAAGCATGTGTATTGTGCTTTTCCTGCATCGAGTCGGCTAACGTCATTGGAAGTGATATATTGCAGGAAATCGAGTGCCCGTTCTCCTTTTACCCAAAATTCGCCCATGTGGCTGACATCGAAAACTCCGACATTGTTGCGCACGCAGGCATGTTCTTCGGATATGGTGGTGTAGACGATAGGCATGTTGTAGCCAGCAAACTCGTGCATTTGCGCACCCAGTTGTATGTGGATGTCGGTGAAAGGTGTTTGTTTCAGCATAGTGTTATGATATTAAGGATTACTTCAAAGGCTTTTTGCATGCTCTGTACGGGTAGGTATTCAAAGCGTGAGTGGAAATTTTCTCCTCCTGCAAATATGTTGGGGCAGGGCAGTCCTTCGAAGGAGAGTCTTGCTCCGTCGGTACCTCCTCGTATGGGTTTTACTTGCGGTGTTACGTCGGCCTTGATCATGGCTTGTTTTGCGAGTTCGACTACGTGCATGACGGGTTCTATTTTTTCGCGCATGTTGTAGTATTGGTCGCGTAGTTCAACGGTAGCCGTTCCTTCTCCGTATTCGCGATTGATTTTGCGTGCAAGGTGTTCCATTTCGGCTTTTCTGGATTCGAAATGCCGACGATCGTGGTCGCGAATGATGTAGGTGAGCGTGGTTTCTTCTACGGTTCCCTGCATACCGACAAGGTGGTAGAATCCTTCGTAATCGACGGTATGTTCGGGTGTTTCCATGCGTGGCAGCAGATTGGTGAACTGTGCAGCGATGCGCATGGAGTTAATCATTTTGTGGTAGCCGTATCCGGGGTGTACGTTGACGCCTTTGATGATGATTTTGCAAGCGGCAGCATTGAAATTTTCAAATTCGAGTTCTCCTACGGCCCCTCCGTCGATGGTATACGCCCAGTCGGCAGCAAATTGAGCCACGTCGAAATGGTCGGCTCCTTGTCCGATTTCTTCATCGGGCGTGAATCCTACGCGTATTTGTCCGTGTTTGATTTCGGGGTGTTGCAGCAGGTATTCCATGGCGGTAACTATTTCTGCGATGCCTGCTTTATCGTCGGCTCCGAGCAGTGTTTTACCATTGGTAACGATGATGTCGTTGCCTCGGTAACGTAGGATTTCGGGGTATTTTTCGGTTTCGAGGAGTATGCCTTCTTCGGGATTGAGCAGAATATCTTCTCCGTTGTAGTTTTCCACAATGCGCGGTTTAATGTGTTTTCCGCTTGCATCGGGCGATGTATCCATGTGGGCGATGAAACCGATAACGGGTTTTTTATCGTCGGTGTTGGCAGGTAGTGTAGCCATGATGTATCCGTTATTGTCGAGGGTTACATCTTGCATGCCTATTTGTATGAGTTCGTTTTGCAGAAAACGTGCAAACTCCATTTGTCCGGGTGTGGACGGTGTCATGTTGGTTTCTTCATCGGAAGTGGTATGAAAAGAAACATAATTGAGGAAACGTTCGGTAAGATTCATGCTATTGAGTGTTAAGACGATGAATTAATTTGACTGTTGTTCGATTTATATTACGCTATTCATTTTGTGATATTCTTTGTGAATGAAAGCGTTTATATTGTCGGTCACGCATCGGCACATGTCCAATCGTCCGTCGATGGTACCTGTTCCGATATGTGGGGATAGCACTACGTTGTCAAGTGTTTTGAGTGTATTGTTGATGTGTGGTTCGTTTTCGTAAACATCTAATGCAGCCCCTGCAATGATTTGTTGTTGCAAGGCATCGGCCAGTGCCGCTTCGTCGACATGCGCCCCTCGTGCCGTGTTGATGAGCAGGGCGGAGGGTTTCATGCGTTGCAGTTGCTCTTTACCGATGAGGTGATGTACATCGGGTGTATAGGGTAGGTTGAGCGATAGGAAATCGGCTTGTGTCAAGATTGTTTCGAAATCGACATATTGTGCCTGATAGGGTGTTTCTTTGTCAGCGGGCAAGCGGTGGCGGTTATGATAGATGATGTTCATGCCTGCGGCTACGGCGCGCCGTGCCAAAGCCTGTCCGATATTGCCCATGCCTATGATACCCAATGTTTTGCCATAGAGTGAAACTCCGAGGTTGTTCATAACTCCGAAACGAATGGGAGATTGGGGGATTCTTAATAGTCGGTCGAGTTCGGCAATGCGGTGTGCAATGGCGTGCATGAGTGCAAAAGCATGTTCGGCAGTGGGCTCGATTACAGGATCGGGTGTGTTGGTAACACGGATACCGTGTGCTTTGGCGTAGGATATGTCGATGTTGTTATAGCCGACACCGAAATTGGCAATGAGTTGTAAGCGTGGAGCGCAACGGAGCATATCGGCACTGATTTTATAGTCGAATGTTGCCACTAAGATATCGGCATCAGCGATGTGTGTACGGAGTTCTTCCTCCGTAAAATAGGGCATTTGCGGTATTGTCAGCGCATGTTCGCTTAAGGATACAAATGCACTCTGAGGCAGATGTGTGGTGAAAAGTATATTCATAAAATCCTTGCAAAGATAAGGTGTTTTTTGTGAATATACAATATTTGTAGTACTTTTGTGCCGAAAAAGAGGGCTGTCGGGCGGTGTAATAAACCCGTATCGGTTTTCTTTTGTCATGAACCCTATAAAACGATGGAAAAAGAAGATATACTCAGGCGTGAGCAACGCGCGGAAGACTTGTTCCGCCAAGGCTTTAATTGTTCGCAGGCAGTGTTTGCGGCTTGTGCAGATTTATACGGAATAGATGAGACATTGGCGTTGCGTTTGTCGGCATCGTTTGGCGGAGGAATCGGGCGTATGCGCCAAACGTGTGGAGCGGCGTGCGGTATGTTTATGCTGACAGGTATGTACAACGGTTCTGCGACTCCGCACGATAATAAGGGGAAGATGCGTAATTATCAGACGGTTCAGCATTTGGCAGAAGAATTTCGCGCGTATAACGGTTCGCTCATATGTGCCGAACTGTTGCGTTTGGCCAAACCGGAAGGTACACCCCAACCTGAAGAACGTACGGATGCCTATTACAAGAAACGTCCTTGCATCGAAACGATTCGTTCGGCAGTAAGAATTTATTGTGAGAATCTATTGTAACCAAATATACTTGTTCTGTATGTACGATTTAGCAATTATCGGTGGCGGTCCTGCCGGTTATACGGCAGCCGAAAAGGCGGCAAAGGCAGGTTGGCAAGTGTTGCTCTTTGAGCAAACGGCATTAGGTGGCACGTGCTTGAATGTAGGGTGTATTCCTACGAAGACGTTGCTTTATGGTGCAAAAACGTATCATAACATGCTTAATGCTGCCAAGTATGGTGTAACCGCTCAGCAAGTTGGGTTTGACTATGCCCGCATGCAGCAGCGCAAGAACAAAGTGGTGCGTAAGTTGGCGGCAGGTATTCGGGCACGTTTGCAGGGGTGTACGATTGTGTCTGCGCAGGCACAAGTGGAGCAGTATGAAGAGGGTCGTATTGCGATGACAGCCAACGGAGAACATTACGAAGCGCAACGATTGCTAATCTGCACCGGATCGGTTAATTTTGTACCTCCGATTGCGGGGGTGCAGGCGAATCCTTATGTGTGGGATTCTACGGCAGCCTTGGCGGCAACAGAGTTGCCCGCTTCGGTGGTTATTGTAGGCGGAGGCGTGATAGGTATGGAGTTTGCAACACTCTACAACGAATTGGGGGTAGATGTTACGGTGATTGAGGCGATGCCTACGGTGCTTGCCAATACGGATGCCGATATAGTTGCCGTGCTGCGTACCAACTATGAGAAGAAAGGGGTGCGCTTCCTTACGCAAACAAAGGTGACTTCCATAGAAGGGCAAGAAGTGCATTATGAACAACAAGCGGAAAACGAAGAAGTCGTAAAAGGTACGGTGTGTGCCGAACGTATTTTGGTATCGGTGGGCAGACGCGCCAACTTGGAAGGATTGGATAAATTGCCGTTGGAGATAGAACGTGGTGCCATAAGGGTAGACGAATTTATGCAGACCAACCTGAAAGGCGTATATGCTGCGGGCGATGTGACGGGCAAAATAATGTTGGCGCATGTGGCATCGCGTCAGGCGGAAGTGGCCGTAGGGAGAATGTTGAAACAGATTCCGTTGCAGCGCATTGCCTATAACGCTATTCCGTCGGTGGTGTACACCAATCCGGAGATTGCTGTAGTGGGGTTATCGGAGAGCGATCTTACGGGTAAAGATTGTGTATTGCCCATTCCTTATGACGTGCATAGTTTGCCCATGACCTATTCGGGGCGTTTTGTTGCCGAAAATGAGGGTGAAACAGGTTTGTGCAAGTTGATAACCGACAAAAAGAGCAATACGGTTTTGGGGGTGCATATGGTGGGTAATCCGTGTTCCGAATTTGTGTCAGCGGCATCGTTTGCAGTGCGAATGGGCTATACGTTGGCGGAGTTTCAGCAGGTGGTATTTCCGCATCCCACTGTATCGGAGATTATGCGTGAGTGTGTAGTGGAATGAGTATGAAAGAGGGTGTTTCGGATAGGCGTGTATTGATGGCGATGAGTGGCGGAATTGATAGTTCCGTTGCAGCCATGTTGCTTTTGGAGCAGGGGTACGAATTGGTGGGAGTGACGTTCCGTACGTACGATAGTATTCGCGAATCGTGTATTGCCAAAGAGAAAGGATGTTGCTCCATAGAATCGATCATGGAGGCAAAGCACCTGGCGGAGCAGTTGGGTTTTGAACATCATATCTTGGATTTCAGAGATACTTTTCGTGACAATGTAATAGCCGACTTTGTCAGTGAATATATGCATGGGCGTACACCGAATCCGTGTGTGTTGTGTAATTCGCATATAAAATGGGGTAAACTCATGGAGGCTGCCGATGCTTACAATTGTGCGTGGATAGCCACGGGGCATTATGCGCGTATTGCGCAGCGAGAGGAGCATTGGTATCTGCAGAATGCAATAGATGCAAAGAAAGACCAGACGTACTTTTTGTGGATGCTGACAGAAGAAAATCTGCAACGAACACTTTTCCCTTTGGGAGGACTCACCAAGCAACAAGTGCGGGAAATTGCACTCCAACATGGTTTCGAGCGGTTGTCACGTAAAACGGAAAGTCAGGAAATATGCTTTGTTCCCGATAACGATTATCGTACTTTTTTGCGTCCTTATATTGAGCATTCAGAAACGGATTGTGCCGCTCTTTCTCCCGGTAATTATGTTGATGCCGAGGGGCGTGTGTTGGGGCGACATGCGGGCTATTGCAACTATACGATAGGGCAGCGTAAGGGGTTGGGGATTGCGTTGGGCAGTCCGCGTTATGTAACCCGCATTGATGCGGCAACCAATGAAGTAACATTGGGTGAACACGACGATTTGTTGGCCGATGTTTTGCGTGCGGATGCTGTTCGTGTACGTGATGTCGGATGGTTGCAGGAGGATGCTGTGGTGCAGGCGCGGATACGTTATAAGTCGCCGGCAGTAAAAGCGCGGCTTGATTTGTCGGAATGGCAGGCAGAAGACGTAAAATCACGTTTGTCGTTGCATTTCGAGCAGCCGGTGTGGGGAATAACACCCGGTCAGTCGGTAGTGTTGTATAAAGACGGTTTGGTTGTAGGAGGGGGTATTATCTGCTGCTGATGCTGTGGATAACAGCACAGCGATAAATCTGCAAGCAAATGCCATTGTTGCGGATTGATTTCTCTAATTAAAAATACTCGATTGCATTTGCTTGAAGTGCAGGTTTTTTGCGAGCGATTTGCGACATTGTCATGAGATTGTAACGAGCGATTGATCCGTTCGCTATTGTTTTTCAAAGATTTGGTGTGTATTGTTTTGTAATCTGTGAATTTGCAAAATGGTCTGTTGCTTGTTCTTTTCAGGATGAGGAAAAGGGATGTTTTTGCAGGTGCTACAAGCATTTTTTTTGCAGGATGGTGGGGGATGGTATGTGTTCTGTAAACTTTTTTATAGTAGTGGCTTATGCCGGGTTTGGCATAAGCCGGCAGGTTTTGGCAGTTGCGATGGCATATTGTTTTGGACAAAAACGGAACTACGTTGGATAATTACGGAAAAGTTGGGGTATTTTGTAGGGTGGTCTTGTTCATTTGGTATAAGTTTTGTATCTTTGCAACGTGGACGGAAAGGAGATTTTCTACCGTTTTGTAATGATGAAACAAGAAGAATATAAAAACTAACTACGATATGAATACATCACTTCAAGAACTCACCGACAAAATTTATGCAGAAGGTGTAGAGAAAGGAAAAGCACAGGCTCAGGAGATTGTGGCCGAAGCCGAACGTAAAGCCACAGAAATTATCGCTAAGGCTGAAGCCGAAGCCAAGGCAAAATTAGCGCAGGCTGAACACAATGCTGCCGAACTCGACAAAAATACACGTTCAGAACTGAAATTGTTTGCATCGCAGGCAGTGAGTGCGCTGAAAACGGAAATAGCCGATTTGCTTTCCGATACATTGGCGCAGGATTCTGTTAAGGCAGCCACGGCTGACAGTGCATTTATGCAGAAAATTATTGCTTCTTTGGCAGAACAATTGGTGAAACAAGGTGAAGTTGTTGTTGAAACCAAGGATGCAGAAGCCTTGAATGCCTATTTTGCACAAAATGCAAAAGGATTGTTGGAAAAGGGTGTTGTAATCAAAGAAGTTAAGGGTATTAAAACCGAGTTTACCATTGCTCCGAAAAAAGGCGGGTACAAACTGGCTTTTGGCGATAAGGAATTGGTGGAGTACTTTAAGGAATATCTTCGTCCGCAATTGGTGAATATGTTGTTTTGATAGACGGACAGTAAGGTATCAATCTAACCAAACAACGAAAAAGAACAATGCTTTACAATTATTTATTGGCAGGATTGGAAGAACTCCGATTGGGGCAACCGCAAAAAATGTCGCAGGAGGAGTTGTTGGCGGAATTGCGCACGCAACTGACGCAAAAAGATATGCGTCTGTTGGATTTGTTGCGCATGACCAAAGATTCTCCATTGGTGCAGGAGATGCTCGATGCAAACCCCGATTTAAGAGAAGAATCATCGCTATCGGAAGACGATTTGAAAACGCAACTTTACTATCAGTATGGTGCCAAGTGCGGGAATCGCTTTGTTCGCGATTGGTTCTTGTTTAATCTTGATTTGAATAATGTATTGGCGGCTACGGTGTGCCGACGTCATGGATTTGATGTACAGAAAGCCGTTGTCGGTAATAACGAAGTGGCACAACAGTTGCGCAAAAACTTATCGGCCAAAGATTTCGGCTTGGCAGGTATATTGCCCGATTATGCCGATATCATGAAATTGGCGGATATTGATAATCCGCTGGAACGCGAGAAAAATATTGATGCTCTGCGTTGGCAATGGCTTGAAGACCATACGGTATTCTGTAATTTTGAGATAGAGAATGTATTGGCGTATTGGTTGCAGTCGGTTATTTTGCATCGTTGGGATACGCTCACGGTTGAGAAAGGAGAAAAAGTATTTCGCGAATTGTTGGCAGAGATGAAAAAAGGAATCAAGTTGGAAATATAAAAACAGAACGATATAATGACAACAGGAAAAGTAAAAGGTATAATCTCCAACCTTGTGACGGTGGGCGTAGATGGACCTGTCTCGCAAAATGAGATTTGCTATATCCATTTGGGCGATACCCATCTGATGGCGGAAGTGATAAAGGTTACGGGAGATAATGTGTATGTGCAGGTGTTCGAATCGACCCGCGGACTGAAAGTAGGCAATACCGTAGAGTTTACGGGGCACATGCTTGAGGTGGCATTAGGTCCCGGTTTGTTGAGCCGTAACTACGACGGATTGCAGAACGACCTTGATAAACTGACAGGTGTATTTTTGCAACGTGGCGAATACAACTTCCCGCTGGATGAAGAAAAACAATGGCACTTCAAACCTATTGCCAAGGCAGGCGATGTGGTGACTGCTGCTGCATGGCTCGGCGAGGTGGATGAAAACCATCAACCGCATAAAATCATGGTGCCTTTTGTTATGGAAGGAAACTATACGGTTAAGTCGGTAATTGCGGAGGGTGACTACACAATCAACGAAACGATTGCTGTTCTTACCGATGAGGAGGGCAACGACCATAAAGTTACGATGGTGCAGAAGTGGCCTGTAAAACGCCCCATTACGGCATACAAATCGAAACCGCGTCCATTCAAATTGTTGGAAACAGGAGTGCGTACGATTGATACTGCCAATCCTATCGTAGAGGGCGGTACGGGTTTTATTCCCGGACCTTTCGGAACTGGAAAAACGGTGCTGCAACATGCCATATCGAAGCAGGCGGAAGCCGATATTGTAATTATAGCGGCTTGCGGTGAACGTGCTAACGAGGTGGTGGAAATTTTCGTGGAATTCCCCGAGTTGGAAGACCCGCATACAGGACGCAAACTGATGGAACGTACCATCATTATTGCCAATACATCCAACATGCCTGTGGCAAGCCGTGAAGCATCGGTCTATACGGCTATGACCATTGCGGAATACTATCGTTCTATGGGATTGCGCGTATTGCTTATGGCTGACTCTACTTCGCGTTGGGCACAAGCCTTGCGTGAGATGTCCAACCGTTTGGAAGAATTGCCGGGTCAGGACGCTTTCCCAATGGACTTATCGGCAACCATCGGTGCTTTCTACGCACGCGCCGGGTATGTGTATTTGAATAATGATGCAACGGGTAGTATTACCTTTATAGGTACGGTTTCACCTGCCGGCGGTAACCTGAAAGAACCGGTAACCGAGGGTACTAAAAAAGCCGCTCGTTGTTTCTATGCTTTGGAGCAGAACCGTGCCGACCGTAAACGCTATCCTGCTGTCAATCCGATCGACTCTTATTCGAAATACCTTGAATATACCGAATTTGAAGAGTATATTACAGAGCGTATCAATGGTGAATGGTTGCAGAAAGTCAATCGTATGAAAACTTTCCTGCAACGCGGTAAGGAGATACAAGAACAAATCAATATCTTGGGTGACGACGGTGTACCCGTTGATTACCATGAGGCATTCTGGAAATCGGAACTTATCGACTTTGTCATACTGCAACAAGATGCGTTCGATAAAATTGATGCCATGTGTCCATTGGAGCGTCAGGAATATATGTTGGATTTGGTAATGGACATATGTGCGCATGATTACGATTTCGACAACTTCTTGGATGTGAATGAGTATTTTAAGAAACTTATCAACCTCTGCAAGCAGATGAACTACTCGGAATTTCATAGCGAACAATTTGAAAACTACCACAAGCAATTGGAAGAGTTACTTGCTCAGAAACAGATAAGAGCCTAAATATATATGCAACAACAATCCCTTTGGGCAAATATCGAAACACAAAATGTCAGTATACCTGAAGTCGCAAACCAACTGCAGGTGTCTATAGCAACGATACACAATTGGATAAAGGTTGGGTATCTGCATTCTGTGTGTGCGAAGACAGTAACCAAAGAGAGTGTAGATATGTTCGTTGCGCAATATATAGGGCAAACTAAGTTAGTATCAAGGGCTAATAAATTGCATAAGATAGGAGGTGAAACTGATTTTGATATAGCAACCTACCAAGGAACTGATATTTCGGTTGACTATGAATCCACGTTGTCGGATGCTTATCGTAATCAAGAGGGTATATTTTATACACCCGAGCATATTGTGACAGATATGTTAGAAAGTGTTTCTGTTCAGCCGGATGATACATTTTTAGAACCATGTTGTGGTAGTGGAAATTTTGTAATTGCAGCCATACATAAAGGATTCCTCCCTGAGAATATATATGCTTTTGATACGGATAAAAATGCTGTAGAGATTACTCGGCATCGGATTTATGAACTAACAGGGTATGATAGTAAAAATATCGTATGTGCGGATTTTTTACAAATATGTCCATCCATAAATCGTAAGTTCGACTATATATATACAAACCCTCCTTGGGGAAAGAAACTGCCTAAGCATGTTCGTGACCAATATGCCGATAGTTATAACGTTGGCAATAGTAAAGATACGAGTGCCCTTTTCTTTTTTGCATGTTTGTCGGTGTTAAAAGAAAATGGAAATATGGGATTATTGTTACCAGAAGCATTTTTTAATGTAGCAGCATTTGAAACAGCGCGCCAAAAGATGCTATCACTATCTGTTAAACGCTTGACGGATTATGGAAAGATATTTGGAGGAGTGATGACAAAAGCAATGGGGGTGGAGTTAGATAATACTATTTGTAAAAATGCTTCACAATTAGTTACTTGTGAAATAGGGAAAAAAATAACGAAACGCACAGTACATTCATTCTTGACAATGCCTAGAAATATTTTCAATTTGGCATACACGGAACAAGCAACGAAAATTATTGAGTACATGTATGCGTTACCTCATATTACACTAAAGAATAATGCTCGTTGGGGATTAGGAATTGTAACTGGTAATAATAAAGAAAAGTGTTTGAGTATTCAACATAAAGGATATGTTCCTGTTTATAGGGGGAAAGATATTACATCAGTAGGTTTATTGTCACCGACATTATTCATTTCAGAAACATTAGAAGGTTGTCAGCAAGTAGCACCGATGTCCTTATATTTAGCCAATGAAAAACTTATATATAGATTCATATCTAATAAATTAGTCTTTTATTGTGATAGAGAGCAACGCTATGTGTTAAATAGTGCTAATATGCTTGTATTAAATGAAACATTTCCTTTGACGGGGCAACAGACTGTTGATTTATTGAATAGCAAATTTATGAATTGGTTATTTCAAATGCTATTTGGTGCAAATAAGGTATTGCGGAGCGATTTAGAACTATTGCCCATATGTATTGAGTATTTTCAAGAACATAAGAATTTTAATGAGAATGAGTACTTGAATTTTATTAATATAGAAGAAAGAAATGGAACTTACCGAATTAAAGAATAGGATACTACAAGCATATAAGGGAAATCCTTTTATGAAATGTCAGATAATGAGTAGAATAGAACAGGATAAATCAATCTTCCCGTTTAATGAATATGAATTATTATTGGCAACTTTTTTGGCAAAAGGGAATATTACTTATGAAACCTATTTGGAAATAAGAGGGGAATATATAGCGAAGAATCCGAATTTATGGATATTCGAAATTTCTGCACCTCGTGGTTTTGGTGAGTCATTTGCGCAAACTTATTTATTAGGCAAATGTTCAAAATTACAACCTGCATCTAAACAATTAGATAAAAACTATCATGGTCAATACGATTTGTGGTTAGATGGAATACGTATAGAGGTAAAGGCTTCACGAGTATGTGATAGTAGAAGTGACGAACCTTTGTATAAAAAAGCATTATCATATAATACACAATGTCCTTTTTTGATGAATTTTCAGCAACTTAAACCACAATGTTGTGATGTATTTGTATGGATGGCAGTATATCGTGATAAGATATCTATATGGGTCATGAACTCAAAGGAGGTAATGGAACACAAGGATTATTCTAAAGGACAACATCGTGGTAATAATGGAAATGAAGGACAATTGCATATTACAGAAAAAACATTAAATCATTAAACAAATATAGATTGAAAAGTGATAATATTGCATTAGCAATTAAACGTGCAGCAAGTAGAAGTAAATAAAAAACTACACAAATATGGCAAAAGCATTTCAAAAGATTTACACACAAATAACCGCCATCACCAAGGCTACTTGTTCGCTCAAGGCGCAAGGGGTGGGCAACGATGAGTTGGCTACTGTCAACGGTAAGTTGGCACAGGTGGTGAAAATTATGGGCGATGATGTTACGCTACAGGTGTTTGAGGGTACCGAGGGTATTCCTACCGATGCCGAAGTGGTTTTCTTGGGGAAAGCCCCCTCGCTGCGTGTCAGCGAGCAATTGGCAGGACGTTTCTTCAATGCCTATGGCGATCCCATTGACGGAGGACCGGAGGTGGAGGGTACGGAAGTGGAGATAGGTGGACCGTCGGTTAATCCTGTTCGCCGTAAACAACCGTCGGAACTGATTGCCACCGGTATTGCCGGTATAGACCTGAACAATACATTGGTTTCCGGACAGAAAATACCTTTCTTTGCCGATCCGGATCAGCCCTACAACCAAGTAATGGCGAATGTGGCACTACGTGCCCAAGCCGATAAAATTGTTTTGGGCGGTATGGGCTTGACCAACGATGACTATCTCTATTTTAAAAATGTATTTAGCAATGCAGGTGTGCTTGATCGTATCGTTTCTTTTGTTAATACTACCGAGAACCCACCTGTAGAACGTCTGCTTATTCCGGATATGGCACTTACGGCAGCCGAGTATTTTGCCGTAGAGAAAAACGAGAAAGTATTGGTATTGCTTACCGATATGACGCTCTATGCCGATGCGCTTGCAATCGTGAGCAACCGTATGGATCAGATTCCGTCGAAAGACTCAATGCCCGGTTCGCTTTATTCGGACTTGGCAAAGATTTATGAGAAAGCAGTACAATTCCCCGCAGGCGGATCGATAACGATTATTGCCGTTACAACTTTGTCAGGCGGTGATATTACACATGCAATCCCGGATAATACGGGTTATATTACAGAAGGACAGTTGTACTTACGTCGTGATTCGGATATCGGTAAGGTTATTGTAGACCCGTTCCGCTCCTTGTCACGACTGAAACAATTGGTTGCCGGCAAGAAAACGCGCGAAGATCATCCGCAGGTTATGAATGCTGCCGTTCGTTTGTATGCCGATGCTGCCAATGCAAAAACGAAGTTAGAGAACGGTTTCGACTTGACCAACTATGATGAACGTTGCTTGTCGTTTGCTAAAGACTATTCCGATCGTATTTTGGCTATAGATGTTAATATCAATACTACCGAGATGTTGGATGTGGCATGGCAATTATTTGCTAAACACTTCAAGCCGGAAGAGGTGAACATCAAGCAGACATTGGTTGATAAGTATTGGGGCAAATAACGGATAAGTATGGCTATTGCATTTCAATATAATAAAACATCGTTGCAAGGCTTGGAGAAGAACCTTAAAATGCGGCAACGTGCATTGCCTACCTTGAAGAACAAGGAGTCGGCGTTGCGCATGGAGGTGAAAAAGGCTAAAGACGAAATAAAGCGTCTGGATAGCGAGGTGGAGCAACGCATTGCGGCATACGATCGGATGTTGGCTTTGTGGGGGGAATTCGATACCTCTTTGCTACATGTAGACGATGTGCGCATGAGTGTCCGGAAAATTGCCGGAGTGCGTGTGCCTGTATTGGACGAAGTGATTTATTCCACCAAAGAGTTCAGTTTGTTTTCGTCTCCTAAATGGTATGCCGATGGCTTTGTGCAACTCAAAGAGTTGGCGCAGGTAGGTATAGAGCAGGAGTTTTGCCGTGCCAAACTGCAATTGTTGGAATATGCCCGTAAGAAATCCACACAGAAGGTGAATCTGTTTGAAAAGGTGCAGATTCCCGGTTATGAGGATGCTATCCGAAAAATCAAACGCTTTATGGAAGACGAGGAGAATCTTTCCAAATCTTCGCAGAAGATAGTGAAGAGCAAACGGGAAGCCGAGGCACTTGCCGAGGATGGTACTAATTCATAACTTATAAAGATGTAAGTGTATGATAACAAAAATGAAAAAATACACCTTTTTGGTCTTTCATCAGGAGTATGAGCAGTTTTTGCTCCGATTGAGAGAGGCCGGGGTGGTGCATATAACCGAAAAGGCGGAAGGATTGGCTGACAATCCTATGCTCAATGAGCAGATTGCCTTTTGTCAGCGTCTGCGTAAGGCACAGACGGCTGTTGCGGCGTATGTTCCGCAAGGAACTGCTTTGCTGGAAGCCCCATGTGATGCTTTGGAAAATGCAGAACAGCGATTGACGGAATTCGATGCAATGGTGGCTGAAAAAGCACAATTGGAACAAACATTGTCGGCAGTCAGCAGAGAAGCCCAACGCATGCAGGTGTGGGGAACTTTCTCCTCGGAGAAATTGGAGCAGTTGCAGCAAAACGGTTGGAATGTGCAGTTCTTTACGTGTGCGGCAAGCAAATATGATGCCGCATGGGAAACATTGTACAACGCTTTTGTGGTGGCCGAACAGAGTGGAAATGTATATTTTGCTACGGTTAATCCTACCAACGAGGCTTTTGCATTGGAGGCTGAAGAAGTAAAACTCAATGAGCACGACTATACGCATCTTCTGACCGATGCGGAGGGTATACAGCACCTATTGGTGGCCAAGCAGGCTAAGTTGGAGGCATGGGCTATTGCTAATCTGCAATCGCTGCAAAAGGCGGCTGAGCAACAACAACAACGCATAGATTGGACACGGGTGCAACTCAGTACAGATTCGGTGGCTGACCATTCGCTCAAACTCTTGGAAGGATTCTGTCCGGAGGAATTGTCGGTTGAACTTAATCGTCGGTTGGATGCCGATAAGATTTACTACATAGAAGAAACACCCGACGAAACCGATGCTACACCGGTCAAGTTGAAGAACAATTTCTTTGCGCGCTTGTTCGAACCCATTACGCGACTCTATTCTCTGCCGAATTATATGGAAATAGACCCGACGGCATTCTTCGCACCGTTTTTCATGCTCTTCTTCGGATTGTGTTTGGGAGACGGAGGTTACGGTTTGTTGGTATTGTTGGCAGGCGTTTTCTTACTATGGAAGAAACCCTCTATGAAAGATTGGGGATGGTTGGCTGTCTTTATGGGAATTTCCACCATGGTAGTGGGTATTCTGACGGGTATGTTCTTTGGTATCGAATTAGAGAAAGTAGCCTTCCTGAAGCCTGTACGTCAGTATTTCATAACGGATAATAACTTTAAGGAAGCATGTCATGGTTATAGTCCGATGATGGTCTTTGCAATCTGTATCGGTATCTTTCAAATTCTGTTTGCCATGGGCTTCAAGGTGGTAAAGATTACTTTACAGAAGGGCTTCAAATATGCGCTTTACGACTTGGCTTGGCTCATATTTTTGGTTGACTGTATCGTAATGCTTGTTCCGATGCTCACCGGTAATCCGTTTGTGGCAGGTGTGCAATATACGTTGTATGCTATTGCAGGGCTTTGTGCATTGCTCATATTGTTCTATTCCAATCCCGACCGCAAATTCTTGGTATTGAATATCGGTAGCGGTTTGTGGGGTACGTACAATATGGCATCGGGCTTGTTGGGCGATGTATTGTCCTATATTCGTTTGTTTGCTTTGGGTTTGGCAGGCGGTATATTGGGCAATGTGTTCAACCAATTGGCTTTACAGGTAGGTGGCGGATTGCCCGCATGGATAGGTTGGCTGCCTATGGTGCTTATCATGGTGTTCGGACATGGACTCAATTTTGCGTTGGCACTGATTAGTTCGGTAGTACACCCATTGCGACTCACTTTTGTTGAATTTTATAAAAATGCCGGATTCGAAGGCGGGGGACAGGAATATCGTCCTTTCAAAAAATAATGCTTACGACGGCAATCATTGATAATAAATAACATAATTAATAACTTACCTCTTAAGACATCTTGCAACAAAGAGTCAGGAGACAAAAAAACTAACATTTATGACATTCAATTTAGTTCTTGCCTACATTGGCGTTGCCCTTATGGTAGGGTTGTCAGGTATTGGTAGTGTGTATGGTCTTACCATTTGTGGTAATTCTGTAGTAGGTGCACTCAAGAAACGTCCCGAAGCAATGGGTACGTACATTCTTTTGTCCGCACTGCCTTCGACACAGGGTATTTATGGTTTTGTGGGATATTTCCTTTTGCAAAGTTTCCTTACCCCTGAAATGACGGCTTTGCAGGCTGCTGCTGTTTTTGGAGCCGGTGCTGCACTTGGTTTTGTAGGTTTCTTCTCGGCATTGCGTCAAGGACAAGTTTGTGCCAATGGTGTGGCTGCTACAGGTTCAGGACATAATGTTACTGCCGGTACCATGATTATGGCTGCTTTCCCCGAGTTCTATGCCATTCTTTCACTCTTGGTACTGATTCTTATCAGCGGTACTATCTAATCAGAGCAACAGAGGCTATATGTATGAGCGAGAGGCTATATGCTTCTCGCTTATTATTTTGTATGCTCTTATTGTGTATTGCAATGTGCTAAAACTTAGCCCATAAAAGTGCTACATATAGTAATCGCTATGGTATTTTTCTGTACAATTATAGTATAAAATGCGTAAAGATGATAGGAATCCTCGTTTTTTTAATTAACTTTGCATTGTCACTTTGAGACACGTCATAATTATAGATATTCAACACAAAACCAAAGAAACAATATATACAATATACATAGCATATGGCAAAGAAAACCACCAAAGAAACTATTTTGAATATCGATGATATTCTGTTCAAATGTCGTGATATACTGCGCAACGCGCGCAATTCAGGTTCGTTCTTTGAGAAACGCGACCTGATGCTGACTCTTATCTTTCTGCGCTTTATAGGTGAGAAATATGACGAGGGTGTACTCGCCTTGCGCAACAAACTGATTGCCGAGGGGCTTAATCCCGACGATCCCGACATTTTTGCCGCGTTCTTCTTGGATGCTTCCTTTGCCGACGGTACCTTTCCGCTTCCCGAAGAGTCTCGCTGGAGTACACTGATTAACAAACCTGCAGCCGAACTCAATGTGGCACTCGATACCGCCCTCAAACAGATTGCTACCGATGTGCCCGAACTGCGTGGCTGCTTCGTAGAAGGCACATTCACCACCCGCAACCTTGCGCCCAACGACATTAAGAAATTGGTGGATGAAATCAATAAGATCTCACATAAGCAGTTCGGCACACACCGCGACCTGATTGGCTATGTATACGAGTATTTCCTCAAGGAATTTGCGGTCAATGCCACCAAAGAAGAAGGGGAGTTCTACACGCCACATGATATAGTGAAACTCATAGCCACCTGCATACAGCCTTTCGAGGGGACTATCTACGACCCTTGTTGCGGTTCGGGCGGTATGTTTGTGCAGAGTACAGATATTATCAAAGCCAAGCAAGGTGACATCAGCCGCGTCAATATCTATGGTCAAGAGAAAGAACCTGCCACCTACCGCCTTGCCAAAATGAACCTGGCATTGCGCGGTATCAGCCACAATCTGGGTGCGGAGGCAGAGAACACTTTCGCCAAAGACCTACACAAAGGTTTGTACTTCGACTATATCATGACCAACCCACCTTTCAACCTCAAAGGATGGTATAATGATAATTTGGCAACCGACCCGCGCTGGGCGCAGTTTGCTTTACCGCCTGAGAGCAACGCCAATTATGCATGGATATTGCATATGCTGAGCCACCTCAAACCGACATCGGGTGTGGCGGGTTTTCTGCTTGCCAACGGCGCGTTGGGCGACAATGATGGTACCGCACCGCTCATTCGCCGACAACTATTGGAGCAAGACCGAGTAGAAGCCATCATCGTGCTGCCACGAGAGTTGTTTATCACCACGGATATCAGTGTTACGTTGTGGATACTCAACATGAACAAGCAAGGCGACAACACGCTGCGTAACCGCACAGGGGAAGTACTGTTTATGGACTTGCGCAGTTGGACAGCACCCGAATACAACAACGCAGTGAAGAACCAACAGAAGAAGAAGTTTGCGCTGACGGATACACAGATAGAGCGTGCCGCTGCCATTTACCATACTTGGCAACAAACAGGCATTGATGGTACACACTATGCCGAGCCTGAACTATATCGTTCTGTCGGTATCGAAGAGATTGCCCGAAACAACTACAGCCTTGTTCCAAGTCGCTATATAGAGTTTGTAGATAGAGACGCCCATATTGATTATGATACAACCCTGCGCGAAGCCGCACGATCTGTCTCCGACCTCCTCCACCGCCACGAGGACAATATCCAACACATCAAAGATGCTTTCAATGCTTTAGGATATGAATGCAAATAAAACAATAGCCAAAATGAGAACAGAAAAACAAATAGTTAGCGATAACTCACAATTATATAATCGCATTGTAGCATTATTAGAACAGTCTCGTAAGACTGTCAAAACAGCAGTCAATCTATCTATGGTATATACCTATTTTGAGATAGGGCGTATGATTGTAGAGAATGAGCAGAATGGGAAAGAGCGTGCTGAGTATGGGAAGGAAACACTCAAAACCCTTTCCGTGAAACTTACGGAGAAATTCGGGAAGGGGTTCTCTGCCGATAATTTGCAAAATATGCGTAATTTCTATCGTATTTATACAACGAAACAGATTTCCGAGAAGGTGTCTCGTAAATCTTCTCGGAATGCCCAGTCTGCACCTACAAAATCTTTAGAAAAACATGCAACTATTGACAACAATTCTACGATTTCGTGCGCATCACAAGCCGAAAAAGTATTTACATTAAGTTGGTCGCACTATTTGTTTCTAATGCGGATTAGCAACCCAGAGGAACGGAATTTTTATGAGATAGAAGCACATACGAACGATTGGTCGCTTTCGGAACTGAAACGGCAATTCAATTCGGGGCTATACGAACGGTTGGCATTGAGTAAGAACAAGGAAGAAGTAATTGCGTTGAGCAGACAAGGGCAGATTGTAGAAAAGGCTGCCGATATTGTGAAAGACCCATATATTTTAGAGTTTCTTGGTTTACCCGAATTGCCAAGATATTCTGAAACCGACCTTGAAAACAAGATAATAGACCACTTGCAAACTTTCTTGCTTGAATTAGGTAAGGGTTTCACATTTGTTGAACGGCAAGCAAGATTCACATACGATGAAGAACATTTTAGGGTTGACCTCGTATTCTACAATCGACTTCTACGATGCTTTGTGCTTTTTGACCTCAAAATAGGAGAATTGAAACATCAAGACATTGGACAAATGCAAATGTATGTCAACTACTACGACCGCAAAGTGAAATTGGAAGATGAAAATCCTACAATTGGTATTCTGCTCTGTAAAGACAAAAAGCAGTCTATTGTGGAAATGACGCTGCCACTTGACAACACCCAGATATTTGCGAGCAAGTATATGGAAGTACTACCCAGCAAAGAAATGCTACAAGAATTATTAAAAGACAAAGAGATAATGGGATAAATAATCCGTCAAACAGAACTCATAAAAGCACAATTAGATGATAAAGAATAAGTATGGAAAAGAAAGGTTGTGAAGATATGCTTTCAGAATGTACAGATAGTCATATGCAGGACATGTGCAGGTCTTGTAATGTGCCAATCGTTAGACTGGGAGATTACATAACCCAAAGGCGTGAAAAAAATAAAGATTATCATGTACCCATTCGAGGGGTTACGCGAGATGGATTTATTGCACCAAAACAAGATGGTGACTTGTCAATGTATAATGTATTTTATCGGTATGATTTTGTATTTAACCCTGCAAGAATGGAGATAAACTCTATTGCTCTCAATACTGAATGGGACAAAGCCATCTGTTCTTCTTTATATGAAGTGTTCTATGTTAATGATACCAGTGTTTTACTACCACAATATCTGAACTTGTATCTGAAAAGAGACGAATTTGCAAGATATTGTAAATTTGATGCTATTGGATCTGCAAGAAATTATTACAGAGTATATAATATAGCAGAAGTCTGCATCCCTCTCCCCTCCATAGAGGTGCAGCGGGAGTTGGTGGCAGTGTATGAAGGATTGAAGCATTTGGCAGAAACCAACGAAGCCATGCTCACCCCTCTCGCCCAAGCCTGCGAAGCCTTTATCGTGGACTGTAAAAAACAATACCCAACACACAAATTAGGAGAGTATATAGAGGAATGTGATGAGCGCAATACAAGTGGGGAAATTACACTATCACAAGGCATATCTAACCTAAAATATTTCCAAACACCAAAACAAGTAGCAGAGAATTCTAAATCTGATAAAATAGTTCGCAAAGGACAATTCGCATACAACCGTGCTACAACTCGTAATGGAGAGAAAATTTCTATTGCATATAGAGAAGAAGAAGATTGTACTGTTTCTTCTGCATATGGTGTATTCTACATAACGAATGAAAATAATTTGTTGCCACAATACTTAATGTTATTCTTTAAGCGTGCCGAGTTTGACCGTTTTGCAAGGTGGCGCTCAGAAGGAAGTGCGCATGAGTTCTTTACATTTGATATGATGTACAGTGTTCAAATACCACTTCCTCCAATCACAGTGCAGCAAAAAATAGTAGAGTTGTATCAGTGTTACGAGGAGTGCAAACGCATCGCCACAGAGGCAAGAGAACAACTAAAAACCATATGCCCAGCATTGGTGCAGAAGGTCACTAATTCATAATTGATGTGGTATGCATAACGAACAAAATATTTGGATTGTATATTTATTGATATTTAACTTGTAGGAGATAAAAAATATGGTAGATAATGGCAGGAAAATGATTGCGTCATTGGCTTTATTTAGACAATTATATAGAAACGAAAGTACGGACACACTTGTCCTTTTAAGCGATTTTATAAAGTTAATTATTAAGAATCACAATTTGTATATCTTTACCGCTTCAGACATTAGGAATCGACTCTACACAGAATATAATTTTTCTATTCCTGACACCGTTGTTGAATCTGCATTAAAAAAGTTCTGCAACAAACAATTTGGGAATTACCGTATCAAAGAAAATGTTGTTTTTCCAAGCGAAAATACTTGCACTATCGAAGACAGCAATAATGAAATTATCAATAAACTAATCACCTATATTGAAGATAGAAAAAATATCAATCTATCTTCTTCTGAAAAGGAAGAGATAGTACAATCTTTTTGTGAATTCATTATAGAGGACACTACACAAATAAAATATGCCGACTATATAAGTGCGTTTTTAATTGAATGTCAAAATGATAATAATATCAGAGAACAACTTAAATCTATTAAAGAAGGGGTTATATTGTATACAGGTATAAAATACAATGATAATATCTCAGAAGTAGGAAGTTGGAAAAACAATTTCACTATTTACCTTGAACAGGAAATGCTTTTCCATTTTGTTGGATACAACGGAGACCTATATAAACGATTATTTGATGATTTTATTGAGTTAGTACGTGAGGTAAACAGAAAAGCAAAAACGGAAATCATCAAATTAAGGTACTTTCCAGAAGTAGAATCTAATATTAACAAATTCTTTTCTATTGCACAAAGAATTACCGATGGAAAAGAAACATTAGATCCATCGAATACGGCTATGGTCGAAATTACAAATGGGTGTGCAGATGGAACAGATGTTTTAACCAAGAAATCTCATTTTTACGATTTATTAAACAAGTCGTTGATTCAAGTATCTGATGAGATATACATCAGTGATAAAGAAAACATCCCGTATAATATTTATACGAAAGACAAGGAAAATGAACTCATTCAAAATATACCTGATTGTAGCATTGAGTCTATCCAACAGAGCCTAACTTTTGTCAATTACATTAATATATGCAGAAAAAGTAAATGTACTAGTTTTGAACGTTCAAAATGTATATTATTAACAGGCAATAGTACTACATTAAAAGTTGATTCCTCTCTCAAAGAAAATGGATATGTACCTTATACAACAACCCTTGATTTTATTACAAATAGAATATGGCGAAAACTGAATAAAGGGTTCGGGGATAATAAATACCCCAAATCATTTGATGTGATTACAAAAGCACAAATTGTTTTAGCATCTCATATTGCAGGCTCTGTTTCAAAAGAATTTGAAAAAATAAAACAAGATTTTGCAAATGGAAGAATTACAAAAGAGCTAGCCGCACAAACCTTAGTTAGTCTAAAAGAGCAAGTTTTGAAACCAGAAGATATAAATTCTGAAAATACAAACCATGCTTTGATAACTATTAGTGACGCAGAAAGAGGTAAAAGAGAGTTGGAGAATCAACGCTATGAATTAAAATTAGCACGCGAAGAAAATGAAGTTATAAAAAAAGAAAAAAGACGAGAGGAAGAGAAAAACAAATTGACCGCGGATGCTTTATTCGCTACGAATAGAGAATTATTGAATGAACGCATTAACAGATTACAAATAGAACTCAATAAAAAAGAAAAAGTAGATAAAAAATGTAAGATATGGAATAAAATAATACTCATAATAAACATAGTATTGCCAATTATTTTAATCGCAATTATATGTATACTCATACGCTATTTTTCATGGGATATTATGGAGCAATGGACATATATTTTGTCCTTATTAGTTTGGGTATTACAGTATGTGTTTTGTGTAATTATAGGGCACAGTTTCAACCCTGAAGTTGCACTTGCCAAAATAAATAAATATATCAAAGATCGATTATATCAAAAATACGAAGTCAAGGAAGCGGAAATAGATAGATTAAAGACTCTAACATCAGTGGAATCTACAAATAATATCATTTGATATTTTAATGATGATTCACCATTTTATAAACTTCCTTTCCCTCGTTTTAGCATGTAGTTACTACCTTATGCGACCTACACCAATAAAAGTAACAAAATAAATAATAACATATGGCAAATTTAACATCATACAACGGTCGCTACTGCGAGCAGGATTTTGAGGATGCGTTGATTCAACTCTTTGCGCAGGCAGGTTGGACATACACTTTCGGGGAGGATATTGCGCGTGAAAAGGGTACGGATGTGCTTATCACTGCCGATTTGCGGGCGTATCTGATGCGTGAATACAACGACCGTCTGACCGTAGAAGAAATAGACGAAATAATCAGCAAAATCAGCCTGATAGGTGCAGAAAGTGAGTTCGCCACTATGCATCGCATTTACATGCTGTTGGTGAATGGGTGGCAATACATACGGCAGAACGGTGAACCCATAACACTGCATCTTATTCATTTCGAGAAGCACAAGCGCAACACTTTTCGTGTGGTCAATCAAATGACCATCGACTATGTTAACAACGGTCAGCGCAAGAACCGCCGTCCCGATCTGCTGCTTTATGTGAATGGGTTGCCGCTGTGCATCATCGAACTGAAAAACCCCTCCAAAGCCAATGCGACTATTGCCGATGCCTACGAACAGATACATACACGCTATTGGCGCGATATACCGCATCTGCTGCATTACTGCCCGCTGGCAATGATTAGCGATGGCGTCAAGACACGACTGGGGACAGTGGTCGCCCCCTATGAACATTTCTATGCATGGCGGCGGGTGGAAAACGACAGTCCCATCTCTACTATGGGCTTCGATGAGGTGGCTACTATGGTACAAGGGGTATTCACCCCGACGCGTTTCTTGGAGATATTCCGCGACTACATCTATTTTCAAGACAGTGAGTACGATTTTGAGGAGAAAGAAATTGTGTGTCGCTATCCGCAATTCTTCGCTACGCGTCTGCTGCGTGAGAGTGTACTGCGGTCGGTGGCTGACCATAGCGGCAAAGGCGGTACCTATTTCGGGGCTACAGGATGCGGCAAGACCTTCACTATGGCTTTTCTCGCTCGCCAGTTGTCGGTTAGGTGTGCCAAACAACTCGGCTCGCCCACCATCGTGATGATAGTAGATAGAGACGATCTGCAAAAGCAAGGTGCCAAACTGTTTACCAAGTCTACCGAGTTTTTGGGATTGGGCGAAGTGCGGAAGATTGTTTCGCGCCGCGACCTGCGACAGGAGTTGAGCCTGCGTCCTTCGGGAGGTTTCTATATCTGCACCATACAAAAGTTTTGCGACCGCAAAGAAGATATCATCGGTGTCATCTCCACGCGGAGCAACATCATCTGTTTTTCCGACGAAGCCCACCGCACACAGATAGAGAAAAGCAAGCAGATACGCTTCGACCGTGATGCCGATGAGAATATGCGTGCTTTGGTGTCCAAACCTTATGCCAAAGTGCTGCACGAAGCCTTCCCTAATGCCACTTTTGTAGGTTTCACGGGTACACCTATTGCGGAAACTTATCAGACTTTTGGCGATGAAGTGGATCGCTACACCATGGATCAGGCGGTGGCAGACGGTATCACTGTACCTATTAAGTACCACCCGCGTATAGCCAAAGTACTATTGGACGAAACCAAAGTGCGTGCCATAGAAGCCTACTATCGACGCTGTGCCGAAGAAGCCGCTACAGAAGAAGATATACAAGCCAGCAAAAAGGCAATGAGCAGCATGGAGATTATCTTGGGCGAACCTGAACGCTTGCAACGATTGGCTGCTGACATTCATCACCATTTCACATCAGCCCTTGACGCCAACCCCACGCGTAAGCAGAAAGCCATGATTGTATGTGCCAATCGGCAAATAGCCTACAATCTGCTCTTGCAATTTCACGCACAATTCCCCGAGTGGTTTGAAGACCGCTTAAGCCCCGATGACAACTTGCTGACGCAAGAGCAACTGAAAGAACTGCGTCCTATGCCCACCATCGCCATGGTGGCTACCGTGGGTAAGAACGATCCGACCGACATGTACAATTATCTGGGCGGCGTAGGCAACAGCGAACGCAACGACACTTTAGACGCTTGCTTCAAGCAGGTCAATTCCAATTTCCGCATAGTGATAGTAGTGGATATGTGGATTACGGGGTTCGATGTGCCATGCCTGACCTACCTCTACAACGACAAACCCTTGCAGAAACATACCCTCATACAAACTATCAGTAGGGTTAATCGCAAGGATACAGGCAAAGAATATGGTTTAATTATCGATTATATCGGTATTCGCAATAATATGCTGCGGGCTATGAAAACTTACGGCGGTGGAGGTACTACGCTGGCACCCACGGTGGACGATATAGAACAGGCGTATATGCTCTTTAAGGAGCAACTGGAAATCATAAAACGGTTGTTTCATGGCTATGACCTGACGCCTTTTCTCAACCCGCATACCGATGGTGTGGAGCGATATAGGCAACTCTCCCAAGCCGCTGAGTTTGTATTTGCCAATACGCAACAACTCAATCTGTCGGAAGAAGGCAAAAAAGCGCGTATGGTGCTCTTTAAGACCTATTTCCTTAAGATGGTACAGAGGATGCGTGCTGCGTACGATATTTGTCAGCCGTCGGATGTGTTGTCGGATATAGAAGTGTCGTTGGCACAATGCTTTATGGCTATTGCAGGTTTTGTACGCAAAATGAGTGGTACAAGCGAGCACGATACCGAGAGCATGAATAGGCAGGTGCGGCAGATGGTGGAAGAAGCCTTGCGGTACAACAATGTAGTGAGCATACTTGATGGTGCAGATGAAGAAGATATATTCGATGCAAAATTCGAAGAAATTTTGAGCAATGTGCCTCTGCCTGCCACCAAGTTGGAACTATTGGTCAAAATGCTCAAAAAGCGCATAGCGGAGTATGGGCGTACTAATGCACTTGCAGCCAAAAAGTACCAAGAAATGCTGGAAGATACTATCAAACAATACCACGAGCGGAAGAAACATCTCGATTTGGAAGAAGCAGGCGAAACGCAAGAACAAGCATCTTCCGATATTATCCGCAATGCCACTGAGCAGGCGTTGAATATACTCACCGAACTGAATGTAGACAGAGAAAGTTTCCGACAAATGGGACTCACCTTCGAGGAAAAAGCCTTCTACGATATTCTGCTTCACTTGCGTGATGAACATAATTTTGAGTTTGGTACGGATAGCCGATATGGCAATGATAGATGCAAAGACTTGGCAAAGAAAATCAAAGAAATAATCGATACGAAGTCGGCATTCTCCGATTGGCTGAATAATCAGCGGGTGCGCGACCAACTGAAACTGGAGATTAAAATCTGCTTGGTAAGAAATGGTTATCCTCCGCAATATAGTCCTATAGTATTCCAAGAGATAATGGGACAAGTGGAGAATTACAACCTGAATATAGAATAGCAACGAAGTATCTGACACAGTTGATCCATCGGCAACAAAATAGAAGATAAATTGGTGATGGGTATTGAGGAGATGATGTAAACGCTGATAATGCAATATCTTCTTCAGATTTAGTTTTGCCAAATTTCTTATATTCAATCAATGGTTTTCTACACGTAGATGTTGGTAGGTACGATATTTCTGACAACATTATTACGGTATCGTTACGAGGTATTGAGGGGGCCTTATCGCACTTTCATTTTGTCAGCGGCGATTTCCAACGCCCTATTTTACCAATTCAAATAATTGTTGTACTTTTGCACAAGTATTATTGATAACCTGTTTGCATACCTTTGGATAGGCGAATAGTCATGTAAGAACAACACAATGGTAAGACTATTAATGTGTTATTCTTACGTAAAGGTGTGCGGCATAAATTTTAGTGTACAATGAAAGCTTATGTTTTCCCCGGTCAGGGAGCACAATTTGTAGGTATGGGTAAAGACCTGTACGATACAAACGCAGTTGCGAAAGAGATGTTCGAGAAGGCAAATGATATTCTCGGATTCCGAATTACCGATATTATGTTCAACGGAACACCCGAAGATTTGAAGCAGACACGTGTAACACAACCTGCTGTTTTCTTACATTCGGTTATTGCCTCCAAAGTGTTGGCACAAGATACGCCCGATATGGTGGCAGGTCACTCCTTGGGTGAATACAGCGCATTAGTGGCTTGCGGTGCATTGGCATTTGAAGACGCGCTCATTTTGGTTTCGAAGCGTGCACAGGCTATGCAAAAGGCTTGCGAACTCCAACCCTCTACCATGGCGGCTATTATAGGATTGCCCGATAATGTGGTGGATGAAGCATGCGACCAAATAAAAGACCATGTAGTAGTGGCAGCCAACTACAACTGCCCCGGGCAGATTGTTGTTTCCGGCTCGATTGAAGGCGTTGAGAAGGTTTGCGAAATACTTAAAGAACAAGGAGCCAAACGCGCTTTGCGGCTCAATGTAGGCGGGGCTTTCCACTCGCCACTCATGCAACCTGCTGCCGAGGAACTGAGTGCGGCTATATTGGCTACTACTTTCAATAAGCCTGCATGTCCTATCTATCAGAATGTAAATGCTTATCCTCAAACAGATCCGGAGGCTATTCGGAAGAATCTGATTGCGCAACTCATGGCACCTGTGCATTGGACGCAGACCGTAAAGAACATGATTCTCGACGGTGCCACCGAGTTCAGAGAATTTGGTCCGGGGGATGTGCTCAAAGGGCTTATCAGAAAGATAGACGCAACCGTAACAGTGGGCTGATTCGGTAACCAACCATCACCAAAGAATAAAAGCATACATTATGTATAGAACCAATACATGCGGAGAACTTCGTCTCTCCGATACAGGCAAAACGGTAACGCTTACCGGGTGGGTACAACGTATCCGCAAAATGGGCGGTATGACATTCGTCGATTTGCGCGATAGATATGGTATTACGCAATTGGCTTTCAATCAGGAAACCAATGCGGACGTATTTGAGCAGGCAAACCGATTGGGACGAGAATATGTGTTACAGGCTACAGGCTGTGTGCGCGAACGCTATTCCAAGAATCCGCAGATGCCTACAGGAGATATCGAATTGGAGGTGACAACGCTCAACATTCTCAATGCTGCTGCAACGCCTCCTTTCACCATTGAAGACGAAACCGACGGCGGCGACGATTTGCGTATGAAGTATCGCTATTTGGACTTGCGTCGTCAGTGTGTACGTGCCAATCTCGAATTGCGACACAAAATGGCGTTCGAGGTACGCCGCTATCTTGACGAGCAAGGTTTCTTAGAAGTGGAAACCCCTGTATTGGTTAACTCAACTCCGGAGGGAGCACGCGACTTTGTTGTACCCTCACGCATGAACCCCGGACAGTTCTATGCACTGCCACAGAGTCCGCAGATTCTGAAGCAGTTGCTTATGGTGAGTGGGTTCGACCGCTATTTCCAAATAGTCAAGTGTTTCCGCGATGAAGACTTGCGTGCCGACCGACAGCCCGAGTTTACGCAAATAGACTGCGAGATGTCGTTCGTAGAGCAGGAAGATGTACTGAATATGTTTGAAGGCATGTCGCGCCACTTGTTCAAAGTAATTAAGGATATCGACCTGCCCAAGTTGCCTCGTATGACTTGGCACGATGCCATGAAGTATTATGGTTCGGATAAGCCCGATACACGTTTCGATATGCGCTTTGTAGAACTTGACTTCATGAAAGGACATGGTTTTTCCGTCTTTGACAATGCTGCTTATGTGGGAGGTATTTGTGCCAAAGGTGCAGCAAATTACACTCGTAAGCAGATAGATGCTTTGACGGATTTTGTTCGTCGCCCGCAGATTGGTGCCAAAGGGTTGGTATATGCACGTGTGGAGGCCGATGGCAATGTAAAATCAAGTGTCGATAAGTTCTTTACGCAAGAAGTACTGCAACAGATGAAGCAGGCTTTTGCGGCAGAACCGGGTGACCTGATTTTGGTGCTGAGCGGAGAGGACGTAATGAAAACGCGTAAACAACTGTGTGAACTCCGTCTGGAGATGGGTAGTCAACTCGGTTTGCGCGATAAGAACAAGTACAGTTGCCTATGGGTAGTTGATTTCCCGATGTACGAATGGTCGGAAGAAGAGGGACGCTTGATGGCAATGCACCATCCGTTCACGGCTCCCAAGCCCGAAGATATACCTTTGTTGGATACCGATCCGGCATCGGTTCGTGCCAATGCTTACGATATGGTTATCAACGGTGTGGAAGTAGGTGGCGGAAGTATTCGTATACACGATGCCGCTTTGCAGCAGAAGGTGTTTGAGATACTTGGTTTCACCCCCGAAAAGGCACAGCAGAAGTTCGGTTTCCTGATGAATGCCTTCAAGTATGGTGCGCCTCCTCACGGCGGTTTGGCTTACGGACTTGACCGTTTCGTATCGCTCTTTGCCGGATTGGATTCGATACGCGACTGCATCGCTTTCCCGAAAAATAACCAAGGACGCGATGTTATGTTGGGCGCACCGGGACTTATAGACCAAAGCCAATTGGACGAATTGGCACTCCAAACAGTCTCCGCCCAAGAATAATTGAGTAGATGGAGAAAGGATACGTTTATATATTGACTAACCCAAGTTTCCGTGAAGATTGGGTAAAGATAGGAAAGAGCAGTCGTCCTGTGAATGTCAGGTCGAAAGAATTGGATAATACGGCAGTACCGCTCCCATTTGAAATATATGCTACTATAGAGACAGTCAAGTACAATGAGGTGGAGAAACATGTACACAAGACCATTGATCGCTTATCGGATTTGCGCGTACGGCAGAATCGCGAATTTTTCAATATAGCCCCGCAGGTTGCTCTTGATATCTTGATAGATATAGCCAAGATGATAGACGATTCCGTGATTACCAAATATAAGAATAACGCACCAATTCTCATTACTACAGAGGAGGTATCTCTACCGGAGATAAACGATGAAGAAAGAACACAGCGTCATGCCAAACCGAGATTTAAGTTTAGTATGATAGGTATAGAGATAGGCGAAATGGTGGTATTTGACCCTATTGGTTTAGAAGTTCGTGTTGCTTCAGATAATCAGGTGGAATATAACGGACGGTTATATAAGTTATCGCCCTTTGTAGGCACATTTATGCCTGAAGAACGGAGAAATATATCGGGTGCCTATCAAGGCTCTAAGTATTTCTCCTACAAAGGACGTATTTTAGATGACATACGCAAAGAGTACGAGGAATGTAATCGGCAGTAATATAAATTTATAGATACTATAACTATGGCAGACGATAAGAAGATTATATTTTCGATGGTGGGAGTGAGCAAATCGTTCTCACCTCAAAAGCGGGTATTAAACAACATCTACCTTAGTTTTTTCTATGGTGCCAAGATTGGTATCATTGGTCTGAATGGTTCGGGTAAGTCCACTTTGCTCAAAATTATTGCAGGTGTAGAGAAGAACTACGAAGGCGAGGTGGTGTTCTCACCGGGCTATTCGGTGGGCTATTTGGAGCAAGAACCTAAGTTAGATCCCGAAAAGACGGTCAAACAAGTTGTGCAAGAAGGTGTACAGTCGGTGGTGGATATGTTGGCGGAATACGACCAAATAAATGCTGCTTTTGCCGAACCTGATGCCGATTTCGATAAATTGTTGGCACGGCAAGGCGAACTGCAAGAATTGCTCGACCATGCCGATGCTTGGAACCTGGACAACAAACTGGAGCGTGCCATGGACGCCCTGCGCTGTCCCGACGAGGATGCTTTGGTAAAGAACCTGAGTGGAGGTGAGCGTCGTCGTGTGGCTCTTTGTCGTTTGCTCTTACAACAGCCTGACATCTTGCTGCTTGATGAGCCTACCAACCACTTGGATGCCGAGTCGGTAGAATGGTTGGAACAGCACTTGCAGCAATACGAAGGAACTGTTATTGCCGTTACGCACGACCGCTATTTCCTTGACCATGTGGCAGGTTGGATTCTGGAGTTAGACCGTGGCGAAGGTATTCCTTGGAAAGGTAATTACTCTTCATGGTTGGAGCAGAAGACCACACGTATGGCCATGGAGGAGAAGCAGGCGAGCAAACGTCGGAAAACCTTGGAGCGTGAGTTGGAGTGGGTACGTATGGCACCGAAAGCCCGTCAGGCAAAAGGAAAGGCGCGTTTGGCAGCGTACGACAAGATGCTGAACGAAGAACAACGCGAGAGGGAAGAGAAGTTGGAAATCTTTATTCCGAACGGACCGCGTTTGGGCAATAAAGTGGTGAATGCAGAACATGTAAGCAAAGCTTTTGGCGACAAACTATTGTTTGAAGATCTGAACTTCATGCTTCCGCCTAACGGCATAGTGGGAGTTATAGGTCCGAATGGTGCCGGTAAAACAACACTCTTCCGTTTGATCATGGGCTTGGAACAGGCCGACGGAGGTACATTCTCTGTGGGGGAGACGGTAAAGATTGGCTATGTAGATCAGGTACACTCTAATATAGACCCTGCAAAGTCGGTATATGAGACTATTTCGGGCGGTACGGAGTTTATACGTGTAGGCGGCAAAGAAGTGAATGCACGAGCCTATTTGAGTCGTTTCAACTTTACGGGTGCCGACCAAGAGAAGAAGTGCGGTGTATTGAGCGGTGGTGAGCGTAACCGTTTGCATTTGGCACTTACGCTAAAGAGCGAGGCTAATGTGTTGCTCTTGGACGAACCTACCAACGATATTGACGTTAATACGTTGCGGGCATTGGAAGAGGGCTTGGAAAACTTTGCGGGTTGTGCCGTAGTAATCAGTCACGACCGCTGGTTCTTGGACCGTATTTGTACGCATATCATTGCGTTTGAAGGCGATAGTAAGGTCTTTGTATTTGAGGGAAGTTATTCCGAATACGAACAGAACAAACGCCAACGTTTAGGCGAAGACGCCATGGCACCGAAACGTATCCGTTACAAGAAACTAATGGCCTGAGCCCGGTATCTTGGTATGTAAAACCGATAAAGCCTGCCTTCTGAGAAAGCAGGCTTTATTGATTTTATAGAGGGAGTGCGTATTTGGGCAGGTGAATCGCAGCAAAGAATAGGGGGGCTTGCGGTGCCATTGCAAGATATTTCTCTTTTTCCCGGTTGCTCTGTTTGTGCGGGATGTTATTTTCGGTTGACGGCTTTCACCTTATAGCCGGCGGCTTTCAGTTGCGCAAGCAAGCCTTTCTCTCCGCCTAAAAATACGGCATCTAAGCAGATAAAGGCATTGCCCTCGTGCAGATAGGGTGCAAGTCGTTTCACCCAAGTGAGGTTACGCCGGCAGAAGACTTGGTAGTCGGAAAAGGAGCGTGTCGACAAGTTGTCGGGCATGGATATTTCGTAGGCTATTTGTGTCAGTTGTCCCATTTTGTAGGCGGACAAGACGGCTTTTTCCAAGCGAATTTCGCGTTCGGGATATTCCACTATTTTCAGCAGTTCTTTGCATTGCCAATGAAAAGGTTCGCGTTCGAAGAGCATATAGAGGGCTTCGCCCGTATCGTCTAAGGCATGGATAGGTATGCCTTGTTGTTCGGCTATGCTCTGAAAGAATATCTCCGAACTGCGATTCTCGTCGTAGTTCATCCAACGGCGTAAGAGTTCGTTCCGATAGAGTTCGGTCAGATAGGAGGGTTGCATGCGTCCTATCTTGTCGAACCCCATTTTCAGTGTCAGTTTGAGGGCTTCGTCGATTTTGTGATACTCTTCGTCGGTGTAGAAATTCTTTAGTTGCACCGAATCGGGCAGTAGGGCGGCTTGTCGTAAAGCATGGAGTGCTTCGAAATCGTACATTGCCATTTCCGTAATTACCTTATCGCAACGTCCGAACACCTTGAACAGGTTGGGTACGCTATCGAGAAAAGCAATCTCGCATAGTTTGTCGGTAGCAAAAAGGTATGATTTGGCTTGTGTGTTGTTGCCCGATATTTCGTATAACAATTGAGCCTGTGCGGGCAGTGCGCACGAACAGGCAATAAGCAGCATAGATAGTAAGCGATGATGGTGCATGGTGGTTATTGTAAGCGTGTAATCAGATTATAGGCTTGGTATATACCCAGTTCGCCCGCTTTGCTCAGGTCGGCTATGCCTTGGTCGGCATCGTCAATGAATATGCGTGTCAGCCCGCGGTTGAACCATGCTTCGGCAAAGTCGGGATCGGCATCAATGGCTTGGGTGTAGCAGGCAATGGCTGCAGCGAAATCTTTCTGAGCGCAGAGCATATTGGCCTTGTTATAGTAGGCAAATGCAAAGTCGGGTAGGAGTTTGACTGTTTGGTCAAGGTCGCGCAAGATGAGTTCGAAATCCATCTTGGTGTTGAGTCGGGCATCGTCTTGTTGCGCCAAGGTGGAGAGGTCTTGTGTATTGCGTTGGTATTCCAAGTGTTTATATCGCCAATTGGCGCGACAGAAGCAGGCTATACCGAAATCGGGACGGAGCAACAAGGTCTGTGTGCAGTCGTCGATAGCGGACGAATAGTCTTGTACCAAGGCAAACTCTATGGCCCGGGCAAAATAGAGGTCGGGCAGGTCGGGGTGGAGGTCGATTTGTTCAGAAAGGCGGTTTATGGCATCGAAGTGTGTTTCTACCAAGTCGGCAGTAAGCGACAGTTCTTGCACCGTAAAGCGTAAAGTGGAAGGGAGTACACCGCTTTTGTTGTAGTCGTCGACTGCCCAATGTGAGTAATTGGTGCGTCGTAGCGATTGGTTTTGTGCGTAATAACTTAGTGTGATGTTGGGTTCGTTTATGACATCGGCATAGCGTTTTTGTATGGCACCGCGGGCTTCGCTTTGGTAGACGGTTTCTTCTTGCGGGTCGGACAGGTTTTGAGCAGCCCGATTGGAGAACTCTTTTCGGCGGTCTTTGCGTGGACGATTGTCAGCCAACTGTACATCGGTGTTTACGGCATTTTGGGTGCGTTGTATTTCTTCTTTCCGATCTTCCAAGTCGCGTGCTTTTTGTTGGTAGCGGTAGGCACTTTTTGTATCGTTGAGTGCGGTTTTGGCTTGTGCGGCGAGGTAGTAGGCGGGCAGGAAATAGGGATAGGTGCTGATGAGCAGGTCGAAGTCGGTGACGGCATCTTGCCATTGGCGCAATTGCAGATTTACCACGCCGCGCTGATAATACATCTCTATGTTATCGGGGTCGAGGTTGATGGCTGTATTGAGGTCGTCCAAAGCACGATTCCAATCGCCCAACTCGGCACGCAGGAGTCCGCGGTTGTAGTAGCATTGTGCGTTGCGCGGGTCGTATTGTACGGCTTTGTCGTAGTCGGCAAGTGCGCCTCGGTAGTTGTGGTTTTTGTAGTAGATGATACCGCGGTTGATATAGTCGCCTGCCCACTTGCTATCCAGTTCGATAGCGCGTGTAAGGTCGTTAAGTGCATCCGTTTCGTTGTTCAGGAGCATGTTTACGAGTCCTCTGGCACTCCAGTTGGCTGCGTTCTGCGAGTCGTAGCGTATGGCTTCCGTAAAACTTGCCAAGGCGCAGAGTGTATCTTTCCGAGCGATGCAGATAGTACCTTTCTCGAAGTTCAGATTGGCAGAGCGCGGTTCACGTTTGAGCAGATAGTCGATATCTTCGGTTGCACCGTCAAAATCGTTGTTCTGTGCGCGTACATCGGCACGGAGCAGTATGTAGGTTTTGTTTTCGGGTGCGAAGATGAGTGCTTCCGTAAAATCCTTCTCTGCTTCGCCGTAACGCTGCTGCTGTCGGTAGACAAAGCCTCGGGTGTAGTAGGCCCCGGGCAGAAAAGGATTGTTGGCTATAGCATGGTCGCAGTCGGATTCTGCTCCTTTGTAGTCGCCCAATTGTATTTTGGCAATGGCACGATAGAGATAGGGCTCAGCCAACCAAGGCTTAAGTTTGATGACTTGATTGAAGTACTGAATACTGAGTACATAGTCGTCGAAATAGAGGGCATTGCGTCCGATAGCGGTGATGCGGTCGGTATTAAGTTGTGCATGTGCTTTGGGACATCCCAAAGCACATGCTATCAATAATGCTATGCCTATGGCTTTCTTCATACGTATTGGTATCTGCATGACAAATAGTGTGCCATGTGCAGACTGTGCACGCTGTTATTCTTGTTGTGCGGTGTCGGTAACGGTTTCTGCCACATCGGCAGGGCAAACGGCTTCGGTGGTTGCTTTGTCGTTGTGGAAGGGTGAGGGAAGTTTAGCCCAAGATAGTAAGTTGCATAACCAAAGTGTAACCACCACCACTATAACGGCAGCCACCGCCAGACACCACTTTTGCCATGCCGGCATACCTTTTTGGGCATAGGGGTCTTTCAGTTTCAGTTTGGGGAATTTGGCGATGTCGGTTAAGGTCGCGCCAAACGGTATACTGATAGTGGAGGAGGCGTTCACAGCCCATCCGTTGGCATTGAGCAGCGGGGCAATGTTGCGCTTACGCAGTTTGAGCCATGCCATTATCATAGAGGGACCGGATATAACAAGCAAGATTGCCACAAAAGCGAGTAGCCCTTGCCACCATGTGAGGGCGGAGAAACCTTTTGCGACACTAACCAATGCCGAACCAATCATGCCTAACGCCATGCCTAATGCTGCAAATATACCGGCAAACTTGGCTATGTCGAACGGTTGTGCGGGAGCGGGGGTTGCCGTATCGGCAGGTGTGGCGGGAAGTGCCGATAGTTTGGCGGTGGCTTCGCTCATGATAGCGGAGTCTTTGTCTGCTGCATTTTTGTTGATAAGGTCTTCCACCCATTTAGCCATGCGGCGATAGGGCGACCAAAAGGCTTGACTTATACTGATGGGGTTCTCTACAATTTTAGTAACCACGGCATCCCAGTCGAGTCCGTCACGGTCGTAGAAAATCGCATTTTTGCCCACTCGCAAGTCGCCGGTATCTCCCACGGTCATGGCGGCTACAATCTGCAATGTGCCGGGTTTGCTTTTGGTGGTGCAGTTGCAGTAGATGAGATACATTCCGCTTGCCGCCACATTGGCATCGTGCTTGCTCATGTCGGCTACACGCATACAGAGGTGGCAGGCACGTTGGTCGATAATGAGTGTACCGGCCTGGAAGATGGCTTGTGTATGCTTGTCGCGCGCATAGAAGTCTTGCAAGGTAACAAAGTTGTGGAGCAGTTTGCCGAAGTCGCGATACAAATGGAGCAGTTTGTTTACCTCATCAATGCCGTCGGCCTCGGTGGTCAGTGCTTTGTCTTGTTCGACGAGCGAGAGCAATGCTTCTTTTCGGTTTTGTTGTTGCAGGTTGTTGATGGTTTCCGCTCCAAGCGGTTCAACCTCTGTGCCTGCTTTGGCTGCTTTCCATGCCGTGTAGTCGGCAAAGGTATTGCCTAACTCTTTCCATTCGGTTTCGTTGAGTGTTTCTTTGTCGGCAGCAATGGCTATAGTGCGGAGGGTGTCAAAAGTGCCTGCCCATGCAGGGTTAATAGCAGCGTTGAGGTTGAGTTCGGCTTTGCCGTTGATGCGGGCTATGGGGTAGGAGGCTATCTCGGCGGTCTGCTCGGCTAAGTTGGCTGCGCTTATGGCTTCGATGCGTGCCGTTTGTATGTCTAATGCGGCAGTGCTGTCGTGGCTGAATGCCGCCAGTTTGTTGCGCATAAAGAAATCTTTCATCTTTCCGTCAAGCGCGATGTAGGCTTGCAGGGCCTCTTCGGTGCGATTGCCATAGGGAAGAACGGGGGCTGTTTGTTGCCATGCCGTGTAGGCTGCCAACGATGCGTAGAGGGTTTCTATTTGTTCGGCATTTACCCCTTGTGCTCCGCTGCGGTCGGGCGTCCCTCCCGTGATAGCCAATGCGGCGGCTATGGCGGCTTTTGCTTCGGCATCATCGGTCGAGCCTTCGGTTATGACCCCATCACCGTTGAAACGTGTTTGTGCAAAGATGGCGGCACTGTTGTCGGTGTCGGCAACCGTGAGTTTGTCGTTCGTTTTGCCCAGATTCAGTGCAATCTGTTTGGCGGCATTGTAGAGTGCCTGCCCGGTGGCGTTTGTACGATTGATAGATTCGAGCGACAGTTCACCTGTGTTGTGCAGCAGAAGGTCGGCATCGCTGATTACGTCAGTGAGCCAGCGGGCAGTACGAATGACATCGTTTACGTGGATCTTGCCGTCGGCATCGGCATCGGCATATTGTAGACTTTTGCTGTCAATCTCCAAGCCGCTGACGGGGCAAGAGAGTACCGTCCACATCTTTTGGTCAAGTTCGCTCAGATGGCGAATGTCTTCGCCCGAATGTATGTTAACGCGGGTTGTTCCTCCTATGTTCTGGAAGTCCCATTTGTGTTTGTTGTTTTTTGCCATGGTTGGATAATGAATTTCTGATTTACACTGCATGATATTGGTGTAGCGACAGGTTGTCGCTTACGATTTTAATACTGCGTACATTGCTGAACCCCATGCCGCAGATGAAGGCCAGTTCCATATCGAAAACGCAGTCGGTTTCGTTGCTTTCGAGTACAAAATCGACACCGGTCAGGCAACGGGTATCGCCACTGAGACGGAAAGAGGGTTCGGGATAATCTACATTGGGGTGATACAACCGACACTCGCCCACTTCGACCTGTTTGCCAATAGGGTAGTTGGCAGAACCGGCGTAGCCGATATTGATAATTTCCGTATCTAACGGAATGTTGCGGAGATGTTGCAGTATGTTCAGTGCTCCCACACCACATTCCAACACGGGAATGCCGGGCATCAACTCTTCCGCCAAACGACGTTCTTTCTGTTCGGCAACAACGATAAGTTTTGACATATATTCTATAGAATGGTTTTACTGTGCAAAAGTACGATTTTTTTTGTAACTTTACAACTATGCGCGTCGTCGTTTGCTCACTGAAAGAAATGTCATGCGACATTTGGCGGTTCGCAACGACTCCTCTCAAACATTGAAACACTATGTTGGTTTCAATGTTTGTATTATATATCCATTAAATGGATGGAATCGGACGATTGGGAGTGTTTTTGCTACCTTGTGAAAACAAGTTTCGCTCGGTTGGTTTGGGAGGAGGGTGTAGGTTTATGGATGTACTTTTCTTCTGTACCCAATGGTTTCGCTACGAGGAAGAAACGAGGAATTATCGGTATTTTATACGGAAATAATCGAGCAAGTCTTTATAGTTGTCTTGCGCCGTGAGGCAGGTATCGGTCAGATATCCGTTGAGATGTCCCCATTCTTGGAGACCTCGATAGTAGAAGAGCCTTAAGTCTTCCGTAATGATAAAAGGAGGAATATCGGCTTGCAGGCATTGCCAAAAGGAGAGTAACCGTCCGATACGTCCGTTGCTGTCTTGGAAAGGATGAATACGTTCGAAAGTTACATGAAAATGCAAGATGTTTTCAAAACTGACTTGCTGAAGTGCATCGTAGTCGGAAAGGAGGGTGTGCATATGTTGGTGTACCTCATCGGGCAGAACCGTTTGTTCTCCTCCTACCTCATTGGGGAGGCGTTTGTAGTCGCCTACGGCAAACCATTTTTTTGAACAATCGGAGGTGTTGTTTTTGAGCAGTAGGTGCAAGTGTTTGATATGTGTTTCCGTAATGCGTTGCTCTGCATGGTCGATTATATAGTCGATACAACGAAAATGGTTGATTGTTTCCATAATATCGTTGATGCGTGTATTTTCCGCAGTAATGCCTAAAGTGTTCGTTTCGAAGATATGGCGTGTTTGTTCGTGCGTTAGTCGACTTCCTTCGATATGATTGGAATTGTAGGTAAAATCGATTTGTGTACGATGATAGATGCCTCCCTGCAGTTGCATTTCTTTTTCCTCGCGCAACCGTATAAGCAAGGGAGAGAGTTTGTTCTTTTTGCGCTGTGGTAGTGACGCATCTTGCGGGATGTTCCATGTTTTTCCCGACAAGAATGCACCGGGGATTTTCCCTGCGTTGCAATAGTTGCGCACAGTGCGGGGGCTGATGCCATGTTCTGCGGCGAAGCGGATTACTGAGATATAGTTCATATCGACTTTTTTGATGGATGCAATGCTTTATCGGCAAGATAGCGGGTTAAATCGGCTACAAAGGTAGGATTTTTTGCCGATATCGGCAAGTTTTTGCAATGATAAATCATACACCTGCACCCAATTAAATAAAACCATTGGCAGACTCCTCAGCGTAGTGGGAGCAAAAGACAGTATGAGATATTGCAACCTATACGATCGATTTTTGATACTCGTAAGCGATTGTATGGATATTGTCGTAAAATAATGACATATTTCTTTCTATTGTCATGATTTTCTTACGCAGCTACCCTTTTTTACGTGCAATTCTTCTACGAGACCGTAACGAGATTTCGTCGGACTTTCATTTTGTAAATCTTCATCAGTACTATACCACATTAAAAATATTTGCTCACGACACAAATGTCGGTAGCCAACCGCACAAAAAAAAGCGACTATGCCGTATAGGAATAGTCGCTTGCCATAGATTTTTATGCCAATTATTAAATCATTATGGTTGCTGTTTGCTTAATTTTTCTAAATCCTCAGATAATTCTTTGATACTCTCTAATTTTCGTTGTTTTTTCTGAACTTTTTTGTATATAACTATTCTTTATCGGCTTTTTGCATCGCAAGCCAATCTCTATTTACGACAGTTGCAATTTTTGCAACTGTCGTGTCCGGCTGTAGTTCTCCGTCCTTAAAAATATTGGCTATATGGCGACTAATTCCAGATTTATCTACTCCAAATAACTCTGCCATAGCCTTTTGAGTAAGCCAAACAGTTTCATCTTTTACATAGGCTTGGATTTGTACTCTGAGCAGAACCATCTTCTGAGTTAAAGATGGCTATCTCTCCAAGATTTTGTTGTTCCATAATGTTGTATTAATAAATAATTGACACCGCAAAGTTACAGTTTCTGTGGAGAAAACATAAGTACTCTCGATAAAATAGGAAAGTTCTTGCAAAATTTATCTATTTCTTCGGATTCTTTTTTTCGAAAGTCTTATTTGTTTTTGTCGATTTTCTTCATATCTTGAAATCCCTTTTTTAGTTCTTTTTTTTTAATATAGGCAATTCTCGTTCTTGTGGTAGGTCTTTTGGGAATTGTGCAAAAAAAAGGAACGTTTTTTTTGATACACAGAGCATTTCGCAAAGGATATATTTTTGCCTATCCTCAGTTGGTCTGCTATCTGCTGAATTACAATAAAATTCTTGCAAAGATAGTACTTTTTTTGTCTTTTGCAAATACGTGTAGAGGAATTTTTCGTTGTCTTTTGGGGTGTCAAGGGTGTATCAAAAAAAACGTTCCTTTTTTTTGGACAAGCAGAAAGGGGAAGAGGGAAAACTACAAGAAGATTATATAATAACATAAAAAGATAAGAACAATGGCGACATCGACACAGCAAAAACAAGAGTTATTCAAAACGATTTGGAGTATAGCCAACGACTTGCGAGGAGCAGTAGACGGGTGGGATTTTAAGCAGTATGTGCTTGGTTTTCTCTTCTATCGCTATATATCGGAGAATATCACCAACTACATCAACCTGCGGCAGCAGGAGGCGGGGATAGCGGATTTTAATTACGAAGATATGCAGGATGCGGATGCGGAGCGTGCCCGCGCCATGTTGGTGGAAGAAAAAGGATTTTTCATTCTCCCCTCCGAACTGTTCAACAATGTGCGTCGTTATGCCAAAAACGATACCGACCTTAATATCACACTCGGACGTATATTCAAACATATTGAGGGATCGGCTATCGGTACTGATAGTGAGCAGGATATGAAAGGATTGTTCGACGATATAGATGTCAATTCTTCCAAATTGGGCAATACCGTAGAAAAACGGAATGAACGGCTGCTGAAGATAATGAACGCTATCGGAGAAATGAATTTGGCAAATCCGCAAGAGAATGCTATAGATGCTTTTGGCGATGCCTACGAGTTTCTGATGACGATGTATGCAAGCAGCGCAGGCAAGTCGGGCGGTGAGTTTTTTACGCCGCAGGAGGTGTCGCTATTGTTGGCACGGTTGGCAACGCAAGGCAGAACGGAGGTGCGAAAGGTGTACGACCCTGCATGCGGTTCGGGTTCGCTATTGATGCAGTGTGCAGCCCTGCTGGGCAAAGAACATGTAACGCAAGGCTTTTATGGGCAGGAGATAAACCAAACCACTTACAACCTTTGCCGCATCAATATGTTTTTGCACGACATCAATTATAACCGTTTCAGCATTGCCAACGAAGATACGTTGGAGCATCCGCAGCATTGGGACGATGAGCCGTTTGATGTGATTGTGAGCAATCCGCCTTATAGCATCTCTTGGGCGGGCGACAGCAATCCGCTGTTGATTAACGACGATCGTTTTTCGCCTGCGGGAGTGCTTGCTCCGAAATCGAAAGCCGACCTTGCTTTTACGATGCACATGCTCAGTTGGCTCTCTACGGACGGAACTGCGGCTATTGTAGAGTTCCCCGGCGTGCTTTACAGAGGAGGGGCGGAGCAGAAGATACGCAAGTGGTTGGTGGATAACAACTATGTGGATTGCGTTATTCAACTGCCGCAGAACTTGTTCTTCGGCGTGTCGATTGCTACTTGTATCATTGTACTGCGCAAGAACAAGCGCGACGACCGGACATTGTTTGTGGATGCAAGCGAATGTTTCGTGCATGAGGGCAATAAGAATAAACTGACAGATGAGCATATAGAGCGCATAATGACTGCTTTTGCAGAACGCAAGGAAGAAGCCCATTTTGCGCAGTTGGCAAGTATAGAGCAGATTGCCGAGAAGGGGTATAACCTGAGCGTTAATACCTATGTCGAAACTGCCGATACACGCGAAGAAATCGATATAGAGGCATTGGAGGAACGTTTGCGCGAGATTGTGGCACACGAGCAGCAACTGCGCAACGAATTAGAAGAACTGCTCCAAACGCTACGCTAACAACCACCCCAAAATAATTATCCTATGAACAAAATACAACAACTGCTCGCCACCCTCTGCCCCAATGGCGTGGAATATAAACCACTGGGAGAGGTGTGCGAGTTTAAGCGCGGTAACAGCATAACCGAAGCCACTGCTGTATGTGGCGATATACCAGTAATTGCAGGAGGGCAACAACCTGCATATTATCATAATGTTTTTAACCGAAATGGTGAGACTATAGTTATTTCGGGTTCGGGAGCATATGCTGGTTTTGTGTCTTATTGGACACAACCTATTTTTGTATCAGATGCCTTTAGTATTGCGGCTAAAGATAATTGTATGATACCAAAGTATTTGTATTATTATTTGAAACACATCCAAAATGCAATTCATGCTACCAAGCGAGGAAGTGGTACGCCGCATGTGCGACCTGCATCTATTGCAGATTTTCCCATCCCCGTTCCTCCGTTGGTTATTCAGGAGGAGATAGTGAAAATTCTCGATAAATTTTCTCTGCTTTCAGCAGAGCTGGAAGCAGAGCTGGAAAGTCGAAAGAAGCAGTACGATTACTATCGTAACCGACTGCTGTCTTTCGATAGCAGTTCACTGCCTACCAACCTACGAAACACATCGGAAAATGAAGCAAAAATAGAGAAAGGATACTATCCTTTCTCTATCACCTGGAAAAAACTCGGGGAAGTGGCTACTTTATCAAGAGGACGCGTTATATCAAAAAATGACTTGTGTGAACACGAAGGTCAGTTCCCTGTATATTCTTCTCAAACAGCCAATGATGGTGAATTCGGGAAAATCAATACTTATGATTATGACGGAGAATACTTAACTTGGACGACGGATGGAGCATATGCAGGTACTGTATTTCGTAGATACGGCAAATTTAGTATAACGAATGTGTGTGGGCTTATAGATATAACTGATGCTACTTTGAATAAAGACTTTCTATATTATTGGCTTAATATGAAGGCGAAAGAATATGTATACCAAGGTATGGGCAATCCTAAACTGATGAGTAATCAGATGGTCAATATGCCTATCCCCATCCCTCCTATCGAAGTACAAAACGAAATAGTACGGGTGCTGGATAAGTTTGAGACCTTGGTTACGGATTTATCAGCAGGCCTACCTGCAGAAATAGCATTGGTACAACAACAATACGAATATTACAGAAACAAACTGCTGACATTTTGAAGAGAACACAACGCGCAGTACGCAGCACAACAACAATACGTAAGACATGGATAGATACAGAACCATAGCAGAAAACACAGAATCGACCGTGGTGGCACGTTACGAGTGCAAAGCCCACGAACGCACTCGCTACCAATCGGAAGCCGATTTGGAAGAGCGTTTGATCGAACAATTGCAAGAACAAGGCTATACTTATCTGCCTATTCATAGCGAAGAAGAATTGTTGCAGAACCTGCGCAGTCAGTTGGAACGGCTCAATGCCTATTGCTTTACCGACAACGAATGGGTGGAGTTGCAACGGGGACTGCTGAGCAGCAATATGGGAATACTGGAGAAGACCCGAATAGTGCAGGAGAACAGCGTTTTTACGCTCCGTTGCGACGACGGCGAGATGCGCAACATCATGGTGCTTGATCGCAAAAATATACATGCCAATAGGCTGCAAGTGCTGAACCAATATGTGCCGACGGGTGGCAAGTATGAAAACCGCTACGATGTGACTATATTGGTAAACGGTTTGCCCTTGGTACACATAGAATTGAAAAGGCGGGGCGTGGCATTGAAAGAAGCGTTTAACCAGATAAACCGTTATCAGCGTGACAGTTTTTGGGCGGGGTGCGGACTGTTTGAATATGTGCAGTTGTTTGTCATCTCGAACGGCACGGAAACGAAATACTACTCGAACACCACCCGCAATGCGCATGTGGCACAGATGCGTACGGCACGCGGAAAGGGCAGACAAACTTCGCATAGTTTCGAGTTTACAAGTTATTGGGCAGACCGCGAGAACAACATCATCAGCGATATGGAGGATTTTACGGCAACCTTTTTCTCGCGCCATACGTTGCTGAGTGTGTTGTTGCGCTATTGCATCTTCACGAGTGAGGAGTTACTGCTGGTTATGCGCCCCTATCAGATTAGTGCCACCGAAGCCATATTGCAACGCATCGTGCAAGCCGTCAATCGCAAGAAAGAAGGCACAAGAGAGGCCGGCGGATACATTTGGCACACAACAGGGTCGGGGAAGACGCTTACCTCATTCAAGACGGCGCGTATTGCAAGTCGCCTGCCTGAAGTGGATAAGGTGCTGTTTGTGGTAGACCGCAAAGACTTGGACTACCAAACCATGCGCGAGTACGACCGTTTTGAAAAGGGGGCTGCCAACGGCAATGCATCGACCCACGTGTTGCAACGCCAATTGGAAGATGAGGATACGAAAATCATCATTACAACGATACAGAAGTTGAGCATCTTCGTCAGGAAGAACCCGCAGCATGGCGTGTACGACAAGCGGGTGGTGATGATCTTCGATGAGTGCCACCGCTCGCAGTTCGGCGACATGCACACAGCGATAGTGAAGCGCTTCAAGCGTTATTTTCTCTTCGGGTTTACAGGTACGCCTATCTTTGCAAAGAATGCCGGTGGACATCTGCAAACGACCGAGCAGCGTTTTGGCGATTGCTTGCATATATACACGGTGATTAACGCCATAGCCGACGGCAACGTGTTGCCTTTTCGGGTGGAATATGTGAAGACGATAGAGGCAAAAAACGATATAGAAGACTTGCGCGTAAAAGACATAGAACGCGAACAGGCATTGTGCGCTCCCGAACGGATCGGGCTGATAACAAAGTATATATTGGAACATTTCGACCAAAAGACCAAGCGTAACCAATGCTATCAACTGAAAGAGAGGCGAGTGAACGGGTTCAACTCGATCTTTGCCACGGCATCGATTCCTGTGGCACGCCTCTACTACGATGCTTTTCAGCAGCAAATGAGTATGTTGCCGCCTGCACGTCGTTTGCGCATTGCCACCATCTTTTCGTATGCCGCCAACGAAGATACGGAAACCGATACCGGCTTTTTGGAGGAAGAGAACAGCGATTCGACTGCTGAACTGGATGTGTCGTCGCGCGATTTTCTGGCACGGGCCATCAACGACTACAATGCGCTGTTTGGTACGAACTACGATACCTCGGGCGAGAGTTTCGCAGCCTACTACAAAGATGTGAGCCAACGCATGAAGACGCGTGAGATAGACTTGCTGATAGTGGTGAATATGTTCCTCACGGGTTTCGATGCCACCACGCTGAACACTTTGTGGGTTGACAAGAACCTGCGTATGCACGGGTTGCTGCAAGCCTATTCGCGCACCAACAGAATACTTAATTCGGTGAAGACATACGGTAATATAGTATGCTTCCGTAATCTGGAAGAAGAAACCAACGAGAGTATAGCACTGTTTGGCGACCGTGATGCACGCGGCATGGTGTTGCTCCGCACCTTCGATGAGTATTACTACGGCTACGATGCCGAGCAGAAAGACGGCACGACAAAGCATTATGCCGGCTATAAAGAATTGGTGGAACAGTTGCAAGCAGAATTTCCGAAAGCGGAACGCATTGTGGGCGAAGAGGCGGAGCAAGATTTTATTCGCTTGTTCGGAATGCTGCTGCGCAGTAAGAACATACTGACTTCGTTCGATCGCTTCGAAGAAAAGCGTTTGCTCTCTGTTGGCGATGAACAAGATTATCAAAGTATCTATCTGGATTTGCGCGACAAGTATCGTCCGCAGTCGGAGGGCGATGTGGTGAATGTGAACGATGACCTGAGTTTCGAAATCGAGTTGGTGAAGCAGGTGGAAATCAATATCGACTATATTCTGCTCCTCGTGCAACGCTATCACGACAACAATTGTACGGATAAAGAAATTATTCTGAAGGTGCGTAAATCGGTGATGTCGAGTCCCGACCTGCGCAACAAAAAAGATTTGATAGAGGATTTTGTCAGTTCGCTTACGCCCGATACCGATGTGCAGGCATCGTGGACCGACTATGTGCATGAACAGCAAATACGGCAGTTGGATGCGATTATCGAACAAGAAAATTTGAAGCAGGAAGCCACCTATAGGTTGATGCGTCGTGCTTTTAGGGACGGAGAGTTGCAAGACGGAGGAACGGATGTGGTGGCTGTGCTGCCGCCGATGTCGCTATTTGCTCCCGATAATGCGCGGGCAGAAAAGAAACGTACGGTATTGCTACGCTTGCACGACTTTTTCAATCGTTTCTTCGATATTGCGCGAACCGATTTTTAATGTGTTGATACCAGTGTATAGGTGTGGCAGCGTTGGGTAGCCTTTGGCTTGTTATTGGAGCGTATATTTGCTATGCAATTCTTGGTGTGTGCCGCGAAATACGTTCAGATCGACATCGCCCCTGATGCCTGCCACTTTCCCATTGTCTGCCGATTGCCAGAGCAAGTGTTTAGACGACGGCTGTTCGCCTCCGTAGCGTGCAATCCAATAATGATAGCCTCGAAACTGCTTATAGGGCATGAAATAGGTCTGATAGCAGTTCTCGTTGGTATAGATGATAGGTTTGGCACCGTAGTATTTTTCTACCGTTTGCAGCCATCTCAATACCGAATCGCGCTCGGGCAGGCGGTTGCGGTAGGGTTCGACATCAAGCACGGGAAGCAGGTCGCCTGTTTGGAGGTTGGCATATTGTATGAAATTACGGGCTTGAGCGAGTGCCGACGATTTGTAGGAATAGAAATGGTAGGCTCCGAACGGAATGTTTTGTTTGCCGGCTCCCTCTTTGTTGCGGTGATAAAAGGCATCGTGTATGCGTGCTCCCTCTGTGGCTTTGGCTATCACAAAATCAACCTCTCTGCGTTGCGTCTTTTGGGTGGGGTGGGTGTATAGTTTGTGGTGCGGGTCGTAAAGAAAACATACCTCTTCCCAATCGATATACGATTGATAGTGCGAAATGTCAATACCGATCACATCCGCCTGCGGCAGTTGTGCGGGACGAAAACGGGTAAAGAATGCATAAACACGTTGTTTGAACTGCGGCAACTCTTGCGGAGAGGGCAACATACCGCTGTACCATAAAAAGACAATGCCTGCCACCATACACAAACAGCAGACGCATATCACCCATAGCAATGTCCGTAACCATCGTTTGAGATAGAATGGCATACGAGAACTGCGTTTGCCGCTTGAGCGGGATGTCTTTTTTCGCCGTGACGGACCGGTTGTGCGTTTGGGCGAAGCAGAGGTATGGGATGGAGTAGGCATGTGTATTACAAAAGCCCGACAAAGGTACGACATTTTTCTCGCACTCCGAAATGCCATTTGACGATACAACGATACGGATAAGGTAGTGTTTTTGATTCGTGGGAAACATTCTCTTAAATCGATTGTAATACCCGAATTGTATTTTTTGTAGCGAAAATGCAGTAAGCAGTTGTGTGACTGAAGAAAAAGCAGTATCTTTGCAGCCTGCATTGTGTAAGAATGTAGAAAACCTTATTGTTTAACTTATTAACGTTTGGTGAACAAGGCGTATAATATGTCCTTTTCGACAAGTGCGTCAAGGATGGACCGGACAAAAAATTCCACATGGAAGAAAATCAATCACTCCAGAACTTCGACTGGGAAGCCTATGAAAACGGTACTACCGTTCAAGGTCAATCAAAAGAAGAATTAGTACAACGTTATGACGAAACGTTGAACGCAATCAAAGACAACGACGTGGTAGAAGGTACCGTTATCGGTATTACAAAGCGTGAAGTTGTTGTTAATGTAGGTTACAAGTCTGACGGTATTGTTCCTGCTGCCGAGTTCCGCTACAATCCCGATTTGAAAATCGGTGACAAAGTAGAGGTGTACATCGAAAGCCAAGAAGACAAAAAAGGTCAACTCGTATTGAGCCACAAACAAGCCCGTGCTGCTCGCAGTTGGGATCGTGTAAATGAGGCTCTCAACAACGAGGAAATCGTTAAGGGTTACATCAAGTGCAAAACCAAGGGCGGTATGATTGTAGACGTATTCGGTACGGAAGCATTCCTCCCCGGTAGTCAAATCGATGTGAAGCCTATTCGCGACTACGATGTATTCGTGGGCAAGACCATGGAGTTCCGCATTATCAAAATCAATCAAGAATATCGCAATGTGGTTGTTTCGCACAAGGCACTTATCGAAGCCGAGTTGGAAGCACAAAAACGCGAAATTGTCAGCCACTTGGAGAAAGGACAAGTGTTGGAAGGCACTGTCAAGAACATCACCAACTATGGTGTGTTTATCGACTTGGGCGGCGTAGACGGCTTGATTCATATCACCGACCTCAGTTGGGGACGTGTTAACGATCCGAAAGAGATTGTTGCTCTGGACCAGAAGTTGAACGTTGTTATTCTCGATTTCGATGAAGAGAAAAAGCGTATTGCTCTCGGTTTGAAACAACTTACTCCTCATCCTTGGGATGCGTTGAGCGCAGACCTCAAAGTGGGTGACAAAATCAATGGCAAAGTAGTGGTTATTGCCGACTACGGAGCATTTGTAGAAGTTGCTCCCGGTGTTGAAGGTTTGATTCACGTATCGGAAATGTCATGGAGCCAACACTTGCGTTCGGCACACGACTTCTTGAAGGTGGGCGACCAAGTGGAAGCAGTTATCCTTACACTCGACCGCGAAGAACGCAAGATGTCTTTGGGTATCAAACAACTCAAAGCCGATCCTTGGGAAAATATCGAAGAGCGTTACGCTGTAGGTTCGAAACACAATGCACGTGTACGCAACTTCACCAACTTTGGTGTGTTTGTAGAAATAGAAGAAGGTGTAGAAGGCTTGATTCATATTTCCGACCTCAGTTGGACAAAGAAAATCAAACACCCCAACGAGTTTACACAGATTGGTGCTGATATTGAAGTTGTTGTATTGGATATCGACAAAGACAATCGTCGTCTTTCGCTCGGTCACAAGCAATTGGAAGACAATCCTTGGGACGCTTTGGAATCGACATTCGGTGTTGAGTCGGTGCACGAAGGTACAATTGTTGAACTGAACGATAAGGGTGCCGTAGTGGCATTGCCTTATGGTGTAGAAGGTTTCTGCACAACTCGTCACCTCCAGAAAGAAGATAAGTCGGCTGCACAAGTTGATGAGAAACTTTCGTTCAAGGTGATTGAGTTCAACAAGGACGCTAAACGTATCCTCTTGAGCCACCTCCGTACATGGGAGACTCCTAAAGAGACTGCAGAAGATGCACCTAAGGCTAAGAAAGCCAAGAAAGAAACTGCTGTTCAACAACCTGCAATAGAGAAGACCACTTTTGGTGATATCTCTGCTTTGGCTGACTTGAAAGCAGAAATGGATGCTGCTGCATTGGAGAAATTGGCTGCCAAGGAAGAGGCTAAAAAGCCCGCCAAGAAAGCCGCTGCCAAAAAAGAAGAAGCAGAAGAAAATGCTGCTGAATAAGTAAGGCAGACTCTTAATGAGAATTGAGAGGGAGAAACCGGTATGCGGTTTCTCCCTCTTGTCGTTTGCAGGGAGGGGACGGTAGGGTGAGTTGAAGTATCGGTAATAAAGGTTATGGATTAGGTAATCTGTATAACGTGCCATATGTGTGTTTTTTTGTATCTTTGCAGCGAAAACTGAAACGATACACAAATGAAACTTATTAAAGATACGGAGTTTGCCGGCGAACGCCCTTTGTTCGAATCGCATAATGTACGCTTGGAGAATGTTATTATTCGTGAAGGCGAATCGGCCATCAAAGAGTGTAGCAATATAGAAGCCTTTAACTGTCGTTTCGAGGGAAACTATCCTTTTTGGCATGTGCATGGTTTCTGCATAGAGCAGTGCTATTTTGCAGTAGGAGGACGCTCGGCTTTGTGGTATTCCGATCGTTTGAAAATGGCCGACACCATAGTGGATGCTCCAAAGATGTTTCGTGAGATGAACGAAATAGATATTCGTAACGTAACACTGAATGATGCCGATGAGGTTTTTTGGCGTTGCAAGGGTATCCGCATCAACAATCTTAAGTTGAGGGGAGGTACATATCCGTTTATGTTTAGTAGCGACATAGTGGTTGATGGTTTGGAAACCGATAGCAAATATGCATTCCAATATGTGAAGAATGTGGAGATACGCAATGCGAAAATCACCACCAAAGATGCTTTTTGGGAAGTGGAAAATGTAACGGTGTACGATTCGGAACTCAATGGGGAGTATTTGGGTTGGCATTCCAAAAACTTGCGTTTGGTCGATTGCCACATTACGGGCGAGCAACCGCTCTGCTATGCACATAATCTGGTAGTGGAGAATTGCACTTTTGGTGCCGATTGCGACAGAGCATTCGAATACAGCACACTGCAAGCCGATATACGTGGGGCTATTACGAACATAAAGAACCCGACATCCGGATTGATTGTGGCCGATGCAATAGGTTCTGTTACGATAGATGAGAATATAAAGTCACCTGCCGATTGCCGCATTTGTTTGCGTTCGGAATTGTCGGATACCGCTAAATAACAGAACCTCTATGCAATACGATTTCGATACGCCCATATCACGGCGAAACACCAATTCTTACAAATGGGATAGTGCTGCCGATGAACATGTGCTGCCAATGTGGGTGGCTGATATGGATTTTCAGACTGCTCCCGCTATTGTCGATGCTTTGCAGCAGCGCGTGGCACATGGCATCTTTGGTTATACACGTGTGCCCGATAGTTACTATAAGGCAGTTGCCGATTGGTTTGCTCGTAGGCATGGGTGGAATATAGAACACGATTGGATTATCTATACATCGGGTGTCGTACCTGCCTTGTCGGCGGTTATTAAGGCACTTACTTTGCCGGGCGAAAAAGTGTTGGTGCAGACTCCCGTGTATAATTGTTTTTTTTCTTCCATACGCAATAACGGTTGCACTATGGTATCTTCGCCCTTGGTTGCGAAGGGAGATACCTATATAATCGACTACGAAGATTTGGAGCGTAAAGCGGCAGATCCTCAAGTAAAACTCATGTTGCTCTGCAATCCGCATAATCCGGCAGGGCGCGTTTGGACAAGAGAAGAACTCTTTCGCATCGGAAACATCTGCATTCGCAATGGTGTAACCGTTATTTCGGATGAAATTCATTGCGAGTTGGTGTTCCCGAACCATTACTACACTCCGTTTGCTTCTTTGTCGGAGGAGTTCCGTATGCACTCGGTTACTTGTATATCTCCAAGCAAAGCATTCAATATCGCAGGATTGCAGATTGCCAATATAGTATGTGCAGATGCTGCCCGGAGGGCTAAAATAGATAGATCCATCAACGATAACGAGGTGTGTGATGTCAATCCTTTTGGAGTGATAGCCACACAAGCGGCATATAACGAAGGAGAAGAGTGGTTAAACCAACTCATTCGGTACTTGTATGACAATTATCAGTATATGCAGGAGGTGTGTTGTGCACAATTGCCCGATTTCCCATTGCTGAAGTTAGAGGGAACCTATCTTGTTTGGATGGATTGCCGTGCATTGGGTATCCCCTCCGAGGAATTGGAAAAGCAGTTGATAGCAGATGTAGGATTGTGGCTGAATGCAGGTACGATGTATGGGACGGAAGGCGAAGGGTTTATGCGGTGGAACATTGCTTGTCCGCGTAGTACGTTGCGCGACGGATTGCAACGGTTCATCGACTTCGTAAAGAGCCGAACCCCGCAGGAAAAGGATTGATAATAAGCAAAACCATATGAAGACAGAAAAAGAAAAGATGTTGTCCGGAGAGGTGTATGATGCTTGCGACCCTGCACTGATTGTCGAATTGAACGCAACGAAATGTTTGTGCCAACAATACAACAATGTGGCAGCCGACAACATGACGGAAAGAAACACGTTACTGCAACGTCTGCTTGGTCAGGCCGATGCCGATACGTTTATTAATCAACCGTTCTATTGCGATTACGGAAAGCATATACGTGTAGGGAAACGTTTCTTTGCTAATTTTTCATTGACGGTGTTGGATGAGGCGTATGTAACCTTTGGCGACGATTGTTTTGTAGGACCGAATGTAAGTATTTATACGGCTTGCCATTCCACTAATCCCATTGAACGCAACACACGCCGCGAGTGGGCGAAACCCGTCAGGATTGGCAACAACGTATGGATAGGTGGAAGTGTGACCATTCTTCCGGGCGTTACCATAGGCAATAATGTTACGATAGGGGCGGGTAGTGTAGTGGTTGCCGATATTCCTGATAATGCGGTGGCAGTGGGTAATCCTGCCCATGTGGTAAAATATATCTGAAGATAAGTGGCGTTACAAGTAAAAATCTTGTGTTAGTGTGCGGTAGGCTGCTGTACGTTGGTTGGTGCCTTCTTCCAATGTCAGTGTCGCTATGTTAGCGGCAGAGGGATGTATGCCGTTGGCAAAATGTATCATTACGCGCTTGAAAGGTTTGTTCTCGCGCCCTCGTACACGGCAAATATGAGTTGGGTAAAGTTGCTCTTGCGCACCCATTTGCACTATGTTTTGTTCTTCCGAGGCAGGCAGAATCAGCGATAGGCAGCCTTGGGGAGTAAGCAGTTGTTTGGCACCTTGAAGCAGTTGTTCGTAGGTGAGGCTGTCGGTATGTCGGGCAAGTGTGCGCTGCGGATCGGGGGCTTTCAGGCTGTTCTTGAAATAGGGTGGATTGCTTACAATCAGATCAAATCGTTCGGATGTCAGTGCCAGTTGCTGCAAAGAAAGATGCCGGGCTGTCAAACGGTTGCTCCATCGAGAGTTAGCGAAGTTATGTTTGCTTTGTCCGATTGCATCGGCATCAATATCGATGGCTGTAATATAGGCTTCAGGACAACGTTGGGCTATCATGAGTGCGATCAGACCGCTCCCGGTACCAATATCCAATACGTTGTAAGGGGGGCGGGTAGGGGGTATAGGTGTCCATGCGCCCGATAGCACCCCATCGGTACCCACTTTCATGGCACAATCGCTGTCTTCTACATAAAATTGCTTAAATCTGAATGACATACGCTTATGCTTGATATTCCATAGGGCTGATTGTTGTGTGTTCGTGGTGATGATGTCCTCCGAAAATGCTGACGCAAAGGTATATGCCAAGTCCCACAAAGAGCAGTGCGCAGATACGGCGAAACCATACCTCGAAATGTTGGATGCGGTGGTTGATTTTGCCGATACCCATAACGGAATACGACAACAGCCACGCAATGATAACTACGGGAACTCCTGTGCCGAAGCCGAATACAACGGGCATTGTCCAACTCCAAACAACGGGTTGTGCCATGGTGAGGGGAATGAGCATTCCGAAAAACAGAACCCCGCTATACGGGCAGAATGCCAGCGAGAAAATCATGCCCAAAACGAACGACCACATCCAATCGGGGATATTATTGCCTTTACGGGCAAATTGTTGCATTTTGCCCATAAGCCCGTGGTTATGTTCGTGCTCGTGGTTATGTTCGTGATTTCCCCCAAAGAAAATGAATATTCCGCATACAATCAAGAACGGCCCCAATGCAGGTTCGCCATAAGTCTCAAAGAAATGCCGAATACCGTCTGTTTGTGCTCCTTGAATAAATACCATGCTTAGCAGTGTATATGCCACAATTTTACCTAAGGCATAGAGTATGCCGTTGCGTAGTACTTTATGCTTGTTGTTTATATCTTTACAGATGTAACCGATAGCAGCAATGTTTGAGCAGAAAGGACAAGGACTTATGATGGTCATCAGCCCCAAGAGCAATGCTGTGAGTAGCGGCATGGTGGATGTATCTGTCAAAAAACTTTGAAAGGGCATAGGTTGTATATTTACGTTTGGAGTTGCAAAGGTACAATTTTTGTTGTAACTTTGCAAATGCAAATGAAGAGTTGTAGAGCGTTATATGTGTTGCTTTGGGCATTATTGCCGTTGTTGTATAGTTGCCGTAATACGGAGTCGGTAGGTAAGCGTGTGCAACAGACTTTGTTGGTGCAGGAAGAAGAAGCCATGTTGCAGACTCGGCAGTTGTGCGACATATTGGAGGGAAATTCGTTCGACTCTATTTGGACTTTAACCCGCAAAGACCCCAATATCATGTTCTATGTGTTCAATCGCAGAGGAATGGTATATTGGTCGGAAAACTGGTTGTCGGGTAGGGAAGTGCGTTTGTTGTTTTACGATAAATGGTATTATAAGAAATTTGATAATGCTCATTGCGTGTGCCGCTGGACACGTTCGGGCGAATATAACATACTGACGGTTATTCCCGTTAAGTATGCCTATGCGCTGGACAATCGTCAGTTGCCTAATAATTTTGTCGAACCGTTTTCGGGCGACGAGCACTATACCGTCACTTTTGCACGCAATGCCGATTACTATCCTATTGTTTCTTCCGATGGTACTTATCTGTTCTCGGTATGTCCGCTCGAAAAACATCCGCAGGTATCAGCCGAATCTTCACGTCTGGCAGATACATTTTCTTATCAGACCTTGCTCAAACCCGCCGATGTTTCCAATGCCGAGCGTGGGGGCAACAGAAAGAGTGTACGCTTGTTTTTTGTCTTGGGCATTTCGGTGTTTACGGTAATTATCCTGATAGGTATTTTCGGCTTGATACGCAATCGTGGTTTCAAGCGTATGAATTTGCGCACCAAGTTTCAGTATGTTATTGTTACTTTGCTCCTCATCAATGCCGTTTATGTATTTGTGGTATCCACTTCGCATGTAAGGCAACATTACGAGGAGCAGCAACGGCAAGCATTGAAACAAAAAACCGCTTATATTCAGAAGGCACTACAGGAGATGTATTTTTGGAATGTGGTACTCAACGAAAAGAACGAAGCGGGTATGAATATCGATTTACGTGATTTGTCTTTTGCCTACGAGAGCGATATTCATGTTTACGATATGAACGGAAACCTTATCGGAACCTCTGCGACCGATTTGTTTGACAAAGGTCTTGTTTCGCGCCATATCGCACCACAGCCCTTCTTCTCGTCGGATCATACGATGGTGCAAGATGAGCATATAGGCGATTTGCATTATTTGGCGGCATATACCGAATTCTACAATGGCAATTATGTGCAAATAGGGTATATCGCCGTTCCGCTTTTTGTGAGTTCCGATGCGGTGGATGCCGAAACCGATGCTTTTTTGGCGAAGTTGTTACCTCCCGTTCTCTTGGTGATATTGTTGTCTTTCGGACTCAGTTTGGTCATAGCACGAGGGCTTACGCAGCCGCTTTCTTCGTTGTCGGAGAAAATGAAACATTTCAAAATAGGGCAACGAAGCAATCGGTTGGATTATGAAAAACAAGATGAAGTCGGACAGTTGGTGGTGCGCTATAACGAGATGGTAGATCAGTTGGAGCAGTCGGCAGAGAAATTGGTGCGATCGGAACGAGAAACGGCATGGCGTACCATGGCAAGGCAAATAGCCCATGAGATTAACAATCCGCTTACGCCCATGAAACTTACCATACAACAACTGCAGCGCACGAAAATGATGGGCGGGGAGCGTTTTGATGAGTATTTCGATAAATCTACCAAAGTACTCATTGAGCAAATTGATAATTTGGCACGCATAGCCTCTTCTTTCTCTGCATTTGCCAAGATGCCGGAGGTAGTTACCGCTCCTGTCAATGTGGCGGAAAAACTCTATTCGGTCATCACGCTCTTTCGCAATAACAATGCAAATGTACCCATTCGCTATGTAGGAGCCGAAACGGGGGTTATGGCATTAGCGGATAGCGAACAAATTTCGCAGGTGTTCAACAATCTTATCAAAAACGCTCTGCAAGCCATCGAAGACCGTCCCGGAGGCGATATTATAGTTATTCTCAAAGAAACTGCCGACGATGTTGAAATATCGGTATCGGATAACGGATGCGGTATTCCCGAAGAAATACGTGAAAAAGTGTTCCGTCCTAATTTTACCACCAAGTCAACAGGAATGGGGTTGGGGTTGGCTATCTCTAAAAATATAGTGGAGGGATCGGGAGGAACCATAGCGTTCGAGACATCCGACAGGGGCACTACTTTCTATGTGCATCTGCGTAAACCCTGATAGTCGCTTATTGGTTTCTTTCTTTCTCATTGCTCGCATATTTTTGTTTTCTTGGGTGCGCATGTGGTTTGGCTGTAAGGTCGAACCAAAGAAAAAAGTGTCTTAAAACGCAGATAATTTGCGTCTGTCGGATTTTTGTTGTATCTTTGCATGCTTTTATGGCAAATTTTAAGGTCTTAATTAAGAATAAAAATATATGATTGACAACGACAGAATTATAAAGGTCAATATCGATGAGGAAATGAAAACCTCATATATTGACTATTCTATGAGCGTTATTGTGTCGCGTGCTTTGCCCGATGTGCGCGATGGTTTTAAGCCGGTGCACCGTCGTGTGCTTTTCGGAATGAATGAGTTGGGCAATACAAGCGATAAACCTACCAAGAAATCGGCACGTATCGTGGGTGAAGTTATGGGTAAGTATCACCCGCATGGCGATTCTTCCATCTATGGTACGTTGGTGCGTATGGCACAACCGTGGGCTATGCGCTATACATTGGTTGACGGGCAGGGTAACTTCGGTTCGATTGATGGAGACGGACCTGCTGCCATGCGTTATACCGAGGCACGGTTGTCAAAATTGGCGGAAGAAATGTTGCGCGACATCGAAAAAGATACAGTCGATATGCAACTCAACTTCGATGATACATTGCGTGAGCCTACCGTTTTGCCAACCCGTTTCCCTAACTTGTTGGTTAATGGAGCAAGCGGTATCGCAGTAGGTATGGCAACGAATATGCCCACACACAATTTGGGAGAGGTTGTTGACGGATGTATCGCCTATATCGATAATCCCGACATCACCATAGAGGGTCTTATGCAATATATTAAGGCACCCGATTTCCCTACGGGAGGTACTATCTTTGGTTACGGAGGTGTTAAAGATGCCTACGAAACCGGGCGTGGACGTGTGGTGATTCGTTCTAATGCCGACATCGAAACCGATGAAAACGGTCGCGAACGTATCATTATTACAGAATTGCCTTACGGCGTTGTTAAGGGCGACTTGGTGAAAAATATAGCCGATTTGGTAAGCGATAAGAAGATTGAGGGAATCTCCGGTATCAGCGATCAGTCCAAACGAGATGTGCGTGTCATCATCGAAATCAAGCGGGATGCCAGTGCTACGGTAGTGCTTAACAAATTGTATAAGTATACGGCATTGCAGTCTTCATTCTCGGTGAATAACATCGCTTTGGTGAAAGGACGTCCGTGTCTGCTCAATCTGAAAGATTTGGTAAGCAATTTCGTAGAACACCGTATGGACGTAGTTATTCGACGTACGCGTTTCGAACTGAAGAAAGCGCAAGACCGTGCGCATATTTTAGAGGGGTTGATTGTTGCGGTCGATAATATCGATGAGGTGGTTGATTTGATTAAGAAAAGCCGCACACCGCAAGATGCACGTAGAGCATTGGAGGCACGGTTTAATCTCGATGAATTGCAGTCGAGAGCCATCGTTGATATGCGCTTGGGGCAACTCACGGGCTTGCGTGTGGAAGAACTGAGAGCCGAATACGATGAGTTGCAACACCTTATCGCACACTTGCAGGAATTGCTTGCTTCCGAACATCTGCGCTACGAACTTATCAAGACCGAATTGCTGGAAATAAAAGATAAATATGCCGACGAACGTCGTACCAAAATAGTTTTGGCGGCTACCGAGTTTAATCCGGAAGATATGTATGCTGACGATGATATGGTCATCACCATTTCGCACCTCGGTTATATCAAGCGTACACCGCTTACCGAGTTCCGTCAGCAAAGTCGTGGAGGTATGGGAGCCAAGGCAAGTGCCAGTCGCGACGAAGACTTTATCGAGTATGTACACACAGCATCCATGCACTCTACCATGATGTTCTTTACGGAAAAAGGTATTTGCTATTGGCTGAAAGTTTATGAATTGCCGGAGGGTAACAAACAGTCGAAAGGACGTGCGATACAGAACATTATAAATATTCAAAAAGGCGATAAGATTCGTGCTTTCATCAATGTGAAGGGATTGAACGATGAAGAGTTTGTCAATTCGCACTATTTGGTGTTTGCTACACGCAACGGACTTATCAAGAAGACGCCTTTGGAGGCTTATTCTCGTCCGCGTGCCAATGGTATTATTGCCATATCCATGCGGGAGGACGATCAACTCATTCGTGTGGCACTCACCGATGGCAAATCAGAAATCTTGGTGGCGAGCCACAATGGTAAAGTCGTGCGTTTCAACGAACAGACCGTACGACCTATGGGACGTCCCGCCACAGGTGTTCGTGCCATACTTTTGGATGAAAACGAAAGCGATTATGCTGTCGGCATGATTTGTGTAGAAAAGAATACCGAAGAGACAGTGCTTGTCATCTCTGAAAACGGATATGGTAAACGAACCGCATTGGACGATGAAAACGGAGAACCTGTTTATCGTATCACCAATCGTGGCGGTAAGGGTGTGCGTACAATGAATATTACCGATAAAACCGGTAAACTCATTGCCATTGATGCCGTTACCGACGAATCTGACCTTATGCTGATTAATAAGTCAGGTACGGCCATTCGTATGGCAATGTCCGATATTCGTGTTATGGGACGGGCTACACAAGGCGTCAAATTGGTTGAACTGCAGAAGCGCAACGATAAACTTATGTTCAGTTGCATTGTACCGAAAGACGATGCCGAAAATGCCGAAACGGTTGCAACGTCTGATACCGATGTCGCAGAAAACGAAAACGGTACGGATTTTGTACAAGAATAAACAGAATGCAATAATGCTTAATAGTATAAGGATATGAAAAAAATTGTTTTAACGGCTGCTATTGTTCTCGCGGGAACAATGTGCTTCGCTCAAAAGAGCAATGTCAACAAGGCAAAGAACCTTGCGGCTAACACCGAATCGCCCGATTTCGTGGGCGCACGCGAAGCCATTGCATTGGCGTTGCAAGACGAATCTACCAAAGATTTGGCTGACACATGGTATCAGGCGGGTCTTATTGGTTACAAAGAAAACGAATATCTCTTTGCACAATCTGCTTTAGGGGCTATCGATGAGCAGAAAAAAGGCGAAGCGGTGGCTGAATCGTATAACTATTGGATTACAGCCGACGAATTGTCGCTCTTGCCCAACGCAAAAGGAAAGGTAAGTACCAAATTGCACAATAGTATAACCAATAAAATGTTGGAGTACTATACGCAACAAGAACTTATCAAGTATGGTATTTATCTTAACGATAAGAAAGATTTTAAGCGTGCTTACGAAATTTTCAAAATGCACTTGGATATGCCCGATTTGGCAATGATGCAGGAAGAAAAGTTGCAGGCTAAAATGCCGAAAGATACCATCTATTTGCAGTATAAATACTATTTGGGCTTGTTCGCTACACAGGCTGAAATGCACAAAGAAGCCATCGAAGTTTTCGAACAGATGAAGAATGGCGATTATGAACCGGTCTACATCAATCAGTTCCTCTATCAAGAATATGTTGCCCTCAACGATACTGCCAATTTCGTGCGTGTCTTGCAAGAGGCTACGGAGCGTTTCCCCGGAGAAGCATGGTTCTTGCAAAATCTGATTAACTATTATATCTATTCCAATCAAGAGGCAGAAGCACTCAACTATTTGGCTAAAGCCATTGAGCGTGAACCTAATGTGGCACAATACTACCATATTAAAGGTAACTTGGAAGAGAATATGGGTATGTACGATGAGGCTATCAACGATTTTAATAAAGCGTTGGAAGTTGATCCGAATTTGGCAGATGCAGAAGCAGGGCTCGGACGTGTGTTCTACAATCAAGCGGTTAAACTTAACGAAGAGGCTGCCTATATACAGGATAATAAAACCTATCAGGCTAAACTTAAAGAAATGGACGCTATGTTTGCCAAGTCATTACCTTTCTTCTTGAAAGCGCATGAAATGGCACCCGACAATAGAGACTATATGATTGTTTTGCGCCAACTCTACTATCGTTTGAAGATGGATGCTGAGTATGAAGCCATCAATGCGGAATTGAATAGTGATTTCTAATCGCTCTCAACAATTAGAGAAAGAGAAACGGAACAATAATTCATATTATTAATACCAAAAGAGGAGTATCATTCGGTGCTCCTCTTTTGGTATTAATATATGTCTGTATTAGATTACCGGTGCTTCGAATGTCTATATTACTTATTCGTGCAATTTTTTGAGAAAGAAATGCAGTGTGCATATTGGTACATCGGAAAAATATATGTACCTTTGCATACGAAATGCGAAACCGTTATGGTTGAGTGTTCAATTTCTAATGCAGGCAGTTTGGCGTCATACCAAGACATGTTTCGGGCAATCAATGATTGTGCTGCGTGCTTTTTCGACTTTTTTCTGTAGGATAGAAGATACAACGAGGCGTAAGATATATGCGAAGGATAGAGTGAATTTCTGTGTGGATAACCCTCATAAGCAACATTCTTTATTAACTCTTAATACTTATTTTTATGAAGAAGAAAATCTCTTTTCTTTTTGCGTTTCTATGCGCAAGCGTACTGTCG
>JAMPAY010000005.1 GCA_023666945.1 Paludibacter sp.
CATCGTCCAATTGGGCAGATAAAATATTCACTGATTTAATTCAACCAACAGGTATATTTTTGTATCTTTGTCGCACATTTGATGTTGTTCATTATGATTCAGACTAAAATACGATATAGTTTTTTGGGGATTTGCAGAGTGTTGTTGCTGCAGTTGTTATTGTTGGTGTCTTGTGCCGTTCGGGCAGAGTGGCGCGTGGAGGTAACCAATTATGCGCCTTCGACTTATTTGGCAGGTACGCAAAATTGGCAGTTGCTGCAACAAGATAATGGTTGGCTTTATGTAGCCAATAACTACGGTCTGTTGGAATTTGACGGAGAAACATGGCGCACGTATGGTATATGGAATAGTACGGCATTGCGTTCGTTGGCAAAAGGCAAAAACGGGGAAATATATGTAGGAGGTTCGCATGATTTCGGTGTATTCAGGTGCAATTCGTTAGGTCGTTTGGATTATACCTCGTTAGCCGATAGTGTACCTGCCGCTTTACGTACGTTTGGTGAGGTGTGGAATATAGTAAGTGTGGGGAACGATTTGTATATTCAGACGCGTAACACCGTTTTTCATCGCAATGCGCAGGGGCATGTGTCGGTAGTGGTGTCGGATATGCGTATGTATTGTATGGCTTTGTGGGATGATGTGCTCTATATTGCTACTTCTGACGGATTGTATGCTTTGCGTGGTGCGATGTTGAACATGGTTCAGGGGTCGGATGTATTGCGTGGAACGGAGATTAGAGGCATGCAGGCGATAGGCGAAGAGGGATTGTTGATAGGTACCGACTTTAACGGTATGTTCTTGTGTGACGGTAAGGAGGTGCATCCGTATTATACGGAAGCGGACCGCTTCTTGCATGATAATCAGTTGTATTCGTTTGCGGTAAGCGAACGTTATATTGCTTTTGGTACGGTTTTGCAAGGTATAGTATTGACCGATAGAAAAGGGAAGATTTGTTATCGTATAAACAGAAACAACGGTTTACAGAATAACACAGTATTGAATTTGTTGTTTGATAATGACCAAAATTTGTGGGCGGGATTGGACCAAGGAATTTCGTGCGTACGATTGAATCGTGCGATAAGGTGGTTGCATGATGCCGACGTGGAATATGGTTCGGGTTATGCTTCGGTGTTACGTTCGGGAGTGCTTTATTTGGGGACAAATCAGGGTTTGTACAGTACTTCGTGCCGGGAGAATGGTGATGTAATAGGTGCTTTGCAATTGGTGGAGGGCAGTTTGGGACAGGTATGGAATCTGGAGGATATAGGTGGTACGGTGTTTTGCTGTCATAATCGCGGTTTGTTTGAGGTAGACGGTAATATGTTGTATCCTGTGTGTGTAGATGAGGGATTTTGGTGTGTAAGGAAGTGGGATGAGCGTTATTTGCTTGCCGGATCGTATAGTGGCATTTGGCTATTGGAACAGCGTAGCGGTCATTGGGTTGCTTTGCGTCATGTACATGGTTTTGAGGATACTGCATTGCATTTTGAGACAGATGCGAGCGGTGCGGTTTGGATAGTATCGCAACAAGGGGTAGAGCGATTGGTGTTTAATGAAACGATGGATAGTTTTTCTGCCGAATTGATATGTCCTTTTAATAACAACCATGATTATTTTGATATAGCGAAGATAGATGATAAGTTGTTTATATCGAGTGCAGATTGTTGCATGTTGGTGAATAGCGGCGGTATAGTGGAGAGTGCAGATGAGTTCTGCCGTTTGTTGGAGGGGAAACAGCATTATCCGTTGGTGTATAAAGATGCTTATAATAACCTGTGGTATTTGTCGGGAACAACGCTAAAGGTGAGACGCTATAATATGCATCAGCGTGTATATGCCGCCGAACCGATAGTGGTGATGAAGAATACCAATTTTTTTATTGGCGGATTTGCTCATTTGAACAGTATCGGTAAGCAGCGTGTCATATTGGGGGGGGTACCCGGTTATTGTTTGATAGATTGGCACGCTTTGGCTGCGATGGAGAAAGATGTTTCTCCGGGCTTATGTGTGCGACGTATGCGCTTGTTGGGTGAACGTAACGATGTGGTGTACGGTGAGGCATGGGAACATCATGAAGAGAATATCCGCTTGCCTTACGGAACTTATTCCATTCGTTTTGAATTGGGGAGCACCTGTTGTTTGGGTGAGGGCAAAGAGTATGCTATGCGTTTATTGCCCATAGAAAAAGAGTTTGTGGTGACAGGTAGTGTTAATCAGCGTGATTTTACGGCATTGAAAGACGGTGATTATACGTTGCAGGCAAAGGTGTACTCGCCTCGCCATAATCGTACGGGTATGGTGAATTTCAATTTCAGTATTGCTCCACCTTGGTATCGTACGACAACTGCCTATGTGCTTTATGCCCTGTTGTCGTTGGGCTTGGTTTCGTTGATAGTGTGGAGTGTATTGCGGTGGAGTAATCATGGCAAGAAGCGTCTTGAGGAGAAAAAAAATGCTGAAATTGCTGCTCAAGAGGCACACTATTCGGAGGAAATGAACAGGCAGCAACTGACTATTTTGCAATTGCAGAACGAGAAGGTTGAGTACGAGTTGCGCAACAAGAGTAAGGAATTGAGTAATTTGCTGCTTACTCAGGTGAATCGTAATGAATTGATAGCCGACATTCAGGAGGATATGCGTAAGGTATCGGACTGCTTGAAGAACAACGAAACACAACGTGCTGCCGACAAGTTGCGACAGTTGCAGTCGAAATTGTCGCACAGCAAGGAGAATGAGATGGATTGGCATAGGTTTGAGGAGAATTTCGATATGGTGAATGACAATTTCTTGAAGAAACTATCGGCACGGTATCCGTGGATGAGTAAGGATGAGCGGAAATTGTGTGTGTATATTCATATGGGTTTGCTTACGAAAGAGATTGCTCCGCTGATGAATTTGTCGGTACGCGGTGTGGAAATGATGCGCTATAGATTGCGCAGGAAGATGGGGCTGGATGCACAGGTGAATCTACAAGCCGCTTTCAGAGAAATTATCGACGATAATTCTATATAATAATAACTACTACATAATTTCACAAGGCAAGTATAGGTGGTGTGGCATGTTTGTGTAGTGTTTTTAATCATTAAAATGTTGTTATATAGTTATTTGTTATTTGTTTGTAGTAGTTATTTTTTTTGTGCTAAAACGGTAAATGAGAGATTTTGAGTATTCGTACATGCTTTGCACATATCAATATCTTTCTTAATTTTGCAACCGATTGACGAGGAACGAAAGTGTTTTGGTTTTTATGAATGATTGCCGGGGCGATATGAAACTTATCGAATCGTGCATTGATGAATAGAGGCAGACATCGGTTTTCTTGTTATTTTAGAAGCGAAAAATAAACATTAACATTAACATCTAACAATCCGAAAAACATGAAAAGGCTCTTCCCTGTTCTTTGTTTTCTGTTGTCAGCCATTATGCTACAGGCACAAAACTTAACGGTTACCGGTGTGGTGATGGCTGCTGACGAGCCGGATCCGGTGATTGGTGCCAATGTATCTATAAAAGGTACATCGGTAGGTACGATAACCGACTTCGACGGAAATTTCTCTCTCTCTGCCAAGCAGGGTGACGTGTTGGTTGTTTCCTTTATGGGATACAAGACGCAAGAATTGAAAATTAGTTCTTCCACTCCTATTCGTGTAACATTACAACCTGATAATGTGATGTTGCAGGAGGTTGTTGCCATTGGTTACGGTACGATGAAAAAATCGGACCTGACGGGTGCCGTGACCTCGGTGAGTGCCGACCAATTGACGAAGGCACCTGTAGCCGGTTTGGACCAGGCTTTGCAGGGGCGTGCCGCCGGTGTGACGGTAACCACCAATTCGGGTCAGCCCGGTGAGGCTGCTACGATTCGTATTCGCGGTATAGGTTCGGCATTGGGTGGTAATGATCCCTTGTATGTGGTGGATGGTGTGATAACGTCGGATATAGCGTTTCTGTCGCCTAACGACATTCAGTCGATGGAGATTTTGAAAGATGCTTCGGCTACAGCCATTTACGGTTCGCGTGGTGCAAACGGTGTGATTATTATCACAACTAAAACCGGTGGCGAGGGTAAGGTAAACGTTAATTTTGATGCCTATTGGGGCATACAGAATCGTTGGCGCAAGTTAGATTTGATGGATGCTGATGATATGGTGCGTACCAAGTTGGCTCTTTCTGTATTGTCGGAAGGCAAACCCGGGCGTGATAATTTGGTGAAGTATGTTGAAGGTGGTTTGAATGCTTATTTGGCCACCAAAATCAATGATAAATACTTCCCCGTGAACTTCGACTATGCATCGCAGAATACGGATTGGCAAGATGAGGTGTTTAATGCAAATGCTTTTATGCAGAACTATAACTTGGGTATAGATGGTGGTTCGGACAAATCGCATTATGCTTTTTCTGCCAACTATTTTTCGCAAGAGGGTACGATAATAGGATCGGATTATCAACGTTTTACATTGCGTCTGAATTCGGATCTGAAGGTTTGCAAGTGGCTTACTTTCGGTGAGCATTTGTCGTTTGCCTATTCGGATGGCAGAAATGCCATGAACAACTCATCGAGTCCGGGTGCATCGGTTATTTCGGCAGCATTGGCTATGGCTCCTTGGGATCCTACTTATTATCCTGAGGGGGCTGTTAATAAGGATGGTGATGATTTGAGCGGTAAAGTTGCAGCCTCGTCGAACTTTAAGAATGTGACCAACCCCTTCTCGATGGTTTATGAGAGTTATCCTTTAGATAAGAAGGAACGTTTGGTGGGCGATATTTATTTGAATATAGAGCCTATTAAGGGATTGGTGATAAAACCTTCGGTATCGATGGACTTGAGTATATTGAACAGTCGTTTGTATAAGAATGCATACGAATATTCATCGTTTGACAAGTCGAACAAGAATTTTTTGAGTCGTTCGCTTTCTCGTTCGAGCAGTATATTGGAAGAGACGACCATTACGTATTCGAAGAGTATAGAAAAGCATAGTTTCTCTGTAATGGCAGGTCAGACTTGGCAAGAGGACAATTACTACAGTATAGGCGGTTCGGGTGCATCGATTCTTAATCCGAAAGAAGCCAACTGGTATTTGAGCAATACGACAGATGATAATACGAACCCGATAGCCGATGGTGTAAGTCGTTTGCGTCGTGTATCGTTCTTGGGTCGTGCGTTCTATTCGTTTGACAGTCGTTATATGATTACGGTGAATTTCCGTGCTGATGCTTCGAGTAAGTTTACGAAAAATCCTTGGGGTTTCTTCCCCTCGACGGCTTTGTCGTGGCGTTTGTCGCAAGAACCTTGGATGGAAGGTACACACGAATGGTTGGATAATTTGAAGATTCGTGCCGGTTGGGGTCGTGTAGGTAACGATGGTGTACCATCTGCTGCATTCCAACAGACGATAGGTGCCGGTTCGATGGTGTTCTACGGCTATCCTTTGGGTATCGGTTCGGCGGAATACTCTCATTATGGTGCAGCAGTGCTTACGCAACCTGACTTGAACGGTAAATGGGAGACGAATGAGCAATGGGATGCGGGTGTCGATTTTTCGTTCTGGAACGGTAAATTGGCAGGTTCGGTAGACTATTTTGTTCGTAATACGTTGGATGCGTTGATGTATGTAAATTCTCCGGCTCATGTGGGTAACCGTTATTCGATGATTCGGAATGTGGGTAATATTCGTAACCAAGGTGTTGAATTGACATTGAATCATGACAATACCGTAGGAAAAGTGACGTATCACATCAGTGGTAACTTATCGTGGATAAAGAACGAATTGACCGCTCTTAACGGAGGTTCTCGTTTGCCGGGTGACAAGACAATGACCGATGTAGGTATGCCTTTGAACAGTTTTTGGGGTTATGAATATTTGGGCGTATATAAGGATGATGCAGAGGCCGCTTACTTTACGAATATGTCGCTTAAAGCCGGTGATGCCAAGTATAAAGACCGGAATAATGATGGTTTGCTCAATGATGAAGACCAAACATATATAGGTAATCCTTTCCCGAAAATGACTTATGGTTTGACATTGGGTGCCGAGTTTTATGGTGTGGATATTCAGTTGTTCTTCCAAGGTGTATACGGCAACAAGATTTACAATGCTTTGCGTATGCGTACGGAGGGTTCGGGTAACGAATGTTCGATGGGCTCGCAGATGAAAGACGTATGGATTGATTACGGCACAAGAGAGATGCAGTATTTGGCAGAAGGCGGTTTGGACTATATGGATTACATTAATCCTAACGGTTCGATTCCTAACCCGGTGGGTGCATCAACCAACTTTGCCGCTTCAGATCGCTTTGTAGAAGACGGCTCTTATTTCCGCTTGAAGAATTTGCAAATAGGTTATACTTTGCCCAAGCGTATTACCGAGAAATTCGGCTGTAATCGTCTGCGTTTCTATGTGACAGGCAGTAATGTATTTACGCTCACTAAATATACAGGTTATGACCCGGAAGTGGGTAGTGGTGTTGATTATGGAAACTATCCGCAGAGTCGTACATTTACTTTTGGACTGAATGCTAACTTCTAATAGATTGAACAAGATGAAAACAAAATATATAGCGATAGTTTTTTTGTCGGGTGCATTGGCTTGCGGGCTCAGTTCGTGCAGCGATTATCTGACAGAACAAGAACCGGGGTCTCAGATGTTGGAAGACTATTTTAACAATGGTAAGGCTGCAGAAGGTATTGCCACCGGTTGTTATGTACCTTTGATGTGGGAGTATAACAGCACTTACTATTCGGAATGGTTTTTTGGCGATGTAGTGAGTGATGATGCACTGAAGGGCGGACAAGATTTGAACGATATGGCTGCCGTACGCGAAATGGAGAACTGGAAGACTGTAGCATCGAATGAATTGGTGCTTGATTTTTACAGAGGTCAGTATCAAGGCATAGCCAGATGTAATTTGGCATTGAAATATATTCCGCAAACTCCTCTCGATTCGACCATGCCCGCTGCCACTCAGGCTCGTTTTATGGGTGAAGTCAAGTATTTGCGTGCTTATTATTATTTCCGTCTTCTGCGTATTTACGGAGGTGTGCCTTTGACCTTGAACGTGATTGACAATTCTGATGCTTGGGTATTAGGTCGCTCATCGGTTGAAACCATTTACAATCAGATTTTGGCAGATTTGGAAGACGCTCAAAAGACGTTGTGGGTTAAATCGAAATATCCGAAAGGTGAAGAAGGTCGTGCTACCAAAGGAGCGGCAGAGGCAATGCTTATGAAAGTTCATCTCTACATGGCATCGCCTTATTGGAGCACTTACATTACGGGTAGCACTCCTGAAGAGCATTTGAAAGCAGCCAAGAATTGGGGCGACAGTATTATCAGTAGCGGCGAGTATAGGTTGATAGACAATTATGCCGACAATTTCACATTGGAAGGTGAAAACGGTCCGGAATCGGTGTTTGAGATACAGTATGCAGAAGAAGGTTGGGGTGACTACGGTCAAGGCAACGGTTTTACTTCGGGTTCGTTTACGCCCATACTTACGCGTTCTCGTTCGACGTCGTTTACGAATGGTGATGCCGGTTGGGGATTTAATCATCCTACACAATGTCTTTATGATGAATTTGAAGCAGGCGATGCAAGACGCGATGTTGCCATAGCCAATCCATCGGACAACGAGATTGATAATGAATCGGAAGAAATATACCTGGGGTCGCGCTATCTGAACAACAAAACAGGTTTGTATAACTATAAATTGGCCCACGCCTCACGAGGTCCGCTTAATAAACCTGAAATCCGCTATTCGGACGTATTGCTGATGTATGCAGAAATTGCTGCCGAATTGGGTGAAGAAGGTACGGCACAGGACTACCTCAACCAAGTGCGTGCAGCCCGTGGTATGGCAACTTATCCTGATTATACCTATGCCTCTATAACTCCATCGACCGGCAATGGGCTGAAAGATGCCATTCGTCATGAGCGCCGTGTAGAATTGGCTATGGAATCGCATCGTTGGTATGACCTTGTACGTTGGTACGGAGGTGACAACGGTTTGGACACGTATATGAACGTTACTTATAAAAACGTGGAATCGGATGATGCACAAAAACAGATGGGTACTTTCCGCAAGGGTGTGAACGAGTTGTTCCCCATTCCTGAAGAAGAAATCCAACTCAATGCCGCACTGAGAGGCAATCAGAATCCCGGATATTAATTTATCAAATTAAACATAAACAATTATTTACTAACTTAAAATCGTTATTATTATGAAAACGAAATCATTTTTTGCTTTGGCAATGATGACCGCTGCAACGCTTTCGTTTGTGGCATGTAATGGTAAGGGCGGTGACCCGGACGAAAAACCTACTAAAGATGTAACGCTGACATTGGATCAAACAAGCGTAGAAATTGAAGTAGGTGGTTCTGTTATTGTAAATGCCACTGTTACTCCTGCCGGAACTGCAGTTGCTTGGACATCACTTTCCGAAGAGGTTGCCACTGTTACAGACGGTATAATCATGGGTGTATCCGAAGGTACGACTATTGTTATCGCCACAGCCGGTGACAAACGTGCTACCGTTAACGTAAAAGTAGGTAAAGGTGCTACTATTGGCGGTAAAACTTACGAATTTAAGAATGATGCCGAAAAATATTATCCTATCTTCGTGGATGGTGCGACCTTATCGAAGATGGAAGGTAAGATCGGTTACAATTTCTCGGTGGATGATGTAAACAACTTCTTCTATCCTTGGGTAGTTGAAGGAACCGACAATTTGACATACAATATCGTTGATAATCCTACCGGTATGAACTTCTACGGCACAGCCGAAGGCGGTTATATTGATATGATTGTAGGTACTGCAGGTTGGGCAGGTGGCGGCTATATGGCTGCTAAAGATGATGTATTGGCATTCTTGGAAGAAGTAAAGGCAGACCCCGATCGTTACTATTTCCACATCGGTATGAAATCGACTACGGAAGTATCGGACAACAGTTGTTTCTACTTCTTCGGTGATGAGGCTACTCATTTCACGATTGGTGCTGTTCCTGCTTACAATGCTCCTGTTTGGAAAAACTATGCTACACGCGACGGTTACTGGAACGAATTTGACTATCCTTTGTCGCTTTGCGCAAAAGAATTGTCAACATGGACTCCTTCAGTTAAGCCTGCCGATACGGGTGTGTACATTTGGTCGTTCTTGACAGAAGGTATTGCCGGCGAACGTCTGACTTACGATGCAGTTTATTTCTACAAGAAATAATTGAGGCTATTCCTCTTTAGGTATCAGGGCTTGGTTGCCCTGATACTTTCTACTTTTTTTGAAAAAATATAACCTTATTGTAGCAATGAAAACATTTGAGCACATTTTCATCGTACTATCGGTGCTTGTGGCATGTGTAGCCTGCAACGGCAATACATCTACGGGTGATGATACTACGCCTGTAAGTTTTTCTATTTTACCTCCTGCCGTACAAATGAAGGTGGGTGATACGCAACTATTGATGTTGAGCATCAATAAGTCTGCCGTATGGACTTCTTCCGATGATGAAATAGCCAAGGTGGTGGAAGGTGTGGTAGAGGCAAAGGCCATAGGTCATTGCGTTATAACGGCAGCCATCGGTACTTCTACAGCCACTGCAGATATATACGTAACGGGTTCCAACGGATCGACTTTTACGCTCAATATTTATGCTTTGGAAATGGATAAGGGAGAAGAACGTCAAGTGATATGCCGTGATACCTATGGTTACCCGCTTACTTGGAAGAGCGATAATGAGCAGGTGGCAACCGTTTCGCAAGACGGACTGGTTACGGCAGTGGGTCCCGGTGTAACAGAAATTTGGGTGACCAACGGTGTGGAACAAGAATCGCTGACTGCTTGTGTACGCCATAAATGGGGCGAATATAAAATGGTATGGTCGGATGAGTTTGACGGAACAGAATTGGATCGGAACGTATGGAATGTGGAGGTGGTAGATCATCCTGCCAACAATGAGAAACAAGCCTATCGTGATCGTCGCGAGAATTTGCGTGTTGAAAACGGGAATCTTATCATTCAACTTACGCACGAATCAAACGGCGGACAACAATATACTTCGGGACGCATCAATTCGAAAGGTAAAAAGGAATTTCTTTACGGACGTATGGAAGCCCGTATAAAGTTCCCCAAGGGTGGCGGTACGTGGCCTGCCTTCTGGATGATGGGCGGTCAGGGCGGATGGCCCTTCTGCGGAGAGTGCGATATTATAGAGCATATGGGGAATCAACCCAACTTCTCGTCGTTTGCCGTTCATACACAAGAAAAAAGCGGTAATAACGGCAAACAATGGCATTCCGGCTGGACAGCGCCTTATTCCATGGAGGACGATTATCATGTGTACGGAGTTGAATGGGTGAAAGAAGCCACATTCGGTTGCGACCAGATCCATTTTACGGTGGACGGCACAATCTATGCTACCACTACGGAATCGGCATCGCATCGTGATGACCCCATCTATTGGCCCTTCAATAAATCGATGTACTTCATTCTTAATCTGGCTCATGGAGGTCTGATGGGCGGCAATGTTGATGACAATATTTTTAACAACGGCAATCAGGTGCAGATGTTGGTGGATTGGGTGAGAGTTTATCAACGAGATGAAATTGAATAATGCTATGGCATTATAAACCAAATAATACTAAAGAATAACACATATACGAATATGAATAAGTATCCGAATATAATACTATCTTCGCTGTGTTTGTGTATGCTAATATCTTGTAGCGGACATCAGTCGGTAAATCCTGCTGAAGAAGAGGTTCTTGCAGATGTGGCTTTACGTATGCACAGAAGTTCAAAACGAGGTGTCGCCTTTAATTTGAACAGACAAGACGATGCTTTGTTGCTGACACAATATATTTCATGGAATTACAATTGGGGCATTTCTTGTGCAGAGAATGTTTATTCCACACTCATGACGTTCGACAATGTAGAATTTTGTCCGATGGCATGGAACGGTGGTTTTAATGAGTCGGCTTTGGATAGTTGGTGCTATTTGCATCCGGAGACCAAATATCTGCTGGCTTATAACGAACCGAATCTGACCGACCAGGCTCGTATGACCCCGCAACAAGCAGCCGAGCAATGGCCTCGTTTGAAGGCAGCAGCCGAGCGCAATCATTTGAAGATTATAGCTCCGGCACTCAATTACGGTACATTGGAAGGCTATTTTGACCCCATCAAATGGTATGATGAATTTTTCCAATTGATACCTATTGATGATGTTGACGGTTTGGCTATTCATTGCTATATGGCATCGAATACGGCACTCATGGGATTTGTCAAGATGTTCGGCAAATATAATAAACCTATTTGGCTTACCGAATTTTGTGCGTGGGATGCCGGACAACACTCTCCCGGCAATGTGGAAGGACAAATCCGCTATATGTGCAATGTGCTCAACTGGTTAGAGATGTTTCCCCAAGTGGAACGCTATGCTTGGTTTATTCCGCGAGCGAACACAGCAGTAACGGCCTATCCTTATATGCAGATGCTTACCCATGAGCAACCTTCTCAGTTGACCGAATTGGGGAAAATTTATTGCGGGATGTCGTCTTTTGATAAATCGGTATGGCTTGATACAAGAGCAAGAGTACATGCTTCGGAATATGTAGAAGTGGCAGATAGTACCATACAAGTGCGTACTTCCACCGATGATGCCGATTATCTGAAAATAGATATGGGATATGGTAAGTGGACCGATTATCAAGTTTATTTTGCCCCCAATGCCAATACATTGGAGTTGCGCTATTCTTCTTACATCGATTCGCAGTTCTTTATTTATGTGGATGGCGAATTGGTGGCACTGGGCGAGGCTCCAAAAACGCAAGACGGATGGGCAACAGTAAGCCTCAATGCCACTCTGCCTGCCGGCAAACACAAGATGAGAGTGGAAATCGTGAAGGGAGGATTTGACCTTCTTTGGTTCAGAGCCCTTACTAAATAATAGAAACAAACATAATTAACCATAGATTAGCATATAATATGAAAATCCGATTTTATCTGTGTTTGGCAAGTATCTGTTTGGCTCATGCCGTACAAGCGCAACTGACGATTGATAGTTTTGAAAGCGGTAGCAAGGGGTGGGAAGCCGTAGTAGGTTATACCGATGTGCGCCCCAACGAACATAAAACGGGTATCAATCAGTCGGACTATGTTCTCTATACCCAACGTGCAGTGGGCGATGACAATTGGGCAGGTGCCATTTTGCGTAACGTAAACCGGAAAGGCTATAAGTATCTGCATGCCTATATGTATCGCAGTAACAACGGTATTCCAAATTTGAAAGTATCTGATACCAATCCGCAAGATTTACAACCTGTAAGTACCATTGTTGCCGAGCAGTGGCAAGATGTAGTATTTGATATTTCCGATTACGAAACCGCCGGAGTTGATTTTGTCTTCTTGATGGTAGATCGTGTTAATAGCGATGAGTTGGTCTATATGTTGGTGGATGAGGTTGTGCTCAGCAACTCATCGGAACCACGTACTGAAATTGCTTTGCCAATAGAGCCGCAACCCGGCACTGAGGGCGAAACGGGTACGGGCGAAACCGACGGTTATCGACTTGTTTGGGCAGACTATTTTAACAATGGTACGCTTGATACCGATGCTTGGACAATAGAGGTGAATGGCGATGGCGGCGGCAACAATGAGTTGCAGTATTACTGCGAAAGGGGTGTTTCAGTAGGTACGGAACCGCAATCGGGAAAGGGATGTCTGATACTTACCGCTACCAAAGAAAACTACAATGGCAAAACATGCACTTCAGGACGCATTACCGGTCAAGGAAAAGTATATTTTACACATGGTAAGATTGAAGCCAGTATTCGTTTTCCGCATACGGCCGATGGTTTGTGGCCTGCTTTTTGGATGATGGGCAACGATATTACTTCGCTCGGATGGCCTGCTTGCGGTGAGATCGACATTGTTGAGATGGGGAATGTAAACGGCATTAAGCGAGGCACGCAAGACCGCTATTTCAATGGAGCCTATCATTGGGGAACACGTTGGGACGATCATCGTCAATATGCCAATGATTATACATCATCGTATGGCTTGCAGGATGATTTCCATTTATTTACCGTTTATTGGGATAATAATGCCATACGTATGTATCTTGATCAAGACCGTTATCCGGATGCACAACCTTATTGCTCTATGACTATTCCTGCATCAACAGATAAAACGGCTCCCGGCTACTATTTTCACAAACCGAATTACATATTGTTCAACCTGGCAGTAGGCGGTAATTTTCCCTCCATTTGGGATATTAACGCTATTTCCGCTTTGGCTGAGGGTTCGGCAAGTATGTATGTCGATTTTGTTAAAGTGTATCAGAAAGGTGCCGCTGATGAAACTTTCCACGGTCCGGGAATGGCCGATGCGCTCGAATCGGCAACCACTACGATGCGTTGTACCATAGCACCTAATCCGGTGACAGATTGGCTGAATGTGTCAGGCAAATTCAGCAGTTTGACTATTTATGCACTGGACGGGCAACCCGTTTTATCTTCCAACCAAACAACCATTTCTGTAGCACATTTGTCCGCAGGCGTGTATATTGTGGTTGTGACCTTGGAAAACGGACAAACCGAACAACATAAACTGATAAAACAATAATATACTTGTATTGCTTTTATGGGGGCAAAAACTATATAAACGATTATGCTTGTTACTATTTTACAGCAGCAGACAGGTGCCTCTGTATAATGTATAAATTTGATTATTGGAATAGTTAATACTACAATACAAAATCCGCAATGAAACTGATAATAACAATCAACAGAACCGTAGTTTTATTTCTATTGGCCACAATGTTTTTTTCATCTTGTTCAACTCCTAAACAAGAGTGGACACTTGTGTGGGAAGATAATTTCGACGGAGTGGCAGTGGATACGACCTTTTGGAATTTTGAAGACAATGCACGAGGCGGTGGAAATGCCGAAATGCAGTACTATACACCACGTAATGTAACAGTAGGCAAACATCCCGAAACAGGTGAGAGTTGTTTGGTAATTACTGCCCGCAAAGAGCAGTATAATGGTCGTCCTGCCACATCGGCACGCGTCAATACTCACAACAAAGTTGCCGTACAATACGGAAAAGTGGAAGCACGTATAGCGTTCCCTTATACGAAAGACGGCTTATGGCCTGCATTTTGGATGTTGGGCAACAATCTGGCAAGCAATTTGGGTAATAACGATGATGTAGATGCACAGAAAGAACAATTGGAATTGTCAGGACGTACCGTTTGGCCTAAATCGGGAGAGATTGATATTGTGGAAATGGGGCATAAAAACGGTATCGAGGCCGGTACGCAAGACCGTTATTTCAATGGTGCCTGCCATTGGGGCGAAGATTTTAACTCGGGTCAGTATCGTTTTGCTGCTAACAATGTGACGGCAGACTATTCGGTGCAAGGCGGTTTTCACCTCTTTACATTGCTTTGGACGCCGGATTCCATATCGATGTATCTTGACCAAGACCGTTATCCGGATGCACAACCTTATTTTGCATTATCTTTGGCTGATAAGGATATTAACGAACCGGGACACTATTTCGATCATCCTTTTTATGTGGTGCTCAATTTGGGTGTGGGCGGTTTCTTCCCCGATATGCCGATGCCCGAAAAGTATCCTGAATTGGTTACCGATCAAGACCCTAATTTTCAACGTATAACGGCATTGCCTGCTGACGGAACACCAGTCTCGATGTATGTTGACTATGTGCGTATTTGGCAAAAAGGGGAAAACTACGAACAACTAATCGTTCCTTAAGTATAAGGACGTTTTTTTATAGAACACTCAATTTGATTTAGTATACAATGAAACTCTCTGTAAAAGAAAAGTTAGGCTATAGTTTGGGCGACACCGCCTCCCATTTTGTGTGGGATTTGGTAGGTTTTTGGTTGCTTATCTTCTATACCGATATTTATGGACTATCTCCCGCTACAGCAGGCGTTATCATGTTTGTCGGCAGTATTTGGGATGCTGTTATGGATCCTGTAGTAGGTATAATTTCCGACCGTACCACATCGCGTTGGGGAAAGTTCCGCCCTTATCTTCTTTTCGGTGCAGTTCCTTATGCAATTTTGGCGGTATTGGCATTTACCACTCCCGCATTCGGTGCAACAGGTAAGTTTGCTTATGCACTTATTACGTGTTTGCTTTTGCGTACGGCGTATGCTTGTGTGAACTTGCCCTATTCTTCGTTAGGAGCCGTTATGACGGATGATTCTGCCGAACGTGCAGGACTTAATACCTACCGTTTTATTGCTGCCTACATCGGGCAATTTATCGTTACGGGAGGGGCTCTTTACCTTGTCAAATATCTGGGTGCTTGGGGTAATAACGGAGTGGTAGACCAGGCACAAGGGTATCAATATACCGTTGCTTTATTCGGTTTGCTGAGTGTGTTATGTTTTCTGGTGGCGTTCTTCACCACGAAAGAGCGTGTACCTGCACCTCCAAAGCAAGACAATAACGTTCTAAAGGATTTCAAATATCTCTTCCTCAATAAGGCGTGGATTGTTCTCACATTGGTTGGAATTGTTTCCTTTATTATGTTTGCCATGCAAAATGCGGCGATAGCCTATTATTTCAAGTATTATATACAAGATGCCGAAAATGTTCAGTTGTTCAATGTTTTGGGAACTGTGGCACTTATAGTAGCATTGCCTGCATCAAAACCATTGGCACAACGATTGGGCAATAGAATGGTATACATTCTCAGTTCTGTTGTGTCCGGTATCTTTTTTGCCCTTATTTTTGTGGCAGGCGACAATCTTATCTTGGTCTATACATTCAATATACTTGCCAAGATGGCGTATGCTCCGGCAGTACCGCTCTTGTGGACCATGTTGGCCGATGTAGCCGACTATGGTGAGTGGAAGTTCAACCGCCGCACAACGGGCTTGTGTTTTTCGGCATCGGTATTGGCTCAGAAACTCGGATGGGCCATAGGAGCGGCAGCAGCAGGTTGGCTATTGGGGGCAACTCATTTTGTGGCGAATGCCGAAGTTCAGTCTGATTCCGCCATGATGGGTATCCGCCTACTTGTGAGTGTGATACCGGGTGTATTGTACGCTTCTTGCGCACTCATTATGTATTTTTATAATTTAGACAATACTACCATGTCTCGGATGAAAACCGAATTAGAACAACGACGATTACAAACAAAGACTGTTTTAAGCAATGAATAAGACGATCAACACAACCGACATGTATGTGGGCGATACGCTTTTGCATTTGGCACAAGCGGAAGCAGAAGGATGTTTTTGCGAAATAGATGGCGAACGTTTCTATCGTATTAGCAACTACGATGCCATGCAGCCTTTCTTCATAAGTTTGGCAAGCGATACCGACCTTTGGATGTATATATCTTCTACGGGCGGATTAACCGCCGGCAGACGCAATCCGGATCAATCACTCTTTCCCTATTATACGGATGATAAAATTACCGAGTCGGCAGAATATACAGGCAGTCGCACATTGCTGCGCGTTAAGATGGGTGATAGGGTATGTATGTGGGAACCTTTTTCGTCGCACAATGCAGGGGTGTATGATGTTTGTCGCACCATTGCCAAGAGTGTGGTTGGTAATAAGTTGGTCTTTAGTGAAAACAATCGTACACTCGGTCTTGTATTCTCTTACACATGGTGCAGTGCCGATCGTTTCGGTTGGATTCGCAAAGCACAACTGAGCAACAGTACAAGTGAAGGGCGAGAGGTAGAGATTGTAGACGGATTGCAGAACTTGCTACCTGCAGGAGTTGATCGTCTGACACAGAATACGTTCTCCACTTTGGTTGATGCTTATAAACGTACCGAACTTGTGCCCGACTCATCATTGGCGTTGTTGCGCATGGAGGCCATTATGGTTGATCGTGCCGAACCCAGTGAGTCGCTACGTTGCAATACGGTCTACACGTTAGGATTACCTTTTGAAGATTATCTCTTATCTTCGGCACAGTTGGATGCCTTTCGCAAGGGAAGACCGCTGCACTCTGAAACCGAAGCCAAAGGCGTGAGAGGAGCGGTGTTGGCACACACCCGTCTGATGATAGAGGCCGGCAAACAATATACATGGTATTTTGTGGCAGATGTAGAGAAAGATGCCGTGCAGGTATGCGACATGCTGCGTTTTATACGCCAACCTGAAGCCGTGGCTTTATTGGAAGAAGCCGTAGCGCAATCGACCGATACATTGCGTTCTATCGTTATGCAGAACGATGGGGTGCAGCATACGGCTGACGAACATGACAACGCACGCCACTTTGCCAATACGTTGTTCAATACTATGCGAGGAGGATTCTATTGCGATGCCTACAACATACAGAGCAACGCATTCCGACGCCATGTGGAGCTTTTCAATAGAGAGGTGGCTAAGCGCAATGAGGCATTTCTTGCTGCTTTGCCCGATACTATGGCATATGCTGCTTTGCAAACAGCGGTAGAGGAGCAACACGATGAACAGTTGATGCGCCTTTTCATGGAGTATCTTCCGATAACTTTCAGCCGTCGTCATGGCGATCCCAGCCGTCCTTGGAATATGTTTGATATTAGGGTTAACGATGCTGCAGGCAAACGTCTGATATCTTATCAAGGCAATTGGCGCGATATTTTCCAAAACTGGGAAGCACTCTCGCTTTCGTATCCCGGTTATATCAATGCTATCATATCCAAGTTCCTCAATGCAACAACGGTTGACGGTTACAATCCGTATAAAGTAACCAGCGAGGGTATCGATTGGGAGGTAATTGAGCCGGAAAATCCTTGGTCGAATATCGGCTATTGGGGCGATCATCAGATTATTTATCTGCTCAAATTGTTGGAACTTTCAGCAAAGCATAATCCCTCAGCCTTGCAAGCGATGTTGCTCAATGGGCGTTTTGCTTTTGCCAATGTTCCTTATAGACTGAAATCGTATGCCGAGATTGTGGCAGATCCGAAAAATACCGTTCGTTTTGATGACGATTTGCATAAGCGTATCTTTGCTCTTATTCCTACCTACGGACAAGATGCACGCCTTGTACTGACGGCTTCAGGAGATGTATATACCACCTCTTTCACCGATAAGTTAGCGGTTACTCTTTTGGCTAAACTTTCCAATTTTATTCCCGATGCGGGTATATGGATGAATACTTTGCGTCCGGAGTGGAACGATGCCAACAATGCGTTGGTTGGGTGCGGGGCTTCCATGGTAACGCTCTATTATATGCGTCGTTTTGTGGCTTTCTTGACACAATTCTATGCGGAAGTGCAAGCCGAATCGTTTGTGCTTTCCAATGAGATACTTACGTGCATAAAGCAAATGGCGAATGTGTTTGAAAACCACAGAGAATGTATTCTTCGTGGTTTTATACCGCAGCAACGACGCACCTTGGTCGACGCCTTGGGCATAGCGGGTGAAACCTATCGTGAAAAGGTGTATGCTGGTTTTTCGGGGCGTATGGAGCAAATCGGTAAACAAGAGTGGTTGTCGTTTTTGCAGCAAGTAGAAACCTACATTGATGCATCCATACGCAATGCTCGACGTGATGATGGGTTATATCAGGCATACAATCTCATTGCGTTTACCGACAATGCTATTGAAGTGCGTCCATTGTATGAAATGTTGGAAGGTCAGGTGTCATTGCTCACTTCTTTTGCTTTGGCTCCCGAAGATGTGGCTGATGTATTGGACAGTATGCGTCATTCCGCTTTGTACCGTCCCGACCAAAATAGTTATATGCTCTATCCGGCAAAGCAGTTGCCCTCTTTCCTTGAGAAGAATAACCTGCCTGCAGATGCAGCGGCTTCACCGCTCGTTAAACGATTGTTGGAACAATATCCCGGTGCCATTGTGGCACAAGATGCCGAGGGTGGGGTACACTTTAATGGAAGTTTTAACAATGCTTCATTTTTGCAGCGGGCCATAGATGCTTTGCCAACACCGCTTTCCGAAACAGAGCGGACGCAGTTGCTTGATGTGTATGAGCGTATGTTTGTTCATCAGGCTTTCACAGGGCGTTCCGGTACTTTCTATAAGTACGAAGGATTGGGTTGTATCTATTGGCACATGGTATCCAAACTCTTGTTGGCAGTAGGTGAAAATATTGAGCGGGCAGTAGCGGAAGGTGTATCGGATGCTACGGTGCAACGCCTTAAGGAGCATTATTGGGAAATACGTAGGGGTATAGGTGCACACAAGTCACCGCAAAACTATGGCTCATTCCCATTTGATGCTTATTCGCATACGCCGTCTATGGCAGGTGTACAACAACCCGGTATGACAGGGCAGGTAAAAGAAGACATCATCAACCGTTTCTTTGAATTGGGTGTACAGGTGAAAGATGGCACTATTCGTATCTCGCAAACCATGTTGCGCCCTTCGGACTTCCTTAATGGAGAGTTGTCGTTTACCTATTGTGCCGTGCCGTTTATTTATCGTTTAGGCAACGACAAAGGAATACGTTTGCAAATGGAAAACGATTGGCTGACTTTGGATGCTTATACTATATCCGCGGATGTGGCTAAGCATATATTTAATCGTGATAACACTATCAAACAAGTAATTGTAACGCTATGAAATACACAGGAATATCTTTCGTGTTGGTAGCCTCGCTTTTGGCTGCATGCACAAGCGGAATTAAATCGTCGCAAGTATTGATTACATCCGAGGCAGGGCAAAATTGTGCCAAGGGTGAAGCGGTGGTTTTCACCAAGAAAAAGGCTGCCGATGCCGTGGTGGTTGATTTGCAGGATAAACGACAAACCGTTGATGGTTTTGGAGGTTCGCTTACCGAGTCGTCCGCTTTCGTTTTGGCTTGTCTGAAACCCGCGCAGCGTAAGGCTATTTTGAAAGAGTTGTATGGTAAATCAGGAGCGGATTTCTCGGTGGCACGTACACAAATAGGAGCCAGCGATTTCTCGGTGGAGGGACACTATTCTTTGGCAGAACAAGAGGGTGATATCGCTTTGGAGTCTTTCTCACTTGACCGTGATAAAGAGGGATTTCCTGCAGAACGCTATCCGCAAGTGAAAGATAATTCATACGACTTGTTTTATCTTATTAAAGAAGTTCTTGATATAAAGCAGAACCAAACGGATAACACGCTCCGCATCATGGCTTCGCCTTGGACTGCACCTGCGTGGATGAAAGACAATAAGCGTTACTATCAGCGCAACGAAGAGGGGTGGAGAGGAGGCAAACTCTTGCCCGAATACTATCCTGTTTTTGCGGACTATTTTGTCAAGTATCTGCAGGCATGGCGTGCCGAAGGGCTTGAGTTTTGGGCCATCACACCCGAAAACGAACCTATGGGCAACGATGGCGGTTGGGAGAGCATGGAAGTATCGCCCGCAGAAGAAGCCCTGTTTATCGGTAAATACTTAGGTCCTGCGTTGGCTGCTAATGGTTTTGGCGATGTAAAGATATTCGGTTTCGACCAAAACACTTTCGAAATGGGTCCTTACACAGCGGCTGTTTATGGTGATGAGCAGGCATCGGCTTATACTACGGGTATGGCAGTGCATTGGTATGGTAGTACCATATCCTGTTTCCCTGAAGTGCTTGATTCGGTGCATAATCTTTATCCCGATAAAACAATCTTCCATTCGGAGGGATGTATAGATAACCTTGGTTGTGCGCCTTGGGACGGTGTTTCCGACCCTATCGGATTCGTTGAATCAGGTTGGTTTGCCAACGATGCTTTCTGGTGGAATCAGGAGGCTACCGATTGGGGCTACTCCACACCTTTCTGGCCGGAATGGCATCCCAAATATGCTCCTGTACATCGCTATGCACAATATATCATTGATGGCATGAACCATTGGCTCACAGGCTATTGCGATTGGAACATCGTGCTCGATTCTATTGGAGGACCTAACCATGTCGGCAATTTCGCAGGAGCACAAGTAATGGTTGACTATCAGAACGATATAGTCTATTTTACACCTTACTACTATGTACTTAAGCAATTCAGTCGTTCCATGCGTCCGGGTGATGTAGTCTTGGGTGTAACAGAGTCGGTGGTGGATAATTTGCATGTTTGCGCTGTGCAGAAAGCCGATGGAACGTATGCTGTCAATATGCTGAATAAGAGTATAGAACCCATTCGCTTTAATTTGCAAATGGGTGACTATTGTGCAGAGGTGGATATGCCTGCCAATGCTTTGCAAACCATATTTGTTGCTTTGCCGTAACGCATAGGAGTGTGTGAGTGTTGCTCACTCACTCCAAACCGATATAATATACCAATTTCCTTAAACGACCTATATACTGAAACCATACAATGATGAAGACTACAACACATATATCTGCACTGACGATGCTTATTGCCGTTCTGTTGGGAGCATGTACACCTAAAGATCCTATCGAGCGCAAGATAGATGCTTTGCTGAGCCAAATGACGTTGGATGAAAAAATCGGACAGATGAATCAACTCAGCGGCGGATGGATTAGCGAAGACATCAGTGGGCAAATTCGCTCAGGACAGGTAGGATCGTTGCTCAATAGTGTTAATTACGATGAATATATGCACTATCAGCGTATTGCGGTGGAAGAAAGTCGTTTAGGTATTCCTTTGGTCTTTTCACGCGATGTGATACATGGTTTCCAAACCATCTATCCCATTCCCATCGGGCAGGCGGCTACATGGAATCCTGAGTTGGTGGAAAATGCAGCACGTCTCACAGCGGAAGAAGCCACACAAACCGGATTGCGTTGGACGTTCTCGCCTATGGTTGATGTGGCACGCGACCCGCGTTGGGGACGAATGGCAGAAGGATATGGCGAAGATACCTATCTTACAGCGCAAATGGGGGCTGCATGTGTCAGAGGTTATCAGGGCAACAATCCCGATTCAATCCCTAACAATCGTATGGCAGCATGCGTAAAGCATTTTGCAGCATATGGGGCAAGCGAGTCAGGACGCGACTATAATACTACTTGGATACCCGAAGTGCTTTTGCGCGATGTTTATTTACCGCCTTTCAAAGCGTCAATCGATGCAGGGGCGGCTTCTATAATGTGTTCGTTTAACGATATCAATGGCGTACCGTCATCGGCCAACCGACATCTCAATGTGGATATCTTGCGACAAGAATGGGGATTTACCGGTGTGCTCGAATCGGATTGGTGGTCGTCCTCCAATATGGTAGCACACGGCTATTCGCACGATCTCAAAGAAGCCACAGAGCAAAGTATCAATGCCGGTATGGATATGGACATGGAGGGGCATGGCTATATCTATTATATCAAAGAATTGCTCAACGAAGGCAAAATCAAGCAAGAGCAAATCGATGAGTCGGTGCGTAACATATTGCGTTTTAAGTTCCGATTGGGCTTGTTCGACAATCCTTACACGGCAGTGCCCAATCCTGTCTATCATACACAGGAGGCTTTGGCTGCCGCCACGAAGTCGGTTGAAGAAAGTGCAATCTTGCTTAAGAACAATGGTATATTGCCTTTGCAATTGCCTGTTGCCGATGCCAAATCGCTTACTGTATTGGTATGCGGTCCGTTGGCTGACAGTCCTAAAGACCAAGTGGGTACCTGGTGTTTCGATGTTGATTACGATGCAGTGGTTACACCTATTACGGCTTTCCGCAATCTGGAGCAGAATGCCAATATAAAGATATTATGGGAACAAGGATTGACCTATTCGCGCGACAAGAATCAGGCAAGTATCGACCAAACCGTGCGGGCAGCACGCAGTGCCGATGTTATCCTTTTCTTTGCAGGAGAAGAATCCATTCTTTCGGGAGAAGCACGTTGCAGGGCAGAACTGTCTTTGCCGGGCTTGCAGTCGCAAATGTTGCAACAACTTAACGCTACAGGCAAACCAGTGGTTATGGTCGTTATGGCAGGGCGTCCGCTCACTATTGGTAAAGAACTCGATTTGGCGGATGCTGTGCTCTATTCCTATCATGGCGGAACCATGGCAGGAACAGGGTTGTGCAATGTACTCATGGGAGAGGTTTCGCCTTCCGGACGTTGCCCTATCACTATGCCTCAATTGGTAGGACAAATACCTATCTACTACAATCGCAAGAACACAGGGCGTCCAACGCACAATCCTGTGCTTATCGATGATATACCTGTCGGAGCACCGCAGTTCTCGTTGGGAGAGTCCAGTTATTGGCTTGAAGTGGGCGATAAACCGCTCTTTCCGTTCGGTTTTGGATTGTCCTATACTACGTTTGAATATAGTCCTGTACAACTTTCCGATTCTATCATTATGCTCGGAGGTTGTGTGCAAGCCTCTTGCCGTATTACCAATACGGGTAAGCGCGATGCAATGGAAGTTGCACAACTGTATGTACGCGATTTGGTGGGTGATTGCCGACCTGTGCGCGAACTGAAAGGTTTCCAAAAACTGATGATTCCTGCGGGAGAAAGCCGAGATGTAACGTTCACGCTTACAACCGATGATTTGGCATATTGGCATAGTCGCCAAATCGATGGCTATACATCACAAGTGTGGAAGGCTGCCGATGCAGGAAAGTTCCAACTTTGGATTTCATCCGATTGCACTATGGGTACACCGGTCACTTTTGTTGTACAATAATTACGAAACAACGAATTATATATACTATCAAATACCATAAACACACAACGACCATGAAACGCACACACCGATTATTCATCCTGCTGCTCTTCTTGTTATTAACAACCAATCTTCTGAGAGCAGCACAATACTGCGTAACCGAAATTACGTCCGAAAACGGCAAGCACAAGGCTTCCATCACATGCTCTTCGTTGGGCAACAATATGTATCAGTTTGTTTTCGCTTCCGAAGATGTTTTCACCGGCTACAATGCTGCGGGTTCTAATTTCTATATGAATGTCAACGGAGTAGGAGGCTATCATGTATCCGAACATTTGGCACAAGACGGCAATAAACTGACGGCTCTGATCGAGTCTGATGTTGTTCCGAATATCTATGTCGGGGCTTTCTTTGTTATGTATGCCGATGGAGAGGCTCTGTTTCAGATTCCTACCGATGCTGATTTTTCGCAAGAGTGCGATGAAGAAGGAGGAGGCGATATCGGAGGTGGCGACAAACCGTTCGATACCACTGTTAACCTTGCATTGGGCAAACCCTCTTTTGCGGGAAAAGATACAAATAATGCATGGCAATCGAACGATGGCAGTTTAGGTACACGTTGGGGGTCTAATGGAGGCGCGGATGATGAGCATTGGTGGTATGTCGATTTGGGCGATTTCTATCTATTGAATGAGATAGATCTCTTTTGGGAAGCCGCTTTTTCAGATGATTTTATCCTGCAAGGAGCCATGGAGTTACCTGCCAATCCTGCCGATGATGCGCTATGGAAGACGTTTGCTATCGTAAAGGGAACCCAAAAGGTGGGTCAAGATGAGAATGCCAAGAATGTTCATCTCGTTGATGGGGCGGCACGCTATGTTCGTATCCGTTCATTCCACAATGTAACCACTTATGGCATATCTATGTGGGAATTTCGTGTATATGGTACGGGGTTGGCTACGCCTGACGATGCGAAACCTATATTGACAAAGGCGGAGTTTGTTTCCATGGATGAAAATCAAGGAACTGTACAGTTGGCGTTAGAGGCTATGGTTACACGCGAGGGTGTTCTCTCTCCTGTCTACGATTTCTTTATTACGGATGCCAATACAGGACAGCATTGGCGTGTCAATACCAATGCCGATGACAATACGGGCCGGTTGTCCGGCTTTGTGTCGTGCGGACAATACGACCTGAAAATTGAGGCGGTCGATGCGCTCTATAACCTTTCCGAACCAATGTATTGCAATTTTGTCGCACCGGCAAGCAATCTCGCTTTGGGCAGACCTTGTCAGGCAGGCTATTCGCAAGGCAACGATGTATTGCCCGAGAAAGCAGTCGATGGCAATAATACTACACGTTGGAGCGGATGGGGATCGAACGAAAACGATAAGAACTGCTGGTGGCAAGTCGATTTGGAGGGGCTCCGAACAGTCAATGACATCAAAATCAGTTTCGAGAACAATCAGGTGCGTACCTATAGCATTTTGGCTTCTGTCGACGGTAATTCGTGGGTTACATTAGGCACTTACGACAACATTCCGCAGACGGGAGCGAACAATTTTGTCGATTTCCCGCTGTCGGCTACATGCCGCTATCTGCGTATTGAGGCCAATCAAAATTTGAGTTTCTACGAGTTCTGTGTCTATGGCGAATGTTTTGCGCTGGAGCAATCGCAAAATCCGCACATGTTGTATGCCGATTTAGAACAATTAACTACCACTACGGCAACACTCCATGTCGGGGCTACCGACGATACCACTCCTTTCGAAGAACTTACTTACAGAGTGGTACTTACAGTAGGTAACAATGTCCTGCCTACCATCGAAACAAAAGCCGACAATGGCTATCTCACCCTTACCGATTTAGATTTATCCACCTACTATATTGCCGAAATCTGGGCTATCGATGCCGACGGTAACCTATCGGACAACTCCATTACGCTTACGTTCACTACATTGGGTGAGTTTGCCAATCTTTATCTTTCCGGCGATATCAATGGTTGGGTACCTAACGATGAGAACTATCGTTTCCGAACAACTGCCATTCCCGGTATCTATTCGCTCACGCTTACACTACCTGCGGGGACACATATTGTATACAAACTCACCGACGGAACTGCACTTGATAGCGACCATTCCACCTTACTCGACCACCACTTTATTTTCCCGCAATCCGAAGTTACTTTCTATGCCAAAGATTTCAATACCTTTGCTTCGTCCGGAGATAGTATTTTTCTGCAAGGAACACTTATAGATGCTACTTCCTTGGCAGAGGGCAGATATTGCACATGGAATGGTACACAAGCCGTTTGGGTAGGCGACATCAATATCCTGAATCCCTATCAAATAACCAAAGTGTCCTATTTGAACGGCACAACCGATGCTTATATGCCCTTTCTCTACGATACCGATATATCTGTAGGCAATCAGATGGTAACGGGAGTAAGTGCCACCAAAGCGCAATTCACGTTCGATTTACCTTCGCTCACTTGGTACTGGAAAGATTATCACGACGGCTACTGTGCTTTCTATGGTACTGCAGGTGATGGCTTTTTGCGTGGAAAGAACGAAAAGGATATAACTTTCTCACAGGGCTATAATCTCGAATTGTGGTTGAACGAAACCAAAGATGTCATTACCATTCAAGTGGAATATCTCGATACCGACAAAGAAGCGGCAAATGCCATTTTCCTCAACTATCCGAACAAAGAGTTTGCTGCCGTAAAAGAACGCTTATTGACAACTATCGAACGCGGACGCCTTTTCCGCGGAGATGTGCAGGTAGCTGATTTGCTCAACAAAGACGATGGTATGATTCGTTTTGTTATTAAATTCTCCTTACCCAACGGCGAAATGCGCCTCACCAATTTGGAATATTTCTACCTTGATGGTGCAGGTTGTGCAGAGCGTATCTTCACTATCTATCATCACGACGACATGCCCGCAGAACCCGAACACGGAGCCGTTATATCCTACAAAGGCGGACGTATATTGCAGCCTATTCGTTACAAACGTATCTTCAAACCTGATACATGGGAAACACTGTGTTTGCCTTTCTCTGTTAGCAAGGTTACGGTATACGACCCCGATGACAATCAAGAGTACGAACTCTATGCGCAATACTCCAATGGCGGACAAACCAACGAAGGACATTTCTGGTTGCGAACATTCACTCAATCGGCTGTGTCTGTTAACGATTTTAAAGCCAATTGGCACGATATAGAAGCTACATCTGCAGCAACTGCATTGCCACAAAAAGGTATACCTTATATCATGCGAATGCCTGCAGGCGACTATTATGCCGATAAGTATGTTATCTTCCATGGCGAAGAATATCAAACAATAGCGGCTACATATGCTGCTCCCGCATTGCCCGATGATGATAAGTTCTCCTATTCGGGCAACAATACCATGATGCCTTGGAACTTGCGTTCGGCTTATGTGCTGGATGCTCCGGGCGAGTATTTTGTGTCCGACGAATCAGTGGTGTTGCAGCCTTTCGAGTGTGCCGTCAATGCCACACAAGCAACCATAGCACGCATTCCGCGTTTGGGCTTGAATGCTTCCAATCATACCATAACGGATACCAATCTTCCCACAACATCTTCTGTCGGAACGATTTATTCGGTTATGGGATTACCTGTAGGACGCTTTGCTTCGTCGGATGAGTACGATAATTTGTTGCAGCGTTTGAGCAGAGGTATCTATGTGGTGCAAACCGAAACAAGTGTAACGAAGATTTATGTGGGGGATTGATTATGAAACGCTATTTATTGTGTGCGCTGTTTTGCGCATGTGCAGCCTTGGCTACGGCACAAAAGGGCTTATATACAACAAGCCTCAATGCTCAAACCGTCTCTTATGGGGGATATGTATCATACCAAAGAACAAGTGTGTTCTCGCAATCGGCGGCAGAAGGTTGGCAAACACCATTTTGCACTGACATTAAGGTTTGTGCCGCAGTGCCCGATTATGTTCCGGCACATAGTGGCGACCTTAATCCGTTCGATGCGGTGGGTACGGTGGCACGACGCAATGGTCCGCCAACCACAGGGGGGGGGAACCCCGAAAACCCCGATATAAAAATCGACCCTCTGAGCGATGCTTATGGCTTTTTGATAGTGTTGGCGATAGGCTATATGGGACTTTTGCTGAAACGTAAAAAAACAAGATAATTTAACCAATGTATAAGATAATAACTAATAATGTAAAACACATGAAACATTTTTCACTTAAAACTTATGTACTTCTCTTTATGAGTTTGTATATGAGTCATGCCGTTGCAGCTACCTATTGTGGCGAAACCATAACGAGTACCAACGGTAAGCATGCCGCTTCTATCACATGCTCTTCGTTGGGGAATAATATGTATCAGTTTGTTTTCGCTTCCGAAGACGCTTTCACCGGCTACAATGCTGCGGGCTCTAATTTCTATATGAATGTCAACGGAGTAGGAGGCTATCATGTATCCGAACATTTGGCACAAGACGGCAATAAACTGACGGCTCTGATCGAGTCTGATGTTGTTCCGAATATCTATGTCGGGGCTTTCTTTGTTGTGTATGAAGATGGCGAATGTATGTATGAAATCCCTACCGATGCCGATTTCTCGCAACAATGTGGCGATGTTGAGGAAGATACCGAAAAACCGGTGATGGGAACCGCGGCTTTTCTCACGGCTACATTTAATACGGCTACGGTGGAAGTAAATGCCACACCTGCCGAAAAGATTGTTTCTTATGTAGTGAAAAGCGGTAACGACGAAATCGGCTCTTTTGCACCAAGCAATGGCACTATTGTCATCAACGGGTTGCAAGCAGGCACTGCTTACACTGTGCAAATTTATGCCAAGAAACAAAACGGACTTTTGTCTGACAACTATGCCGAACTTTCTTTCACTACCGAAAACGTTTCCTATTGCAATTTTGCTACGGGGCATGAGGGAAATGCAGAGTTTGGCGACCCTAACGGGCGTATTCTTGTTTCAATCTATCAACTCAATGCTACCACTGTACGCTTGCAGGTAACGCCCAATACGGCAGCAGGAGCAACACGCGCGCTCGATTTGCTTTATGTGGAGGCTGCAGGTGCTGAACCGGTTGCCTATACGGTGGGAGAAGATATTGCCGAGGGCGAGGGATCGGAAAAACTCTATGTTGATATCAAGTACAGTGTTATGCCTGCTTTGTGTTCGTTCAGTATTCAGTGGTCGCATCCCGCATGGGAAGGACGTTGGGCAGCTACGCTCAAAGATGTCGATACTGCCGCATTCTGTACCGATGAAATAACAGCACTTGAAACCGTCGCTACACAAGAACAATGCACCAAACTGATGCAAAACGGACAACTCATTATCCTACGCAATGGAGTGCGCTACAATGCACTCGGACAAATCGTCAAATAACCGGATTTATAACATTATCAACTCTTAATTTCTTACGAATATGAAAAAGAATTTCTTCAAAACAACGGCACTTGCAGCATTGCTGATAACGGCATTACCTTTTGCCGCTTTCTGCCAAGATACCGACGATTCACTGATTGATGTCAATTTTGCAGCATCCGAACAAGGGGCGGTCGCTACGGCGTCTTCAGGTACGGCAGCATCGGCCAACGATGGCAACGAGGGTTCTCGTTGGGAATCGGAACACGGAGTCGACCCGCAATGGTGGATGGTCGATTTAGGACAACAACGCACCTTCAATACCATTCAAATCCTTTGGGAAGCGGCCTATGGCAAGTCGTTCATAATTGAGGTCAGCAACAATCAATCCGAATGGAATACTATCGTATCGGTTGCCGACCAATCGTTGGTAGGATTCCCTTATTTGCAATTCCTTTCTTTCGATGCCGTTAGTGCACAGTATGTGCGTTTCACCGGTACGGCACGTGGCACCAACTACGGATATTCGTTCTTCGAGTTCCGTGTCATCATGGCAAGCCCAAGCGAATTGGCTATCTTGGAAGCTGTTCCTGCTGCCGAAATTTGCAAAGTGGGCGACAATGTAAACATTCAAATTAAGGCACAAGACCAAAATGGAAAACCCATGGATAAGGCTGCTGAAGTTGAATACTTGATTACACCGGCAGATGCAGGTTCCATAACGGGAAATGTGTTTATGGCAGCCAAAAGAGCAGATGTGCTTGTCGAAGCCTATATCGGCGAGATTAAGGCAGAGGCTTTCACTATTTGTGCCTACGAGGGGAATAGTGTGGCTTTGAGTACCAATATCGATACCGATAATAAAATCATTGCACAATCCGATTTCGCTCCCGACGGAACAAACGCTTTTGCTGCGGTCGATACCGATAAAGCATCGGTTTGGCAAGGATGTCCTACCAATACTACCGACGGAACGGAAGAAGCGCGTACGTACGATGCGTGGTTTGTGGTCGATTTAGGTAATGTCTACGATGTCTATCTGATTTCTATTTTGTTCGAAGGAGCATGCTCGCAAGAGTATCATGTCGATTTCTCAGCCGATAACGTAAATTGGAATACCGGGTACGAATATGTGGGTAAAGAGGGAATCTACGGACATACGCAAAACATCTATGGAAACAACCTCGCCAATGCCGATGCCGTGCGCTATGTACGTTTCTATAGCACAAAAGCGGCTACGGGATATGGTCTGAAAATCTTCGATTTTGCTGTCTATGCTACCGTTACCGAAGGCTACGAAACCAAATTGGATAATGCATCGCTTGTGCAACCACTTGCTACCAAGCAAATCATCAATGGGCAACTCGTTATCACACGCGACGGTGTGCGCTACAATACACTCGGACAAACACTTAATAATTAACTTATAACTTTACAAACATGAAAAAGAACTTACTTAAAAGCATGGCATTGATACTTATGCTGTGTGTGAGTGCAATGGCATCTGCTATTGACTGGAATGGGATCGACTTCTTGGGTGATGGTGCCGGAGGAGGTGCGTATTCCAATAAGTACAAATTGGCAGTTGCCGAAGGTATGTCTGTGGTCAATATTCAAAAACCGGGATGGGCAGCCGAAGATGGTATCTATTGCACATTCCCTGCAGGGGTATCCGAATGTTCGGTTGCAGGGGCTATCGACGGTGCAGGCATGTGCTTGTATCTATCTTCTTTCACTGCACAAGAAACCGAAGTTACTGTTAAACATGGTTTGGGAACGTCCGTATTCTATGTTTATTATGCCGATGGCACCACCGGTGGTAGCAATACACCGGAGGTAGAGTCTTACACGATTATCTTCAACGATATAGAGGGAACAACGGGGAGTGATAGCAGTACTAAAGAAACAACTGTTGACGGTATCGTGGAATCCGGTGCCGAGTATATTTCTGCTGTGTCGGCTGAAAATATCTATCGTGCAAGAGAAGGCTATGGTATTAAATTCGGATCATCAAAGGCTATCGGCTCGCTTACGCTTACGCTTAAAGAGTCTGTAACTCCCGATTCTATTGTACTTACCGCATGTTCCTATAGCACTTCTGAAGGTGCAATCGTATTTATGGGCGATATGAATATCGATGCTACCAATGGTGGTAACGACAATAAGGTGATTGCGAACTATATCAAAGAATACGATGGAGCAACCTCTGTGTCGGAAATCACTATTGCAACATCTTCTAAGCGTGCTTATGCCGTTGCTGTAACGGTTTATCCGCATAAGGACAATACTACACCTACGCCCGATCCTACAGTCAACTTGGCACTCAACAAACCTGTTGTTGCCGGATACAGTGCCACCCCCGCTGCCGAAGCCGTTGATGGCAATAAAGGTTCACGTTGGGGATCTTCCGGAGGCAAGCACTGGTCGGCAGAAAATCCCGATCAAGGCGATGACTGGTTGTATGTTGATTTAGGTCAGGTTTATAATATCGGTAACATACGCATCCTCTTCGAAACGGCTGCGCCTACCGATTACGATTTGTTGGTATCCGACGATGCTCAAGAATGGAAAGTTATAGGAACTTATACCGGACAACCTAAAACAGGCAATGGAGAAGACGACTACAATGTCTACAACTTTACAAAAGACAATGTGTCCGGACGCTATGTCAAAATTTTCGCACGCGATGGATATGCTAATCTCCAGTGGGGGATCTCTATTTACGAGTTCGAGGTTTACGAGGCTGTTGCCGACAACGAAAAACCGGTATTGAACGGTGCTGCTATTGCTACCATTGCTTGGAATCAGGTTACCGTAACGCTCAATGCTACCGACAATGTTGGAGTTACCAACTGCTTGGTAACTGACAACGCGAATAATATCAATGGCGAATATCCTGTTAAGGAGGGCGTACTTACCATTAGCGGACTCTCTGCGGCTACAGAATACAACTTTACCATCGTAGCACTTGACGATGCCGGCAATCAATCGGATAACTCTGTCAATTTGTCGGCAACTACACCTGCACACAACACCGAACCTACAGAGGCTGCACCTGCTCCTGAGCATGATGCCAACCTCGTATTATCTATCTATTCCGATACCTATCAAAGCATTGGCTATCATTTCGAAGATTGGGGAGGCGGATATGCCGAAACACAAAAGAACATTGACGGCAATAACTACAACTTCTATAAGGCTAACACCAACGGAGGATACTTTGGTATGGTGCTCAACGCTACTGCCAATGCTGCAACAATGCTCTATTGGCATTTCGATATTTGGGCTGAAGACGATATGACGGTTGATATCTATCCTATCTATGGAGGTACCGAATACTATAAAACAGTAACCTTGAAAGGACAACAATGGAATAGCGTAGATCTTACACTTTCCGATGACTATCCTGCATCTATCACATGGGCTAATGTTTACCAAATCAAGTTTGCAGGTACTGCAGGTAAAACATTGGCGGTCGATAATATCTATTTCTATCGCGATCCTATCGAAGATACCGAAATACCTACCGATGTAACTGCTACGCTCAAATCAGCTTCCTATTTCTCTGTTACGCTTACTTGCTCTGCACAGGACAATAGCGGTGTCGTTAGTTTCGATGTATTCGATGGTGATACCAAATTGGCTTCTTCTGCCGGTGTTTCTGGAACAGAGGTTGACATCTTTGTCAGCGGTCTGAATGCAGGTACAGCCTACCAACTTTCTGTAGTGGCTTACGATGCTAACGAAAACAAAGCGCAGCCTGTCACTGTGGCTGCTACCACATTGGCTTTGCCTGCTCCTGCTCCTACTCCTACGGCAGAGGCTGATAATGTATTGTCGCTCTATTCCGATGCTTATACTTTTGCACCCGCTTCTTTGGATAGTTACAACGAAGGTTGGTGGCAAAATCCTACGTTGGATAGGGTCGAACTGGCGCAAGGCGATGAAGCACTCCTCTATTCGGGACAAATGACGGGTGTGATCGGTTGGGAGTTTGCTCCTATCGATGCTACCGACTATGTTATGTTCCATATCGATATCTATCCTATGGCTGAAACCACATTGGCTATCGGACCTACTTATGGTGGCAACGGACTCAATACCAATGTCTACAAAGAAACCGTTTCTTTGAAAGCAGGTCAATGGAATAGTATTGACATCAACCTTTCGGAAAAAGAGTTAGGCAGTATCTTCCAATTCCAATTGGCAGACTATGTGGCTGCCGGTGCATTGTTTGTCGATAACGTTTACTTCTATAAAAGCGAAATTACTGCAATTGATAACGTAACCGTTACCGACGATGTTCAGAAGCGCATTGTCAATGGCCGTTTGGTTATTATCCGCAATGGCGTACAATACAACGCACTGGGTCAAATCATTAAGTAACAACAATCAAATCATATACGGATATGCATCGTATATCCGTATATGATTTATTTACCCTTAATACTATTTTATAATGAAAAAACTTTTCTTTTCTATGGCATGCCTTCTGGGCATTTCTGTGGTAGCAATGGCCGGGCCTTCAGCAGCACCTACAGCACCTTCTTACCCTGCCAATCAGGTTAAGGCCGTTTATTCGGCAACTTACAATGCCGATTGCGGTTTTGGAGAATGGGGATCTTCTACACAATATGCGCAAGAAGAATTTGGTAAAAAGTACACTACAACGCAATTGGGCTATTTCGGACTTGAGTTTTATGAAGGACTCAACTGTGCCGCTATGGAGGCTCTGCACTTGGATGTTTATTCCGATGCCGATATGTCTATGCGTATTGTGCCTATACACGGAGGTGCGGAAGTGGGTGTAACCAAAGCACTCAAGGCTGGCGAGTGGAATGTTATCGATATTGCATTGACCGAATTTCAAGGGGTTAACGATTGGACGAATGTTTATCAGATAAAAATCGATAATGCTTCCAATCAGACATTCTATCTCAACAATATCTATTTCTACACCACACAGGCTCCCGACGAAGATACAGAGGCTCCTGCCAACCTCACCGCTTCATTGGTCGAAGCGGATTATTTCAATGCTACGCTTACTGCAAAGGCTACCGATAATACCCCTGTTGTTATCTTCGAAGTACGCAACGGCGAAGAGGTGTTGGCTACCAAAAATGCAGGTTCCGATGTCGAAACCACTATCGCTGTTACGGGACTCAAATCCAATACGGCTTATACACTTACTGTCGTTGCTAAAGATGAAGCAGGCAATCAATCGGAATCTGTCAATATCCAACTCAGCACCAAAGAAGCACCGGCTGCTGCCGAAGCACCTCTGCGTGAGGCTGAAAACGTAATGTCTATCTATTCCGATGCCTACGAGGCTGTTACATGGTTCTTGGTGGGAAGTTGGGGACAATCCACACAACTGTTGGAATGTGAGTTGGCTGAGGGCGATAAAGCATACTATTGCTACAACAGCAACTATCTCGGTTGGGAATTGCAAGGCACTCCTCTCGATGTAAGCGAATATACAGGTATTCACATGGATATCTATCCTGTCGATGCAACTTCTATCCAATACACACCCATTTGGAATGGAGGCGAATCGTTGGTTACAACCAATCTGCTCCCCAATCAATGGAACGCACTCGACTATCAATTTAGCGAGTTCAAGGGTATCGACTTGAAGAGCGTCTTCCAAATGAAGTGGGCTGAGATGCCGGCAAAAATGTTCGTGGATAACGTCTATTTCTATAAGACAATCAATAGTGCGGTTGATAATCTAACCCTTACCAACAACGTGCAAAAGCGTATCGTCAATGGCCGGTTGGTCATCCTACGCAATGGTGTACAATACAATGCACTTGGTCAGATAATCGACTAATTTGTTACTGGTTCCGCTATTTTGCGGAACTTGATAGACGCGGAGGTCATAACACACACCCTTCGCGTCTTTTTTGTATGGAACGCTATTGTCTCGCACGCAAATGCGCTTTCCTGTTTTGTTAGAATGTTTGTGTTCTGTTCGGTTTCCTGACATTTTTCTTCTTGTTTCTGCTATTGTTTTTTTCAACTTGTATTAACTGAGTGTTACGAGACCTTAACGAGACCTTAACGAGATCTCGACGACATCTTGTCGAGTTTTCATTCTGTCAATTCTTATTGCTTGCGACAATCTCGCTAAATAGCCGTCCCGCTATCCGTAAAAGGGTAGTGGTAACGCGGCTTTTTATCTATATATGCTACTTTGTGAGAAATAAAATGAAGAAAGATTTCTCTATTTGTGATATTCTTTGTATCTTTGCCACTTAAAAGAGATAAACACGCTTTTTCGCTTGTTTTGCAATAACTATATATAACCAAATATATAAACCATGGCAGAAAACAAATTAAATCTATTGCAGGATTTTCCCGCCATTTCCACACAAGAATGGAAGGAAAAGATTGTTACCGACCTCAAAGGGGCGGATTTCGATAAGAAACTCGTCTGGAGGACTACGGAAGGCTTCAACCTACAGCCTTTCTATCGGCAAGAAGACCTTCAGGGTCTGACCACTACGGAGTCCGCTCCCGGACACTATCCTTTCGTGCGAGGTACCAAAACCGATAACGAATGGCTGGTTCGACAGAACATTGCAATCACAGATGCCAAAGCCGCTAATGCTAAAGCATTGGATGTACTCATGAAGGGGGTAACATCCTTGGGATTGCGCATCAATAAGCAAGAACTGTCGGCGCAGTACATCGCTATCTTGTTAGAAGGAATTCATCCTGAGGCAGCACAACTCAACTTTAAAGTATGCGCTTGCAAAGCCGCAGAACTAATCAATCTTTTGGCAGACTATTACGAGGCAAAAGGCTATAACATCGGTGCGTTGAAAGGTAGTGTCGAAGTCGACCCTATCAATAAGATGCTCACCAAGGGCAAAAACTTGTCCAAAGAGCAGGTCGCCGGCAAATTGGTGCAGGCTGTTGAAGCCGCTAAACGACTTCCCGGTTATCGCGTGGTAGGAGTCAATTCTCTCTCGCTTAACAATGCCGGAGCCTATTGTGCTCAAGAATTGGGCTATGCGCTCGCATGGGGTAACCAATACATGGAAATGCTCACCGAAGCAGGCATCGATGCCGCTACTGCAGGTAAGTCCATCAAGTTTACAATGGGTATCGGTGGCAACTACTTTATGGAAATTGCCAAGTTCCGTGCTGCACGTATGTTGTGGGCTATGATTGTACGGCAATACGAACCCGTATGCAATTGTGGTAACAACTGCCAATGCGAAAAGGTCGATGGCAAATACTGCCCGTGTGCCATGAAGATGAATGTTTGTGCACAGACATCGCTCTTCAATATGACGGTGTTCGATGCGTATGTCAATTTGCTGCGCTCGCAAACCGAAACCATGTCAGCCGCTATCGCCGGGGTTGACGAGATCGTGGTAACGCCTTTCGATGTTACCTATAAAGAGTCCGACGAGTTCTCCGAACGTATTGCACGTAATCAGCAGTTGCTGCTTAAAGAAGAAGCACATTTTGGTAAGGTCGTTGACCCGGCTGCGGGTTCCTACTATTTGGAAACGCTTACTGCCAATATCGCAGAACAGGCGTGGAAAATCTTCTTGCAGGTGCAAGACAAGGGCGGTTTCTACCAAATGGTAGCAACAGGCGAATTGCAAAATCTCATGCAGGAGAACCTCACCAAGCGTCTTGCCGATGTGGCTAAACGTAAAGAAACATTGTTGGGTACTAACCAATTCCCCAATTTTACCGAAACAACCGACGGTAAAATACAAACCGAACAGTGTGGTTGTGCTTGCGGATGCGCTAATTCTGACAACAACGGACTCCTTGCTACATTGCCCAATGTACGGGCAGCCGAAGAGTTCGAGCAGTTGCGATTGGCCACCGAGGCAGCAGAGCATCAGCCTGTTGTCTTCATGCTCACTATAGGCAATTTGGCTATGCGTTTGGCGCGCTCGCAGTTCTCTTGCAACTTCTTCGCTTGTGCCGGATACAAGGTTATCGACAACAATGGTTTCAAGACGGTAGAAGAAGGTATTGAGGCAGCACGTAAGGCAAAGGCCGATGTTATCGTACTTTGCTCCAGCGACGATGAATATGCCCTCCTTGCTCCGCAGGCTTGGCAGCAACTCAAAGGCGCAAAAGAAATCTTCGTGGTGGCAGGAGCACCCGCATGTATGGCTGATTTGCAGCAACTCGGCATCGAGAACTTTGTGCATGTACGGGTCAATGTACTCGAAGAACTGAAGAAATATAGTCGAAACCTTCTTAAATGATTGCAGTAATGAAACCCGATTTCAAAGATATAGATATTAAGAATGTTGCTGCAAGTACTGTAAGTGGCGGCAACGACAATAACTGGCTCACACCGGAGCAGATTCCCGTAAAGTCAGTATATACCAAAGAAGACCTCGAAGGAATGGAACATCTCAATTATGCTTCGGGGCTGCCTCCTTTCTTGCGAGGTCCTTATTCGGCCATGTATCCGCTGCGTCCTTGGACAATTCGCCAATATGCAGGTTTCTCCACGGCAGAAGAAAGTAATGCTTTTTACCGCCGTAACCTTGCCAGCGGTCAGAAAGGTCTGTCTGTAGCGTTCGACCTTGCCACACACCGTGGCTACGATGCCGATCACCCGCGCGTAGTGGGCGATGTAGGTAAGGCAGGTGTTAGTATCTGTTCTGTCGAAGATATGAAAGTGCTTTTCGACGGTATACCCTTGAATAAGATGTCCGTTTCTATGACCATGAATGGGGCTGTGCTTCCGGTGTTGGCTTTCTATATCAATGCAGGACTCGAGCAAGGGGCTAAGTTGGAAGAGATGGCAGGTACCATACAAAACGATATCCTCAAAGAGTTTATGGTGCGTAATACCTACATTTATCCGCCTAAGTTCTCTATGAAGATTATTGCCGACATCTTCGAGTACACCTCACGCAACATGCCTAAGTTCAACTCTATCTCTATCTCCGGCTACCATATGCAGGAAGCAGGTGCTACGGCAGATATCGAGTTGGCGTATACGCTTGCCGATGGTATGGATTATCTTCGTGCAGGTGTCAATGCCGGTATGAATGTCGATGACTTCGCACCGCGGCTTTCTTTCTTCTGGGCTATTGGTATGAACCATTTTATGGAGATTGCCAAAATGCGTGCCGGACGTATGTTGTGGGCTAAGATAGTTAAATCTTTCGGTGCCAAGAATCCTAAGTCATTGGCATTGCGTACGCACTCGCAAACTTCAGGTTGGTCGCTTACCGAGCAAGATCCTTTCAACAACGTAGGACGTACTTGCATCGAGGCCATGGGAGCGGCACTCGGACATACGCAGTCTTTGCATACCAATGCACTTGATGAGGCTATTGCATTACCTACCGACTTCTCTGCACGTATTGCACGTAATACCCAAATCTATATTCAAGAAGAGACTAAGGTATGTAAGCAAATCGATCCGTGGGCAGGTTCCTACTATGTCGAGGCTCTCACACAAGAGATTGCCGAAAAAGCATGGGAGCATATACAGGAAGTGGAAAAATTGGGAGGTATGGCAGCTGCCATTGAAACCGGTATACCTAAGATGCGTATCGAAGAAGCGGCTGCACGCACGCAAGCACGTATCGACTCCGGTACGCAGAAGATTATCGGTGTCAACGAATATCGTTTGGCACACGAAGATCCTATCGATATTCTTGAAATTGACAACACTGCCGTACGTGAGCAGCAAATTGCTCGCTTGAAAGAACTCCGTGCTAATCGCGATGAGGCTGCTGTTAAGGAAGCATTGGCGCGTATCACGGCGTGTGTACAAGACTTTGCCGATGGCAAGAAGTCTGACGATAACTTGCTCGATTTGGCAGTTAAGGCTGCAGCTTTGCGTGCTACTTTGGGCGAAATCAGCGATGCTTGCGAGGCTGTGGTTGGCAGATATAAAGCAACTATCAGAACTATTTCAGGAGTGTACAAAGCAGGAACTAAAGATGATGAGGACTTCAAGGAAGCCACTCGTCTCACCGCGGAATTTGCACGCAAAGAAGGGCGTCAACCGCGTATCATGATTGCCAAAATGGGACAGGACGGACACGACCGTGGAGCCAAAGTTTGTGCTACAGGATATGCCGACTGCGGATTCGATGTCGATATGGGTCCCTTGTTCCAAACACCTGAGGAGGCTGCTAAACAAGCAGTAGAGAACGATGTCCATATATTGGGCGTTTCTTCCTTGGCTGCCGGGCATAAAACGCTTGTTCCACAAGTTATTGCCGAACTCAAGAAACTCGGACGAGAAGACATCATGGTCATTGCCGGTGGTGTCATTCCTGCACAAGACTACGATTTCTTGTATAAAGCGGGAGTCGCTGCTATCTTCGGACCGGGTAGCCCCGTAACGAAGTCGGCACGCACACTCATGGAACTGCTTATGCAGGACTGATCGGGTCGTATGGATAAAGCAAAAGGGAGGCATTGCTCAAATGTCTCCCTTTTGTATATAGTTATGCCGAAAGCCTTGCGGCATAGGATAAAAAATACTACTTTTGCAGTTGTTCTTCAATTATTGTATGAAAAAGTCTGTTATAATAGCCGTTGTTGTTCTGTTGAACCTTCCTGCCGTATCGATCTTTGGTAGGGAGCACAACAAAACTACTCGACAGGAGCGGGTCGAGAAAGTCAAATCGCATGTACAAGTATATGGATTTGTACGTAACTATTTCTCTTTCGATACGCGTGAAAATGTTGTAAGTATAGGCGATTTGTACAACTATCTACCCAAAGATGCACGCTATAATCAGACACCGGAAGAGGCAGCGCTCTCAGGTGTTGCCCGAGAGGATTTGAATGCGCAATACTCGTTTCGTTATTTGTCACTTACAACGCGCTTGGGCGTCGATGTTAACAACTATAAATGGGGAAATACGGCTTTTACTGCGAAAGTAGAGGCTGATTTTTGTGCCGGGTTGACGGGCGTAACGGGTACTGCGCAATTCCGCTTACGTCAAGCATATGTGGCTTTGGCATGGGATAGTCTGGCTATGGGGCAGACTTCATGGGCGCATGTACGTTTGCTGTTGGGGCAGACTTGGCATCCTATGTCGGCCGATATGCCCGATATATTGTCGCTTAATTCAGGAGCACCGTTCAATCCTTTCAACCGCTCACCGCAAGTGCAGATGAATGCGTTGTTAGGACAATACTTTATAATCACGGCTGCTGCATTGTGGCAAATGCAATACACTTCTATGGGGCCCAAGGGTGCTTCGGCAGATTACATGAAATATGGTTGTACGCCGGAGGCGTATCTCGGAGTTAGTTTTGCGCATCCGAGCGGGGTTTTGTTGCGTGCCGGTGTCGATGTCTTGAGCATCAAGCCGCGGCATGAAGGAACGATGTTGCCCTTAGGCAATCCCGATAAACCTGTGACCGTGAAAGTATCCGATCGTATAACAACAATATCTCCCTATCTCTATTTGCAGTATAAATACGGCAATTTCAGTCTGAAAGCCAAAACTATATTTGCCGAGGGAGGCGAACATCTCAATCTCAACGGAGGGTATGGCATTCATGCTAAGTACGAGGCGATAGGAGAGGATGGACATTACGAATATACGCCTACACGCAACTCTTCATCATGGCTTTGCCTAACTTATGGAAAACGCGTGCAGGGTATTCTGTTTGCCGGCTATGTGCGCAATTTCGGAACCAAACAGACCTTATTGGCAGATACCGAAACAGACGCATATAGCAGCAATCTCTATTTTAGCAAGAATAGTTTCACCAATATGAACCGCTTATGGCGTCTTACACCTACGGTTTTGTGGAATATCGGCAATTTCTCTGTAGGAGCGGAATACGAACTCACTTCCGTGCAGTATGGTATGTATCCCACAATCGACGGCACTACCGTAAACAAGGTCAATGCGACCAACGGACTCCTGACCGATAATTTGCATTGGATTACCAACCATCGTGTGCAACTTATGGTGAAATACACATTCTAACCACACCGCTGCGTATAGGCTTACTGTCAGATACTTTCGCCTCTATTCAGGACGTAAAATCGGTTATCTTTTGTGTAATTTGTGTAGTGTGTATGCTCTAAAGAATAGGTATTTTTGCAGTGGATATATCATATAATCGTCACTGTAAGACTACAACTATGAATAGACGCACCTCACTGTGTTGTATATTATTTATAATGAGTTCATTGCTCTTCGCTCAACAAGATACGTTGCGTGAAGTGCAATTGCGCGAAGTGGAGGCAAATGCACAAAGAGCCATAACTCTTCGCAAGCAGATACCGGCTACTTTATCGGTCATAACATCTCAGCAATTGGGAGGCGATTACGAACCGTCTGTTTTGCCTGCTCTCACGGAGCACGTGCCGGGTTTGTTCGTAACGAGTCGTTCACTCATGGGCTACGGAGTCAGTTCCGGAGCGGCTGGCACTATAAAGGTTAGGGGAGTCGGCGGTATGGCTGATCTGTTGGTGTTGGTCGACGGAATGCCGCAATATGCAGGCATCTATGGACATCCTGTTGCCGACAATTGTCAAAACATGTTCACCGAACGTATAGAGGTACAGCGTGGTCCGTCTTCGTTGTTTTATGGTAGCAATGCTATGGGCGGACTGGTCAATATCGTTACACATGCTCCTGATAAAGACACTGTGCATACGCATATACATTTGCAAGGCGGGTCGTTCTATACTGTGGATGCGGCTATCGGCAACCAGGTGCGCAAAGGTCGTTTTTTTTCCGATGTGGGAGTAGGGTATAGTCGTACCGATGGGCATCGCCCTAACATGAATTTTGAACGCGCAACGGGATATTGGAAAATGGGATACGACCTTACGAAAGAGTGGCGTATAAGCACTTTGCTTAATGCTACATGGTTTTGTTCGTCCAATCCGGGGGAAGTCACCAATCCTATCGAAGACAACGATATGCGTGTCTGGCGTGGTACAGCGTTAGTGAGTCTCGACAATCACTACGAACGCACTTCCGGTTCTGTTCGTATTTATGCCAATGCAGGCCAACATACCATCAACGATGGCTATACTGATGGAAACGATCCGCAAACACAACTCTATCTGCATGCCGATATCATGGCTGGCGTGTCGGCAAGTCAGGTTGTGCGTCTGTTTAGGGGCAATCGCACCACATTTGGTTTCGAAGCACAATTGTTCGGAGGGCATGCGTGGAATCGTCAGATAACCGATGGAGCAACATCCGATTTGGTGCGTCAATTACAATACGATATAGCAGGATATGTCAATTTTCAGCAGCATATATTATCGTGGTTGGCAATCGATGCGGGGCTACGGGTCGATTGGCATTCGGTGGCAGGATTGGAGTGGGTGCCTGCAGGTGGAGTCTCTTTCATTATGCCGTACGATGCAAGTATGCACGTGGCTGTAGGAAAAGGATTTCGCAATCCTACTATTCGAGAGTTGTATATGTACCGACCTGCCAATCAAGAGTTAAAAGCAGAACGTATGTGGAATTACGAACTGTCTTGGCGGGAGCAATGGCTGAAGGGGCGTTTGCAAGCGGGACTTTCTATCTTTTTCCTGCAAGCCGACAATATCATCGAAACTGTAATGCAAGACGGACGACCGCGCAATATGAATACGGGAAAGGTGCAGAATTGCGGATTGGAGGCAGAGATGGAATATAGTGTTTTGCCCGAACTGCAAATGGAACTCAACTATAGTTTCCTGCACATGAAATACCCTGTATTGGCAGCACCCGAACACAAATTCTATGCAGGCTTGCATTATCGGCGAGAGGCTTTTGGCGTATCTACGGGACTTCAGTATGTGGCAGGATTGTACAAAGTTTTGGGCGATATACCCGAGAAAGAGAATTTCTTGCTTTGGAATATACAAGGAGAATATCGTATTTGGAAAGGCTTGCGGGTATTTCTTCGAGCAGATAATATCTTGGCGCAACGCTACGAAATCATTAAAGGTTTCCCCATGCCGCGTGCTACTTTGCAGGGTGGCTTCAATTGGATATTTTAGCCATATTTGCTTGATTGTGTATAATTTATTATCTTTGCAACGGACATTTATTATTTAAATCTTAAGTATATGAAGAAAACATTTATCCTTTTGTTGGCAGGCATTACGTTGGTGGCTTGTGGCAAGAATACTACCTCGGCAGCAGAAAGTGCTACGAACTCTGCCGATACCTCAGTAGTCTATTTCACGCAAGAAATCTCTCCGGCGTCCTTAGTGCGTATTTATGAGGCGTTAGACTATCCTGCTAACGGACGTGTCGCTGTGAAAATCTCTACGGGAGAGGCTGGGGGACACAATTATCTCAAACCTGCACTCATTGCCGACTTGGTTACAGCGGTAAATGGTACTATTGTCGAATGTAATACGGCTTACAATGGCAAGCGTAACACTACGGCTGCGCATTGGGAGACAATTCGCGAACATGGCTTTACCGACATAGCACCCGTCGATATTATGGATGAAGAAGCCGATATGCGTATTCCCGTGAAAGATACTACCTATATCAAATACGATATTGTCGGAAGTCATCTTGCTAATTACGATTTTATGATCAACTTGGCTCATTTCAAAGGACATGCCATGGGAGGCTTTGGCGGTGTGCTTAAAAATCAGTCTATCGGAGTTGCCTCTGCAAGTGGAAAGGCATATATTCATTCCGCAGGACGCACGGAAAGTGTGGCTGAACTTTGGTCGTATGTCGATAATCAGGAAGGATTCCTCGAATCGATGGCAGCCGCTGCACAAGCCGTACACAACTATTTCGGCAATGGTGAACGAATCCTTTATATCAATGTCGTTAACAATCTCTCTGTCGACTGCGATTGCAGTTCGCATCCCGCTAATCCGGAGATGGCGGATATAGGCATTCTCGCTTCACTCGATCCCGTTGCACTCGACCAGGCCTGTCTTGATCTTGTATTCAACTATCCGTCTGTCGAGGGCGATAATTCTGCAGCACTTATCGAACGTATCAATTCGCGCCATGGTGTACATATTGTAGAGCATGCTGCTGCTATCGGATTGGGCAATCGTACCTATCAATTGGTACAAATCGATGGAGAAGATATGTTACAACGCCTTAATGTCGAACAATTATCACTCATTGTACGCAACAAGGGCATTACAACCACTTATACGGAACATGGAGTCAACGATTTGCTATCGCTTGTTACAAATGGTGAAAATACATTACGAGGGGCTGTCGTGGCTGATAAGACCATAGGAAAGGCCGCTGCTGCACTGATGATTGTGGGAGGAGTTAAAACAGCATATACTAACACTATTTGTACCGCAGCCAAACAACTCTTGAACGATGCAGGTGTAACGGTCTGTTTCACTGAGGAAGTACCTTATGTACTCAATCGCAACCAAGACGGACCTTGCCCAATGGATGCCGCTTTAGAGAATATCAATTCTCCGACCGACTGCGTTGCACGCTTGCAAGAGATGCTGCAAAACTAAACAATACATATAGCGCATTTATATAGTAAAGGGAGTGAAAATATTTTCACTCCCTTTATCATGTTGTACGATGCCATGTCTATGAGCGTTGCATCCTATGTGTAATATCAATCAGTTTCCCTTCGTCTATCTTGTACATGCGTTGGTTGGTCGTGCGGGCTTTCAAGCCACCATAGCAGGCTATGTATGGCCCCACTTTCACATAATCGAAATGATATGGATCGAACGATGGCGGCAACGTCTCTTTACCGGAGTACCAAGCCGCTTTTTTGCCGCATTGACGTATGTATATAGCCATCTTGTCTACAGCAATAGGGTCATTGTCGCCCCCCATCAGACTAATGCAAGTCACAGCATTGCCATAACGCTTCAGCAGATTGTCTATTACATCCGTGGTTAGTTCTGTGCCTATATCATCCGCTAATTGTGGACTATGGCAGCCTTCACAATGGTTCGGACACAAACTCAGGTTCAAGGCCAATGTGGTTTCATCGGGAATCTCCTGAAATACTATATCGTAGTCGGTATATTTTAGCATAAGAGCAATATCATTAGTTGAGCCATCATCACGCGTAGGAACATTGTTAGTGGGTACACTGTGGCATAGGCAACCGAAGCATTGTCATTCGTCTGCGATTGCGATACGGCATAAGCCAAGGCGGGAGGATCTGTCGTACTGCCTGCTATCATACCCATAAGAGTGAAATAGTCCACTTTCCCCCATTTGCGAGCAATAATACCGATAATAATCAGAGGAATCAGAGTAATCAATATTCCATATAAAATCCATATCCAACCGCCTGCCATAATGGTAGGAACGAAACTGGCACCGGCACCTAAGCCTACAGCGGCAAGGAACAGTGATATACCTATCTCGCGCACCATCATGTTCGCACTTGTAGTGGCAAAAGTAATCATATGATAGTACGGACCGAAACGCCCTATCAATATCGCTATTATGAGCGAACCGCCTGCCAAACCGAGTTTGAATGGAGAAGACAATCCCGGTAAGGCTATGGGTAATGTTCCTACTATCACACCCAATACAATACCGAAGAATATCGGAAGCAGATTGGGTACATCCAAGCGTTTTAACTCATTACCGAATATCTCTGCTACTTTCTGTACATCATCTTTATCACCTACCACCATAATGCGGTCGCCCAATTGCAAATGCAAGTCGGCTGTAGCCAACAAGTCTATACCGGCACGGTTTACACGGGTAATGGTTACGTGAAAACGGTTGGTGAGGTTCAGGTGGCGAATTTGTTTACCGTTCCATTCGGGTTTGGTTACAACTATACGACGCGATATCAGGTTCGAAGATGAATTTTGTTTATCTTCTTTCTGTTTCTCTGTGCAAGGACCGAGCAAAGCAAAAGTGTCCAAATGCTCTTTGTCGGTTAGAATACGAAGCATATCGCCTTGGCTGAATTGGCTATTGGCTTGTGGTACGGTTTCTGTGCCGTCTGCATGAATAATGCGCGATACTACCATGGTTACATTGCATACGTGATGCAGTTCCTGTATAGTCATTGTGCTTATCTGAGGATTGCTGACCTTTATGTCTATTACGATAGGTTCTTGTTGCTTGCCGATAACGGTTTTAAGTTGTTGTTCTTCCTTATCAGTACGAATCCTGAATATCCATTTGATGAGTAATAGTGAGAATATAATTCCCAATACACCAAGCGGATAGGCTACTGCATAACCGGTCGCAATATCGGGTTGCGACATGCCGAATTTGTCGCTGAAAGCCTGTTGGGCGGCACCCAAACTCGGAGTATTGGTAATGGCACCCGACATAACACCAATCATCGTGGCCATGTCTTCACCGCTGATGCAGGCTATAATCCATGTACATATACAAGCCAATAAAACAATACCGGCAGCAAAGCCGTTCAATTTCAAACCGCCCTTACTGAACGATGAGAAGAACGACGGACCAACCGACAAACCGATGGAGTAAACAAACAGTATAAGACCGAAGTCTTTTACAAAGTGTTCTACTTGCGGAATTAAACGTAGCCCGAAATGAGAAAAGAGGATACCGCAGAACAATATCCATGTAATACCTAAAGAGAACGATTTGATTTTGAGTTTCTCTGCCAAGAACAAACCGGCGGAGATAGTAAGCACTAGCACCAAAAGAGATTGAGTGATGCCGGGCTCCACAAACAAGGAGCGTAAATAGTCCATAAATAAGTTGCTTTTACCGTAAAAAACAAATGTAACAATTAAATATAAATGTTTTCAGCCAATACTGACTGCAAAATTACTGCTATTTTTGCGAATACACAAATGTAGGGCTGTGTGAAGATTGTTTTTACAAATCTACGTGGCAAGATTTTGTCGAATGGGCATATCGCTACTATTCATCGGGGAAGACGCGGATTGTTAATAACTTTTCCGAAAAAAAATAAGAACGTGTGGTTGTATGTTCACAAAAATCTTATATCTTTGCCAGCGGAAAAGTCTTCAATCATGTCGGTTGCCGATTCAGTCTTAACTGCTTGTGGCTACCGGTTTTTCAAGAAACGAAGTCTGTTGCATTGATACCTTCTTCCGCCAAGAAGGGGTAGGGCGCACACTCGCTTTTCCAAACAACGATACGAACTTAATAAAATCATACGATATGGAAACCTACATTATCAAGCGTGATGGTAAGGAAGAGGTCTTTACCATTGAAAAAATAAAAGACGCTATCGCTAAATCATTCATTGCGTCCGATTCGTTTGCTACGCAAGAAATACTTACCTGTATTCTTGGGCATCTGCGTATTCACAACGGAATCAGTGTCGAAGAAATACAGAATCAGGTAGAGATGGCACTTATGCAGGAGGGCTATTTCATGGTGGCGAAAAACTATATGCTCTATCGCAACCGCCATTCCGAAGATCGTGAAACGCGCGATAAATTAGATTTCCTTATCAACTATTGTGATGCTGTCAATCCTGCTACGGGCAGTAAGTACGATGCCAATGCTAATGTCGAGAAGAAGAATATCGCAACCTTGATTGGCGAACTTCCTAAATCCAACTATATTCGCCTGAATCGACGTCTGCTCACCGATCGTATCAAAACTATGTTCGGTAAAGAATTGGCGGATAAATACATGTCGTTGCTCAATCAGCACTTCATCTATAAGAACGACGAAACCAGTCTTGCCAACTATTGTGCCAGTATAACCATGTATCCTTGGCTAATAGGGGGAACCATATCTATTGGCGGCAACTCTACGCCTCCAACCAACCTCAAGTCTTTTTGTGGAGGTTTCATCAATATGGTTTTCATTGTCTCCTCTATGTTGAGTGGTGCTTGCGCTACGCCCGAGTTCCTTATGTATATGAACTATTTCATAGAGCAGGAATACGGTGAAGATTACTACAAGCATGCCGATGATGTGGTTGATATGTCACGCAAACACCGTACAATCGATAAAATGATTACCGATTGTTTCGAACAAGTCGTCTATAGCATCAACCAACCCACCGGCGCACGCAATTTCCAAGCAGTGTTCTGGAATGTGGCTTACTACGATCGCTACTATTTCGAAAGCCTCTTCGGTAATTTCTATTTCCCCGATGGCAGCCAACCACATTGGGATTCGCTCAATTGGTTGCAGAAACGTTTTATGCGTTGGTTCAATCAGGAACGTACCAAAACAGTGCTCACTTTCCCGGTCGAAACCATGGCATTGCTTGCTGAAGATGGCGATATCAAAGATAAAGAGTATGCCGATTTTACTGCACAGATGTATGCCGAGGGACATTCTTTCTTCACCTATGTCAGCGACAATGCCGATTCGTTGTCTTCGTGTTGTCGTTTGCGCAACGAAATCACCGACAATGGTTTCAGTTATACATTGGGAGCAGGTGGTGTCAGCACCGGCTCTAAAAGCGTGCTTACCATCAATCTCAATCGTGCCATACAGTATGCTGTACGCATGAATATACCCTATCAAAGTTATGTGGAAGACATCGTTGATCTTATGCACAAAGTACAATTGGCATACAACGAAAATCTCAAGGCGTTGCAGGCAAAAGGCATGTTGCCTTTGTTCGATGCGGGATATATCAATATTGCCCGTCAATATCTTACTATTGGTGTCAATGGATTGGTGGAGGCTGCCGAGTTTTTGGGAATGTCAATCAATGATAACGAAGAATATACTTCTTTTGTACAAGAAGTGTTGGGAATTGTCGAAAAACTCAATAAGCAGTACCGCACCAAAGAGGTTATGTTCAATTGCGAAATGATTCCGGCTGAAAACGTTGGGGTTAAACACGCTAAATGGGATAGGGAAGACGGATATATCGTTCCACGCGATTGCTACAATAGTTATTTCTATATTGTGGAAGATACGAGTCTTAATGTTATCGATAAGTTCCGATTGCATGGCAAGAAGTATATTGAGCATCTCACGGGTGGTTCTGCTTTGCATTGCAATTTGGAGGAACACCTCTCGCAGGCACAATATCGCCAATTGCTTCGTGTCGCTGCGCAAGAGAGATGCAACTATTTTACTTTCAATATCCCCAATACCGTCTGCAACGATTGTGGACATATCGATAAGCGTTATTTGCACGAGTGTCCAAAATGCCATAGTAAAAATGTCGACTACCTGACGCGTATTATAGGCTATCTTAAGCGGGTGAGCAATTTCTCGGCACCGCGTCAGAAAGAGGCGGCTTTGCGCTACTATGCCAATATGGAGCACAATAGCAATAAAGAACAGTTCCGTGAAACGCAACAAACGTGCTGATAAGCAAATATATCTAACCATTTATAACGGGATGTCCTTTTGGGGGCATCCCGTTTCTATTTAATTTATCTTCTCCATACACGCCTTTTGTATCAGAGAATGTTCTTTTTCTAAAAAAAAGAATCGAAACAACATGGCATGGTAATCTAAGCGGACATGTTGTTTCGATTCTTGGGAATATAGAGGCAATAAACCGACTATAGCATCTTTCCTGCGTTACCGCAAGCAAACTATTTGCAGATCATATTCCTTTCGCTATTCACTATTTTATGCGTTTCCAGCATTTGAAAGGTTGACCTACCGCTGCAGGATGCCATGTATAGTACAATTTGTCTTCGTTGCTGTTATAGACATAAAATTCTACAGTGGTGGCATTTTGTCCCACAAAAACGATACTGTCTTGTGCTCCGTAACTTTCATTTTCGAAAATATAGTCATCGCAATGTCCCGTTGTATAAGTACCCCAATCATAGAGTTCCCCATCGTGAAATGTTTGCCATGTATTGTCTGATTCTATATAAAGTTGCTCTATAAACTCTGGTGTAATGGGTTGATATTGTACATCAACGGGGTCACACTCTTCCCAATGTCCGATAATGCTGTTGCCTTTTTCTATTGAGTCTACTGGACCTACCGTGTGCGTATTGCAAGAGAGTGTGAATACCGATACTATAACTCCCAAAACTAATTTGCTGAAATTCCTTTTCATTGTATTAAATGTTAAATGTTGAAATCGGATACTTTTTGTGAGAATGAACATGTCGCTATAACAATGTAACTTACTAAAATGATTTTCTTTTTCATAACCATAACTTTTGGGGTGAATACTACTATAATTAAAATCTTATAATTTTTATATGCAACGATATTGCTGCAAAGGTAAAAAATATTTTATTATGCAAAATAAATGACTATATTTTTGTTTATATAAGAGCAAAAAGTGTGTTATTCTCGTTTTGTTGTGGAATATCTTTTTTTGTTACTAATGGATATGTTTTGTTAATTTTCTACTTGCTATAATTGTTTGGTTTTAGTGATATTTATTATACAACAACAATACAACGGCATAAACGATGTTTCTGTTGTCGCAACGACGAAGTATAGTACATACGTTCAGAGTCTATATCCCTTTGCCGCCTCAGCGCAGTGTGCGTATAAAATCCCTCGCAAGGGCGTCAATAAAACGTACACTTTCCTTACCCTCAAACCGAGCGAAACTTGTTTTCGCGAGGTAGAGGAGGCAATGCGACGCAATTCAATGCCCGTAGGGAATTCCGTAGCGAAGCCATTAACCTGTTCTTCTTTATCTGCTTATGTTTCTTATACATCATATTCAACAACAATTGAAACCAACATAGTGTTTCAATTGTTGAGAGGAGTCGTTGCGAGGCGTTTTTAATGTGCAAACGCAGTGCACACATTCTGTAGCCGAGCAAACGACGACGACTTGCGTATTCCAACCTTTTGCAGTATATTTGCATCGTGAAAATATGAACGAATATCCGTCTATATTATTAGAACGTGCAGTCAACGAATTTGCTTCATTGCCGGGATTGGGCAAAAAAACGGCACTAAGGCTTGTTCTGCACCTCCTGAGACGTTCGGAGGTAGAGGTCGATAATTTTGCTTCGGCAATTATCAAACTAAAAAAAGAGGTGCATTATTGCCGTATCTGCCACAATATATCCGATACCGAAGTTTGTCCCATATGCAGTAGTCCGCGTCGGGAGCGGCAAACGGTTTGTGTGGTTGAAAATATACGCGATGTCATGTCGGTTGAAAATACGGGGCAATATCGTGGTTTGTATCATGTTTTGGGGGGAATTATCTCTCCTATGGATGGCATCGGACCGCGCGACTTGGAAATCGAATCGTTGGTTGAGCGCATTGCTGCAGAACAAATAGAGGAAGTCATTCTCGCGCTGCCTACCACTATGGAGGGAGATACTACCAATTTCTATATCTACAAACGGTTGCAACCTACGGGAGTAAAAGTGTCGCAGATAGCAAGAGGTGTTGCAGTCGGAGGTGAATTGGAGTACACCGATGAAATTACGCTTGGTCGCAGTATACTCAACCGAACGGCTTTCAACGGATAACGAATGTTGAATAAACATACATCAATCAATAACTTATGGAAGATAAATTGGCTCGCAAACTCAATTGGTTATACTATGGCTTTTATGTCTTGTCTTGCCTGGTTGCCACCTTGTTTTGGTATCTCATTACGCGCCGGCAACTGCTTGCAATCGACCCGCAATCGGTGGTAGGAAATGTGGTGCAGTATGTCGTTATATGCTACGTTATCGCTTCTGTTCCCGGATGTCTGTATGCCTTTAAGCGGATATGTGAAAAAATAAAGTGCTTGCCCGACGATGTTAAATATCGTGCTTACTATAAATGGGCTGTTGTGCGCATTTGTCTTATCGGGTTGGGCATTGTCTTGGGGATTGTTGCATTCTATATCTTGGGAGCCTATCAGTCAATGATTTGGTGTGCAGCCATTGCTGCTTTAGGATTGTATTTTTGCAAACCCACTCCGCGAAAGATTCAGTTAGAACTTACCAACGATATTGTGCAATAAGTATGGTTATAGCAGTCGATTTCGATGGTACTATCGTAACGCATGCCTATCCGCGTATAGGTAAGCCTGTTCCTTTCGCTATAGAGACTTTGCTCAAAATGCAACAGGAGGGGCATCATCAACTTATTCTTTGGACGGTGCGCGAGGGTGACTTGCTCAACGAGGCGGTCAATTATTGTCGAGCGCGTGGTTTGGTGTTCTATGCTGTCAATGCCAACTATCCGGAAGAACGTCCCGAAACACAGTCTTCACGCAAAGTGTCAGCCGATTTATATATCGACGACCGCTCTCTTGGGGGATTGCCCGATTGGGGCGTCATTTGGCAGATGGTGTCGTCCGGTCGTTGTTTTACTCCTCCGACAATAACCACAGTGTCGCCAGAGAAGTCATTTTGGCAACGCTTGTTCAATCGTTAATCGCTATGCTTGCCGATTCTTCCATACATTTGCGTAAAGTAGAGCCTTCCGACTTGCCCTTTCTCTATTTTGTGGAGAATGATTCTACGCAGTGGCTTTCTTCTGATACGCACAACCCTTTGTCGCAAAAAGATTTGCGCGACTATATTGAGAGTTCTACGGGAGATGTTGTGCGTGATGGGCAGTTGCGTTTGATTGTGGAGTCTGTCCAAGAAGAAACTCTGGGCATTGTCGATTTGTTCGATGTCGATATTCTTAATTCCAAGGCTGCGGTGGGCATTTATGTTTTAGCCTCGGCAAGAGGAGAGGGGGTTGGGCTGCGTACACTTCGTTTATTGCAAGACTATGCTTTCTCTTTTTTAGGCTTACGCCAATTGTATGCGGTTGTGTCGCTTGCTAATCAAGAAAGTCTGTCTTTGTTTGCCAAAGCGGGTTTCCAACATACGGCCACTTTGCGTGCTTGGGTACGCGGCACCGATGCCGCCCTCTTCCAACTCTTTGCTTGATATCGTTCTCCCTTAAACCGCTTTTCTCGCAACAACCGATATCGACTCTGAATAATAAGAATCCTTTTACATCATTCAGCGTTGTTTCTGCTGCGGTTGCCCTGCGACCCTATACGGCACATTTTGTTGTATAAGAATTATTATGTATCTTTGCAAGTTGAAAGATTTTTATAGATATGAATAATTCAAATCATTTCCGATATATATTGTCCGTATTGTGCGTGTCGTTTTCTTTGAATGCAGCTGCATTCACGGTGGTTATTGATGCCGGACATGGAGGGCACGACCCCGGTGCTTTAGGTGCTATTACGCGTGAAAAAGACCTCAATCTTGAAGTCTCTAAACGATTAGGTAAACTCATAGGGACGAATTGCGATGGGGTAGAGGTGTTGTTGACGCGTACGACCGATGTCTTTCTGACTTTGCAAGAACGAGCTGATTTCGTGAATAAACATAATGCCGATTTATTTATCTGTGTACATACCAATTCGGCGGAAAATAAGGCTGTATGTGGGGCTGAAACTTTTACGCTTGGTTTGGATAAAATGGCGTCCAACTTAGATGTCGCAATGCGCGAAAATGCGGTCATGATGTTGGAAGACGATTATCAAACCAAATATCAAGGTTTCGACCCTAATTCTGTGGAGTCCTATATAATGTTCGAGTTCCTGCAAGATCAATACATCGATAAGAGTCTTCAATTTGCATCTTTGGTACAACAACAATTCTCATCCGGTCTGCATCGAGCCGATCGGGGAGTGCGACAAGCGGCTTTTTGGGTATTGCACAAATCGGCTTGTCCATCGGTGTTGGTCGAAATGGGCTTTATTTCCAATCGGGAAGAAGAAAAATACTTGGCATCCGACAAGGGTAAAGATGAAATAGCAAAGGCAATCTACAATGCTTTCTGTGCTTATAAACAGACGCTTGATAGGAAAGCGGCAGCGGTTACCAATCCTACAGTTCAAGTTGAGGTCGAAGACAATACCGTTACTGCTGCCGATGCCCAAGCGGTCACATCACCTGTCATAGCAAACAATCCACCTAAGACTTCCGCTAAGTATACAACCACTGCGCAAGGGACGAAAAAAACGACTTCCGATATCCCAACGCAGCATAATGCAAAGCCGATCTTTCGTGTACAAGTTTTTTCAGTGAAAGCACCGCTCAAAGAGGGGGATGCTTCGTTCCGAGGTCTGAAAGGATGTAAATATACCAAAGATGGTATCTACTACAAATATACATACGGAGAAGAAACCGATTATCAAAAGATTCTTACCGTTCGCAAGCAATTGCTCGGAAAGTTTGCCGATTGTTTCGTGGTCGCTTTTCTCGATGGTAAACAAATCTTGGTCAAAGATGCCTTAAAAATGGCGGAAAATGCTGCTAAATAAGTATGCGATGATGCCGATGCTGAAAACTATTATAACAATCAATCACTTATTCAATTATACGATATGAAGAAGTATGCACGCGAAATCAAGGTGGGGCTATTGGCTATCCTTGCTGTATTTTTGCTCTATTTTGGCTTTAATTTTCTGAAAGGGGTTAATATCTTTTCTCCTACATATACCTATTGCGCCATCTATAGCAATGTAAATGGTCTTACCGAACAAGCACCTGTTTATGTACGAGGATATAAAGTTGGGCAAGTTGATCGTATTATGTACGATTTCTCACAAGAAAACGCTTTTTGTGTCTTCTTTTCGGTTGATAAGCATATTGCGGTGCCTAAGGGAGCTGAATGTGCATTGGTGGCAGACGGACTCTTGGGAGGTACGGCGTTACAACTCAATCTTCCCTTAACCACTGCCGAATGCTATGTATCGGGCGATACACTGCCTACCATTGTTGTCCCTGGATTGATGGATGCTTTGCAAGATGAAGTCATTGCTAAACTCTCAGGAGCATTAGAACAGGTCGATTCGCTTTTGACAACCGTCAATACCCAATTGCAAGGTAATCATCTGCAACAGGCATTGGAGCATGTCGATCATATAACGGCAGACTTGGAAACAACGGCAAAAGATATTCGGGGAATGATGAATAATCAGATTCCCGAATTAGTGTCCGATACACGCGATGCCGTTGCCGATGTGAAAGTGTTTGCCGCTAACCTCGAAACCATCGATTTTGCTGCTACCGTGGCTAAGGTCGATAGCACGGTAAATAATTTGAATACGTTGACTGCCGGACTCAACTCTACCGATGGAACACTCGGACTTTTGTTAAACGACCGACAACTCTACTTGAATCTTACCGGTACTGTAGCCAGTGCCGATAGTCTGTTGGTCGATCTGAAGGCTAATCCGAAACGGTATGTTCACTTCTCGTTGTTTGGTAGAAAAGAGAAAAAATAGCACGTGCTTATTTGTTGTTGTTCTAAATAATGAGAAAAAGAAACGTTTAAGTTGAATATCTCCTTAAGCGGTATAGTATCAAGTGCTTATAGTGGTAGTAGAGTCGGATGAGTGACTTTGCTACCACTTTTTTCTGTGCCGCTTTATTGCGCTATTTGTACTGTAAGAACTGCTTATTTGGCTGACTTTTAACTACTTGTATCTAATACGCTGAAACTTAATGTAATACCAATCTTGTACAAAGAGTGCCCAATGACATGTTTTGGCAAGTATGCAAAAAAACATTACCTTTGCAAACGCAAAAGAAAAAGACTCACATTCTGTTTTGTATAGGGTGGAATCTCAGAGGGCTTACGAAACGGAGATAGGTTGTGAGGCTCTTTTTTTGCGCTTTAGACGAATAATTTATACCTCGTTAGGTTAATGGATAATTGCATAACATATTGGCAACAGTGTCTTCAAATTCTGAAGGATAATCTGTCAGGATCAGCGTATAAGACGTGGTTTGCGCCGGTTGTGCCTTTGCAATACGATAATGGGGTATTGGTCTTGCAAGTTAAAAGCCAATTCATTGTTGAGTATATCGAAGAAAATTTCATCGACTTACTCAAAAAAACGCTTATTCGTGTCTTTGGTGAGGGAATTCGCTTGGAATATCGAGTACTTATTGATAGTCATTCAGGAGCAGGTTCCACCATACCCAGTCAAGGGGTGGTGCAAAACGAATCAAAGCCTATACACGACCAACAGATTCGCACCCCTTATGATGCACGCGTGGCTATGCCCGATTTGGATCCGCAACTCAATCCTACATACACATTCCAATCGTTCACACAAGGCGAATGTAATAAGTTGGCACGTACTGCCGGTATCACTATTGCGGCCGATCCGGGTAAAACCATCTTCAATCCATTGTTCGTTTATGGAGGTAGTGGAGTAGGGAAAACGCATCTCGTTAATGCTATTGGCAATGAAGTAAAGCGTCTTTATCCGCAGAAGCGAGTGTTGTATGTTTCCGCCAATACGTTCCAAGTACAATATATGGATGCGGTTGTAGGAAATAAAATCAACGATTTCATTAATTTCTATCAAACCATTGATGTACTGATTGTCGATGATATTCAGTATTGGGCGGATAAAAAAGGAACGCAAAATACGTTCTTCTTTATTTTTAATCATTTACATCAAACAGGCAAACAACTCATTCTTACATCCGATCGTGCTCCTGTCGAACTCAAAGGCTTGGAAGAACGTCTCATTACGCGTCTGAAATGGGGATTGTCTGCCGAGTTGCAACGTCCCGATTTCCAATTGCGTAAAGATATTTTGCGTAGTCGTATCTATCGCGATGGATTGGATATTCCCGAAGATGTAGTCAATTATGTAGCCGAGAATGTGCGAGATAATGTACGCGATTTAGAGGGCGTTTTAGCATCTTTGTTGGCATATTCAACGCTTACTGATGCACATGTCGATTTAGAACTTACCGAGCAAGTTGTAAGCCGATTGGTGCAGGTATCTCATGCCGATATGACGTTGGAAAATATCACTGCCGTTGTCTGCGAGCATTTCAATATCTCGGAAAAAGTGGTGTTTACTAAGTCGCGCAAACGCGAAATAGCACAAGCACGGCAAGTGGCTATGTACTTGGCTAAAAAACTTACCGATAAACCCTTGGCTGAAATCGGAGCACGTATGGGGCAACGTAATCATGCTACCGTTTTGCATGCGGTACGCAATGTGACGGCAATGATGGAGTACGATGCTTTCCTTCGTCGGTCTGTCAAGCAAATCGAAAATGCACTCATGTGCTGATGCCGCTATCTTTCTTTCTATCTTCCTTGTGTTATGTAATGCGTTTTCAGAGTGGCGTTATTTGCTCTGAAATTACTTTGTTTTAGCACAAAGGTTTTCTGTAAATACTTTGAGAGGGTATCATCTTTTTTACGCCTTATTCTATTGTACTCTGTTCCGGCTTACGACACTTTGAAACTATGAAGTCGGTCTGACAATTTTATATTCCATATTTCTCACTCAACTGCTCTGCATAAAATCAAATTCTTTGTAGGGCAGACGGTTTTTATTTGTAAATGTCCGAATTAATAGTTACCTTTGCGTGCTATCTTGTTTGAATATGGAGAACTATATCGTTTCTGCTCGCAAATACCGCCCGTCTACTTTCGAGTCGGTTGTCGGACAACAAAACCTTACGCAAACATTGCGTAACGCTATCGCTACAAACCATTTGGCGCAGGCTTATCTTTTCTGTGGACCAAGGGGAGTAGGGAAAACCACTTGTGCACGTATCTTCGCTAAAACAATCAACTGCTTGCATCCAACCGAAGAACACGAAGCATGCAATCAGTGCGAATCGTGCAATGCGTTCAACGAACAACGTTCGTTCAATATACACGAATTGGATGCTGCGTCTAATAACTCGGTCGAAAATATACGTATGCTTATAGAACAGGTGCGCATACCGCCGCAAATCGGTAAATACTCCGTCTTTATTATCGACGAGGTGCACATGCTCTCAAAGGATGCGTTCAATGCACTCCTTAAGACATTGGAAGAACCGCCTTCCTATGCTGTCTTTATACTCGCTACCACCGAGAAAAACAAAGTCATACCAACCATCTTGTCACGATGCCAAGTCTACGACTTTTCACGTATTACCATTGACGATACCATTCGTCACTTGCAATATGTGGCAAAAAACGAAGGTATACAAGTCTCCGAAGATGCACTCAATGTCGTTGCGCAGAAAGCCGATGGAGGTATGCGCGATGCCTTGTCTATCTTCGATCAATTAGTCAGTTTCTGTGGTAATACCATTACTTGCAAACAGGCGTTGGAAATACTTAATGTACTCGATTCCGATTACTATTTCCAACTTATCGACAATGCTTTGGATGCTAAAGTGGGCGAGGCATTGTTACTGTTTAACGAAGTGCTTACCAAAGGATTCGATGCACAAAACTTTGTGGTTGGATTAGGAGCACATGTGCGGAATGTATTGGTGAGTAAGAATCCAGAAACTACGGTCTTGTTGGAAACAAGCGAAAGTATAAAGCAGAACTATATACGGCAGGCACAACGTTGTCCTATTCCGTTCATCTTTAGGGCACTCGATCTTATCAACGACTGTGATATCAATTACCGACAAGCCAAAAATAAGCGACTCACAGTCGAACTCATGCTTATCAAGTTGTGCCAACTCACCTCATCGCTATCTGCTAACAACGTGCAGACACCACTGCAATCCATTTCTGTATCGCCTACAGCAACACAGACGGTTGCTTCGCAGGGGAGGCAGGGGGCAACACAACCAACTACTCCTCGTCCGCAAATACAGACACAGGTAACAACACCAAACTCTCCATCTGCTCAATACAATACGACAACAAAAAAACTAACGGCAACATCACATGCTAATGCACAGCCTAAAATAGTATCACCGGTTATATCTATACGTCCGGGGGCAACGCAGGCTGCCCATGCAATCGAAAAGACCGATAGTGTCACCGAATCGCAAGAGGGAGAAGATAAGGCGCACAAACCTTTGCGCAACAAAGTCTTTACACAAGAGGAGTTCGAGAGAGTTTGGCTCAGATTACCGGCTGCATTCCCTAAGGAGGAACGACTGAAAGCCACTTTGCAGAATGCAAAATTGGTGTTTGCGGATAATATGAATATACAACTTACGCTGAACAACGTTTTTCAAGAAGAAGAAGTGAAAAAATGGCTACGGCATATTACCGATAATGTTAGAAACCTTTTGCAAAACGACTATATTACATTCTCTACAAAGGTAGAAGAAGTTAAAAGCAAAGGAGTTACTACCACTGCCGAACGTTATCACTATCTGATGGAACGTAATCCTGAACTTGATAATCTTAGAAGAGTATTAAAATTACAACTATATTAATTCTATACTATGACACGAAGATGGCTCTTATTTGGCATTTGCGCTCTTATGGCTCTTACGGCATTTGCGCAATTCGCTCCGTTTAGGTTTGCACAACTTACCGATATACATATTTCGCGTAATTCGGCAACGGCGTTGCAAGACTTGACCAATTCTGTTGACGAAATCAATGCTATGGATAGTATCGCTTTTGTCATTGTTTCTGGCGATATTACAGATGCGGGCGATAAAGCCTCTATGTTGGCGGCAAAAACGCAATTAGACCGGCTTACAATACCCTATTATGTAACATCAGGCAATCACGAAACCAAATGGTCGGAATCCGGATGTACCGATTTCGATAAAGTTTTTGGTTCCGACCGTTTTGCCTTTACCTACAACGGATGTTTCTTCATTGGGTTCAACTCCGGACCGGTTATCAAGATGGCTGATGGTCATGTCGCTCCGCAAGACATTCTGTGGATGCAGGAACAACTCGACAAACAACCCAAAGGAACCTACATCTTCCCGGTTACGCACTATCCGCTGCAAACGGGCGATGTCGACAACTGGTTCGATGTAACGGATGTATTACGTCAATATTCCGTACAGGTTATCTTAGGAGGACATTATCATCGCAATCTGCTTTTCAACTGCGATGGATTGCCAAACGTCTTGTGTCGCTCCAATCTGCGTGCTAAACAACCGTTGGGCGGATGGTCGTTGATTAGTGTGAATTCCGATTCTATCCGTTTCTATGAGAAACGAATACAAGAAACGCCTGCGAAGTGGTTGGCTTTACCCTTTGGCGAACATCAATACGGAAGCCCTGATGCCGCTTTGCGCCCCGACTATACGGTTAATCAACAGTATCCCGAAATAACGGAACGTTGGCAAACCAATCTCAAAGTAGGGTTATATGCTGCACCTACGTGGGAAGACAATCGTGTTTTTCTGGGCGATGACGAGGGAATGTTCTATTGCTTGAATGCTGATAATGGACAAATTCTATGGACTTTCAAAACGCAGAGCCGTATCGTTTCCACAGCATGTGTCGCAGGCACAAAGGTCATTTTTGGCTCAACCGATGGCAATATCTATTGCTTGCAGACAACCGATGGAACTTTGTTGTGGAAATTTCAGACCGATATGGCAGTTATGGGATGTCCTGTAACTGACGGAGATAGGGTGTATATCGGAGGCTCTGATGGATCTTTTCGAGCACTCTCACTTATCGATGGTTCCGAAATATGGAATTTTGCAGGACTCTCCGGATACGTTGAAACGTGCCCTTGTTTGTACGAGGGAAATATCTATTTTGGTGCGTGGGATTGTTTCCTTTATGCTTTGCGCTGTTCCGATGGTGCTTTGCTCTGGAAATGGAGCAACGGACGTTCCAACGATAAGTTCTCACCGGCTGCAGTGTGGCCCGTGGCTGCGCATGGAAAAGTCTTTATTACGGCTCCTGACCGCTATTTCACAGCATTAGATGCCTATACCGGCGAAGTCGTTTGGCGTACCAATGGGCACATGGTTCGCGAAACGGTCGGTATCAGTGAAGATGCTACGCGGGTCTTTTCGCGTTGCATGAACGATTCGGTCGTTGCTATGGATACACATTCTTCCCAACCTGTTACATTATGGACCGTCAATGCTGCTTACGGATACGACCACAACCCCTCTATGCTTATTGAAAAAAACGGACTCATTGTCTTTGGTACTAAAAATGGGTTGCTGCACGGAGTTGATGCACATACGGGCAATGTACTATGGCGGCATAAGATCGGTAACTCTGTGTTGAATACGGTTGTGCTGAAGAATACAACCGATTGTTTGGTATCTTCTTCCGAAGGTACGGTAACACGTATGCAAATCATGCATTGATGATGAAAGATGTAAGGCTGACCGATTTCTTGCCGACCACTAAAAAGGAGTTGGAACTGAGAGGGTGGGATTATGTCGATGTGATACTCTTTTCCGGAGATGCCTATGTCGATCACCCCTCTTTTGCGGCTGCTGTCATTGGGAGGACGTTGCAAGCCCAAGGATTGCGGGTCGCTATCGTTCCGCAACCTGATTGGCGAGGCGATTTCAGAGACTTTACCAAATTGGGGCGTCCGCGACTGTTCTTTGCCATTTCGGCAGGGTGTATGGATTCAATGGTAAATCATTATACGGCAAACCGACGCCGACGAAGCGACGATGCCTATACACCCGACGGACGACCGGGAATGCGACCTGACTATTGTACCATCACGTATGCGCAGATAATCAAGCGTATATATCCCGATGTCCCTTTAGTTATTGGAGGTATAGAGGCTTCTATGCGACGACTTACGCATTACGACTATTGGGCTGACCGACTCATGCCGTCTATATTGGTCGATTCTAAAGCCGATTTGCTTATCTATGGTATGGGAGAAAAACCTATTACGGCTTTGGCAAAGGCTATGATCACCGATGGACAACTGCCTTTTAATATCCCGCAAACGGTCTACCTCTCTGATACTAAACCCATGCATTGCTGCGAGTTGCATGCGCACGAAACATGCCTGCGTGACAAACGTGCACAGGCAGAAAATTTCAGACATATAGAGGAACAGTCTAACTCCATGCAGGCCGATACATTGGTGCAACAAGTAGGTGATAAGTATGTGGTGGTCAATCCGCCTTTCCCACCTATGACCACCGAAGAGATTGATGCCTCTTTCGATTTGCCGTATACCCGATTGCCACATCCTAAGTACAAAGGGAAAACTATTCCTGCTTACGAGATGATACGTTTCTCGGTCAATTTGCATCGAGGATGTTTTGGAGGATGTGCTTTCTGTACAATCTCTGCGCATCAAGGAAAGCATATCGCTTCGCGGAGCAAACAATCCGTACTTAAAGAAATCGGGCAGATTGCGCAGTTGCCTGGCTTCAAAGGCTATCTGAGCGATTTGGGAGGACCGTCAGCCAATATGTATGCCATGCACGGTAAAGATGTTGCACTATGTGCGCGATGCAAACGTCCTTCTTGCATCCAACCTACACACTGTAAGAATCTCAATGTCGATTTCGAACCCTTGTTGGATATTTATCGTAGTGTCGATGCGTTGCCTTATATCAAAAAAGCCTTTGTCAGCAGTGGAGTCCGATACGATCTTTTGTCTGATGAATATGCACAATGCCTTATTCGGCATCACGTGTCGGGACGTCTCAAGGTGGCACCCGAACATACATCCCCGCAAGTATTACGCCTGATGCGGAAACCCTCGTTTGAGTGTTTCGATAAGTTCCGAAAGTTTTTCGAACAGGTGAATAGGGAAGCAGGAATCAATCAGCAACTTATTCCGTATTTCATTTCTTCTCATCCCGGTTGTACGGTGGAGGATATGGCACAATTGGCTATACTTACTAAGCAGATGAATTTCCAATTGGAACAAGTGCAGGATTTTACACCAACGCCTATGACCTTGTCTACCGAGATGTACTATACAGGTCTCAATCCCTATACCATGGAGCCTGTCTATGTGGCACGCTCCAAAGAAGATAAATTGGCACAACGGCAGTTTTTCTTTTGGTATAAGCCCGAATACCGACAGACAATTAAAAGAACATTAGAGAAAATACACCGAGCCGATTTGGTACAGAAATTGTTACAACCCTATCGGCACAATATGGTTCGTAAATAGCATAAATAATATGGCGAAAAAACAATACTATCTTAATCACGAAACGCTGGCTATGGAGCGAGTTACACATTCGGTAGGCTCCGTGTTGAAGCGTGGAATGGGCTATGTGCTTACCGGTATTCTTTTTGGGGTGGTTTTCTTTATTTTGTTTTTCTCGTTCTTCCCCTCGCCAAGAGAAAAACAAGTGGTGCGAGAGCGAGATGCGCTTAAGTCGCAATACGAACTCTTGTCGCGGCAAATCGATCAGATTCAATTGGTCGTAACCGATTTGCAGCAGAGAGATGACAATCTCTATCGTGTTCTTTTCCAGGCAGAACCTATTCCTGTTTCTGTGCGTTTGGGAGCCGATTCGCGTTTACAGTACTACGACTCGGTTATGCTTATGACCAATTCACGCTTGGCTACCGATATTACACGAAAGGCCGATTTGTTAGAAAGGGAATTGTATGTGCAGGCCAAATCATATGAAGATATCATCGAATTGGCAAAAACAAGAGAAATACGTATGGAGAATATTCCTGCCATTCAACCGGTGCTTAATAAGGATCTTACGAGGGTGGCGAGTGGTTATGGCTATCGTATCGACCCCGTCTATCATACACCGCGTTTCCATGCGGGCATGGATTTTACGGCACCTGTTGGTACAGATGTCTATGCGACGGGCAATGGAAAAGTGGAGTTTGTCGGATGGAAACAAGGATATGGAAATACGGTCGTTGTCTCACATGGGTTCGATTATAAGACACTATATGCACACCTTTCCAAGCCTTTGGTGCATGTCGGGCAACAAGTTAAAAGAGGCGATGTTATTGCATTGGTAGGGAATACAGGCAAATCTACCGGACCGCACCTGCACTACGAAGTTCGGCTCAAAGATAAGCCTGTCGATCCGCGTAATTTCTATTTTCAAGACCTCTCTCCCGAAGAGTACGACCGCATGGTTCAACTCTCTAACAACTTCGGTAACTTGCTCGATTAAGGGGGCATTTTTTCAACTCGCTAATAAAATAAGAAGAATATAAAAAGAGTAGGGACGATACCTTTGGTTCGTCCCCATTTCTTTTCTGCCGATTTGCTTGTATGTGTTCCTGCACCTATTGGTTGCGTGCTTCCAATAGTACTACATTTTCCACATGCTGTGTATGAGGGAACATATCTACAGGTTGTACGCGTACAACACGATAGGCACTATCCAACAAATTAAGGTCGCGTGCTTGTGTCGCAGGGTTACAACTTACGTATACAATACGTTTCGGAGCAGCAAAAAGAATAGTGTTGATAACATCCTCATGCATACCGGCACGGGGAGGGTCGGTAATAATCACATCGGGACGACCGTATTGTTCAATAAAATTTTTGTTAAGCAAGTCTTTCATGTCTCCCGCGAAGAATAGTGTGTTCTCCAAACCATTCTGCTTCGCATTCACCTTCGCATCCTCAATAGCCTCCGGAACATATTCTATACCTATCACTTGACGTGCTTGTTTGGCCACAAAGTTAGCAATCGTTCCGGTACCCGTATAGAGGTCATATACCAGTTCATTTCCGCTCAAACCTGCAAAATCACGTGCTACTTGATAGAGTCGGTAGGCTTGTGCCGTATTGGTCTGGTAGAACGATTTCGGGCCAACCTTAAATTGCAGATCTTCCATTTCTTCCATTATATAGTCTTGTCCGAAGAAGGTATATACGGGCAGGTCACCTATAGTGTCGTTACATTTGGTGTTAATCACATAAAGTAATGATACTATTTCAGGGAATTGCTCATGCAAATATCTCAGCAGTGAGGTTCGCTCTTCCGGAGCATCTTCGGCAAATACCACTATAAGCATATATTCGCCTTTATGATTGTTGCGGATGATGATGTTCCGTAACAACCCCGTTTGATTACGCAGGTCAAAGAAACTCAAGTTCTGTGTTGTTGCGTATTCTCGTATGCTGTTGCGTATCCTGTTGTTGGTATCATCCATAAGATGACATTCGCTGATATCAAGTACCTTATCAAAACAGTTGGGAATGTGAAAACCGAGCCCATGCCCTTTGTCTATTTTGTCTATGCCGCCTGCAGCATGAATATCATCCCAACTGACCCAACGTTTATCGGAAAACGTAAACTCCAACTTGTTGCGATACTCATATATATGTTCCGAACCTAATATAGGAGAAATCTCGGGAAGATCTATTTTGCCTATACGTGTCAAATTATCGGTTATTTGTTGTTGCTTGTAGCGCAGTTGTTCTTCGTAGGGAAGTATCTGCCATTTGCAGCCTCCGCATTCACCATAATGGCGGCATACAGGGGTACAACGTTGTTCCGAATAACCGACAAAACGCTCTACGCGAGCCTCCATGTAGTTGTGTTTCTTCTTGGTAATTTGCAAATCCACAATATCACCGGGTACACAATAAGGTACAAACACTACGCAGTCATTTATGCGGGCAATGGCTTTTCCCTCTGCCGCTATACCGGTTATTTCTATGTGTTCGTAGAGAGGAAGATTCTTTTTCTTTGACATAGTTGCTTTCTTACAAAGGCTGCGAGAGCCATTTTATACAATTCATATATAGGGTTGTAAATTCTGCTACACTCTCCAAGGGAAATCCAAAGCACAGAACACGCCGTTCGCCGTCATAGGCAATACCGGCACATATACCGCTGTCTTGATAACGTGCCACACATTCGCTACCCTTGCCACAAGGGGTGAGCCCTTCCGGATTCTCGCAGTGAATAATGGTTCGGTTGGGAGTTGTGTGAAGTTTTATATTGCTCTGCATGAGCGGTTGTTGTATGCGTATGTTACCTTGGCGGGTGGCATTGTGTCCCCGATATTTGCAGTGGAGTATTTCGGAAGCAAAGGTGTGGTCGGCAGCAGTTGCTGAGGATGAGCAACATAGGTCACTGCCAATATAGGCCCCGCTCACCAATATATTGCCGCCTTGTTGGGCATATTCGCTTACCGCTTTTTGTAATTGTGGGCTGAAAGTGCGGAAAGCCACTATTTCCTTTTCTGTTCCGAGTGTACTCTCTTTTTGTTTGCCCATAATAATATCTATCAGATTAAATTCCGGGGAAATGCTGTCTATTGCCGAAGCGGAAGACGATACGTACGAATAGCCGGCTGCTTGCAATATTTTGCCGTGCATAACAGGATAATCAAATGTATTGCCTGCCATTAGGTCGTGGCTATAGTCAGAGTAGCAGGCTCCGAATCCCGCATTGTCATCGCTACGCCAAGGAAGTTTTCTCTCAAACTCATATTGTGCACCTATATAGCAAATGTCTTTACCATACGGAACGCTGTACGATGACGGATTAAAACCGGCATAGGTAGAATCTATACTGAAACTTTCAGGAGCACTTGTGCGGGCAAAACCGTTTATAATCAGTACTCTTCCTTTTTCTTCGGGAGCAATGTGAGCCGAGAGAGTTTCGCTCATGAGCGATATACCGCCCGCATTGCCTGCTGCTATACGGAAATCATATCGATGTCCTTTCTCTATGGGGAGAGTATATTGAGGGCTGTTTATGCGGATACCGTTGTCCCAATCGCTTTCATCTTTGCGAGTCTGCAGAATGTAATAGGTGGGTGTTGCACTGCTTTCTAAAGTATCGGGCGTTGCTTGCCAAGTGAGTACTACGGCATCGCTGTCGGTAAAATGTATGGCAAAATCATGTATCGGAAGAGGTTGCACTACATACGGTGTTCCATATTGGGCATGTAAAAAGCGGAGCATTCCTTTGTATATGGCACGACTTACGCTAAAACGGAAACGCGGATCCAAACCGTAGCGCATGTCGGCAAAGTTTTGGTGCGACAGTAGTTCTAATATCAATGCTGGTACTTCAGGATTACGTGTTTCGCTGTAAGATGCGTTGTGCAATTGGCGGCGTGTCCATTCGGGAGCATACAATGTGCGTAGGTCATTCACTATCTGTTCTTGAACATAGTCGGCATATTCGCGGGCAATAATGCGGTTGCTGCCGGTGGGATAGATGCGCTGATGCTTGTCATTGTGAGCCGTATATATCAGCAGAGTACCCACTATCGAATCGTTGGGCTTATTCCCCGCATCTGTGTGAAATGCCAAACTCATATGAATGGGAATACCCAGACCGGGAGCATCCGGATTGGCTGCCGAACCACCCGTGAGCCAATTTATCCAACGTCCGCGTGAGGTATAATCATCGATGTAGTCATTGGTACTTTTGCTATAATTGTATACTGAGTCCGGAATACCTGCATACTGTAGCCAATACCTTGCACCCTCTATGTAGCGGGGAGCACCGCTGGTATAGGCATTACTCATGTCCTGTTGGCTGAGTGTATCGGTATGTTGACCTATTTGACGAGTATCACCTGACGATGGTATGTCTGCCACATAATCGCTCTGTTGATAGCGGGCAATACTACCCATACCACCGCCTGTCTTAATGGCATCCGTACTCACCACTTTACCGGGCTTGCCGTTGTTGCTTACACTTATGGAATTACGACTGCGATCTGTCGTAAATTCAAAAGTTCCTAAATATATCCATGTGCCGCCACCCATACGTTGGTTCACATGAAAAGTGGTGACCTGTCCGTTGTGCAACACCTTGTAACAAGCCGCATCTGTACTGTTGGGTAACGAGTGATAAGATACATATACTGCATATTCTCCTTGCTCCGGTACATCGGGATAATACACATAACGGCTTTCCTTGCTTGGATCGTTAGTCGTTTCCGTATAGGCATAACCACCCATCGTAAAAGGGTTTTCACCCTCCAATAAGGGAGCACTCTTATGACCGAAACCTTCATTCTTTGTATATCTCCACGCCTTGCCTTCTGTTTGTGTATAATTTCCGTCTTGATCATCTCGTACAGTTTCATGCACTTGTGTGTCACGTTCGCGTGGTTGCAACACAATGGCCCCCGCATTTTCTAACATCGGAATCAAAAATGGCATGGTGTACGCGCTGGTATAGAGGTCTTCCACTGTGGTCAGAAGTTTGGCACGCTGAAACTGCCAGTTCTCACGCTTTTGGTTGAAAAACAGACCATGACTGCCATATACGGCTAAATGTACCCCCTCCATACCTTTGTCGGTAGTGTAGGGGAGCGATGTATTGCGCACTAAAGGAGTCGTTGAAGGGAGTGTATAAGGCTGAGTGCGTTGGTTCAATGGCAATAAATGATTGGGAATAAGTTCCGATACCTCATATCCGTCGGTAAATATACGGACATCACCTTGTTGAGAACCAAATATCATATTGCTTACCATTTTGCGCAAGTCAGTTGTGTTCTCGGAAGTAAAGGGCATGCAACTCAAGTTGTGACTGACATAAAGATTGGCGTGCTTGTTGCGTATTTGTATGCGGGGGATGCTTATCTTACCTACACGGGCATACCTGTTGGCATAATTGTATATACTGTCCGTGAGCACTTGCTTATTAAATGCTTGTGTAGGAATACAATACATTAATAAGAATATATAGAGCGTGATACGTCGAATCTTCATGTTTGGTTATATTGTTATGTGGGGCAAAATGTGTGCAAAGATACAACAAATTTCGCACATCTCAAACGTACATCTCAAATGATAAAACAAGGGAACGGGTCTGTCTGTCAATATAACAATAATATGGAATATCTTTTGTCCGACTTATTTGAATTGGAATTGTATGTGTGTAAATAATGTCGTTTATTATAAAAATGTAACACTTTTCTTTTTGCATGGCATTATTTGTTCGCAATTTGTATTGTATAACGCTTACGAGACCGTAACGACATCTCAACGACATCGTGACGAGGTATCATTGTGTCAAAATCGTGTGCTGCATCAACTCCTGATGGAATTGCATTTGTTTAAGTACACGTCAATCGGTTTTCGCGAACCTGTTACTACTACTTTGTGATTACAAAAAAAAATACTACCTTTGCGAGCCCATAGATAATACGTATTACTATTTATGGAAGATGTGTGACAACCTTAACCTATATGAAAATAAATGGACAAAGTCCGTATAACGATTGAATAACAATGAGCAGTACATTTCTAATTAGAGCCTTGCAACTTATATTGGCTCTTTCTTTTTTGGTAGTCATTCACGAGTTGGGACATTTTACCTTTGCACGTATCTTTGGGGTACGGGTCGAGAAATTCTATATGTTCTTCAATCCGCGTTTCTCTTTGGTGCGTTTTAAGAAAATCAATGGCAAGTGGGAAGTACGTTTCTTTGCACCGAATGTATTGCCTTCTATGGTCGAAAAGTTGGATGAAAATGGGCAGCCTGTTACCGATGCCAAAGGAAAACCGCTCTATCGTCCTATGACGCAACAAGAGTTGGATGCCTTGCCCGAAGACGATTGGCGACGCTATTCCGAATCTACCGAATGGGGAATAGGATGGTTGCCCTTGGGAGGCTATTGTTCTATTGCAGGAATGGTTGATGAAACTACTGCAGCAGGCGATTTGGCTTCAGAACCGCAACCTTGGGAATATCGCGCAAAACCCACTTGGCAACGATTGCCTATCATTATTGGAGGCGTGTTGGTCAATTTTGTGGCTGCGCTCATCATATATGGGGCGGTATTATATCATTGGGGTACGGAATATCTGCCTTTGGAAAATGCTGACTACGGATTACAATATTCCGAAGTCATGCTCCGACAAGGTTTCGAACAAGGCGATAAAATTATCCGTATTGGCGAGCGTATACCCGAAACTAACACCGATGTAGTAGAATGGCTCGTGGTCGATGGCGAGCGTAGGGTTACTCTGCTGCGAAATACCGATACGTTGCAAATTACATTACCCGAACATTTCGACCAATTGGTACTGGCTTCGGGAAATACGGCACTTATTAACTATCGTTTCCCCTTTGTTGTGGAAGACCTTGTGGCTGACGGACCGGCAGCAAAAGCACTTATGATGAAAGGCGATAGTATTATATCTGTTGGTGGAATTTCTACGTTAGCCTACCAAGATGTTACGGAGGAATTGCAAAAATATGCTTGCGATAGTGTAACAATCGGATTTGTTCGCAATGGTGAACCCATGCAGGCACGCCTCTATCTTGGAGATGAGGCTAAATTGGGAGTCTATGCGGTGGCGCCATATGGAAACTATTTGCATACACGGCGTATCGAATATGGGTTCTGGCAATCTATACCTGCAGGAGCAGCCTACGGATGGGATGTATTGGTAAGTTATGTCAAGCAGTTCAAGTTGGTCTTTACTAAAGAAGGAAGCAAATCACTTGGTGGATTTGGGGCAATTGGTAGCCTTTTCCCGCCTACTTGGGATTGGCATGCTTTCTGGCTGATGACTGCATTCTTGTCTATTATTTTGGCATTTATGAATATCATACCTATTCCGGGATTAGACGGAGGACATGTCTTTTTCTTGCTATGGGAAATGATAACACGCAAGAAACCGAGCGATCGATTCTTGGAGATAGTCAACAATATAGGATTTTGGTTACTGCTTCTCTTGGTGCTGTATGCCAATCTTAATGATATACTCAAACTCTTTATCTGAATCGGGTTATGGATTATTTTGTACACGAATCTTCCTATGTCGACGAAGGTTGCCAAATTGGTAATGGTACCAAAATATGGCATTTCTCGCATATCATGGCAAGGTGTGTTATCGGAGAAGAGTGCAATATCGGGCAGAATGTTGTAATCTCACCCGATGTCGTATTAGGGCGAAATGTTAAAATTCAGAACAATGTATCGGTCTATACGGGCGTTCGTTGCGAGGACGATGTGTTTTTAGGACCAAGTATGGTCTTTACCAATGTTGTCAATCCGCGAAGCCATGTGTCGCGCAAATCGGAATATCGTCTTACCGTTATTCGTCGAGGAGCATCCGTAGGAGCAAATGCAACTATCGTGTGTGGACACGAAATAGGAGAATATGCTTTAATAGGGGCAGGCTCTGTTGTAACGAAAGATGTTCCGCCTTATGCACTCATGGTGGGCAATCCGGCTCGTCGAATAGGGTGGGTGAGCCGCTATGGTGAAAAACTTGATTTTTCAGAAGAAGGGCTTGCTGTTTGTCGGGCAACGGGAGAACAGTATCGGTTAATAAACGACCGTGTACAATTGATAGATAAAGAATAACAAATCATACACCTCAATTATATATGATCAAATTTGCTGTAATAGGACAAGGGCATATTGGTAAACGACATGCTGAAATGATTCGCCGTGATCCCGATTCGGAATTGGTGGCAGTGTGCGATGTCCTACCGAAAGATGCAACGGGATGTAACGATGTGGAAGTACCTTATTTTGCTTCTATAGACGAACTCTTGAATGCCGATTTGCAAATCGATGTAATCAATATCTGCACACCGAATGCCTTCCATGCACCGTATGCTATCAAGGCATTGGAAGCGGGAAAACATGTGGTAATAGAAAAACCGGTCGCTTTGAGCAAAGCGGATGCAGAGAAGGTCTTGTTCAAGTCCTTGCAGATGTCACGCTATGTTTGGTGCGTTATGCAAAATCGCTATTCACCACCATCTGTTTGGTTAAAAGAAGTTATGCAGAAACGTTTGCTCGGAAATATCTATATGGTAAAATTGGATTGTTTCTGGAATCGCGACGAACGCTATTACAAACCCGATAACTGGCACGGAACGCAGGCACTTGATGGAGGAACGCTCTTTACGCAATTTTCCCATTTTATTGATATCATGTATTGGCTCTTCGGAGATATACGCAATATACGAGGCAACTTTGCCGACTTCAATCATCAGACTTCTACCGATTTTGAAGATTCGGGAGTGGTAACTTTCGATTTTGTTAATGGAGGTATGGGCTGTCTTAACTATTCAACGGCAGTGTACGATACCAACCTTGAGTCTTCCATGACGATTATTGGTGAAAAAGGTACAATCAAGGTGTCCGGACAGTACATGAACGAAGTGGTGTACTGCCATATTAAAGACTATCAGATGCCGGAGTTGGCTCCATGTAATCCTGCAAACGATTATGGCGCATATAAAGGTTCTGCGCAGAACCATCACTATGTTATTCAAAACGTGGTACAGACTCTTAATCGAACAAACACCATTACTACGAATCTTTTGGAGGGACTCAAAGTTGTGGATATAATAGAGCGTATCTATGAGGTGCGGAATGCGCAATGGGTTAAGCAGGGTGGTAAAGTATGAGTCACTGCTGCAGAGTTAAGAAAATGAATATCTATATATAACGAAAAAACAAATTGCTATGATACAGCGTCTTCAAACACTATGGTTGTTTTTGGTGGTGGTGGTAGGCACGGTTTTGTGCTTTCTTTCACCCATGCAGTTTCTTACATACCAAGAAGTCGATACACAACATACCTACGAATTGCTGTTTGCCTCTATGTGCGATACTACCAATCCTGCAAATACATGGCAGGTAATGTCGGTGTGGCCATTGGCGGTTTTGGAAGTAATAATTCCGTTATTGGCATTGGCAATTATCTTTCTGTATAAACGCCGTATTTTACAGGTGCGTTTGTGTGTGGTCAATCTTGTGCTTATGTTTGGCTACTATATCGTATTGGCTATCTATACGTGGGCTGCTTGTGCCAATTTCAATGTCGATTGGTATGTTAATCTACCGGCAGCCTTACCCTTGGTAAATATGGTATTCACATTTATGGCAATGCGCCTTATCTTAAAAGATGAAGCACTTGTTCGGGCGGCAAACCGACTTCGCTAATCGCTTATAATGCTCTCTTGCATCTGATTCGCGGCTGTTTATTTACAGAACTTTTTTGAAGGATTAACATTCTGCCTCGGAAAACTATTTTTTATTGGCAGATGTTGCTTATGTCGAAATGATTTTGTACCTTTGCGGTCACAAATGTATGACATAATCATATAATGTAATTATGGAACGAGTTATAGATGATTTGGATCGTAAGATCTTGGGTATTATCATAAAAAATGCCCGTGTACCCTTTCGGGAAGTAGCAGAACATTGTGGAGTATCTCGCGCAGCCGTTCATCAGCGTGTACAACGACTGATTGATATGGGAGTAATTACGGGATCGGGATACTATGTTAATCCTAAATCGTTAGGCTATCAGTTGTGTGCCTACATCGGTGTTACGTTGGAAAAAGGAAACCAATATCAATCCGTATCAGCAGCCTTGGAACAAATCCCCGAAGTAGTGGAAAGTCAATTTACATTGGGCGCTTATTCAATGCTTATTAAGTTATATGCACGCAACGATGAACATCTGATGGAACTGCTGAATACAAAAATTCAAGAGATTCCGGGTGTTGCAAAGACGGAAACGCTTACCGCTTTAGATCAACGTATTAAACGTGCAATTCCTGTAGTTGTAGGCGGAAAATAATTACTGTCTATGTGCTAATCGTAATAATCCGGGTGTGTATGCGCTTGGATTATTATTGGTTAGATACTATCGAAAACAGTCGTAAATGGAGCGGTTGATAATTAGGGGATAAATGAGTTGTTTTCGACACTGTTTATGTCAATAACTGAAATATAATAACTGAGCATGAAAGGCATACTTTAATGGATACTTTATTGCTCGCAACTAAAAATCCGTATGAAACGAAATTTATTGATTGTATTGTCGGCTTTGCTTGTTTGTTCCAATGCTTTTGCATGGGATGCTGTAGGGCATCGCATCGTAACGGAAATCGCTTATCGTAATCTTAACAAAAAAGTCGTACGTGCAGTTGATGACGTGTTAGGTAAAAGAGGTATCGTTTATTGTTCCTCTTGGGCGGATGAGATTAAGTCGGATACTATCTATCCTGATTCCTATGGTTGGCATTTCCAAAATCTTAGAGCAGGTATGACACGCGAAGACTTGTTGTATCTATGGGAAAATCCTACGTCCGAAGGTATTCATTTGTTCTATGCGTTGGATAGTCTGACAAATGTATTGCGTAACGATCCTAAGAATGCCGATGCCTTGAAGTTTGTAGTGCATTTGGCTGGCGATATGTTTCAGCCTATGCACATGGGGCATCCGGAAGACCGTGGAGGAAATAAGGTGCAAATGCGTTGGTTCGGAAAAGGTACTAATTTGCATAGTTTGTGGGATCGTTGGTTGATTGATAATACGCAGTATTCATATAGTGAGTACGTCAACTATCTGACCGACAAATACGCTTCGGAAACCAAGACTCTACAACAGATGTCTTTGTTTGAGTGTGTATGTACCACCTACGAACGCCAACAACGTATTTATGCTTGGCAGGATAAGGGCGATACAAATAATTACCATTATGCATATAATTTCCGTACTGACTTGGATTTAAGTCTTTATACGGCAGGTATTAAGTTGGCACAACTATTAAATGAGTTATATAAATAATCATTGTATATGTTGTGGCGTACATGGTATGGCACACGTGCATGTACTGTAAGGATAGAATAATAACATTATTTCCACACGCATCTTCCGTTGTTGTGTGGAAATGATGTTATTTAAGGACTTGTTATGGGTATCTGATGAAACGTTGGTATTTGGTCATAGGAGTGTTGATTTTGGCGTTCGGGCTTACGGCCGACGACTTTTTGGATGATGTGTATTATCTTCCTGAGTTAGCAGTACAAAAGGCAATGCAGGAGTCAATTACAACGCCTTATTACAATAGCAAGAAAATACGGGAAATCGTATTTATTACAGACGATACATTAGTTGTATCTGTAGTCGATACTATAGCCATTGCTGCACCTGATTATATCGAAATACGGCATGCGGATGATGGAATGTCTGATGAAACCAAGTAGGTATTGTAGAGAGTTTTTGATGTTCGAAAATCATCTTTAGAATATGAGTAAGCGAAGTCTGTTCATAGTATTTGTTCTGCTGTCCGTATGGCGTCTGTTTGCACAAGATAGAGACTTGCAGGCTTTTGCTGCTCGTGACGTTTCCGGTACTGCACGTTATGTGGCAATGGGAGGTGCTTTCGCTTCTTTAGGAGGTGATGTGTCGGGAGTGTCGGATAATCCTGCAGGATTAGGTGTTTTCCGTAGAGGAGAAGTATCTGTAACATTAGATTGGCAACGTAATTTAGCATATTCGCAGATAGGGCGTGAGGGTGTTAATCGTTTCCGATTGCCCCAAGTGTCGTGGGTGCTGAATTGGGGGAATGCAGAACGACAGAATGGAGTGTTGTTTAATTCTATCATGTTCCAGTATCAACGCTTGAAAACCTATAATCGACGAATATCGGTAGGGGGAGATAGTCCCTTCTCGCAAACCGATATGATGGCACATCTTACTGAGGGATTAACAGATGCGGATTTCCAATCGGGACAAGAAATTTGGAACAATCCTAACATCGGCTGGTTGTCTGTTATCGGCTACGACTATGGCGTGATAATTCCTGATACTGTGCATTCGGGCAATCGCTGGTTGAGTATATTATCGGAGGGCGAACACGTGCAGAATGCACTTACGATAATCGAATCGGGAGCGGTTGATGAATATACTTTTGGGTGGGGAATGAACATATCCAATCGACTGTATCTCGGACTCTCTGCACATTTGCTTACATTGTCTTATACCAAACAAACAACGTATGCGGAAACATTTGCTTTAGGAGGTGATTATAAATATCAGTCTACTTTATCAGCAGGTGGAATAGGCGTTGATTTCGGTATGGGGATTATCGTACGTCCCGCCTCATGGCTGCGTATAGGTGCTGCTTTTCAATCACCGACATGGATGGCGGTTAGAGAAGATGATTACATATCCTATAGCGATGTCTATTCATTAGTCAATTCACAGTCGCAAATTGCTTGCCAATTACCATTGCAGGTAGTGGCAGGACTTGGTTTCCAAATCGGCACAAAAGGATTGATTGCATTCGAATACGATTATCGTCATACCAAAGGAAATTCTGTCGCAGACGAACATGTACTGAAAGTGGGGGCTGAATACGTATTGGGCGGACATTGTTTCTTTCGGTTGGGATATGCTTTGCGTTCTACTTTTGGTCTACAAGATTTTGAGTATGAACCACTCAATACGGCAACTCGATGCGATACAGAGTGGACGATTGATAACGGGCGACATCATGTGAGTGCCGGAGTTGGGTTTCGGAATCGCCGTTGGATTGCAGAAATGGCTTATCAATATACTGTACAAAACGTACAGATTTATCCCCATAAGTATCAAACACAACCTTTTGACGTACGCAACGATACACATAGAATAGTATTGTCTTTAGGGTGGACATATCGTAAATAGATTTATATCTGCATCAATTACTGCTAAGGCAGGTTGTAGGTGTGCGGGGAAATTTGTATCTTTGCCCTCTCAAATAAATAGATACCGAGATGAATATTCTGATAACCGGTTGTAATGGTCAGTTGGGCAACGAAATGCGTGTTCAATCAGTTGCATACGCGCAACACACTTATTGGTTTACCGATGTGGCGGAATTGGATATTACGGATGCTGAAGCAGTACGGCAATATGTGTCAAGTTATGCAATTGATTTGATTGTGAATTGTGCTGCTTATACCAATACTGACAGAGCCGAAGACGATGAAGATAACGCCTATCATTTAAATGCTTTGGCAGTAGAGAATTTGGGGCGTTCAGGGGCTAAGATTATACACGTATCTACCGATTATGTATTTGATGGAAAGGGCTGCACTCCCTATACGGAAACAGATACTTTATGTCCTGTTTCTGCTTACGGTCGTACGAAGTTAGCCGGTGAGCAGTTGCTGCAAAATGTTTGCCCTGATGCAATTATTCTACGTACGGCATGGTTGTATTCTTCTTTTGGCAACAATTTTGTAAAAACCATGCTTCGTTTAGGACAAGAACGGGATTGTTTGAAGGTTGTGTTCGATCAAGTTGGAACTCCCACTTATGCGGCCGATCTTGCTATGGCTATATTTGCTATTATTGATGCTGATAAATGGATGCCCGGAATATACCATTTTTCTAACGAGGGAGTCTGTTCTTGGTACGATTTTACATTAGCCATTCATCAACTTTCCGGTATAACGGATTGTGATGTGTGTCCCATCTTGTCGGCTGATTATCCCTCAAAGATGCCGCGTCCACATTATAGTGTATTGGATAAAACCAAAATTAAACGTACGTTTGGAATCAAGATCTCACATTGGCAAAAGGCATTGGCACGTTGTTTGAAATGCTTAAACGAGACAAATCTGCAGTAATGTAGTGTGATAATAAATAGTAAACGATAAGAGTATGAACGTTATAGAAACGGGTTTTGACGGACTGCTTATAGTAGAACCGGATATATTTGGTGATGCGCGTGGGTTCTTTTGCGAAACATATAATCGCGAAAGATATGAGGCTGCGGGTATTATGCAACGTTTCCTACAAGATAATATGTCTTGTTCTTCGTACGGAGTAGTACGTGGTTTGCATTTTCAGCGTCCGCCATATGCACAAGCGAAATTGGTTTCGTGCATAATGGGAGAAGTGTTGGATGTGGCTGTCGATTTACGAACCGAAAGTAAAACTTTCGGACGTTGGTTCTCGGTGCGTCTTTCTGCTGATAATCATCGGCAATTCCTTATTCCGCAAGGGTTCGCACATGGCTTTTCAGTCTTGTCGGAAAAGGCAGTTTTTACTTATAAATGCGATAACCTCTATCATCCTGAATCTGAGGGAGGTATATTGTTAAGCGATCCTGATTTGCATATCGATTGGCAAGTTTCTACCGACAAGATGATACTATCGGATAAAGATAAAAGACATCCCTTGTTTAAAGATATAGTTCTCTGATCGGAACGTTTGAAGAAAAAATGATTATATAGTTACAATAAGATGAAACATTACAAGTTATGGAATCAAGTTTGCGGGTGGGTAGCCTTTGCGGTGGCAGCCGTTACCTATTTGCTTACTATTGAACCCACTGCCAGTTTTTGGGACTGTGGGGAGTTTATTTCTTCTGCATTCAAGTTGGATGTAGGTCATCCACCCGGAGCACCTTTCTTCATGTTGATGGGACATTTCGCAAGTCTGTTTGCTTCCGATGTAAGCCATGTGGCAATGTGCGTAAATGCACTTTCTGCTTTGGCATCGGCATTCACTATTCTCTTTCTGTTTTGGACGATTACTGCCTTGGCAAAGAAATTGGTAGTGGGTAAAGATGAAGAAATTACCGTATGGAAAGCCGTCAGTATTCTTGGTGCCGGTATGGTGGGAGCATTGGCTTATACTTTTTCCGATACTTTTTGGTTCTCAGCAGTAGAGGGTGAGGTGTATGCTTCTTCTTCGTTGTTTACTGCTATTGTATTTTGGCTGATTCTTAAATGGGAAGAAAAAGCGGATGAAGAGGGAAGTGATCGTTGGTTGGTTCTTATTGCCTATCTTATGGGACTTTCTATTGGTGTACACTTGCTTAACTTGCTGACTATTCCTGCTATAGTGTTGGTATACTATTTCCGTAAATATGATTTTTCATGGAAAGGTACAATAATTGCTTTGTTGGCTTCTGTCGGAATTCTTGCTGTAGTACTTTATGGCATCATTCCCGGATCTGTACAAATGGCATGTTGGTTTGAATTGTTATTTGTTAACGGATTCGGTTGTCCTTTCAATACGGGTGTATTGGTATATATCGTTCTCGTGCTTGGAGCATTAATATGGGCAATTTGCGAAACGTATACGGGTAATAGTCTGCTGCGTATGAATATATCGTTTGTTATGGCAATTACCTTAGTTGGTATACCATTCTTTGGTGAGCATATTCTTTTAGGTCTTGTGCTTATTGCTGCTTTGTGTGGGATACTATGGGGACTGCATAGTCGTATCAGTGCACGTTTTTTGAATACGGCAGTGCTGATGATAACGGTAATACTAATAGGCTATTCTTCGTATGCGGCCATAGTTATTCGCAGTAGTGCCGATACGCCAATGGATCAAAACTCACCTGATAATGTTTTCTCTCTGAAGTATTATCTGAATCGCGAGCAATATGGCGATCGTCCTTTGTTATGGGGCGCAACATACAATGCACCTGTGGCATTGAGAGTCGAAGGCAATATGTGCATACCTATAGAGAAAACGGGGCATGCACAATATGCTCCTGCACCAAAAACTGCCGAAGACACAAAAGACCATTATATAATCACGGGATACAAAACGTCTTATCAGATGCAGAAAGAGTTTGAGATGTTGTTCCCTCGTATGTATTCTGCTGATGGAAGACATGCACAGGCCTATAAAGATTGGGCGGAAGTGAAAGGTACACGCGTGCGCTATGAATACTGTGGGCAGATGAAAACCGATTATAAACCTACTTTTGCCGAGAATATGCGGTTCTTTTTCCGTTATCAGTGTAATTATATGTATTGGCGGTATTTTATGTGGAATTTTGCCGGTCGCCAAAACGATTTACAAGGTTATGGTGACATACACAAAGGGAATTGGATTTCGGGTATTCCAATGATAGATAATGCACGCTTGGGGGACCAATCGACACTGCCGAAAGAGTTGCGCGAGAATAAAGGACATAATGTATACTATATGCTTCCGTTGTTGTTAGGTTTGTTGGGCATTGTTTACCAAGTAGGCAAACGCAAGGAAGGAATGCAGAGTTTTTCCATTACGTTCTTATTATTCTTCCTGACGGGTTTGGCTATTGTTGTTTATCTTAATCAAACTCCTTACCAACCTCGTGAGCGCGACTATGCGTATGCGGGGTCGTTCTATGCTTTCTGTATATGGATTGGTTTGGCAGTTCCGGCCCTTACGGAATGGATTGCCGGTTTCTTCAAAAAGGACAATGCAACATTGTGTACTGCTATAGCAACACTAACGACTATTCTATGTTTGGGCGTTCCTGCTCTTATGGCACAACAAAACTGGGATGATCACGACCGTAGTAATCGTTATGCTTGTCGTGACTTTGGTGCTAACTATTTGAAATCCTGCGATGCGAATGGTATTATCTTTAGCAATGGCGACAATGATACTTTCCCCTTGTGGTATAATCAAGAAGTAGAAGGGGTAGGAACAGATTTGCGTGTATGCAACTTGTCCTATTTGCAAACCGATTGGTATATCGGTCAAATGAAACGTCCGTATTATGAATCTGCGGCATTGCCTATTACGTGGGAACCTAAAGATTATATGCCGGGCAAGAACGAGGTGGTATATGTAGACAATAAAGTCGGAGCTGCTATTGATGTTCAGACAGCATTCCAATTTGTAAGAAGTGATGATGCACGCACCAAACGTGAGGGCGAGAACTACATACCCTCTAATAAATTATATATTCCGGTCAATAAGCAGGAGGCGATGTCGGCTTCTACCTTTGCCTCAGATGGTGCTTGTCGATACGATTCGACACAGTTGGCAGAGCGCTTGGATATTTCACTCAAACGACGTTTGACGCGTAGCGAGATGATGGTATTAGAAATGCTCTCCTCTAATCATTGGCAACGACCTATCTATTTTGCCGTAACGGTTGGCAACGATTATTATCAAGGACTTGAAAAGTATTTCGAATTAACCGGATTGGCTTATCAAGTAACACCTGTTGCTTCAGAAGACGGTCAACCTAGGGTTAATGTGGATAAAATGTACGATAATATGATGCACAAGTTTTGCTATGGTAACGTTAATCATGAAGGTATTTATATTGACGAGAATCTGATGCGTATGTGCCGTACACATCGTATGATGTTTGCACAATTGGCTGAAGCATTGATTAGTCAACGCGATAACGCTAAGGCTATAGAGGTACTCGATTATGCCGAAGAAATGCTGCCGGGCTATAATATACCCTACGATTATACTTCCGCTACGATGGCTAACTACTATTACTATCTCGGTGAAACAGAAAAGGCAAATAAGATAATGCTTAATGTGGCAGATAATTGTGTGGAATACCTGAATTGGGGAGCATCGCTCAATCGTAATCTGCGCAGGAATGTGTCACAGACTTTAGGTCATTATGCGGCAGTGTTAGGCTTTGCATTGCAGAGTTGGGAACGCGAAGGAATGGATGAATTGTTCGAACAATACTATCCTTTTTATAGTCAGTATACTTCTGTTGAACGATAAGTTGCGAGTATAGCACTCTATGGACAAGGTTCGAAAAAATATATTGGAATGTATCGGAGGTACGCCTATGGTGCGTATCAATCGATTATGTCCTAACCCCAATGTACGTATTTATGCCAAACTGGAAGGGTTTAATCCTACAGGAAGCATCAAAGACCGTATTGCGCTGCAAATGATAGAGTGTGCAGAACGTGAGGGAAGACTTACTCCTGGAAAGACTATTATAGAACCCACCTCCGGTAATACGGGTATTGGTCTTGCTATCGTAGGTATTGTCAAGGGGTATCCCGTAGAAATAGTAATGAGTAAGGCGGTTTCTATTGAACGTCGCAAAATTATTCGTTCCTATGGTGCTAAAGTTATTCTCACGCCTGCTGAGGAAGGTACGGATGGTGCAATCCGTTTGGCTCGTAAAATGGTAACCGAACAGCCGGATAAGTATTTTATGCCCGACCAGTTTACAAATGCAGCCAATTACTTGGCCCACTATCAGAATACAGCTTTAGAGATATGGCAACAAACCCAAGGGAAGATCGATTATTTGGTTTGTGCCTTAGGCACATCCGGTACAATCATGGGTCTATCACGCTTTCTGAAACAGATGAAACCCGATATCAAGGTTGTATGCGCTCATCCTATCAAAGGGCACTATATCCAAGGGCTGAAGAATATGGAAGAGGCTATCGTGCCGGAAATATATAGCCCCGAACAAATCGATTTCCAAGAAATGGTAGAAAGCGAGGAGGCTATTGCCATGGCACGCTCTATTATTAAGCAAGAAGGTATCTTTGCAGGAATGAGTAGTGGGGCTGCTTTGTTGGCGGCAATACGAACGGCTGAACATATTGAGAGCGGTAATATAGTAGTTGTTTTTCCCGATAGAGCTGAGAAATACTTAAGCACTACTATGTTTGAGCAGTTTAACGATTGAAAAAATTAAAACATATTATATAAAAGCGGGTGTCTTTATAACGAAGATACCCGCTTTTATTGTTTACAATGTAAAAATAGAAACTCATTATATATATATACCTTTATATCTATGCCCCCAAAAAAACTACCTTTGTACGACTTTGTGCCATCTTAATGCCATATCAATGAGATTTTACTCCCTTCCGATTACTTTATTTGTCTTGTATTTCGCAATTCGATGTTAAGGAGAACAGAAAAAATCCGTATCTTTGCACACATAAATCTTTAGTATATGAAATTAAAACCTATTTTATTCCTTATGGGAGTGTTGATGTTGATAACGGCATGTCAGACGCATAAAGTTGTAACGGAATCACTTGTGCCCTCTGGATTACCACAGCCGGATACTACGCTCATTCCTGCTTTTTCTGGAGAATTACTCTATCTTTTTGGGCGTGAGTATATGGCTATGTATGATACTCTTTCCGATAAATTTGATACTCCTGAAGCCGCTTTGATTCGTCAACAAAATGTCTCTATGAGTGACTATATCGAACAACGTCTGATAACATTCTTTCCTGAGGTTGCTTATACGGGAATGGTCAAGAAATGGAAAATAATCGCAGAACAATTGGTGCAACAAGATGAAGCGGATATACTACTTTTTAATAACGAAGAATTAGGAATGCAACAAATCCGAAAAGGAGTTCTTCCTCTTGGGAAAAACGATAAACAGGAGGCTGTATTCCTGCAACTGACCGAAGAAGAATCTGCGGTCTTTCGTCAACTCAATACCTTGGCAAACGCTGCGAGAATGGCTGTTCCTAACGATTTGCCAGATGTTACATATAGCTTGCAACATCCCGACAACGAATCGTTTGCGCCTGATATACATTCCTCTTTTGAGGAGGAAAATATACTTGTATCCTTGTTGCTTGCCGGTGGACCTTATGCTTTTTATCGTGTGATACTTTCTAAGAAAAGGGCGGAAACGAAAGCCAAGGAATACTATGCCGGTGATACGTATGCCGGCAAGTTGGGAGATGCATTCAAACATACGTATGTTAATATATTACTCACTGCATATCTTAGCGAAGAGATAGCCAAATTCGTTATGAATGATGTGTGGGAACAATGGCATATCAATGCCCCTTGCGACCGATATATGGATCTCCATAACAACTATATTGGCAGGCATGCGCGATATATGGAATTGCATGGAACGTCCGATGATTGGAACGTATGGGCACAGAACGTCTATAACTTTATTCAAGATACACTCTCCAATTCCTCCTATCAAACCTGGTCGCATGAGACACCGCTCTTCCAAATTAACTATGATCTGCGCAAAACACCCGCTGATAAGTATATTTATTGGAACAAGGAGCTCACACTTCCTAATGACTCAACTGCACAATAATATAATCTTACTCACACGCATTGGTACCATATAGCATAGAGAGCAGGCAATTAGCCTGCTCTCTATGCTATATGGTACCGCTTATTTATTAGCAGTTCATTCCTCCGCAACAATGTATGACTTGTCCCGATACATACGACGATAAGTCTGATGCAAGGAATAAAGCCACTTTTGCCACTTCTTCGGGAGTACCGCCACGACGCAACGGAATTGTTTGTTCCCATGCTTTACGTTGGTCTTCCGACAATGCTGCAGTCATATCAGTCATAATAAATCCCGGGGCTATCGCATTGGCGCGTATACCTCGGCTACCAAGTTCTTTGGCTGTCGATTTGGTTAATCCTATAAGTCCCGCTTTGCTGGCTGAATAGTTTGCTTGACCGGCATTGCCCGATACACCCACTACCGACGACATGCTGATGATGCTGCCGCCCCTCTGACGCATCATTACGGGAGTGCAAGCATGAATAAAATTGAATGCTGACTTCAGGTTTACTGTCAGTACTGCATCCCATTGGCTTTCGCTCATTCTCATGAGCAATCCGTCTTTAGTGATACCGGCATTATTTACCAGTATGTCAATACTTCCGAAATCTTCTACAACTTGTTTAACCACTGCGTGTGTTTCCTCAAAATCGGCGGCATTACTTGCATACGCTTTCCCCTTCACTCCCAGTGCTTCAATCTCCTTCAGTGTCTGTTCGGAAGTTTCATTGATAACAAGGTCTGTAAAGGCAATATTACATCCTTCTGCAGCAAACCGCAACGCAATTGCCTTACCAATACCACGCGCTGCACCGGTTATGAGCGCTGTCTTGTTCTCCAATAGTTTCATAAATAACGTAATTTGTTAAAGTTAATTATTCAAGCGAATCTGGTAGTTCGCCTATTCTTCTTCTTTTATTGGGAAAACACCTTTGGGATGCAATATCGAGTACTTTGTCATTTCTTGGTTCGACTCAAACCCTACACCCGTAATTATCGATGTTTCCCTCGTTATCGTGATGGCAGAATCAGAATATACCCGTCCTGTCTGTTGATTCCAAAAAAGTTGTTCTGTTTCAAACTCTTCGCCTTGCAGATTGAGGGCATGCACATTGCCGTCAAGTTCCCATAGTTGTGCTACATCCTCATAGCGGGCATAATCGGATTGTAGTGAGGCTTCTGTTTCTAAGTTCTCGTTGAATTTCTCTAAATAGATACCGTGCGGAAATTCCCAATAAGAAGGCTGTGCTTTGTCATATATGTCCCATTTGGGTGCCGTGATGCGATAGCGGGTAATTCCAGAGTCTGATATTAGTGTTGTTACCGTATCGGCTGTAAGTACAGGCATAGCCATACGGTCGGTAATGGCATCTATGCGAGGTTTTTCATCTTTGCTGCACGATACCAAACAACACAGCATCGCTGTTATTATGACAACGATGCTGTATATATATCGTTTACTGATAGTCATGCGAATAATCAGTCTAACGTAAGGGACAATTATTATATCAACGGCAAATGGTTGATTCTCCTATCCAACCGCCAACAGTGAAAGGTTTGCCTTTCTGCAATCCGGCTGCTGCATTGAAGAATATCTCTTCGCTGGTAGGGAAATACTGGCTATAGGTATTAATCAGTTTCTGTGCATCATCGGCACACGATGGATCCACTTGTTTGGCTTTTGCAAGTTTATCGCATGCAGCCCAAAATACGGTCTTATTCAAGACTGGGTCATCATAGGGTTTGCTCGAAGCATAAAGCATACCTATGAGAATGTAGCAACGACCTTGCTTATCGTTATATTCCAACGATTTGCGTGCGTATTGACGCGAAATCGGATAGTTCTTCAGATTTACGAAATAGATGTAGGCTATTCTATATTGATAGTCGGCTTTATCTTCCGCATTTTCTGCCAAGAGCGTTGCGTTCTCGTAGTATTCCACAGCCCCTTTATAGTCTTCTTTCTTTAAGCACATTTTTGCGCAACCGGCAGCCGATTCCTCGGTAGGCTGCAATAAGTGTGCTGCCTCGGCAGCCGCGAAATATACGGGTGATTCGCTGCAATCAACACGACGATAGAGTTTCATAATCTTGGTCAGCATCTCTACGTCACCTTTGTTGGTATCAACAACAGCGGCATACAACTCATCTAATTTACTGCAATCGGCTGCTCCCGATACAGCAAAGATATTGTCGATGTATTCTTTAGTTTGTTTAGCAACGGCAGCATTTTTGTTGGCTGTATTGGCGGCTTGTTTGTTTAGTAGATCCGATACCAACTGATAGTCGGCAATGTACTGTTCTGCATATTGCTCAGGATTCGATTTGTATAGTAAGTTCGATAACTCGGCATATTTAGCCAATACAGTTATCTGACTCTTCTCGCCCATACCATCAATTGATTGTTTCAACCACTCGTAAGCAGGTTGTTTAAGCGCATCTTCTGTATAGACGTTACAATAATCCAAGGCTTTTAACCCTAAGATATAGGGAGTGGGGTAGTTTGCATCATTACCGAAATACTTGATACGTTTGTCATACATTTCCATCAAGCGTGTACGCAATACCTCCTTCTCTTCTTCACTGGTAGCCTGCAAAATTTGCCATGCTATGATTTTCGGACCATAAGTATATATCGACTTATGTGCATTCGGACATGTGGTATATACCATCATCCAATACTCAACGGCATCAGCATATTGTTTATTTTTGGCAGACTCCGTAAACAAACTGATATTCTCCAATATCTCTTGTGTTATGACGGGTTCTTCGTCTGCTGCAGGTTCTTGTTGTTGTGTTTGTACCTCTGTAGATTGTGTCTCTGCTTTGGCTTTTTTGTTGTTCTTTGCCCATCCGAAGGTTGGCAGTGCACACACTGCGCCCAACAACATAATACGTGCTGCTGTGCTACCAACGGCGAGGAGTGTTGTTTTGTTTTTATTCATAATGCGTATGTTTTGTAGTGTGTATTTTTTTTAGTTGTGTTTTACAACTTACGTTTGAAGAACCAATTTTCCGAAATGGAGGCATTCAAGGTGAATCGCAGATAGTTCTCTTCCAATGTGCTGCGTGTTCCGCGATGTCCGTATTCAAAAGTGGTGTTTATTACTGTAGCCACATTACGAAGCGGGAAACCTATACCCAAGGTCACCGTAAAGTCTTTGCTGTTAATCTGAGGAATATACGAATCGGATAGGCTGCTGCCCAAACGGAAAATCATACGTTCAATATATTTTCTGCCATACGGATTGTGACAATATTCCGCTCCGTAAGAAATGCGGGCTCGCGATTTTAATGTTCCTACCTCATCGAAATATCTTACTTTATTCCAAGCGGTTTGTTCATAATCTGCAGCCAATGTAAGCCGTCCTGCATAGTTATAGGATAAGCCTACACCATAGGTCATAGGTAAATCAAAGCCGGTGGTTGTATTAGCAACCGTATCAGCGGTTATGGTTTCTATCTGCGTAAACCGACCGTTCAGTTTGCTTTTGTTTTCAAAAGTTCCTCCCAATACAAAACTGTGTTTGTCAGCAAAGGTGTGAAACAATTGTACACCATAGCGAAAACGCACGTCGCTTATTTGCATTGTCTTGGTTTGTGAGGTGGAGTTGATACTGCTTTCTGAAAATGCCAATGTTCGTGTGTTTTCTACTTTCCCGAACATATAATAGATATTTGCACCGATAGCCACCCAATTCATAATGTTGAACGACAGTCCTGCATATACTTCCGATATACCGCCATTGCCTATATAACTACTGGTGTAAGGGTGGGGAACTGCAGTTATAGAGTCGGCAATGTCATAGCCGACCATTGAATAGGGCATCAATCCTACGGAAAAACCAATATATTTCCACAATGGGAACTGAATGGTCAGATATTCCAAATTACCATTCGCTTTGTTGCGTTCACCCATCGCGTCTTGGTAATTCGACCACATGGCACTGGCAGCCAAATCGAACATAAAAGTAGTGCTATCTACTACACTATACGAGGCAGGTTGTGCAGGATTGATAACAGTTTTTGAGCGCATGCCTATACCAACACCTCCCATACCCCTGTAGGCTCCGGGAACGTTGTCATTCAGTTCTCCATAGCCGAAACGCGAATATGGAGAAGATGTTGCATTCTGTGCTTGAACTGTCAGACCGGCACATATACACATGCAAGTAATTATAATATAGCGGGCAATACGCATCATCTCAAATTTTCATGCAAAGGTACAAAATGTTTGCCAAAGTAGCAAACACCAACGGAGTATTGGCGTTTTTTCTATGTTTTTAAGATTTGCTATACTCCAATATGTGGTTCAACCCAATAAGTACCAAGTGTTTTTCCATACGCACTTCTGTTTGCAGATTGGCACTGATATAAGGAGCATTACCACCGGTAAGGAAAGTCTGAAAATGTTCCACCCTCTCTTGTAATGTACGCATATATCCTTTTACCTCGAAGGTAACGCCGCGTAAAACACCGGCTGCAATGGCATCACGTGTGTTTTTGCCAAAGAGGGGAATGAGTTGGTGTTCTTCCACTTCTACGGCGGGCAATCGTTTGGTCATCTGTCGGAGTACCGACAACCGCATTTTTATTCCGGGGGCTATGTTGCCACCGATGTATTGGTTATTATCATTTACATAATCGTAGGTAATAGCCGATCCTGCATCTATAATCAGCAGATTTTCGTTAGGGCACAAGTAGTTGGCTCCCACTGCTGCTGCAAGGCGGTCTTGCCCTAAAGTTTGGGGAGTGTCGTACTTGTTCTCGATAGGAACCGGAGTTGTGTGGTCAAACAATACAAAGTGTCTGCTATGGCGGTGTAAGGCATTAATTACGGCAGGAGCCGTATGGGCTACAGACGATATAATGCAGTCCGAAACCGGATAAAGCGAAAATAAGCGTTCTGCATCTACCGATGTAAATGATTTGTAGATGAATGTCTTGAGTAACCGTTCGTCGTCTTGAAAGAGTGCAACTTTGGTGCGCGAATTACCTTGATCAATACAAAGATTCATGTGTTGTGTTGGGCTTGTTGGGGATATAGAGCGTTGTTGCGATAGGCCGGATATACAATAATGCAAAACAGATACTGCTTAGTAGCAGCATCTGTTTTACCATTAGTGATACTTGTTTTGGACATACATGGTTTATTCGCCCATTGTGGCTGTATACAAGAAGCGTTTGATACTCTTTTTCGGTGTTTTCTCAAACTCGTTGGCAAAGAGACGTATGCGCGATATGGTTTCGTAAGAAGCCACTTGCTTGTTCAGTTCTTTGCGGTTTTCTTCCATGGCAGCCACCAATGCTGCATGATCCAAATGATTGGCGTCCACCATTTCGTAGTCGGGGCATACTAAGGCTACCAATTTGTCGCCGTCTTGCAAAACAATGCTTTCCATTACATAGGGCATATTGTTCAGTTTGGCTTCCAATTCTTCAGGATAGATGTTCTGACCGTTCGAACCGAGCAACATGGTCTTGCTACGTCCCTTTATGAAGAGGTTACCCTCTTCGTCAAGCATACCGCGGTCGCCAGTGCGCAACCAACCGTCTTCAGTAAATATTTCTCGGGTGGCTTCTTCGTTTTTATAGTAACCTTTCATCAAGTGTTCACCACGAGTCAATATCTCACCTATGCCTTCCTCATTCGGATTTTCTATCTTTATTTCCATTTTGCCGGCGATAGCCTTTCCACATGAGTAGGGTTTGAATTTGTCAGGATATTCATACGAAATCAAGGGCGCACATTCCGTCATACCATAGCCTACTACCAATGGGAATTTTATACGGTGGAAGAAATTTTCCACTTCAGCATTCAGCGGGGCACCTCCCAATATAATATGCCAAAACTCGCCACCGAAAGCATTCATCAATTTTTGGCGAATCTGACCCAATACCACTTCGTCTAAATAAGGAACTTTCAGTACCCAACTGATGGGCTTTTTATCCAACATGGGTTGGATCTGTTTTTTGTAGATTTTTTCAATAATCAACGGAACAGAGATAATTACCGTTGGTTTTACTTCTGCAAATGCTTGCAGCAAAATTTTGGGTGAAGGAGTTCTGCCTATAAACCAAGAATGTCCTCCTGCACATGCTGAGGTCAAAAAGTCGAAAGCACAACCATAAGCATGAGCCAATGGTAGGAATACCACCTGACGACTACCTTTGAAAATGATTCTTGATTCTTTACCAAAAACAACATTACCCGCCAAAGCATTACCGCTTGTCATTACACCTTTAGAGAAACCAGTGGTACCACTGGTGTAGTTTATGGATACGATTTCTGCATTTGACTTGTCAGCATAACGTACACAATACTGATGAAAACCATCGGCAAATTTTTCGTTGAATTGTTGCTGAATACGCTCCTTCGTAATGTCTTCCATTTTTACGCAAATAGCATCCGTGTTCTCATTTTCGCTTTCGGCATTGTGAGAAGTTGCCAAGGGGCTGAAATCTTTCAACGAGAATACGGCACGTATTTGAGGCATTTGATCCAACTCCAAGTTGTCCCATAAGTTCTCATCGGAGAATAGCAATACGGATTCGGAGTGGTTAGCAATGTGAATTACATCGTTGGGTTTGAAGTCTTGCAGAATAGGAACTATTATAGCACCATAGGTAACTGTCGCAATGTAGGTGACTGCCCAGTTTGTACTGTTTTTTCCTATCAACGAAATTTTGTCATCACGTTTTACTCCACATGCTGCAAATATCAAATGCAGTTTCTCTACCTCTTCCGCAACTTGTCCGTAGGTAAGTGTTTTCGTTGTTCCGTAATCAGAAAAAGCAGGAAGTTCCCAGTTGCTTCTGAACGAATCTTCAAACATACGGATGAAATTTTCTTTAACCATAGTAGTTACATAGTTTTAGTGTGTCATATCTGCTGCAAATATCCACGTCTCAAGACACGATGTTAATAATAGATATAGTTATTGATTATTAATTTGCATTTTTATCAGTTTATTAGAAAATAGGCGTTCCTATAGATGCCGGATTCTGACTTACCGATATGATACTATCTACCACAAATTCACTGACCCCGCGCCACGGCAAAGCACCAAAGTATTCTTTATAGTGCAGTTCTACAATTTTGCCGGTACAACGCATCAAAGAATCGGCTACTTGTTTATTTTCTATTGAAAACTGAAACTCGTTTGACTGAATGGTTGAGGTTGCATTCTTGGAATTGTATCCGGATTGTATAAGCCTTCCCTCATACGTTTTGAATACATAACCTTTATAGGTCAAATAATTCAGTTCACCGGCCTTAACTCCCTCTCCGAAAACGAAATAAAACTTAAAAAAGAACCAACCTGCAAAGGCGAGGACGGCTACCGCCGCTACAATAGAGATTACTTTAGTACTTGTTTTCATAAGTTATTCTTCTCTGTTGAATGATAGATTCATAACGTCGGCAAAATTACAACATTTATCCGAAACGACAAAATATCCGATTTTTAGCCATAGGTTATCCGCATCAGACAATATAAGGTTAAAGTATTAGGGCGTTTTTACGAACCGAAGCAGGTGAGCGGTTTTTTGACATAATGAAAACAATATAAGGTGTCGTCGAGATCTCGTTACGGTCTCGTTACGGTCTCGTAATGGTATGCAGTGTTCAGTTGTAAGTAAATATACTGTTGTATGAGAAATGTGTTTTTGTGGAGTTGTAAATGCTATGATTTGGATATGTGTTGCAAGATTGTTAGGGGAGAGTTATGTGCTAAATATGAATGCCATGCTTAAGTTCTTTTATTTAGTCGATCCATATAAACACAATATACCCTTGTCGAGAAAAATAGGGAAGGTGAAAAATAGCACGACTGTTTTGCAATCCATATTTATTTCGTACTTTTGCACCGTAAATGAAAAATGCTATAATAGCGTATGCAAAACTATCTTCAACCTCGTCATATAGGAATATCTTCCGACGACGAACAGCGCATGCTGCAAGACTTGGGTGTGGCATCTGTTGATGAACTTGTTTCACAAGTAATTCCTGATGCTATCCGATTGCAAAAACCGCTTGATTTACCCGAACCGCTTACCGAGTATGAACACTTGCAAACATTGGGCGAGATTGCAAAAAATAACTGCCTGATGCGCAACTATATCGGTCAAGGTTTCTATCCCACGGCAACTCCTTCGGTTATTGTACGCAATGTGTTGGAGAATCCCGTTTGGTACACATCTTATACTCCCTATCAGGCAGAAGTATCGCAAGGACGTTTGGAGGCTCTGTTCATTTTTCAGACGGTAGTTGCCAATTTTACGGGGCTGCCGCTTGCCAACTGCTCTTTATTGGATGAAGCCACGGCTGCAGCCGAAGCCGCTACAATGATGCGCAACTTGCGTTCGCGTGAACAACAGAAGAACAATGTTAGCAAATTGTTTGTTGATGAGCGTATTTTTTCGCAAACTCTGGCGGTGCTTCAAACTCGTGCACAAGGGCAGGGCATAGAAATTATAATAGGCGATTATGCTGCTTTCGAACCGGATGAAACGTACTTTGGAGCAATAGTGCAATGGCCTAATGCTGATGGAGCGGTTGAAGATTATACCTATTTTGTAGAAGAAGCGCATGCAGCAGGACTTAAAGTGACGGTTATTGCCGATATTCTTTCTTTGGCACTGCTTCGTGCACCGGGCACATGGGGTGCCGACATCTGTTGCGGTTCTACGCAACGTATGGGTATTCCAATGGGGTATGGCGGACCGGTTGCCGGCTATATGGCTACACGCGATGAATACAAACGCGATATGCCGGGGCGTATTATCGGATTGTCAAAAGATGCCTATGGACATCCTGCCTATCGCTTGGCATTGCAGACGCGCGAACAACATATTAAACGCGAAAAAGCCACTTCAAATATTTGTACCGCAGAAGCCCTTACGGCTATGATGGTGGGTTTTTATGCAGTTTGGCACGGAGCAGATGGAATTCGCAGCATTGCAGAGCAAATTCACGGTAAGGCGGTTTACCTCTCTGAAATGTTGCAGGCATACGGATATGTGCAAGAGAATGCACAGTTTTTCGATACGCTGAAAATACGCTTGCCGGAAGGCTTGTCGCTTATCGAATTCCGGCAACAAGCAGAAGAAGCGGCTATCAATTTCTACTACAATCAGCAAGACGACAGTATCGGCTTGAGTGTGAACGAAACCACTTCGATAGACGATATGAATGACTTGATAGAACTCTTTGCCCAAGCAAGTGGTAATATGCCATGCTACGAAGATTCGGACGAGGCGTTCAGCGGACTTTGGGCTTTAGACGAAGATAGGGTGCGTGATGTCGACTATTTGCAGGCTGATGTATTCAGACTTTACCATACCGAAACAGAAATGATGCGTTTCCTCAAACGTTTGGAGCGCAAAGATATATCGCTTACGCACAGCATGATACCTTTGGGATCTTGTACCATGAAACTGAATCCTGCATCGGCAATGCTTCCCATTACATGGCAAGATTTCATGAACATACACCCGATGGCACCTGCCGAGCAAACAGAGGGATATAGCCAAGTATTGACAGAACTGCAGCAACAGTTATGTGCGATTACGGGCTTTGAAGCGTGCACTTTGCAACCTACATCGGGAGCAGCCGGTGAATATACAGGTTTGGTGATTATACGTGATTATTTGCATGCACACAATCAGCAGCAACGTAATGTATTGCTTATTCCCGCTTCGGCACATGGTACGAATCCCGCTTCGTGCGTACAAGCAGGTTTTACACCCATTGTTGTGCGCTGCGACGAACAAGGTAATACCGATATTGCCGATTGGCGTGAAAAGGCGGAAAAATATAGCGATACATTGGCGGGTTGTATGATAACTTATCCTTCCACACACGGTATTTTTGAAACGGCTGTTGCCGAAATGTGTGCAATTGTGCATCGCAATGGTGGACAGGTCTATATGGATGGTGCCAACATGAATGCTCAAATCGGATATACCAATCCGGCAACTATTGGAGCCGATGTTTGTCACCTTAATCTACATAAATCTTTTGCATCGCCCCATGGTGGTGGTGGTCCCGGAGTGGGAGCGGTTTGTGTGGCGTCACATTTGATAGAATCTTTGCCTGCTCAAGAGAAAAACCGAGTATCTACTGCGCTCTATGGTAATGCCAATATGGCACTCATCTCTTACGGATATATCCGCATGATGGGCGAAGAAGGATTGCGTAAGGCTACCGCCACAGCCATACTGAGTGCCAATTGGTTGGCTATGAAACTAAAAGATGCCTATGGTATTGTTTATACAGGGGCCAATGGCAGAGTAGGGCATGAACTGATTCTTGATTGCCGTCAGTTCAAAGAATTGGGCATCACCGAAAACGATATTGCTAAACGACTCATGGATTTCGGATATCATGCTCCCACACTTTCTTTCCCCGTGCATGGAACGCTTATGGTAGAACCCACCGAAAGTGAAAGTCTTGCCGAGTTGGAACGTTTTGCCGAGGCTATGCTTATCATACGCCGGGAAATTGCCGAAGTGGCAGAAGGGGTAGCCGATAAAGCCGATAATGTTTTGCTTAATGCACCGCATCCCGAATACGAAGTAACAGCAGATGAGTGGCAACACAAATATTCGCGTAGCAAAGCAGCCTATCCTGCTCAATGGGTTGCACAAAATAAATTCTGGTTACCTGTAGCCCGTGTTGATAATGGCTATGGAGACCGAAACTTGGTGGCTAAGTTTGAAAAATAAGATTATACAGAATACGAACACCTATGACTAAGTTCGCAGACTATAAAAGCCGGATGGATCGCTATCATAAGATGAAGCCCATCGTTATGGCACGTGAATTGTTATTGATATGGATAGGTCTTGTGCCTTATGCCTTGGCTGTCAATCAAATGCTTGTACCGCATAATGTGGTTAGTGGTGGGTTGACCGGCTTTTGCGAGATACTCTATTTTGCTACCGACAGATTTCTGCCTATTTGGCTATCTTCGTTTGTAATTAACGGATTGTTGCTATTGGTAGCATTAAAGTTGGTTGATAAACGCTTTTGCTTGCGCACTCTCTATGGTTTTTCCTGCCTTACCTTTTGGCTGAAAGTTATACCCATTACTTCCGAGCCTATGATTCACGATCCTTTTATGGCAAGTATTGTGGGAGGTCTTTTGTGTGGTTGTGGTTTGGGTATTGTTTTCCTTAATAATGGCAGTTCGGGAGGTACGGATATTGTGGCTGCAATCGTTAATAAATATCGTCATGTTCCACTTGGGCGTGTACTCTTTTATTGCGACTTGATTATTATCTCCAGTGCCTATTTCCTGCCTAATGTACGCGATATAGAGAAGGTTTTGTTCGGTTTGTGTTTTACTTTTATGTGTACCAATGCCGTCGATATGATTATGAACAAAGTGCGTCAGTCGGTACAGTTCTTCATCTTCTCGCAGAAGTACGAACAGATAGCGAATGCTATCAATACGGAAGTATTACGCGGTGTTACCATATTAGACGGTATGGGTTGGTATTCAAAAGAGAAAATGCATGTCGTTACTGTATTGGCAAAAAAAGGAGAGTCAAAAAAGATATTTGCTTTGGTTAAAGAAATCGATCCGGATGCTTTCGTATCGCAATCGGAGGCGATTGGTGTCTATGGGCGCGGTTTTGAGCCCATACAGAAATAATAATAATGAGTATTTGCCGGAGAGGCTACTTACACCTACATGTGTAGTAGGGTGCCGGTCGTAATTGTGTTTTTGTAGTACTATATAATGATCTACATCGGGCTATATGATTCTGAAATAATACGTATCGACTTATAAACAGGCATGGATTTACAAGATTATATAGAACAACATTCCTCTCCGGAATCTGTAGCCTTACAGCAAATAAACCGTGAGACGCATATTTATACCCTTAATCCGCATATGCTTTGTGGGCATATAGAGGGGCGATTACTCAGTATGCTGTCTCACATGATACGTCCCCGACGAATATTGGAATTAGGAACGTTTACCGCTTATTCTGCTCTTTGTTTGGCAGAAGGTTTGCAAGAAGACGGTATTTTGCATACCATAGAGCGTAATGATGAGTTGGAAGAACGCATTCTGCAGAATCTTGCCTATGCCCCCGAAATGGCACAACGCATTCGCTTACATATAGGTGATGCAAGAGAGATAATACCAACGCTGAACGAACAGTTTGACCTTGTATTTATAGATGCCGATAAGCGACAATATAACGACTATTATGACCTTGTATTTCCCTTAGTTCCCATAGGCGGTTATATATTTGCCGACAATACGCTATGGGACGGGCATATAATAGATCCTGCTTACGACAAGGATCATCAGACTATTGCTTTGCGTGCATTTAACGACCGCATAGCCAATGATCAACGTATAGACAAACTAATTCTGCCTTTGCGTGACGGTATAAGCATCTTACGCAAGAAAGCAGAATAGATTGCATTATTTGCAACCCCAAAGGCTCTACCGTATAGTATTCTCATAAATTTCGTTAGAATATGATTGGCACATATACAAGTACATTCTTGTATATGTGCCAATCATATTAGGTCTGTTCAATGAACGTTGTGGCTATAGTGTTTGTGCTACTCTTGTGGTGGATAGCAGAAGATACACTATATTGTACGACTACGATTCATCTTATTTCGAATAGATAAGCCATTCCCAGGGTTTCAAGGTTATACAGTCGGTATTCCCTAATGTAACAGGCATCCCGCAGATGCAGGTATAGTCGCCTTCGTATCCGTTTGTTTGTAAGGTAAATGTTTGTGTTTCGGGCGAGAAATTGAAGATACCCAATACCGTGTTGTTCTCCATAGAGCGTGCGCAGGCAAATATATTGGCGTTGTCGCACTCTATACGCGTCATGGGTGCTCCAAGTTCGTTGCTCCATAGTGCAGGATTCTCCTTGCGTGTACGATTGAGTTCTTGATAGAGGGCAAATTCGGGTTCATGATTGCGTACTATCGGATCTTTCTCAAAGAACTCAAGGCGACGATTGTTGGCATATTCTTGTCCCGTATAAATAAGCGGCATACCGGGTACAATGTACGTAAATGCTGCCATAGCACTGCTTGCATCTCCCATTCGTTCAAACTCTGTTCCATTCCAACTGTTTTCGTCGTGGTTACTGGTGAAGTTCATACGGATAGCATAAGGAACAAATGTAGTGTCGGCTTTGGCAAAATAGTTCCACAAGTCGTCTACGTTTTTTGTTTGTTGTGCAACATCATTCATTAAGTGGTGCAATTCCCAACCATAATACATATCAAATGCATTGATGTTGAGGTCGGTTTGTTCGGCCTCTGAAAGCGTAAACAATGCAGGGTAGTCTTTGCGCAGGTCATCAAATGCCCATTCCCAAAAATCGGTAGGAACCTCCATCGCTACATCGCAGCGGAATCCGTCGATACCGATACTATCAAGCCACCAACGCATAGAACGAAGCATCTCCTTGCGCATATCCTGATTCTCGTAGTTCAGTTTGGCAATATCGGTCCAATCATATTGCACCATCAGTTCGCCTATAGAGTCGCGATAGTGCCAGTCTTGATGAGCAGTCCAAGCATGGTCGCGCGAGGTGTGATTGGCTACCCAGTCCAAAATGACGGATATATCCAAATCGTGTGCAGTGTTGAGGAATGAAACAAAATCTTCGCGTGTACCAAATTCAGGATTAAAAGCACAATAATCTTTAATAGAATAATAACTTCCCAATGTACCTTTGCGTCCTTCTTCGCCAATGGGCTGTACCGGCATCACCCAAATAATGTCTACTCCAAGTGCTTTCAGTGTTGGCAGTTGTGCCTCTGCTGCAGCAAAAGTACCTTCTTCTGTAAATTGACGCATGTTAAGTTCGTAGATAGTGGCGTCATATGCCCAATCGGTATGTCTGAGCGTCTGTTCTTTTTGCTTGCAACTTGCTAAGGCAAGCAAAGCAAGTGCTAAGATAAATGTTTTTTTCATATAAGTATGTTTTGGTTAATTGTTATTGATAACTAATGTAGCCGATTTTAGCCCTTTTGCAGTGGCAGTAAGTGTTCCGGTTCCTTGCACTATGGCTGTCAGTTGTCCGCAGAATGCAGGGTGTTGTGGTTGGTGAAACAGATATGTACAGGTAGCATCACCGTTGGCTGCCGCACGAAATTCACCTGTTCCGCTTACCTTGAAATGAACAAGATTGTCAGCCATAGGACATAAGTTACCGTCTTTGTCTACAATACGAACATTGATGTAGTTGAGGTCTTCTGATATGAAATCAGCCCTTAACTCAATGTGGTGTGGTTTGCCGGCTGTGCGTACAATGGTCTGTCCTGTGGTAGTTACGGCTTTCAGTTCACCGGCTTCATAAGGTACGTTGTCCCATATGAGTCGATAACGTCGTTGCACTCCCCATGCAGTATCTTGTGCTGCTTCTGTTGCTGTGAGTTTGTGTTGCTTGCCTAAACTTTTTCCATTGAGAAACAATTCTGCTTCCGGTGCATCGGTATATACAAAGACGGGTACTGTATCACCCGATTGCCAATTCCAATGGGGGAGAATGTGTAAAGTATGTTGCCGATTGTTCCATTGAGATCTATAGAGCCAATATCGGTCTTTCGGAATGGATGCAAGGTCGATAATGCCAAAGTAAGAAGAATGGCTTGGCCATGCATCGGTATCATAGGGAGAAGGTTCACCCAAATAATCGAAACCTGTCCATACAAATTGTCCGATAGTCCATGGATAATCATCCTGAAGTGCAAAATCCTCATCAGGCAAATTGCTCCAGGCACAATATTCTACATCGTAAGCCGATGATTGGTTATCGGTATATTTTGCATCTGCTTGTTTTCTTACCGGCAGTTTGTATATACCGCGGCTGGATACTGTAGATGCGGTTTCCGATCCCAATACGAGTCGTTGAGGGGTGCGGTTATAAGCCTCTTGATATCGGAAAGTACGGTAGTTGAGTCCGACCACTTCTATTACACTTGCAAAGCCGTTTTCCAATACGCAACTTACTTGGTCCATTCCGCAAGTGATGGGGCGTGTACCGTCTTCGCGTTGACAGATATTTTGCAGAAACAATGCTACACGATAACCGTCAGCGCTACATTGTGTCGGCACTTCGTTGCCGATACTCCACATCACTACCGACGGATTGTTGCGGAAATGATGCAGCATATTCACCATATCGGCTTCCGCCCATTCATGAAAATAGCGATGATAGCCGTTTTTGCATTTGGCTACATCCCATTCATCGAAAGGCTCAACCATCATCATAAAGCCCATCTCGTCACATAGTTCTACCAGTTCGGGAGCAGGCATGTTGTGCGATGTACGAATAGCATCGCATCCCATCTCCTGCAGCATTTGTAATTGATGACGTAATGCCGATTTGTTTACGGCAGCCCCTAACGGTCCAAGGTCATGATGATTGCATACGCCTTTGAATTTACGCACTTTTCCGTTGAGCAAAAAGCCGACATTGGGAACAATCTCAATGCTACGAATACCGAAACGGGTAGAGTAGGTATCTTGTAGTTGATTGTCGCAATATATATACGATACGGCTTCATACAGATTGGGCGTTTCAGGTGCCCACAATTGCGGATTGGTAATGCTGAAATTTTGTTCTATGGGCAATTGATGTCGTATATGATAGGTATTATCTAACGAATCAACCGTTATACCTTGATAACGAATGTGTGTTACGATGCGAACAGTTCTGTTTGTACAATTATCTATAGTTGTTTGTATCCGTATGCTTGCCATTTCCTGACTTACATAGGGGGTGGTAATGTGTGTACCCCAAATCGGAACGTGTACGTCAGCAGTTTCTACCAGATGTACATTTCTGAACAATCCGGCACCCGGATACCAACGTGATGACTCCGGCAGATTCTGTAATCGTACCCACACTTCGTTGTTGTCAGGGCGCAGATAGGGAGTTATGTCCACATGGAAGGCATTGTAGCCATATGCCCAAAATATAACTTTGTGTCCGTTGATATATACCTCTGCTTCGCTCATGGCACCGTCAAACAGTAATTCGGTGTGCTGATATTGCAGAGTGGGCAAGGTGGTTTTATACCATGCGGCACCAATGTATGGAAGCCCACCGGTTCGCCCGGTCTTGGCAGTGGCAGTTGTCTCAAAGTTTTGTGTAATGGCAACAGTTTGTAAATCGTTATTGCGATCAAACGGTCCTGCTATGGCCCAATCGTGTGGAACGCATACTTGTTTCCAACCCTGCTGAGGTAGTATGTGTAAGTCGGTCTCTTTGGCAAATTCCCATTGTGTGAGCAAGGTTTCTTGTCGTTGGGCTACGCATGTTGCTGCAAGCAGAAGCATGAAACCGATTAGCGTGTTTTTCATAAAGTGTAGGCTATCTTGGTGAGTTACAAAAGGGCATCCCTGAATATATTCTGTTCTGTACTATTGATAACTATTATTGGTGTTGTTGCCCTAATAGCAGTTTGAGTGCTTGTGCCGGTTTTCCTTGGTTGGTAAATGCGCCCATGTTATAGGCTCCCCAACCCAACGGAATATACTCGGCAGGTCTCCATTCGTTATATACTTGCGGCTCCCAATAGAATACACCGGCGCAATCTTCCAAAACGCATACTTTGTCGATAAAGTCTTGCATTACGGCAGCAGCCAATGTGACGTTATCGGCCTTGGCTCCTACTTCCGCAATCATTACGGGTACTCCGAACTTATCAGCCAATTGTTGTGTGTGTTGGGCGCAGAGAGTATTCATTTGCTTATAAGTTTTGTCAGGATTGGTTTGCGGATAGTGGCTGAGTCCTATCATATCAAATTTTCCTCCTGTCGCACGGAATCGGGTATACCACCAATCGCGGTCTTCCCAAGCGTTGTCTATATGAATGATTATTTGTGCTTCAGGGAATACGGCTTTGGCTGCATCGTAGCCGGCATTAGAGAGGACAACATAGTGTTTCCAACCATCTTCCAGGTCGCCGTTGCTATCCCATAGTTGCCCCATGGGCCAAAGCATACCATTTGTGGTTTCGTTGCCTACTTGTATCCATTCAGGTGTTATGTTTGATGCTTTGAGTGCAGATAGTACATCGTTTGTATGTTCGGCAATAGCCTCTTGCATTTGTGCTATATCGTAGTTGCTCCACAGGGCTGGAATATCTTGTCTGCCGGGGTCGCAGAAGAAATCGGAGTAGTGGAAATCTATCATGATACGTTGCTGCAGTGCTTTGGCGCGTTGGGCTTTTGCCAGCACGTCGGCTTTGTTGCACCAACCTGTAGTATGATTTACCCATACGCGCAATCGTACGGAATTCATGCCGATACTTTTCAGCAAAGCGATACAATCAGTGGCTTTACCTGCTTCGTCGTAAAATAGAATGCCGTCGTGTTCTTGCTCTGTCAGCCAACCTATATCACAGCCTTTGGCAAAAGTGCCTGTTTGAGGTTCTTCTTGAGGTTTCTCAGGGGAGTTGCATGCAATACACATGCATGCCATTAGTGTATATAATATCTTTTTCATTTGTTGGAAATTATGTAGGATAGTGGTTCAATGTCAATGTTCAGATTAGGAATATGCTGCAGTGTATTGCTCTTGTTGATGGCGATGGTCAGTTGTTCACCTAAATAGATACGCTGAAAACAGAGAACATCATCGGTAATATAGAGTGGCAGATAGTCACCATAAATAAGACACATATTGTTGCGGCGCAGAGCGATGAGTTCTTTCACTTGCTCGCGAAAATCGTTCTCTTGTTCATTGTATCCGCAGAAACGCATCATATGGCGGTTGTCGGGATCATTGGCTCCCGCTTCGGCATATTCATCGCCTTGGTATATACAAGGAACGCCGGGAATGGTGAAGTTCAGCACCTCCAGCAATAATGCCTTTTTGTAGGCGGTAGTTGTGTCGCCAATGCCTATGTTGCGTGTCCAACCTGCTTCTTTTGGATCTTCATCCCAACCCAGAGCACCACCTGCCAACGATACAAAACGAGCTTTGTCATGATTGCCTGAGATGTTACCCATCGTATGATGTGCACCATAGGTAGCAAGGCTTTCTTCTATAACGCGGGCAATATCTTTCATGCTGTGTCCTTCTTTGCCGAATACATCTATGGCTGTATGATAGATGTTGAAATCGAATTGTGCATTGAGCATGCCGGTCTTCACATAAGAAGATATGAGTTCCGGACTTCCATAGGTCTCGCCAATCATCCATACCGAGCGGTCGGGCATGCGTGTCTTTATTTTCTTCGTCAGTGTACGCCAATAGCATTCGGGAATATGCTTGCAAGCATCATGACGGAATCCGTCAAAATCAAAATTCTCCAACCAATAGAGTGCAGAGTCTGTCATCGGATTATAAACCTCTGCGCGTTCCAAATCCAATGTGGGAATATGTACATCAAACCATGTGGTGAGGCGTTGCTCATCCCAAAGTTCAAAATTACGGCGTCCGTCGGGCAATATCGAATCGGTTACCCAATCGGGGTGTGCTTGCAGAGTAGGTGACGCAATGTGCATATGGTTGGCTACATAGTCCAAAATCACATTCATATTGTGTGCATGTGCCGTTGCAAGCAGTTGGCGAAGTTCTTCATCTGTACCGAATCTTTTCTCTACGGATGTTATATAGATGGGCCAATAGCCGTGATAACCGGAAAATTTTGTATAAGCGGGTTGGTTGCCGTTTATGTCGGTGTATTTGCAGGGTTCACCATCGAAGGCATAGTAGCCCCATGCGTCATACGGATTTTGTGTAATAGGCGAAATCCAAAGGGTGGTTATGCCCAGAGTATCGAAAAATCCCTCTTCTATTTTTTGTGTAATACCGGCAAAGTCACCTCCTTGATAGTCTACAATGTCTAATACTTCAGGAGTATGCAATTTTTGTGTATTTGCACTGTTGCCATCATAAAAACGGTCAATCATGAGCGAGTACAACACTTGCGCATGATTGTCATGACGTGTGAGCGGGGTGGGCGTATCTATTATGCGCATATCTTCCAACGGAATGAGCAAATCGTTGTAAAGCACATTGTCATCGGTTGCATAAATACGCAAGAAACTTCTGCCTGTGTTACCATGGTCGGGCAAGGTGAGAAGATACGTTCCGTCTTCTGTTTGCGATAATTGCGGATGGGTGATTTCTTTATTTTGCCAGTAAATGCGAATGGTTGGGTTGTTTGCAACGGTTGCAAAACCAAATTGTAATTGGTCGGATGCAGACCGGTAGGTACACAATCCTTGTTGATGCGCTAAGGTCGGAAGTACGGGAATGCTTACGGAATACCCCTCCTTATAGAACGTAAGCGTACGTACAACGTTCGGCAACGTGTTGTCGGTATAAATGTCAGCCTCGTCACCTTGTTGTATATATGTCAATCCATCGGTATGTACACTATCCCAATTGTAATCTGTTAGTTCAGGAAGATAATCCGTAAGGAATATATGGTTCGAGTCGGCGGTTAAATGAATAGGTTGAATAGGAGTGGCAATTGTCGTTTGTTGCAGAATGGATGCGCTTTGTTTCCCGCAAGAGCAGAAAACAATCGCTGCCGTAAAATACAGAAGTGTTTTTTTCATGATAATGCGAATTGATTTATGTGTGCAAAGATAGGTAAAAAACATGATATATGCAAATTGTGAATGTCCTATATTTGGGACATTCACCGAAATACATGTTTTTCTGTGGTAGGGCATACGAAATTCACAACCGGCCGACTGTTTTGTGTCAGGCTCTATGTTGTTGTTAATTAGCCGAATAAGATAATCTCTGGTATAGAGATTATGCGCCCTGTCTCTCTTCATGCTATCTGCTGTCAGAACCAAAGAGAGGTTTTGTATTATCTGTCATCAATTTCGGGGGAAAACTGCTATAGTTGGATTTTTTCGTTCAATTTCGTCCGATTTTCGCCTATTTTTTTGCGTAACCGATTGGTTCTTTGAACTTGTGGAGTATAGCGGACTCGAACCGCTCACCTCAACACTGCCAGTGTTGCGCTCTAGCCGGATGAGCTAATACCCCTTTTGCTATTTGCGCTGCAAAGGTAGTAAAGTTTTTTAATATGACCAAATTCTCTTGTTTTTTTTGTCCTGATTAAATTATTTATATTGTCGAATGTCTTGCTTGAATATTTTAATATGCGGTCGTAGTTGGGTGTATAAACCTGACATCCGATGGGCTTATGCTATAGATAACGAATATCTTATCGTATAATGATTAAGGATAGTGCATTCCGTAATTACTTCCAAAACTACGGTACGCTGATAAACGGCTTTTTCTAATCTTTCTCGTTTATTTTGCACTTGATTGTAGCCGTAACGGCTACTCGGGTTTGGAAAGAACAGAATTTCGTCGTATCTTTGCCGAGCCGTTTGATTCTATCATGTCAGACGGACCGATAAGCACAAAGGGCTTATGTAAATAAATAACGGATTAGGGATTGTAATAATCCTATAACATTAGCGTATAAACACAATGAAAGATTCAACGTGTCCTTTTGTTCCCAATTTCCTGCTGGGTGTTGCAGGAGGGATACAATATCTGAAACTTAAAAAGGTATCTAAACAACCGCAAAAAGCGAGTGAACAAACCTTGCGTGGCATTCTGGAATATGCCAAAGATACCGTTTATGGAAAAGAACATCATTTTGCCGAGATTCTTGAAGCCGGCACAGCAGAAGAACTTTATAGGCGTTATCAACAGTATGTACCGGCCAACGATTATGAGGACTTGCGCCCTTATGTCGATCGGCACAAAAATGGGGAAGCGGGTATTCTTTTTCCCGGTAAACCACTCATGTATGCCACAACTTCAGGTACGGCATCCGAACCCAAGTGGATTCCTATTACCGATGTATACTTAAAGTCGGTTTATGGCAAGATGACAAAGGTATGGCTGTTTAATTTCATCAAGAATCGCCCGAAAGTATTCTCCGGTAAGATTGTGAGTATTGTGGGTAAAGTAATAGAAGGTTATGCTCCCGATGGCACTATGTTTGGGTCTGTGTCGGGCGTAACACAACGCGATTGCCCGGGCTTCGTGAAGAAACTATATGCTTCGCCTGCCGATGTCTATTCAATAGCCGATTACAAAGCCCGCTATTATGCTATCATGCGTATGGGTATAGAACGCAATACTACGCTTATCGTTACTGCTAATCCTTCGACCATTGTTGAGATGCAGAACAATGTGAATGAGTTTTACGACCAATATGTGGAGGATATAGAAAAAGGTACACTCAATGCATCGCTGGATATTGCTCCCGAGATTCGTGCAGCTATAGCACCGTATTTGAAGCCCAATCCTGAACGTGCTAACGAATTGCGCGCTCTGAAAGCACAATATGGAACGGTTCTTCCCAAGCACTATTGGCCTAACTTGCAAATACTCAATACGTGGAAGTGTGGTAATACGAAAGTATATGTAGATAAGTTCCAAAACTCGTTCCCCGATCGGATGTTGCATCAGGAGTTTGGTTACTTCTCCAGCGAATGTCGCTTCGGATTGGTGTTGGATGATACCAACAATACGGTACTTTTCCCGCATTTCCACTTCTATGAGTTTATTGCAGAGGAAGATTTGAATAATCCGAATCCGCGTTTTCTGCAATTGCAAGAACTGAAAGAGGGAAAACGTTACTGTCCGTATGTTACCACTTTTGCCGGTTTGTATCGTTACAACATGAACGACTTGGTCGAAGTTGGTCCTTCTTTTGGCAATACGCCTACCGTACACATGATTCAGAAAGTGAACGGTATTGTTACTATGACCGGCGAGAAACTGCATGAGCGTCAGTTTATAGAGGCTGTACACGAGGCGGAACGCACCTTGCAAATGCCGGCACATTTCTTTGTCGGTTTTGCCGATATGGAACAAAGTGCTTATCGTTTCTACTATGAGTTTGAAGACGAAAACACCACACAAGAAGCAGCCGAACGTTTCACCGCTAAGGTTGATGAGGTATTGAAACGCATCAATATAGAGTATGCGGTCAAACGCGATTCGTTCCGTGTGAAAGATCCTATAACTCATCGTTTGCAGCACAACTCGTTTGAACGCTTCAAGGCACAATGTATTGCCGAAGGCGCACGCGATGGGCAGTTTAAGATGAACTTGCTTTTGCAGGATGAAAAAAGGCATGCAAAGTTCAAACAATTGGTAGTGAACAAATGACCAATTTGACACTGAGCGATATTGATTTGCAGGGAGTCCGCTTGGTCGTTTTCGACCTTGACGGCACTCTCTACGATAAACACGGTTTGGCGTGGCGACTGATGCTTTCTCAATGGCGCAATCTGCTCACACTGAAAGCCGAACGTTCTGTTCGTAAAAGGTTGCGAGGCGTCTTTGTAGGGGATGAAACCCTTTTTTATCAAACCTTGTTTGACGCTATAGCCCACGAATGTAATCTGTCGCACCGGCAGGTTTCTGTGTGGTACCGAGAGTCTTATATGCCGGCAATGGTTAAGATATTGCGACAATCGTACGAGGCTGCTCCTTTTGTGCGCGAACTGTTGCTGCAACTAAAGCACAGTGGCGTTCGCGTAGTCGTTTTCTCCGATTATGGAGAAGTTCCCGCCAAGTTAGAGGCCATTGGCTTGTCGGCAAAGATGTTCGACGGAGTGTTTGATGCACCGGCGTTAGGCGGTCTAAAGCCTTGTAAAGAAGCATTCCTATCGCTATTGCGGCAGATGAATACCCAACCGCACGAAGCATTGATGATAGGCGATCGAGAAGATACCGACGGAGAGGGTGCACGTTGTGTGGGGATGCGCTTTTTGCATGTATAATAAGAAATAAATAAGAAACAATAGAATGTATGAAAAACAATAAACGATATACCGATTTACAACTGAAGCCCGGTGTTTTTATTCCTGATACGGGCATCAATTATCCGGAAGATAATCCGGTAGAACGTCTATGGCACAAGCCTAAAGATCGAGATATTGTATTCGATGAGAATTATCCCTATTTAGACGATTCGTTCTCGTTTCGTTTGCAAAACTGGTTTGGTTATGTCTTTGTTCTTTATGGAGCGTTGTTTCCTGTCAATACCATTCGTTACGGATTACGTATTCGCGGTAGGCATATACTGAAGAAATATAAGAAAGAATTGCAGGGTGGGGCAATAACCATTGCCAACCATTGCTACCAATGGGATGCACCGGCAGTCTTGCAAGCCGTGCATGCCAATCGCCATACCCGTATTCCCATGTTTGCCGACAATTTCTGTACGAGCGACCATTGGTTCCTAAAGCAAGTGGGTGGTATCCCTGTTCCCGACAATATGTCTGCACTCAAGAAATTCAATGAGGCATTCGATGAGTTTCATCGCCGTGGTTGGTGGTTTCATGTCTTTCCTGAAGCAGCCAATTGGCGTTTTTACAAACCGTTACGTCCGTTCCGCAAAGGTGCATTTTCTATGGCATATAAATACAATATGCCTATTTTGCCTTGCGTAATTTCCTATCGCGAACGCACCGGAATCTACAAATGGTTCGGAAAGAAAACCGAACCGTTGCTTACGGTTACCATAGGTGAACCTATATTCCCCAATCGTACGGCAGCCCGCAAAACAGAGGTGGATCGGATGCGTGTAGAGGCACATCTGCGCATGGAGGATATGGCGGGAATTACGCATAACACTTGGCCTATTGTGCCGGAAGACGAATAAGTACGGCAACGTTTGCGCTATGGTTACAATTATCACAGGAGGATCTAACGGCATTGGGTTGGCAACGGCACAACTTTTTGCCGAAAAAGGACATGTGGTGTACGATTTCTCGCGGCATGGCACTACAAACGATGGTTGCAAACATATCGATTGCGATGTTACCAATCCTGCAGATGTTCAGCGGGCTGTCGGTGAGGTTGTGCGCCAAGAGGGACGCATCGATTGCTTAATCTGCAATGCAGGATATGGTATTGCCGGTGCGGTGGAGTTCACAGTGTTAGATGATGCCAAACGGCAGTTGGATGTCAATTTCTTCGGGGCATTAACGCTGGTGCAGGCGGTTGTACCCATTATGCGGCAACAGAGTGGGGGAACTGTCTTGTTTACCTCCTCTGTGGCTGCTGTTTTCTCTATTCCCTATCAAGCGTTCTATTCGGTCTCCAAGTCGGCGGTCAATGCGTTGGCAATGGCATTGCGGAGCGAATTGTTGCCATTTGGTATCCGTGTATCTGCTCTTATGTTGGGCGATGTGCATACCGGTTTTACCGCTGCTCGCAAAACCAATCTGCAGGGAGCCGAAATCTATCGTAATATGCAACATGCCATTGCCGTTATGGAGCAAGACGAGCAAAATGGCATGACACCGCAATATGTGGCACTACATGTCTATCGAGTGGCACTCAAACGGAATCCTGCTCCATTGTACACCATAGGACTATCGTATCGACTCTTTGTTTTTCTCGACCGTTTATTGCCAAAGCGTTTATCGCATTGGATTGTTGCGAAAATGTATAGTTGATGCTAATCGCTGCAATATCGGACTAATGTAGGTTTTATGCTGCTCATGCAGATTTGGCACATTGTATGCTCAGGCAGTAAGGTGCGCTAAAAAAGGTGCTGATAGCATACTTTTGCCGACAATTGCTTGTTCCTTTCGGATTTATTTGCTAACTTTGCCGCATTGAATATACTCTCGTCATGACGGCTATCGAATTTAATCATATCAGCAAACAATATCGTTTGGGGCTTGTTTCTACGCGTACACTTTCGCACGATCTGAATCGTTGGTGGCAGACAAGCATTTTGCACCACGAAGACCCTTATCTGAAAATAGGTGAAACCAACGACCGTTCCACTAAAAGCAATAGCGAGTATGTGTGGGCATTGCGTGATATCGATTTCAAAGTGGAGCAGGGCGATGTGGTGGGGATTATCGGTAAGAACGGTGCAGGCAAGAGTACGCTGCTGAAATTATTGAGTCGTGTAACTACGCCTACCACCGGCACTATCCGTGCTCGTGGACGTATTGCATCTCTTTTGGAGGTAGGAACAGGGTTTCATCCCGAGATGACAGGGCGCGAAAATATCTACATGAATGGGGCAATTATGGGGATGACCAAGCAGGAGATTACGCGTAAGTTAGATGAGATAGTCGCCTTTTCGGGGTGTGAACGTTATATTGATACGCCTGTCAAACGGTATAGTTCGGGTATGACAGTACGCCTGGGATTTGCTATTGCGGCTCATCTCGACCCCGAAATTTTGGTGGTGGATGAAGTGTTGGCTGTGGGCGATGCCGAGTTTCAAAAAAAAGCAATCGGCAAGATGCAAGACATCTCGCAAGGGCAAGGGCGTACCGTCTTGTTCGTCAGCCATAACATGGCAAGCATTAAAGCATTGTGCAAAAGTGGCGTGCTTTTAGAGAATGGAAATGTCTCTTTCTTAGGAACTGCAGAAGATACAATAAATCGTTATTTGGCTATTAACATAGAGAGTCAATCGGGAGATATGTCTTTAGTCAATCGTACAGATCGTAGAGGTACAGGAAAGATGCGTGTTATTAGGGTTGATTTTCGCAATATCAATAACGATTTAGTAGACGAATTGTTCTATGCACAATATCTAAAAATAGAAATTTCTTTTACGAAAGATAATGATGTTGATTTGTCTAATCTTATTGTGTCTTGCGGTTTTGAAGATGCCTATTGTAATCGTGCAAATGAATGGGTCTCTGATGAATTGGAACATGATTTTACGAAGATAGAGAATGGAAAAATTACGCTTGTGGTGCCTTCTATTACAATGCGCCCAAATACATATTTTTTTCATTTCAAATTGATGCTAAATAGTACGGGTGATCATAATATAGCAGATGCAATGCACTTTGCAAAACAATTGCATATAATGCACCATGATGATTTTCAGAATGGTATGAGGTTGCGAGAGGGAAGAGGATATGAAGCAGTTGTCCCTGCTTTCTTTGTTAGGTCAAATGCGTAGAAGATATGAAGTTATTTCAGTATATACGCCATTGGTTAGGGCATGATCGCCGTATGCGGCAGCGAATGGATAATTTGCAGCAACAGGTGGCAGATTTGCAGATGCATCAGATTGCGCTTACAGAATTCATTAAAGAGACACAGTATAAGTTGTATCTGAAAGATCGGGTATCACATGATACAACATGTGGAATTACTACTGATGCACTTTGCAAGGAAGAAGTTATCGTGTCGCTTACTTCGTATGGTAAACGTATTAGTGAGGTTTATCTTGCAATTGAGTCCATTATGCAAGGGACAATGAAGCCTAATCGCATTATTCTATGGTTGGCAGAAGAAGAGAGAGGCAAAACATTGCCTATTACTTTGCTGCTACAACAACAACGTGGGTTACAAGTAGAATACTGTGCCGATATTCGTTCTTATAAAAAACTTATTCCTACCTTGCAAAAGTATAAAGAAGCTGCGATTATTACGGTAGATGATGATATAATGTACAATATCGACTTTGTTGAAAATCTTGTTCGTTCCCATATAAAACAACCTAATGTTGTTTGTGCAAACCGGATTCGTAAAATGAGTAGGGATGTCAAAGGCACATTGACTTCTTATTTGCAATGGTCGTTGGAGGCAACTGATTATTCCGATTATCAACTCAATTTCTTAACAAGTGGCGGTGGAACCATCTTTCCACCACATATTTTCCCAAATGAAGTTTTTAATGAAAAAGTTTTCATGGAGATATGTCCTTATGCTGATGATGTATGGATTAATGCAATGCTTCGTCTGAAAAGTGTACCAATCGTAAAATCTTTTACTCACGATTCACAAGGATGTGACTATGTTGCACTCACTAAACCTTTAGAAAGGGCGTTGGAAACCATTAATACCAATCCTAATCATTGTCTCAATGATGTACAGATCAAAGCGGTATTTGCGCACTATAATATCAATTAGTAATAATAAATATCGAAAATAATATGTATATGAATAAGGATAATCTTGGCTTGTCATTGTGTGAATATATTCAGAGACTTAATAATGTATCCGAGGATGAGAAACGGGCAATTTTAGAGAGTCTAAAATTGCTGTTGAAAGAAGATATAGAAAAGAGTGATAAAATTACAGATAAGGAAGTGGCAAAATGTGTAGTTGACTCTTTCATTGAATTAGCAAAAATCATGCTCTTATAGATTTTCTGTACTACAGAAATGATGATATACAATATTGTTTATAATAATGTAACTTATGAAAGAAACGATTTCTGTAAGGAATGTAGGTGCGTTGAAAGATACTGGGCTGATGGAAATCCAGCCGTTGACGATACTTATTGGTGATTCCGCAAGTGGTAAGAGTACGCTGATGAAACTGATAGTACTTATGCGTTATATATTCAAGCGTGTAGTCATTCGCTCTTATATAAAGAATTCAAATGTGAATAACACGGTATTTTATATCCGATTTGATGATTTGTTGCGTGATGATATAAAGCAAGTTGTCAATAAAGACTCTTTTATTGAATATATAGCACACATAAATGGTCATAATTATAGTATAAAATACGAAAACGGACGATTGCAGACACCGAGTAGCATACCAAACGAAGACCTCGTTTTTATGAAAGAGGTTTGGGTGTCTGAGATGCGAAGTGCTATTGCGCCATTAGCGGCAAAAGGCTCATGGGCTAAAAATGCTAGTTTGGGGTTCTATTTTGATGAGACATTTTCGGAATTTGATGAGGCTACCGAACTTGTCAAACAATTCGGTTTAAACTATATTGGACTGAAAATGAATGTAATCAAAGGAGGCAATAATCAGAAAAAGTATGAACTAAACCCCATTGATGGTAGTTATGGTAAATTCGAGTTACGTCACGCTTCTTCAGGGATCCAAACGACAGTACCGCTTATGGTACTTGTTCAATACTATGCAGATGTTTTTTCGTTCAAAGCAGCACAAAAACGTAACATTATTGATTTGCTTTACGAAAAAGATCTTACAACACAATATCATCCGGACATGGAATTGGCAGATGTACCTAATGTTGTACATTTGCACATTGAAGAACCGGAGTTAAGTCTTGATCCTACCTCACAAATACGCTTCTTTAACGAATTGGTAAAGATTGCTTTTGAACAAAAGAGTGATAACCGACAGATAGGACTCGTTATGGCAACACATAGTCCTTACATTGTGAATGACCTAAATCTTCTTATCAAAGCGCATGATTGTCAGAAAACGATTGATGGTGCACACCTTGATTATGACAATATAGCAGTCTATCAATTGGAAGAGGGACGTTGCCAAAACTTAAAAATGAACAATCTGCATTTTATAAATGTAGAGCGCCTTTCCGAAGACATCAATGTCATTTATGATCAATACGATCAACTGAAACAACTATAGGATGAAAAACTTATTAGAACATTGTTTTCCTTTACATTATGGCTTGCAAAAGAAAGTTGTATTGACTGAAGAATGCACTAATAATGCAGATTTCGATTTGCAAGATACAACCATACCCTATATTGTACCGTTTTCAACAGGGGATGTTTCATTCAAGAACACCAACTTATCATTGTCTGTTATCAAATACGATGACTATGTTAAACAATTTGGTGAACCTAAATCAATGCAGCATAAATTGAGATGTGATTTTGTCATCACCGATAAAGAAACGAATAATCTAATGTTGTTATGTGAAATTACAACTGACAATTCACGTGATGGTAAAGGACTTAGCAAACCGATTATTAAGAATAACACAATCATTTTTCAAGGTGGTAAATTAGAAAAAACACGAAGACAATTAGCCGATTCACTGCAAATCCTTTTGAATGTGCCCGAAATCCAAGTCTATGCACAGCAAAAACACGAACGCGTCTGCCTTACGGCGTATCGTATCACAATACATAATGATGAAACGCAGCAAGTTCGTACTGCTTTTAATCGTGCATATATCATCGAAACTCAAGAGACAGGTTCTGATGGAGTGTTGATAAACGATGTAAATATTAATAGTATGGGGTTTCTTTATAAGCGTATTAGCCATGACAGTGTATATCACCTCTAAGTATTTTATTGTTAATCCTATGATAATTGTATATAAATACTGATGAATAATCCCCTCTTTTCCATACTTATTGCCAATTACAACAATGGCAAATATCTTATGGATGCGATAGAAAGTGTCCGTCAGCAGACTTATACTCATTGGGAGATTATTTTAGTGGATGATGGTTCTACTGACAACTCGCACATATTGTACAAAGAATTGGCTAAAGATGAGCGTATCCATATCTATTACAATGAAGAGAATAAAGGGTGTGGTTATACGAAGCGCCGTTGCGTGGAATTGGCAATTGGGGAGTTTTGTGGTTTTCTCGATCCTGATGATACATTAGATTACAATGCTTTGCAGGTAATGTTCGAGACAATCCGAGAGCATCCTGAGTGTGGAGCATTTTTTAGTCATATGTATGTGTGTGATAGCGAGATGAAAGTTATATATAACGATACTTTTAGTTTTGGTTCTGAGGCATGGAATAAATTTATACATTTTCAGAGAGGTATACCCCTCTATTGTTTCAATAGAGGGGTATACCTCTCAACACGAGGAATACACCCTGCCTTGACGCAAAGCGTAGATATTGACCTTTATTATCTGATGTCGGAGCAAACGAAGGTTTTTTATATAGATAAGCCATTGTATTATTATCGCAATAATCCTATCTCTTTGACGAAAAATACGGATATTGCTACAGGGACACATTTGTGGGTCATTATGGATAGTCTAAAACGACAGAATGCTCCACTACAAGAAACCGTAAAAGAGATTGCCGATTTTTATACTTGGCGAATAGAACCTTTGCGAAAAGAATTGAACATCACAAAGCAAGACCGTTTTTACCAATGGGGACTACATATTCGACATTGGAAACGTCAACTTAAAAGCCTTTTAAATCGATAATGGTTATGAATATAACACATCTAACAACTGTCGATCGTGCAGGCTCAGGCAAGGCTGCAATGCGCATTGTGCAAGCATTGCGTTCTGTTGATTGTAAGGCGATATTGCTTGTGTTGCACAAACAGTTATTAGGACATGATGAGATTATTCGCTTTCACATCCCTAAGAAACCTTTATATATTCGCATATTGAAGCGTCTACACATATGGCATACTAAAGAAGAACAAATCAATAAACAATTAGAATGTTACCATATCAATGATGCATTTTCACTCATGCAGTCGGATATACGCATCGATCAACATCCGTTAATACATCAGAGTAACATTATACATCTCCATTGGATGAATACTTTTATTGACTTGCAGTCTTTTTTTCAGCACACAAAGCAACCTGTAGTATGGACAATGCACGATATGTCTGCGTGTTGTAGTTGTTGTTGTTATGGAGAGGAATGTGGGCGTTATAAAGAAAAATGTGGTGCTTGTCCAATTCTCGCATCTTCAGATTCTGAAGATTATAGTAGACAGCAATGGTATTATAAAAATGCTGTTTTTCAACGTCATATGCACCGTCTATACATAGTAACACCCAGTGTATGGTTGGCAGATAAATTTAGAGAGAGTTCTCTCTTTCGAAATGCTCATATTTGTGTTATCCCCAATTGTATAGATACCGCGATTTTTTATCCTCTCAAACAGCCACATCCACAAGATGAAGTACACGTACTGTTAGGTGCTATGGATGCCACGGATATACGCAAAGGATTTTTGCGGCTTGTGCGTATCTTACCTAAATTGCAACAGAAATTACTCAATAAACAGTTAGTGGTTCATGTTGTAGGAGAAAAAAGTGGGCATATACAAATCAATAATGATATTGTGGTAAAAAGTTGGGGATTCATAGAAAGTGATATTGAATTAGCCAAACTTTATAATTCAGTCGACTTATTGCTCTATGCTTCTTATCGTGATAATTTGCCCAATATGATAATGGAAGCGATGGCATGTGGAGTACCGGTGGTTGCTTTCCCTATTGGCGGTATTCCTGATATGGTAAAGCACAAACAGACAGGATATTGTGCTGCCAATGAAGATGACTATGTGCAAGGATGTTTGTGGTGTTTGCAACATGCTGATAGCCTTTCGCAAAATGCATTGAAAAAAGTGCAAACTGAATATCTTTATTCTGTTGTAGCCAATCAATACCAACAATTATACAACGATATATTATCTCAGACAATCACCAAATAATTCCTCCGAAAAATGGTTATATGACAATGTTTGTAATTATATGCTAACTATCATTACGATTAATTATAATAATGCATCGGGGCTTCTGCAGACTATGAACTCCGTGTTGTCACAATCTTATTTAGATTATGAATATCTTGTCATCGATGGGGGCTCTACGGATGATAGCATAACTATTGCACGCAGTTTTAATATACAGGGAGAGCGATTGCACTTTGTTTCAGAACCAGACAAGGGTATTTATGATGCAATGAATAAGGGTATTCGTTTAGCGCATGGTGATTATTGCATATTCTTGAATTCCGGTGATTGTTTTGCAAATAATGATGTCTTGCAACGTGTGATGGATTATGGGCTCAATGCAGAAGTGTGCTATGGAGATGCGGTTTTTATATATCCGCATAAAGAACAACGTCGCATTTATCCGTCATGCTTATCAATAGATTTCTTTTATTATGATTCGCTTTGTCATCAGGCTATATTCTATAAGACCGATACATTGCGTAGGATAGGAGGCTACGATGAACATTTTCAACTGATAGCGGATTGGGCGATGAATGTTACATTATTGCGCCGACAGACTACTTTCATGCATATTCCCTTGGTTGTCGCTCATTATGATATGGGCGGGCGTTCTGCTACATCCGAGGGTCTGGCTCGTTGTACGCAAGAAAGAAACGATTACTATCACCACCATGGGTTGTTTTATATACATTTTTACATGTATATAAAGCGCAAACTACACAAATTGTTTAAGCATACATGAACATCCTACACCATAGTATCTTTGCCCCTAATCCGTGGGGGCATGGCGGAGAAAAACGCACTACCCAATTGCAAGAGTATTTTCGCACGCAAGGTCTCGAAGTTATCGAACTTAATGTAGACCTCGGCTCTCTTTCGCTTGGCGGTATATGGGGAGCATTGCTTCTGCTCTTGCGCACCTATGGTCTGCACTCGTTTCGTTCGCCCTATAAGTTTTTGCGCACATGGTATCATACGGCACGACGCTACAATAATTTGATACGTGCATTCAGTCGTACCGATTTCGACGAGTTCCATTGGGAATCGGTGCGTGAGGAGTGGTATATTCTCTGTGTGTTGGCACGCCGGCATGGCAAAAAAGTAATAGCCTATCCGCATAATCTTGAATCCTTGGTAACGAATCATCGTTCGGTTTTCCGTTGGGATAATCACAACGCATTCCGCCACGAACTGAATATCTATCGGCAATGTGCACGCGTCTCTGTCATTTCTTTTGAAGAATCTTGGCTGCTCGCTCTCTATGGGGTGAGTGCCGTCTGCTTTCCTTATCATCTTCCACAGGTTGTCGAAAACTCTTGTCTGCATATTGCCGAGCAGCGAAAGAGTGCCGACAAAAATTTCTATCTCCTCTTGGGGACTGCCATCAATCCGCCTACGCGTATGGGCATGGAAGAAATCCTCTGTGCATGGCAATCTTCTAACCTTCCCTTGGTGGTGGCTGGCTACGGCACAGAAACACTTACCGATTATGCCTGCGAACATATCCGTGTCTTGGGAACTGTCGACAACGATATGTTGGCACAGTTGCAAACCCATGCTATTGCGTTGGTTATTTATCAGCCGGCAACAACGGGTGCACTTACACGTATCGAGGAGGCGATTGTTGCGCAATTGCCTGTTTATACCAATCCCATGGGAATGCGCCATTATCAGGGCAATCCCTCTGTTACATGCTATCAAGATATTCCGCATCTCATGTCTATGCTCGCGTAGGCATGTTCAACAAAAAAAACGATTCCAATGCTATTTAATTCCATAGAATTTGCTTTATTCCTACCCATTGTTTTCTTGCTCTATTGGTTTCTGTTTGATTATGCTATAAGGGGAAGTAGGCACCGGTTACTTTATCAGAATCTCTTTATAGTGATAGTTTCTTATCTTTTTTATGGGTGGTGGAATTGGCGTTTTTTGTTTTTGATAGCATTTGTAAGTTTGTGTTCCTATGGGAGCGGGTTACTGATTGTTCGTGCCTTACGCCCTAAAGTATGGCTGACAATCAATATCGTCATTAATCTTGCTGTTTTGGGGGTGTTTAAATATTATGACTTCTTTATTACTTCGTTTGCCGAACTAATAGGGACTAATCCAAGCGGTTTAGTGCTCAATATAGTATTACCGGTAGGTATTTCCTTTTATACCTTTCAAGCATTATCTTATTCTATTGATGTATATCGCAAAAAAATACCTGCAACCTCCGATGTTGTGGCATTTTTTGCTTATGTCTCTTTCTTTCCGCAATTGGTGGCAGGACCTATTGAGCGGGCAACAAATTTACTACCCCAATTCCAATCAAAACGCACCTTTGATTATACAGAGTCAGTTTCTGGTATGCGCCTTATTCTTTGGGGACTTTTCAAAAAAATGGTTATAGCAGATAATTGTGCTATCTATGTAGATCAGGTTTTTGTCTCTTATAACACCTATAGTGCTTCTACATTAATTTTAGCTGCATTGCTTTTTTCTTTTCAAATATATGGCGATTTTTCGGGCTATTCTGATATAGCGATCGGTACTGCCCGGTTGTTTGGTATCCGCTTAATGCCTAACTTTCATCTCCCGTATTTTTCGCGTAATGTGGCTGAGTTTTGGAAACGCTGGCATATCAGTCTGAATACATGGTTTGTCGATTATGTATATATCCCTCTTGGGGGAAGCCGTGCGGGCTCATGGAAAACCATTCGCAATACTTTCATAATTTTTCTCTTGTCAGGTCTATGGCATGGAGCCAATTATACGTATCTTGCTTGGGGAATGTATCATGCCTTATTATTCATTCCGTTAATTTTTCTGGGACACACACGCAGATATACATCGTCTCCCACTTTCAAACATGCCCCCCAAATGTTACTAACTTTTCTACTGATAGTAATTGGTTGGATTATTTTCCGTGCTCCAAGTGTAGATGTCGCGCTTGATTATTTTTGTCGCATTTTTGATAGATCTATTCTGTCAATACCTTACCTTATGAACCGCTCTTTTTATCTATCTATCAGTCTGTCGCTTGCTATACTTTTTGTTGTGGAGTGGTGTATGCGTGGGAATATGGCTACCAATTTATGTGCCAATCTATTTATTGCTTCGCGAACAATGCGTTGGTTATGCTATCTGGCACTTATTGTTTGTATATATTTCTTCGGTAAGTTTGACTATACACAATTCATTTATTTCCAATTTTAGTATGAAACATTTTTTGCGTGATACGGTTCTGTTTCTGTTCTGTGCAATGTTTGTCTTGTTGCTGGCTGAAGGATATTATTTCTATTCACATGCTTACGAACAGAACGTGAATGGTTGGGAAGTCTATACGGCTATAAGAAATAGTCTGATAAAAAAAACGGATTCCGTAAAACGTTTACTCATAGGTGATTCTGTCGCTATGCAAATGTATCCTTGCGACCAAGAGTATGACGATATGGTTTCTTTAACATGCAATCAGGCCATTACTTTTGCTGGGTACTATTTCTTGCTCAACAACTATCTACAAACCAATCCCGACAATCTACCGTCAGAAGTTGTTATTTTGGTTACACCGTTTACTTTGGCGTCTGCAGGCGATGAGTTCATGTTTCATTATTTTCTGAAACCGTTTTATCGTACCTCATATCAAAAAGATTATACACAAACTCTTTCTGCAACCATTGCCTCACTGCCATGTCCATGGCTTTCACAACTGCCTTTCATTCGTTCTTCCAACTATACGATAGATTATCTTCCAACGCCACAAAGAGTAAATCCGTTACTAAGTACTATTACCGACGAATATATGTGCAAGATGCATCAACTCTCGCAACAGTATGGTTTTCAACTTTATCTTTTGCCTGCACCTATTCGCGAATCGCGTCGTATCGAATTGGAAGAGCGTATTGTTTCGTCTTATGCTCAGGATATGTCATCAAATTCGTGGGAGAACTATTTACAATCTTTCATTAAATCTATTGTTGTATATCCCGATTCTATGTATCAAGACCCAATTCATTTTTCAGCATCCTTTATACCAAAACATTATCTCAATAACATTCTTCCGTAATTCGCATCATCTCTTCATTCGCCATGCTCCGTATGCAATGCCGATGACTATCAGTGCAGTTAGTGCACCACAACAAATCTTATAAAAACGTGGTACATAGCGTACGGGCTTTTCTATCAGCACCTCTTTCTCCAATCGTATTGTGTCGCAGTGTACCACCGTGCGTACACGCTCTCGTAGCAACGTATCGCGTACCACTATCGTATCACCGCGCACCCATACCAATCTGCTTCGCTCCACATGCACGCTGTCGTGTTCTGCTGTATGTTGTATGACCGACGAATCTTGGTGCTGCACCAGGCAGTCATGCACAATCCTGCATGCACTCCAGTTCACTGCTACGATACTCAGGAGTAGCAATCTCAATATAATGTTCTTCATGTATAGGGCTGTTTTGCAATAGTTTCACAATGTCTCGTTCTGCTTGTTTGGAGTCGGTCAGATGTTTGCCGTCGGCAGTAGCACTACCCACCAATATACATCCGTTTGTGTCCCTTATGCTGTTGCCGGCATGTATGCGTATACCTGAATGTCCGGGTACATGCAGCAATAGGGGGAGCAGACGTTTGAATTTCGGACTCTGTGTAACGGTCAGTCTATACCAACCTATAGGCACTATCCGAGGACGCTCTAATGTGTCGCATAGTCGGTGTTTGCCGTGGTATAGAACGCCATTTATGCAATCAGTCCCTGTTCGGGTTCTTACTAAAGTCAGTTTCATAGGTCTTATCCGAGTGAATTGTTTTCTTTCATATTGATGCCGAAAAGTGCGGCACTGTAGGTAAGGGTGGAGGCGAAGGCTGTCAGCACCGAAGAGTGTATCTCTCCTGTAGGCTTGACAATGAAGGCCGCCACCAGCAATGAGCATCCGAAGATACTCATTGCGGTTGCAAGACGGCTTTTCATGTTTATTCCTTTCCGTAGTTTTCAGCGAAGATAAATCCGCGTAAAGTCTTGTACTTGTTTTGGGCTTTGAATCGCTGAACGGCACTTTGCATTTCTGCCGGAGTCGACATCACTTCGCGCACTTTGGTTTGGGCATTCTTAAACGCATCCATTGCCGCTTGCTGTCCTGTCGTAGGATTCCCCTTGTACGGATTGCATATGCGGCTCGTGAAGTTCGTGCCGGTGTCATTGCGATGCATAAAAATGGTTTTTGTATGACGGCACACTTTGCCGGATACGTGGTCTACTGGGTCTATATAAAATACTTTTGCCATAATGTTGTTGTTTAATGGATAATAAAGGTGTAATTAAGTGTTTAGTCTGTCAGTTTTGCATATTCTTGCGCAACCATAAATCCGCGCAAAGTGCGATATTTCCGTTGTGCTGCAAATCGTTTTTTGTAAGCGGCAGTATCTTCTGCGCTCAGTTGGTTTACGGCTTCAATAGCGTTTCTGAATAGCGTCTGTCTCGCAATTTCTTCTTTGCTGTAAGGATGCTTTTTTAAGTCACGCACGTTGCATCTCCTTCCCGTAAAAATACTTCCGTTACGTTCCTGAAAGAAGTAATCGCTGTGCGTACACACCTTCCCACGCATCAATTTAATAATGTCTGTCGGAATGATTTTACTCATAGATCGTTTGTTTTGGGTTAATTAAATGAAATTTGTGAAATCGATTTCGAGTGCAAAGGTATATTCCTGACGCATTCTACTGTCTTCTTTTATCTCTTTTTGTCCGTTTCTGTCCACATGTTTCCGCATAATGCGTGCTTTGTCTGCTTTTGTTGTCTTATGCCGGCGAAAACCTTAGGTTTGAGTGTGTTGTTTTTTTATACTAACTTTGTCCCTGTTATTATATATAAATGCTCATGAATCTGCGTTTTATTTCAAATTATGTAGCACCCTATACAGGCAATTTTATCCCTTCACTATTGTCTGTCGAAAAACATCCAACTGTCGATAACGTTATTTATGCTTTCCCAGACACTGTGCAAAAGCAGGCATGGATGGTCGCCTTTAAGCAGGAACATAGAGTTCTTTTTTGCCGTAATCTTTCAAGCCGATATAGCAGCAATGTATAACATCCTTCCTTTTACCAAATTCAGCACGCACTCATCTTTGTGTCATAACCGATAATTACAACACATTGTCAAATACAGTCAACTGATTTTTTAATACTACGTTTTGTTCATTACAGGTTTGTCCTGTAAGTAATGCTCTATGTGCAAATGAAGTTTTTCAAAATAACTTTGCACTTTTTCTTCAGGTATCACCACACGCTGCATCATTGTTTTGGCTGCATAGTAGGTCGATTTGCTGCACGATAAGGCCAATGTGGCATCCATATAGTCGGCTTCCGGATGCAACAAACTCCAATGGAAGTATTCGTAATACGTTAGCATACTTGTACTCAGTATGCCCGCATCGCGTAAATAACCATGAATACCTGATTCGTGTAGGTGGTGCAATAATTCATAAAGTGTCATAAGGAGAGAGGTATTAGAGGTGAAGAAAATTTAAGATGGCATGCCAAACATATACAAAGATACAAAAAACTAAACGCCATTCCTGAATTTTCCGGAATGATGTTCTTAAAACTTGTTGTATATTTGCGCATTGTCGTTCATCTTCTTCAAATAGAATGACACTGCACGTATTAATCATCTTAAATAGTTGTTTTCATTATGGACAATCGTATTCATGCAGGTAAGGAGCGGGCGTATCTCAAATCCGAGTTGGCACGCAAAGCGGGAGTAAGTACCAAAACGTTTTCTCGTTGGTTGAAAGCCGATGCCGAGGTGTTGCGTTCTATGGGCGTTTCGCCGCACGCACATATATTGCCACCACATATAGTCAAATACATTCGAGATAAATATGCTTTCTGAACGCTGTCTAAACGCGTCACTGCATCGCCAATCATAGCCTGTCTGCTGATAATTCTACATCTATCGTGCTCTACAAAAGGCATGTCACATCACAATGGGGTTGCGTATTTCTGCAAAATAGACTATCTTTGCAGAGTGGTAAAACTAACCATAAAACCTACCGCACCCTTTACACATGCTCTTAAGCATCATTACCATCACATACAACAATCTCAGTGGCTTGCAACGCACCTCTGCCTCCGTTAAGCAACAATCTTGGTGCGACTACGAGTGGCTCGTTATCGATGGCGGTTCTACCGACGGAACTGTCGGCTGGTTGCAGCAACAAACCTCTGCAGCAGAAACGTTTCGATGGCTCTCCGAACCCGACAACGGTGTCTACGATGCCCAGAACAAAGGCATTCGCTTGGCTAAAGGCGACTATTGTTTCTTTCTCAATGCCGGTGATGTCTTGTGCGATGGCAATGTGTTGCAACATATCTTTGCTCTTCCTGCAGAGGCCGATGTTATCTATGGCAACGAAATCGTGGTCGATGCACAGGGAAAGCGGGTAGGGTATGCACGTGGGGTGGAGCATCCCTCATTCCTTGATGTGTATCGTAGTTGCATGAAGCATCAGGCTACGTTCATCCGCCGTTCTTTGTTTACACGCTATGGTGTTTACGACGATACCTTGCAAATCGTGGCTGATTGGGAATGGTTCTTTCGGGTAATCGCTTTCCACGATGAGGTAACACTCCTCTATAAGGATGTAGATGTTAGTTTCTTCGAAAATACGGGTATCAGTTATCATAGTACGGAGCGTTGCGCAGCAGAACGGCAAATAGTACTCAATCGATACATGTCCCGCCGTATGCAGCACGACTACTCTTTTCTTGCAACCTATCCCTATCTGTCGCGTGCAACATACAAAAAGTGTTGGAGCATACTGCTGCGCTGTGCAAATAGATGGGCAAAATATATACAAAAGAAATCATGATACCCAAAATTATACATTATTGTTGGTTCGGACCAAAAGCAATGTCACGCACAGTGCGACGCTGTATTGCCACATGGCATAAGCACATGCCCGACTATGAGTTCCGCTTATGGAACGAAAGCAATAGCCCGATGGAACATCCGTTTGTCAAGAGTGCCTATGCGGCAGGTAAATATGCCTTTGTCGCAGATTATGTACGTTTTTGGGCGTTGTACAATTTTGGGGGTATCTATTTGGATACCGATATGTACGTGCTGAAAAGTTTCGATACATTGTTGGATAACCGGTTCTTTAGTGCATGGGAAACTCCCGAAAGTGCCACAACTATCGGTAGCAACGCTATCGTTAGTTGTGGCGCCCTTGGGGCTTGCGCCCTTGGGGCTTGCGCCCGAGATATTTTGGCAAAATACGATACATTGGTTTTCGATGCTGACCATTTGGACAGGTTCATTGTACCGCGTATCATTACACCTATATTGGAGCAACATAACGATGAAATAACCATATATCCATACGACCGTTTCTATCCGTTGCCCTATAAAGAACGGTTCATAATGGATAAAATGAAATATAACACAGCAGATACCTATGCCGTACATTTGTGGAATGTCAGTTGGGGAAAATGGCAGGCACGTTGCAAAGACCGATTGATGTTTGTCTGCAGACAGGTGCGAAAGCAGGCTCTAAAAGCAACCAAGGCAATATTCGCAGGGGGGGGGAGGATTTATAACCTATTGAGAAAGCCATGCTATTTCCTTGGGCAATATGCAACAAATCGCAATTTTGGAGATGCACTGGGGTTATTGTTAGCAAAAGAATTGCCAATCGGTAATGGGTGCGTATTGCCCAAACGAAGATGTTTCGGTTGGCAGTATAACAGAGGAATTAACTTGCAGTTTGTAGGCTCAACATTGGCAGATACGGATAGTCAAACTATCATTTGTGGTGCAGGGGCAGTATCGGAAGATACCGTATTAAAAGAATGCCCCAAGAAAATATTGTTTGTGCGAGGTCCAAAAACACGAAAGTTACTTATGCAACAAGGCATAGAGTGTCCTGAGATATATGCCGACCCGGCTCTGGTGCTCCCACACCTCTATTTGCCGCAAGTTAAGAAAAAGTATAAAATAGGACTTATACCACACTATGTGGACAAAGATAAAAAACAGATTAAACGATTGATGACACAAACCGAAGTGCATACCATCGATATATTGCTTTCCCCAACCAGGGGGCAACATTCTATATTCTCTGAGTGGAGACCATGGATTGACGAATTAAATGCTTGCGAAGTAATCGTGTCCTCTTCCTTGCATGGACTCATCATTGCAGATGCCTATCAGATACCGTCGCTCTGGGTGAAATTTGGTAACGATATCAATGGAAAAGACTTTAAGTTCTACGACTATTACGAAAGTTTGGGGATAAAAGATATCAAGCCTGTTGACATCGGAGCCAACGATGAAGTCAATGCACAAAATTTATACGAACAAGCAACTAAAAAAGACATCTCATCAATTAATATAGAGCAAATTTTGCGGCTGCTTAAAACACTTTAATAGTTATGTAATACACTGAATATGAATAACTATGTGCTTGAGATATTGGCTTATCGGCCGAAGGTGTACTCCGGCTTGGATCATTACATAGTGGCATTGGCACAACAAATGCAAAGGCAAGGAATCACCTTGGTGGCAGTCTATACCGATACAATGGAATATCAGCCCGATATTGCCAACGATATTACTGCCGCAGGAGGTATTGTTGAAGTGCTGAAACATAGCCATACTGCTAAACAAATAGGAGAAATCTGCAGGTTATACCGAAAGTATAAACCTATAGTGGTCGATACCCATTTCAACAAACATATCAAATTATATACTGCGCTGCTCTCCAAATACTATGGTATACGCCACTTCACCCATCTGCATTCTTTAATAGGGGATGTCTGTCAATACAAACAAACCGGAGGTTCTTTCAAACGTATAGGGTGGGGATGCTATTATTACCTGTTAAACAAACTAAGCACACGTGTCTTGTGCGTCAGCAATTCTATTTGCCGGCAATATCGAGAATGGGCATACGGTAAAAATAGTGCACTACAAACGTTGTATATCGGAACACCGGTCCGACAACCGCTCTATAATCAGGCAGAAGTGCGGCGTCGGTTTCAATTGTCCGACAATCGATTTATTATCACCAATGTTTCTGCCATCGAACCGATTAAGGGTATCGATGTAATATTGCAGGCGTTGGCACAACTCAAAATGCGATATCCTGATATTTTGTTTGTACATATAGGTGGTTTACGCTCCGATACCGATGCCGAACAACAATATCAAGAGAGTCTGTGCCGCCTGGTCGAACATTTGGAACTGCAAGATAATGTTATTTGGTTAGGGCGACAACAATGTGTACAAGATATATTGCCTTTTGCCGATGTCTATATACATCCTTCTCGCAGCGAGGGACTGGGCTCTGCATTGCTCGAAGCGTCCATGGCAAAACTGCCATGCGTTGCAACACGCGTAGGAGGTATTCCTGAGGTTGTGGTCGATAGCCAAACCGGAATCTTGGTGGACTCGGATAGTGTGGAGCAACTCTCCCGGGCAATAGAACTTTTGTATTTGCATCCGCAATTACGTACAACCTATGGCAACAATGCGGCATCTTATGTCCTCACTACACACAATCAATCACTGCAAGTAATGCAGCAGATGTCACTCTATTTTTCACACTAAACGATATTACGCATGCATTTGACATTATACTATTCATTACCTCCTTTCTTGCAGATTCTGATGCAACTTTTTGTCATCGGAACCATGCTGTTCTTGCTTTACAAGTATCGTAAGGCAGATTTACTCGGTTCTTGTCTGATATTGTTGTGCTATCCCGCTCCTTTCATTTTCTTGGGTAAGAATGTGGAGAATGCTTACAAGGTATTAATGCTACTACTTGTTACCTATATGTTTGTGCAACAGAAAGCGTGGAAAGTCTATCAAACCGGCGATAATTGGTTGTCGGCGGCATTCATACTGTTCTCTGTGCAATTCTTTTTCTCGGTTTTTCTCTATTCTTCCAATAGTCTTACTATTATCTTCAGTCAGTATGCGCGTTATGTAGAAGTATTCTTGCTATATTTCATCCTGAAAAGTGCCGTGTTTGTGCGCGAACGCAAAGAAGAATTGCTCCGTTTGTTCTACGACATCATGCTCATGCAAATTCTTATCTCTGTATTCAAGTGGTTCTTGTTCCGGCACCAAGTCGAGAGTCTTGTGGGCTCGTTCTCTATTATTGGCGGGGCTGTCGGAACCACTATTCCTATTTTGGGTTTTATCATATTATGGTGCTATCGCAAAGGCAACTTCTCTTGGAAAGATTGGTTGTATATTACTGGATTATTGTTTGTTGGGTTCTCCACGGGTAAACGGGCTGTTATGTTTATCCTACCTTTGGTAATAGCGGCTTTTATGATCTATGTCAAAGGAATGCGTCTTAATCGCTATGTGGGCTTGGCTTTGTGTTGTGTTCCTTTGTTGTTCTATGTAGGTGTGCGTCTTACTCCCTCTTTGAATCCCGATAATGTAGTGTGGGGTAGGTTCGATTTGGATCATGTGTTCAACTATGCCGAAACCTATCAGTTTGGCGAAGATGGCTTGCACGGACAAAATGCATTACTGCAGCAACAAGTGGGTTACGCCGGTGGAACGTACAACTATGGCAACAAAATAGAAGCGGAAGGACGAGGAGGGGCTACTATTGCACTCCTGAAACTCATCTTCTCTTCTCGCCCGCTTACCGACCAAGACCTTTGGGGGATCGGTTTCAAAAGTATGTACGGAATCGACTATGCCACTTTCGACCAACTTCCGCTCACTATACACCTCAACCACAAGGGATCGGCTACAGGCATATTTCAGTCCTATATAACAACGGGTGTTTTAGGAATCATCTGTACTGTTTTTTTCTGTTTCCTGCCTTTTTTCTATTGTAAGCCGCGTCGTCTGCGTCTCACTTTGTTAGGCATTGCCGTGTGGGAGTATTTTCTCTATACGGGTATATTGTTCCGAACACCGGCATTTATGGCAATTATCATCTTTGTTATCTTCTATGCCAACTATGCTTACTATCAAGCGAAAGGCACTATGCAAACTACTTCATCATGACGTTTTCTGTTATCATACCGGTCTATAATGTGCTCCCCTGGTTGCTACGTTGTGTCGAAAGTGTTTGGGCACAAACCTATCGGGCTGTAGAGATTATCTTGGTCGACGATGGCTCTACCGATGGTTCTTCCCGCTTGTGCGACCAATTGGAGGCACAAGATGCTCGCATACGTGTCATTCATAAAACCAACGGCGGACTCAGCGATGCACGCAATGCAGGATTATTGGCTGCAACAGGCGATTATGTCGTCTTTCTTGATAGCGACGACTTGTGGCTTTCTCCCAATGGCTTACAACAGATAGCAGATGCGCTTGCACGTAATGCAACCGATCTGTTGCTCTTCAAGCGGGTCGACCTATATCCATGCCATACATCGGCTTATTCATCAGACGAATGTCAATGCTCAAAAGAATCCGACTACAATGTCATGGTGGTTAACGCTGCTCCTGCACAACATGTTTTTGCACATTTGGTACAAATGCAACGCTTTAATATGAGTGCTTGTTTTCAAGCCGTTAAACGCTCTTTCCTTATCAGCAACCATATCTTCTTCACCGTAGGTCTGTTGAGCGAAGATGTCGATTTCTCACTCCGCCTCTGGCAAGCCGCACAAACAGTGCAAGCCCTCAATATCGATATGTATGGCTATTGGCACCACCATGGCTCTATTACCACCACCTATTCCATTCGCAACTTGCGTTGCTACGATATCATGTTCTCTACATGGGCGCAATCTTTGACTGATAAAAACGATATGTTTGCTCTCACTGCCAAAGGCTATTTGGCAGGACTCTATGTGAGTTGCTTGTACGCTTATGGAAATATAGCGCATAAGCATCGTAGCGAGGCAAGAACTATCTTAAGAAAACATCAAACCTTATTACAATATAGTATCAATCGTAAAGCCAAACGAGCATTGTCTGTTTACCGACGGATAGGATTCTATGGCATGTTGTGTGTGTTCTCTTTTTATGGTAGTATGAAACGTCTGATTAAACACAAAATAAAGTAATTATCAAATGAAGCATCTGTATTTGTTGTTATATTACGGATTGGCTAAGGCATTACCCAAATCCAATATGCCAATCTTTGGCAAGCAGGCACTGCGTTTTCGCTATTGGTGCTGTCGGCATCTGTTTGCAAAGTGTGGTATCGATGTAAATGTTGAACAAGGTGCATATTTCGGCTATGGGCATAATATCCATGCTGGTAATCACGTATCTTTGGGTAAGAACTTTCGTTGCCACAATTTTGTAGTATATATAGACGACTATCTCCTAATGGGCGAAGACGTATTGTTTCAGGGGGGGGGGCATGTATTCGCTAATCCCGACAAGCCGATTGGCTCGCAGGGTGAAGATGTTGAGTCCGAATTGCACATCTGTGGTGATGTGTGGATAGGAGCGCGTGCAATAATTCTGAAGGGTTGTCATCGTATAGGTCATGGGGCTATCATTGCATCCGGAAGTGTAGTAACGAAAGATGTACCCGACTATGCTATCGTAGGAGGCAATCCCGCTATGGTACTCAAAATGAGGAAATGACCATCTATAATAAAGATAAAACCAAATATGAAAATACTGATAGTGGCATCCTATAACAAAGGACGGTTCGCACCTTTCATCACAGAGCAGGCGGAAGCATTGCATAACCGGGGAAACGATATCTCCTACTTTGGTGTTGTGGGAAAAGGTATAATGGGCTATTTGCGTTCGTTGCGTTCGTTGCAACAAACCATTCGCGATACACACCCCGATATTATACATGCGCATTACGGGCTCAGCGGATTGCTCGCTTGTCTGCAACGCCGTGTTCCTGTTGTTGTTACCTATCATGGCTCCGATATCAACAATGCCAATGTATTGCCGTTTTCACGAATCGCTATGCGGTTGGCTGCATGGAATATCTTTGTTTCAAAAAGAACGGTCAGGATTGCCCGTCCCCCTCTGCACCGTTATACATTGTTGCCCTGTGGCGTCAATCTTACGGATGAGCAACTCCTGCCAAAGGCGGAAGCACGTGCATTGGTGGGGTGGGAGAGCAACAATAAATATGTACTGTTTGCGGGAGCGTTCGACAATGCCGTCAAAAATGCGCCACTGGCTTTGGCTACCGTTGATTTCTATAACCAACAACACAATGCACACTGCCGTTTGCTCGAACTGAAAGGCTATTCGCGCAACGAAGTTAATCGGTTGATGTGTGCGGCCGATGCTTTGTTGCTCACCAGTCATACCGAAGGATCTCCGCAAGTTATCAAAGAGGCGTTGGCATGCGGGTGTCCTGTCGTCAGTGTCAATGTGGGCGATCTGCAAGAACGTCTTCATAACCTCTCAGGGTGCTATCTGTCAAATACCTATACTGCCGAAGAATTGGCTTCTTTGCTCGCACAGGCTTTGTCTTTTCAGGGGCGTACCGAGGGTAGAAAACGTATGGTTGCCGATGGGTTAGACAATCGGCAGGTAGCAAAACAATTACAATCAGTCTACAATCGGGTCCTGCACCTCTGACTATACTACACCATTTGCGTATCTTAATGAAATTATGTAATTTTGCCACATCAAACCAATGACAACAAACAACATTATAGCAACTGACTCGTCCATTTGCTTGCATTTTTCGCCACAAGACATTGCACTTTCCCAATGGAATACGTTGGCGCAAACATCAGCAGTAAGCACATGGTTTCAGACATCCGAGGCCTATCGTTTCTTTGCTTCGCTGCCCCGGATGTTCATCCCCTTTGGCTATGCGGTTTCCGAAGCGGACTGCCTGAAAGGAGTTGTCGTTGGCTATGTTACGGTCGAACGCAGTCCTCTCAAACAATTCTTCACACGGCGTGCCATTATCATGGGTGGACCTTTGTTGGCGGAAGATATATCTTCTGAGGCGCTTGCTCTTTTGCTGCAAACCCTGCAATCAGAACTACGCAAGAAAGCCATCTATGTCGAAACACGCAATTTTAACGACTACTCACCTTGGCGTAAAACGTTCGAAGACGCAGGGTTCACCTATCGTCCACACCTCAATTTCCATGTCGATACACGTTCTGTCGAATGGGTGGATAGTCATTTGGGGAAAAGTCGTAAGAGAGATTTAAAAACCTCCTTTCGTGATGGGGCTTCCATAGTAGAACAACCTACATTGCAGCAAGTACGCGATTACTATACCATTTTGCGACAACTCTATAAAACAAAAATCAAGACACCCTTGTTCCCTTGGGAGTTCTTCGAACAATTATACAATCATCCTGCAGGACGTTTCCTCTTGGTTGAACGCAATGGAATGGTTATTGGGGGACTTGTAGGCGTGTTACAAGAGGGGAAAACACTTTTTGAGTGGTTTGTCTGCGGGCGTGACGGAGAATGGAAAAGCATCTTCCCCTCATCGGTTGCAACCTATGCCGGACTCATCTATGCTGCTGAACATGGATGCGCGCGTTTCGATATGATGGGAGCAGGCACCCCCGATCAAGTGTATGGAGTACGAGAGTTTAAGGCAAAATTTGGTGGAGAATTACTGCAACATGGACGCTTCCTATCTGTCTTACATCCTTTTTTGTATCGGGTAGGAGTCATTGGCGTACAAATACTGAAAAAGAAATAACATATACAATGAATATACTCATCGATATCAACCATCCTGCACATGTGCACTTGTACAAGAATCTGTATCGTGCGCTGGTCGGCAAAGGGCATCAAGTTACGGTGGTGGTGAAAGACATACCTGCCGCCATACGTTTGTTGGACTTGTATGGCATACCTTTTCGTACTATCGGGAGCAAGAACGATTCTCTTTGGCATAAGGGATTGGACCAATTGCTCTACGATTGGAAAATTTGGTGGCTGGCTTCTCACCGTAACATTGATATAGGTCTGGGATCTTCTATCAATATCCCGCATGCAAGTGCATTGTGCCGTATGAAGAGTATCATTTGCGACGACGACGACGATGCAGTCGAACCGCTTTTTGCCAAGTATGCTCACCCCTTTGCCAATGTTATCTTGAGTCCTCAGGGAACAGTACGTAAAGCAAAACAGACAATCTATATTCCTACTTATCACGAACTCGCCTATCTGCACCCCAATACATTCACGCCCGACCCGACTGTATTGCAAGAAGCAGGACTGAAAGAGGGAGAACCGTATTTTATACTGCGCTTCAACGCTTTCAAAGCGCATCACGATACCGGAGTTGTCGGACTCACTATCGAGAATAAACGCTGCCTTATACAAATGCTTTCGGCAAAAGGGAAAGTCTTTATCACTACCGAACGCAATATCGATGATGAGTTCCGCCCCTATCAACTCACTTTGTCGCCCGATAAGGCACATTCGCTTATCTACTATGCTACTATGCTTGTTGGCGATTCTCAAACCATGACATCCGAGGCTGCCGTATTGGGTACACCGGCCATACGGTGCAATACCTTTGTAGGGCGTATTCATTATTTGGAAGAGGAAGAACAGCGTTATGGGCTTACTTTTGGTTTCCGACCCGAACAACCGGAAGATATGTTCCGCAAAATAGAAGAACTCTTGTCTATGCCCGATTTGAAACAAGTTTGGCAGGAACGCCGCCGAAAAATGTTGGCAGATAAAATCGATTATACCAAGTTCCTGACATGGTTCGTAGAAAACTATCCGAATAGTAAGGACAATATCCTACAGGCAACATTCGGCTTTTGGGATAAATTCAAATAACAGTAGGTATTATGCACGTTACACTTATAGCAGGAGCGCGTCCTAATTTCATGAAGATAGCACCTCTTATTCATGCTATCCAAAAGGCGCAATCCCATGGAAAGGATATTGCTTATCGCTTGGTACATACCGGACAGCATTACGATAAAAACATGTCCGACACCTTTTTTGAGGAACTCTGCATCCCCTTACCCGATACCAATTTAGAATGTGGAGGTGGTACACAGGCAGAACAAACGGCACATATCATGGTGGCTTTCGAAAAGGAACTTATGCAACATTCCACCGATTTGGTACTCGTTGTGGGCGATGTCACATCTACCATGGCATGTTCTATTGTTGCAAAAAAACTCAACACACAGGTTGCACATGTCGAAGCGGGTATTCGGTCTTGGGACTTAACCATGCCGGAAGAAATCAATCGTATGGTAACCGATGCTTTGGCTGATCTCTATTTTACTACTTCAGAAGTGGCTAACCGAAATCTTCGTAACGCAGGGGTGCAAGACGAACGTATTCACTTTGTGGGCAATGTTATGATTGATACATTACTTGCAAACCGACAGCGTTTCCGTAAAACATCTCTGTTCGATACGCTCCGTTTGCAAGATAAGCATTATATCGTACTCACCATGCATCGCCCTGCCAATGTCGATGAAGCCGACAAACTGAAACGCATCATGCAGGAGATTACGCGCAATGTACAAGGCGAACCTATCATATTTCCTATACACCCGCGAACGGCTAAAGTTTTTGCTGACTTAGGGATAAATGCTCCCAATCTGCACATAGTGGAGCCTTTGGGGTATTTGGAATTTAACTATTTGGTTGAGCATGCCGGCGCAGTGATTACCGACTCTGGAGGAATCACTGAAGAAACAACGGTTATGGGCATCCCTTGCATTACGTTGCGTGACAATACGGAACGCCCGGAAACATGTACTATGGGAACTAACGAACTTATAGGTACGAATCCTGACAATATTGCCCCTGCTTTGCATACGCTGTATAACGGACAATGGAAAAAGGGAACTATCCCCCCACTATGGGACGGACATGCAGCCGAACGTATTGTCGATATACTCACAACTCTCTGATTATGCGCGATTTTACGCTCAATACATATAGGCTGTTGCTCACTGCGCTTCAAGAAGCAGGATATGCTTTTCAGACCTATGCTGACTACATCGGGCAACCCCTCGCTGGTAAGGTTATCGTATTGCGGCATGATGTCGATCTGCTACCCCTTCATTCCTTACAAACGGCACAACTCGAACACAATCTGAATATCTGTGCTACATACTATTTTCGCTCTGTACCCGAGAGTTGGAATGAGTCTGTTATCACACAAATACATGCCTTGGGGCACGAGGTGGGCTATCATTACGAAAATCTCACCACTTGCCATGGCGATATCACCAAAGCCTATACCGATTTCGTCTATCATCTCTCTTGTCTGCGCCAATTAGTACCGGTGCGTACCGTCTGTATGCACGGCAGCCCTGCATCTCCTTTCGATAGCAAGGATATTTGGAAAACACATTCTTACACCGATTTAGGTATCATCGCAGAACCCTATCTCGATACCGATTTCTCCACTATGTTCTATCTCACCGATACAGGACGACGCTGGGATGGCTACAAAGTGAGTGTACGCGACCGTATCGACCGATATCAAGACTTCTGGGAGCGACAAGGGCTTGTTTTCCATTCTACCAACGATATCATACGTGCCGTCCGACAAGGCAAATTGCCCAATCGTATCATGATTACCGTTCACCCGCAACGTTGGCATGCGCGCAAAGGCGCATGGATACGCGAACTGTTATTGCAGAACATCAAAAATGTCGTTAAACGACTTTTGAATACGGCTATTGCAAAACAATGGTATTATCGCACATCTATAACAGCCCAAAAATCTAAATGTTGTTAGTTATCTATCTCTATGATACGACTTCTTACTATCATCGGAGCACGTCCGCAGATTATCAAAGCGGCGGCTGTTTCACGAGCAATACAACGTCATTTTAGCGATGTTCTCTCCGAAACCATCTTACATACAGGTCAGCACTACGACGACAATATGTCGGATGTCTTTTTTCGTGAATTGAGCATCCCTTTTCCCGATTATAATTTGCACATCGGAAGCGGCACGCACGGCATACAAACAGCACGTATGCTCGAGGGTATCGAATCTGTGTTGATGCAGGCAATGCACACCGATAAGCCGTTCGATGCTGTTCTACTTTACGGAGATACCAATTCCACATTGGCAGGAGCCCTCGCGGCTGCCAAATTGCAGATGCCTATATTTCATGTCGAAGCGGGCTTGCGATCCTACAATATGGCAATGCCTGAAGAAATCAATCGCATAGTATGCGACCGGGTAGCATCTCTTTTGTTTGCACCTACACAAACGGCTGTCGATAATCTCCGCACAGAGGGACTCCCCGAATCTTTGGCTACATTTGCAAACTGCAAAAAGCGTAAGGTCATACTTTCAGGAGATGTCATGTATGATAATTCCATGTATTATGGTAGTCTGTCTGCCGAGAAAACGGATATTATACAACGGCTCTCTCTCTCCGACAAGCAGTTCCTACTCGCTACCGTACACCGACCTGCCAATACCGATTCGCCAACTAAATTATCTTCTGTTTTCTCGGCACTCTTGCATATTGCCGAACAAGACAATATCAAAATAGTCTTGCCATTACATCCGCGCACACGAAAACTAATGGCAGAAAAACTGAATGATACATTGTTCCGTGAAGTGCACCGGTGCACGAATATCCTACTCATCGAACCTGTGTCGTTTTTCGAAATCATTGAGTTGGAGAAGAAAGCCTTACTTGTGCTTACCGATTCGGGTGGGGTGCAAAAAGAAGCCTTTTTCTATGGCACTCCTTGTGTCATTTTACGTCCGGAAACCGAATGGGTCGAAATCGTAAAAGCAGGAGCAGGCGTTATTGCTGATGCCGATACCGAGCGCATCATCGAAGGCTATCGCAAGTTGAAGCAGGTCAAGGTCGATTTCCCTCGGTTATTCGGAGATGCACATGCTGCCGAAAAAATACTGACTGAGATTATTAATTATTTTAACTGATTATACGCTTATGGGACGCATCTTGGCTATTGATTACGGGCGTAAAAGAACGGGCATTGCGGTTACCGATCCTTTGCGAATTATTGCACAACCGCTCGAAACTATTCCAACCCACACACTTCTCGATTGGCTCGATACCTATTTCCGCAAAGAAATGGTCGATACCGTCGTCATCGGACATCCCAAACAGATGAACAACGAAGATTCCGAAACCATGCCCGATATTCGTGTCTTTATAAAACATTTTCGTTCACGTTTCCCCGAACGGCAAATTCTGCTTTTCGACGAACGTTTCACCTCCGTACTCGCGCATCAAGCCATGCTCGACGGAGGCATGAAGCGCAAACAACGGCAAGATAAAAACGCAGTCGATAAAATTGCGGCTGCATTTATTCTCGAGAGTTATATGCAGTCCTTGGAGAGGGGATGCTGATGCTTATTGTGTATGTAAAGTAAAAATAGTATCTTTGCACACTTGTACGGAGCAGTTTGCTGAACGTATAAACAAGTAAATACTAACACATTGTAATTGAATTGACAAACTATGATACTTCCCATTTATTTGTATGGTCAACCGGTGCTCCGACGCGAAACCGAAGAAATCGACAACACGTATCCCGAATTGCCGCAGTTAATCAACGACATGTTCGAAACACTTCAACAAGCCGATGGGTGCGGATTGGCAGCCCCGCAGATTGGGCGTTCCATTCGTTTGTTTATTGTCGATGGGTCCGAATTGGCAGAAGACTATCCCGAATGTAAAGACTTTAAGAAAGCCTTTATCAATCCTGAAATACTGGAAGAATCCGACGATACGGTCATGTTTACCGAGGGGTGCCTTTCCCTGCCGGGCATTAGCGAAAATGTGGTGCGACCTAAAAGTATTCGAATTCGCTATTGCGATACCGATTTCAATGAACACGAGGAGTGGTTGGACGGCTTTGCTGCACGCATTTTCCAACACGAATACGATCATCTCGAAGCACATGTCTTCACCGACCGCATTTCGCCCATACGTCGGCAGTTTGTAAAAACCAAACTGAGCAACATCGCTAAGGGAAAAACCACGGCACGCTATCGCACCAAACACTGATACGCCAATCAAATAGTCGAACATAGCACTATGGATATTCTTTCCATCGTTATGATAGCCGTTGGGTTGGCTATGGATTGTTTTGCGGTTTCGCTCTCTACGGGACTGAATGTGCAAAAATGGGACTATCGGTCTTTGCTCTTGGCATTGTTCTGTGGATTGTTTCAGGGAGGTATGCCGCTAATCGGCTTTTATGCAGGTATTGGCTTTGCCCGACAAATAAGCCGTTACGACCATTGGATTGCACTGTTGTTGCTCGCTTTCATCGGGGGTAAAATGATAGTGGAAAGCCTGCGTCCCGACCCGACGAACGCCAATAATGCGTCACAAGTACAACGCTCGCCCTTCGCTTTATCCCGATTGCTTATGCTCGCTGTGGCTACCAGTATCGATGCCCTTGCTACTGGAATCATTTTTGTGTCCGCACCCGAAGTTCTTTGGACGGCTATCGGCATCATTGCAGGGGTCAGTTTCTTGTTCTCTGTAGGAGGATATCTCATGGGAATCTCTTGTGGCAAACGTTTCCGAATCAATATGACGCTCATCGGAGGACTTATCTTGGTTGCCATAGGTATTAAAATTTTTGTTGAACACATGTGGATTAAAGGTTGTTAACGTATGATGTTTCATATACAAAATACTATCGTAGGGTTAGATGTCATCGAAAAACATTTCTGTTGCGATTTAGAAACTTGCAAAGGCATCTGTTGTGTGGAGGGCGATGCAGGAGCACCCGTTACCGAAGACGAAGAACAAAAAATCCGTGCTTTGTTGCCCCTCTTGTTGCCCGATATGACCAAAGAAGCACGGCAAGTGGTCAGCGAACAAGGAATATCCTATCTCGATCCCACAGGTGAGCGCGTTACGCAAATAGTCAATGGCAAAGATTGTGTCTTTGCACGTACCGACCACAATGGATGGTGCTATTGCCTGATAGAAAAGGCTTTCCGTGCAGGAAAAACCGATTTCCGCAAACCCCTTTCGTGCTATTTGTATCCTATTCGACTTACCGAACACCCCACTTTCACGGCCGTCGAATATCATCGTTGGGACATTTGCCATTGTGCACGCGTATGCGGTAAGAAACTGCACCTACCTATCTATCAATTCCTCAAAGAACCGCTCATTGAGCGATTCGGAAAAGCGTGGTACGACGAACTTTGCCTTGTGGCGGAAGAGTGGAACAAACAAAAACAAGCCTAAGAATCATATGCAAGCCGAAATTATCACCATAGGCGACGAACTGCTCATCGGACAGGTTGTCGATACCAATTCTGCATGGATGGCGCAACAACTCAATGCTATCGGCATCGAAGTAAAACAAGTCACATCGGTTCACGATGAGGCTACACACATACAAACGGCTTTGCAAGAAGCGCTTACACGTGCCGATATCGTACTGCTTACGGGCGGATTAGGTCCCACTAAAGACGACATCACCAAAGCCACCTTATGCCGTTTCTTCAATACTGCATTGGTCGAGAACACCGATGTCCGCAAGCATATCCACCAACTCTATCAAAATCGTCCCGATGTACTGAACCAACTCACAGCCACACAATGGCTCGTGCCGGAAGCAGCGCAAATAATCGAAAATACGGTCGGTTCGGCACCTGTTATGCTCTTCCATACAGGTACCCCGGAACATCCGCAAACGGTCATCAGCATGCCGGGAGTTCCATACGAAATGCAATATGCCATGGAGCATCATCTGCTACCGCTTTTGCAGGAGCAAGCCGATATGCACATTGTGCATCGCACTCTTCAAGTCTATGGCATTCCCGAGTCGGCTTTGGCTTTGCAAATTGCTGCATGGGAAGACGCTCTGCCGCCTTATCTGCACTTGGCATACCTTCCTAAAGACGGCATCATACGTCTGCGTCTTAGTGGTAAAGCCTATGCCTCTACCACCGGCAAGCACACTTTGGAGCAGGAAATGGAGCAACAATTGCAAGCCTTGTTTCCTCTCATTGCCGACCATCTTATCGCCACCGACGATCTGCCCTTGGAGGTTCTTTTGGGACAAATACTTACTCAAAAAAATCTTACAATATCTTCGGCTGAAAGTTGCACCGGCGGAAAAATAGCCGCCTTGCTCAATCGGCATGCAGGTAGTTCTGCTTTCTATAAAGGCAGTGTTGTTGCCTATGCCAACGAAGTCAAGCGCAATCTTTTAGGTGTTTCCGATCACGATTTACTAACATGCGGAGCCGTCAGCGAACCCGTTGTCCGACAAATGGCAATAGGCGTTCGCTCATCGCTTGGCACCGATATTGCCATTGCTACTTCCGGCATTGCAGGTCCCGATGGAGGAACGGAAGAAAAGCCCGTCGGAACGGTATGGATTGCCGTTGCAACACCCCATACCACTATCACTCGTTGTCTGCGTCTGGGCAAACTGCGCGAACAAATAACCGATCGTGCTGCTACCGTTGCACTCATCATGGCCATACAAGCAGTCCGAAACATGAAGGATCTATAAAATAATACGGATTTATTTCATTAATACAAAAACACCTAAAGGCTCTGTATTTGTCTGATTTACAGCACGTTTTTTCGCACTGTTACGAGAGCGTTACGACATCGTAACGACATCATAACGAGATTATATCCGCTTTTCCTGCCGTTTTTATTGTACGCTGCACCCCTTATTTTGCAATCTTAAACTTTATAAAAATCACAGTTTGTAGTCTTTTTTCTCCGGTAGCAATCTTGTTTTTTTTTGCGCAAAGCAATCTTTTTGGTGTTTGTTGTCAAACACTCTGCTTTTACACAATAGCGCACGCGTTGGGGGGTTGTCAATATCAAATGTTTTACTTAACTTTGCCCCGATAATCAGACTCATTACAATATGAACACAATAGAAGAAGCAATAGAAGATTTCCGAGAGGGTAAGTTTGTCATTGTTGTAGATGATGAAGACCGTGAGAATGAGGGCGATTTCATTATCGCTGCCGAGAAAATAACCCCCGAAAAAGTGAATTTCATGCTCCGGCATGGACGCGGTGTCCTGTGTGCTCCGCTTACGGAAGAGCGTTGTGCCGAATTGGAACTGACGCATCAAGTACAAAACAATACATCCATGCTGGGAACGCCTTTTACGGTTACAGTCGACAAACTGGAAGGATGCTCCACCGGAGTGTCGGCGCACGACCGTGCGGCCACCATTCGTGCATTGGCCGACCCTGCATCCACACCGGCCACTTTCGGACGACCGGGACATATCAACCCCCTATATGCCAAATCGCGTGGTGTACTGCGCCGTGCCGGACATACCGAAGCCGCTATCGACTTGGCGCGACTGGCAGGACTCTATCCGGCTGCCGCACTCATCGAAATCATGAACGAAGACGGAACAATGGCACGTATTCCGCAATTGGAAAAAGTGGCGCAGCAATACGATCTCAAACTCATCTCTATCAAAGACCTTATCGCATATCGTTTGCGCACCGAGTCGCTCATCGAGAAAGGAGAAACCGTACATCTGCCCACCGAGTTTGGTGACTTCATGCTTACACCCTTCCGCCAACTCTCCAACGGAATGGAACATATCGCTTTGGTCAAAGGTTCCTGGCAAGAAGACGAACCCGTGCTATGTCGTGTTCACTCATCATGTATGACGGGCGATATTTTTGGTTCAAAGCGTTGCGAGTGTGGCGAACAACTGCACAAGGCTATGCAACTCATCGAGAAAGAGGGGAAAGGTATTTTGGTCTATATGAACCAAGAAGGACGAGGCATCGGACTCATGAATAAAATTCGCGCTTACAAACTGCAAGAACAAGGCGACGACACTGTCGAGGCTAACGTACACCTTGGTTTCGAACCCGATGAACGCGACTATGGTATAGGTGCGCAGATTCTGCGCACTATGGGAGCACAGAAATTGCGACTAATGACCAACAATCCCGTAAAGCGTATCGGGCTGGAAAGTTATGGTATCGAGATTGTTGAAAACGTACCTTTGGAGATTGAGCCAAACCCCTATAACGAACGCTATATGCGTACCAAGAAAGAGAAAATGCACCACGATTTGAAGATGGTGTAAGTTGTATATATCCTAACAGTGTCTCTTATGCACATTACCCGCAAACCGGAATGGTTGAAAATTAAACGTACCAGTGCCGACCAATATGCCTTGGTCAGCGGTTTGGTGGGGAAGAACTGCCTGCACACGATCTGTCAATCGGGCAAATGCCCCAATCAGGCGGAATGTTGGAGTAGGGGAACAGCCACTTTTATGATATTGGGCGACATCTGTACGCGAGGATGCAAGTTCTGTGCCACCACCACCGGCAAACCCTTACCGCCCGACTCCGACGAACCTTTGCGTTTGGCTGAATCGGTCAAGGCTATGCACTTGCGCCATGTCGTACTCACGTCTGTCACACGCGACGATTTGCCCGACCAAGGGGCTGAACATTGGAAACAATGTATCAATGCTATCCGCAGGCAATGTCCCGACACTACTATCGAAATTCTTACAGCCGATTTCGATGCACGAGAAGAACTCATCCGAATAGTGGCAGAGGCGAAACCTGACATCTTTTCACACAATTTGGAAACGGTACGCCGCATTACTCCCTTTGTCAGAAGCAAAGCCACTTACGAAGGCAGTTTGCGCACGCTTTCGACAATACGTTCTTTAGGATTCCGAACCAAAACGGGTATCATGTTAGGATTGGGAGAAACGCATGACGAAATCTTGCAAACGATGGACGATGCACGTGCTGCAGGTGTTACCATTCTTACCATAGGACAATATCTGCAACCCTCCGGCAAACACTATCCCGTGCAAGACTACATCACACCCCAAGCATTTGCCGCTTACAAACAAATTGCTCTCACTAAGGGGTTCTCACATGTCGAAAGTGCGCCGTTAGTACGTTCCAGTTATCATGCGGAAGAGGCTATGGGCGATTAATTTCTTTTTGGCACGATTATTGCACCTCTTTATAATAAGTTGAATATATTAAAGGATATGATTATGAAAACACGTTTAACAGTTTTGATGATGGCGCTGCTCCTGCTCACTCCCTGGGCTTTACGGGCAGATGAGACTATCACCGTCACTGCCACCGACAGCGACATCTCTGCTAACCTCGATTTGAAAGCAGTGGCTACTTTGTTTGGTGAGGCAAAGAACCTGGAAGAATTCGAAAATAAACTGAACGACCCTGATGCGCGTATATCCAATCTCGATTTGAATGCCGATGGCAATGTCGATTACTTGCGTGTTGTCGAAACAACCGAAGGAAAAACGCACTTGATTGTACTGCAAGCCATATTGGCAAAAGATATCTATCAGGATGTGGCAAGCATCTATGTCGAGAAAGATGAGGCTACGCAACAAGTAACGGTACAAATTATCGGAGATGAGTATGTATATGGTACCAACTACGTAATCGAACCCGTATATGTCTATACACCGGTCATCTACGATTGGTTCTGGGGGCCCTCTTGGTATTGTTGGACATCACCTTACTATTGGGGCTATTATCCTTCTTTCTGGTACACTTACAATTGTTGGTTGGTGCACGACTATTGGCATCATATCTACGATTTCCATCACCACCATCCCTATTGCAGTTACCGTAATCGCCCGCATCCCGCTCCTGGCTATGCTACGTTGCGTCCTCGTGTTTCGCGCTACGACTATGCAACCATTCATCCCGACCGCAGTTTTGCAGTGCGCAATGCTAACCGACAAGTCACCAATGCACGCGACTTGCAGCCGGTACGTTCAGCCCGTACGGCATCGTCTGTAAGAGGAACTTCCACAGGCACATCAAGCCGTACTTTCGAGAGTACCAATGTACGCTCTACAACACGTGTAAGCGGACTTACGGGTACAAGCCGAACGGCTGCAACAGCCAACACTGCACGTGCAGCAGCAACCGCTACCTCTACCTCAAGTCGTTCAACTGCCACTACGGCTACACGCAGCAATGCAACTACCGGTCAGTCTTCGGCACGTAGCACTGCTACAACCGCCACACGAGGAACTGCTACTGCTGCTTCGCGAACCAATGCGGCTACAGCCACACGCAGTTCCGGCACAACAACTACTACACGCACTACCACATCGGCTACAGCCACTTCAAGGGCTGCTGCCACAACCAATACCACTCGTTCCTCATCGGCAGCCACGCGTAGCAGCGTATCGGGAGCCACACGTACTTCTTCCGCAAGCAGCACACGAGTAGCCGCTCCGAGTTCATCTGCTTCAAGTAGTAGAGTAGGAACATCCTATAGCGGTGGAGCTACACGCTCCGGAAGTGTATCAACAGGAGGTGCACGCACTACCGGTGGTGCTGCAGGAGGTTCTCGCTCTGGTGGCGCAACCAGAAGATAACCTGTTCTATACGGATACATAAAAAAGGAGGGTCTGAATATGACCCTCCTTTTTTATGCCGTTTTTTATGTATGTTTATGTATATCACTCGGTCAGGTTACCCAACAACGATGCCACAAAAGCATCACGCTGAAAGACTTGCAAATCGGTCATCTGTTCCCCCAATCCTATATAGCGTACAGGTATCTTAAATTGGTCGGAGATTCCTATCACTACGCCTCCTTTAGCAGTTCCGTCTAATTTTGTTACTGCCAACGATGTTACTTGTGTGGCTTTGGTAAATTGCTTTGCTTGTTCAAAAGCATTTTGTCCGGTGCTACCGTCTAACACAAGCATCACATCGTGTGGTGCATCGGGTACTACCTTTTGCATTACGTTGCGTATCTTGGTCAATTCGTTCATAAGGTTTACCTTGTTGTGCAAGCGTCCTGCCGTATCTATCAATACCACATCGGCATCGTTGGCTTTTGCTGATTGCAGTGTATCATAGGCCACCGAAGCGGGGTCGCTGCCCATTTGTTGTTTCACAACAGGTACGCCTACACGCTCACCCCAAATGCACAATTGTTCTACGGCTGCTGCACGAAACGTATCGGCAGCACCTAAATAGACCTTTTTACCTGCCTGCTTATATTGGTATGCCAACTTTCCTATAGTTGTTGTCTTGCCCACACCATTAACACCTACAACCATAATTACGTAGGGTTTGCAGGGTAGAGTGTCGGAAAAATCACTAACATCACCGATATTGTTTTCCTGCAGCAAGTCGGCTATCTCATCTTGTAGTATGCGGTTCAGTTCTGCAGTACCCAGATATTTATCGCGTGCCACACGTTGCTCTATGCGTTCAATGATACGCAGGGTTGTTTCCACACCCACATCCGAAGTAATCAAGGCTTCCTCTAAGTTGTCTAATACTTCTTCATCTACGGTCGATTTACCGGCAACGGCACGTGAGAGTTTCTGTATGACAGATTCTTTGGTCTTCTCAAGTCCCTTGTCAAGTGTTTGTTTCTTGTCTTTACTTAAAAATGAAAACAATCCCATAGTATTTTATTATTGTTCTGATTGACGTGAATTGTAAGTCTCCAATGCTTTTCTGAGTACTATCATTGCCTCTTTAAGGTCGTCTTTGTTGAGTACGTATGCCATACGTACCTCTTGTCTACCTGCCTCCGGGTCGGTATAGAACCCGCTTCCCGGTGCCATCATAATGGTCTTTCCCTCATACGAAAAATCGGTAAGACACCAACGGCAGAACTTCTCGGCATCATCAACAGGCAATTGTACCATAGTATAAAAAGCACCCATAGGGGTAGGAGAGTAGACTCCGGGAATCTTGTTCAGTTCGTTGATGAGATAATTACGACGCGACAAATATTCATCATACACTTCCTCCATATATTCTTTCGGAGTCGAGAGCGAGGCTTCGGCAATAATCTGTCCGATAAGCGGAGGACTCAGACGAGCCTGACAAAACTTCATGACTGCCTTTCGCACTTCTTTATTCTTGGTAATAAGTGCACCAATACGAATACCGCATTCCGAATAGCGTTTCGACAAAGAGTCGATCAGAATAATATGGTCTTCTATTCCCTCTAAGTGGAAAGCCGAAATATAGGGTTTCTTGGTATAAATAAACTCACGATATACTTCATCAGAGAAGAGGTATAGATTATACTTTTGTACCAAGTCGCGCAACTGATACATCTCTTGTCGGGTGTATAAGTAGCCGGTAGGGTTGTTCGGATTGCAGATAAGTATGGCTTTAGTCTTGGGAGTAATAAGGGCTTCGAACTGCTCAATAGGAGGAAGACGAAAACCATCATCTATCGAAGTCTTTACCGATTTGAGTACCGCACCACAACTAATGGCAAATGCCATATAGTTGGCATATGAAGGGTCGGTTACTATAATTTCATCTCCGGGATCCAAACAAGCCATGTAAGCAAACATAATAGCCTCCGAACCTCCACAAGTAATGATGATTTCGTCAGGAGAAAGGTCTATGCCGTATTCTGCATAATAGCCCACCATTTTGGTGCGAAGAGATTGGTATCCTTGCGACGGACTGTATTCGAGAACCTCCCTGTCTATATGCCGTAATGCTTCCAATGCACAATCGGGCGTTTTTATGTCCGGTTGTCCGATATTGAGGTGATAGACGTGTATACCATTCCGCTTGGCGGCATCGGCATATTGTGCCAGTTCACGAATGGGAGAACTGGGCATATTGGCTGCACGTTGGGATATAGTCATGCTATTAACAGATTAGATGGTTTCCGAGTACAAAGGTACAATTTCTTTTTACTTTCTACAAATAGTGAGCACTTTTCCCTAATAACTTCCCCAATTAACACTCCGACACTATTGCACGAAAGGTTTTTAATATAAGTTGCAGGTCGTAGAGTAAACTCTGCTTATCCACATACTCAAGGTACAAACTGAGTTTATCTTGCATAATAACCTCAATATAGTACCTTTCCGGGTCTTCTGCCTGTTCTAACAACTCGTTCTCGTTGCGATAGCGTATAGAGGCAGGGTCTGTAATTCCCGGTCTTACATCTAAAACGTGCATTTGCTCAGCAGTCCAATAGTCTACATAATGTCGTACTTCCGGACGAGGACCGACTAAAGACATGTCGCCAATAAACACATTGATAAGTTGTGGCAGTTCGTCAATCTTTGTTTTGCGCAGGAAATATCCGGAGCGGGTAATTCGTGCATCATGTCCGCCAATGGTTATCAGGCTTCCTTTATCGGCGTTCATACGCATGGAGCGAAACTTGAATATTCGGAAATCGCGGTTGTAACGTCCCACTCGTACCTGTCTGTAGAATACCGGTCCCGGGCTGTCAAGTTTAATCCATAGTGCTACGAATAAGAAGAGCGGACTCAGCAGCAACAATCCTACACCACTTGCAACTATATCGAAAAGCCGTTTCATTGTTTGTACTGATTGAGTATATCTATGAAATTGTCTATTATATAGTCAACATCATCGTTCGAGAGGCGTGTATGCAATGGCAACGTTATTTCATTCTTATAGAGATTGTATGCATTGGGATAGTGGGCAATGTCGAAACCTAAGGCTTTGTAAGCAGTCATCATGGGCAGAGGCTTGTAGTGAACATTGCAGGCAATACCGCGTTCAGCCATCTTTGTTATTACTTCGTTACGTTGTTCTACCGTAAGGTCTAAACAGCGAACGATATATAAGTGCCCGCTTGATTGGTGGTTGCTGCCGTAATGATTGAGCGTGCGAATATTGAGTGCCGCAAGCCCTTGATTGTATCGTTCTATGATGTCGCGACGGCGTTCCAATAAGCCTTGATAACGATCCAACTGTGCAAGTCCGATGCCTGCCATAATGTCGGTCATATTGCATTTGTACCAAGGCCCGATGATGTCATATTCCCATGCTCCCAATTTTGTCTTGGCAAGTGCGTCTTTGTTTTGTCCATGCAAGGAAAATAGTTGTGAGAGTCGGTAGAGAAATTCGTTCCATGTTTCTCCTTCTATAAAAGGCAGATCGGCTCCATAGTGTTGTAGGGTAGTGACAGGTTCCTGACCAAAGGGCAGATTCCATGTTAGTGCACCGCCCTCTGCTGTGGTTAGGTTTTTAACTGCATGAAAACTAAAGGAAGAGAAGTCTGCTATCTCGCCTGCCATCTTTCCATGCCATTGCGCTCCAAAAGCATGGGCACAATCAGCGGATATGATAACACGTCCTATTTTGCGCTGTAATTCGTTGGTGGGACGGAATAAGTGTTTCTTGTTATTGACAATGGCATAGAGTTTATCGTAGTCGCATACAACGCCTCCCAAATCGACGGGTATGATAACTTTCGTGCGTTCGGTAATGCGGCTCGCCAATTGTTCATAGTCTATTTCTACACTGTCGGCTTGTGTATCAATGAGTACCAATTTGCAACCTACGTGTTGCGTAACACTGGCCGATGCAGTATAGGTGTAGGCAGGTACGATAACTTCATCTTCCGGTTGTATACCGATAAGGCGCAATGCAATCTCCAATGCAGCCGTAGCAGAGTTGAGGGCTACTGCCTTCGATGTACGACAATAGTCGGCAATACGGCGTTCAAACTCTTTGGTTTTAGGGCCGGTAGTAATCCAGCCTGAACGCAGTGCTTCTGCTACTTGAGCAATTTCATCCTCGGTAATATCAGGAGGAGAGAACGGTATGTTTCTAAGTATAGTATTCATAATGATAACCTGTTGGTTGAATTAAATCAGTGAATATTTTATCTGCCCAATTGGACGAT
>JAMPAY010000006.1 GCA_023666945.1 Paludibacter sp.
CCTAATACGTATCTACACTTCGTCAGAAAAAATATATGAGGCGATACACATTATCGGTACAAAATAACGGTTAAGACAACAACCTATAAATAACGCCTAAAAATATCTATTATAAAAAAGTTATAATACACCTATTTTCAATTTGTACTATAACAGCAAGGGAATAGACTTACTCTATTAAGAGAAAAAAATCTTTTGAGCAACCTAATCCGATAAGGGTTGTGGCATATTTCTTGTAGGTATATAATATGAAAGGAAGAGGCTCAGTATATTCACACTGAGTGAGTGGAAAGAAAAGTGCTGCGTGATAGCGGCGGAAGGATGCAACAATAAGTAATACTACATAAATTCTGACAACCCCTATGAAAAAGACAAAAAAGGTAGCCTTGGTATTAGGCTCCGGTGGTGCGCGAGGTTTGGCACACATTGGCGCGATAGAGGAATTGGAATCGCGCGGGTATGAAATAGGCAGTATAGCGGGGTGCTCGATGGGCGCCATGATAGCAGGTATGTATGCTGCGGGCAGGCTGCAGGAAGCCAAAGAGTGGTTTCTGCAAGTGGACAAACAGAAAATACTGAAGATGGTGGATTTGAGTATCTCGCTGAACTCGTTGGTGAAAGGTGAGCGGATAATCAACGCCCTGAAAGAGGTAGTGCCCGACCAGTTGATAGAGGATTTGCGTATCCCTTGTACGATCGTGTCGGCAGACTTGATTTCTGCGAATGAGGTAGTGTTTGAGGCGGGGCACTTGTTTGAGGCTATCCGTGCGTCGATCAGTATACCGTTGTTTTTTCAGCCTGTGCAAAGAGATAATCAGTTGTTGATAGACGGCGGGATACTCAATCCCCTACCCTTGAATCGTATTCAGCGGAAGAGGGGCGACCTGCTGGTGGCGATGAATATCTCGGGGAAAGACCAGTTGCAAGTGAAACAACCCGAGAAATCGTACATCACGAAAGCCGCAGAGGCTATAGAGCAGACGGGCATCAAACTGCCGACTTACCTGCAGAACCTGAAGAAACGGTGGGAAGATATGCAGGAAGAGGAGCGGCCGGATCTGCAAGACTCGGTGAACTACTTCTCGTTGGTAGACCGTATGTCGGACATGCAGATACAGCAAAACACAAACTTGATGCTGCAACTGCTACATCCCGATATATTAGCGACGATGCCGCAATACGCGTTCACGACCTTTGATTTCGACCGCGCAGAGGAGATAATAGAAGAAGGTCGCCGCTTGATGAGCGAGGCGTTGGATCGGTATGAGGGAGAGGAATAGGCAAATAAAAGAAATCAATATAGTAAAAAACCGCCACTTATATCTCTTTATATAAGTGGCGGTTTTGTGTTTAGTCTTGGTTGAGGCGGGGGTAGATGTAGACATCTTGCCAGCCTGTGAAGTCGAGGCGGAGGGGAAGGATATACTTGCGCCACTTGCTCCAACCTGTGGGTGCGGGATCGGGAATGACAGCCGCATCGATACGCTCGAAAGTACGAGCATCGACGGCATAGTAGCGTGTGTCGGACTCGGTATACAAGACGATAGTCCACTGCTGCAGGTCGCCCACGATAGTAATCTGCATGGTGGCGGGGTTGTACTCGTCGATGTCCACGCGGGTGGTAGTACCATTCTGACGCACGACATAGAGTTGGTTCTGTTGGTCGACTGCCATGCCAATGAGTTGACGGTTGGCAGGTTCGAGGGTGAAGAGTTGTTTCCACCCTGTGGCATCGGTCTGTATCTGTCGTACGAAGGGTGCGCCCTTGACGCGGCGCAGTTGGTAAAGGTGGTCGTTTTGGTCGGTGAGAAGGAAACCGTTGTCGTAGTCTTTGCGTGTGGAAGCATTACCCCATATCAAGCGCACGGGGAAGACGAAACCGTACTTCTCCAACTCGCGTGTGTATGAACGAGAGCGTGCGGGCAAGACCTGATTGGTCTCACAATCGATGAACTCCAATCCGTTGTCCACCAAGCGGAAGACATCGTCAGACAGCGTGAGATTGACCAATCCAGAAGCCGACTCTAAGGGTGTGTATAGCCCTATCTGCGGTTTGGATAACTGCTTGGGTGATGTCTTGAAATAGAAGGCGTTCTGCTGAATCAGTTTGGGATTGACCGCTATGCCGCCAATGGTGTCGGGGAGTCGTCCTTCGGCAAGCAGTTGTCGGAAACTGAACAGGGGCAGAAGGGAGTCACACTCCGCTTTGGTGAACTCTTGTCCGCGCATGTCGATATAGCGCGTTTGGTGATTGCCCGTCTCGAAACGGATGAACGAACTATCGGCGATAGAATACTGCACGAAGGGGGTAGCGACCTGTATGGGTGCTAACAGTCCCACCAAGGCAGGAAGAAGCCATACACAAAGCACGATAGCGAGCAAGATAATGAGATAGCGGATATTTTTCATAGTCCTTTTCCTTGTTTGAAACGATAAACACTATAAAACGGCAGCATAAAGAGCAGCATTGTGAGCAGGAGCAAAGCGGGCAAGAGATAGTTGTACGCTTCGGGCATGCTACTGAGATAGCAGATACTCAATAGTGTGGCACTGATACAGAGTGCGAACACGCGCATACGCCCGATGGGCTCCAAGATGACCCAGGAGAAGAGCAAGTAACCCATGATACCTGCCAGATACCATGTAAGCATGGTGAGGAGGGTATGGCGTATGAGTTCGTAGGGGAGATAGATAGCCTCCACAGCCCCCAAGAGCAGGAGATTGGATAGGGATATGCCCAGCATCACCACTACGCCATAGAGCAACATGATACTGATGGAATAGGCATAGTGTACAGGTAGGTGCAGGGTGAGTTTGAGACGCTTCTGCTGCATCTCGGGCAACCACTGCGCAAGGGCGAGGCATACGCCTATGATAAGCGGCACAAAGCGCATGATGTCAACAAAAATAAGGTCTCTACCCAACATGGTAGCGATAGTTTCCACCGCTCCTGAGGTGAGGATAGTATGGCGTAAGGAGAGCAGCAAATAGAGGATCATTCCCATGGTAGCAAACCAAGCGAGTGCCACCACAAGGCGCGTTTTGAGCCACTCTTTGCAAAATAAACTTCGTAGCATAGCGTATTAGTATTTACCTGTTAATTCTATAAATGTATCCTCCAATGTCATGGTAGGAGTGATGAGTTCGGAGACGGGGCATTGTCGGATAATATGTCCGTAATCCATGATGATGCAATCGTCAACAAGTCGCTCCAAATCTTGTATGATATGGCTGGTGAGGAAGACGGTGCGTTCTTTCTGCTTGCAGAAGTCGCGCAGGTACTCTACGAACAGTCGGCGGTAGCCAGGGTCTAAGCCCAAAGAGAAATCGTCGAGAATGAGCAGTTCGGGGTCTTGCGCCATGAGGAGTCCGAGGGCTACCTGTGAGCGTTGTCCATTGGACATCTGGTTGAGGCGTTGGTAGTCCTTAACATGGAGGAGGCTCATGAGTTCGTAGTAGGCATTCTTGTTCCAATGCGGATAGAAAGGAGCATAGAACTGCTCAATCTGCCGTATGGTCATGAAGGGATATTGCACATGTCCTTCCAAGAGCAGTCCGATGCGTTGGCGTACGGTGGCAGGCATGGTTCGTGTGTCGTAGCCCAAGAGGCGACAAGTACCTTTGGCGGGCTGAATGAATCCGCTAAGGATATTGATGGTAGTTGTCTTGCCTGTGCCGTTCTTTCCGAGCAAGCCTAAGATGCGTCCTTTAGGGACTGTGAAACTGAGGTCTTCGTAGATCAGTCGCTTGCCGTAATAGTGTGTTACATGCTCGTATTGTATCATAGGATTATAGTGTTAGTGCAAGTGCAAGTCGCACCTGCCAAGTATATTCGGATGTAAGTGTATAGTGAGTATATTCCGCTACGGGTCGCAAGGCGAGTCCGATACGCTTGCGGACGGGGAAAGCATACTCGAGCGAGGCTGACAGCCCCACGGAAGGCGATAGTAACCGCGCAGAAAGGGTACTGAAGAGGGGTTGCACCTGTGTGCTACCGAGCAGCGGGTGGGTGTAGTGCGCGGCAAGATAAGGAGTGAGTTTGCCCATAGGGAGCAATGCCGTATAGCGGGCATGGAGGCGGAATTGCAGTAGGTGCTCGGTGTAGTTGAGTGTTTTGCCGATGAGGTAGTAGTAGTTGCCTGTGGACTCGCCGTACATATATTGCTGCCCTTGCCGGAGGTGATAGTGCAGGTCGAGGGCGGTATGCCAGTGGGTGGTGAGGTAGCCTGCAGAAAAGGAGAATTGGTGGGTAGCCAACTGCGCAATGGGGGTATTAGTGTTTTGCAGTAGTTCCTTGGTAATCTGCTCGTACTGATAATCGATTGCGCCGAGCCATCCTTCATGAAGGGGTTGGACAGTGAGTGCGGCACCGCCTGCCATGCCGTGGTAGTAAGCAGATTTGAAGCCGCCTGCAAAACGCGTGTAGGGCGTACCCGGTTGCACGAGGTGGTAAATCATAGTCTCTCCGAGTTCGGAGTAAAAAGAGATCTTGTTGGTCTGCTTGTAGCGTTGCAGATTCAGATTGAGGCTGTAGGCGTATTGCCTGTGTACATAGCCGACACTCCCCTCTACACGCAAATCTGCCACTTTGTTTTCCGGACGCGGGTCGACTTGACGATAACTTTGGCGTGCAGTGTACTGCAAGGCTATATGCCAAACTACCGACGAATAGAGTCCACGGTAGCCTCCACGGAAGAAATACTCTTCGGTTCGCAATCCCCCGCCAATAGTATCGACCGTGAGGTAGGGATAGAGGCGTGTGTAGTCGGCATTCTCGACCCACTCGTTACCCTGCGATTGCCCCCACGAATAGGATGCTTCGCCGAAGAGTCGGTGGCGCGGACTGAGGTCGTAGACAGAGGCGGCTTGTATGGTGAACCCACCCGACGATGCACCCTCGAGTGCGTAAGTACTCCGGGAGTAGTTGCCCTGCACAGATACTTCGGTGAAGGTGGTGTCGCTGAGCAAGATGCCTATGAAGAGTAGTGTCTTGAGCATAGCATTTACTTAGACCAAAAGAAGGGGTCGGCAGGTTGTTCGGGCAAGAAATCGTTGGTAGAATTGTTGGTGTCTTGCAGTACACGGCGTTCGGACAAGATGGTGGCTACTTTACGGCGTACACACTTGCCGTAGCGCGTTTTGTCGTTGCCGAGGGTAGCGACATAGGTGTATCCTGCGTCTAAGGAGGTAGAGACTACCGTCCAGGCATAGGTAGCACTTGGGCAGAGATTGACGGCATCGATCACCCACTCGTTGGGGACGAGATAGGTAGTAGCCGTCATTTGGAAGGTGCCTGCAGAAGTAACATTGATATAATCGTAATCTTGCTTATATTGCACCAGATAGTCTTCGTCGGACAAGCCTTGCGGCATGCGTGCTAAAGCGATAGAGGTGTTGCCTTGGTTGTTGGGTCCCCAGATAGTAAGAGTATAGCAATAGACTTTTTGGAGGTTCTCTACGGCAGGATTGTCGACATCAAGCACCTTGGGATTGGTGGATTCGTCGTACCACTCGAAATCGGCTTGGCTCAGATTGAAAGAGTTAGGATTGGCTTCGCAGTGGTTCATAGCGTTGTCTACCAAAAGGAGGTGTCCGCCCGGTAGTACGGGATAGGTCTGTCCGTCGCCGGGGATGCGATAGATAGCATCTGCGCCAAAGGAGTGGTTGCGGAAATCGGGTGTAAGAGTTAACTTCTGTGTGTTCTTGAGTTTGGACTCCAGAAGAAGCAATCCGTCGGCATAGAGGGTACGGGAAGAGTTGTTGTAGAGGACAAAATATTTGTCTCCCACATACTGCTTGCCTTCATCGGTAAGTGTGCCTGCGAAGAAAATCTCTGCCAAAAGAAAATCCTCTTGTATATCAGTGATGTTGGCATCCATATGGAGGGTTGTATTGGCAGATACATGCACGCCTTGGAGATAGCCTTGCACGAGGTGGGAAGTGGTGTCTTGGCGTAGTGTAGCCGTGAACCGAAGGTCGTAGTAGCCTGCGGTGAGCAGGAGAGAGAAACTCAACGGTGATGTGGTACTCTCGTTGGTAAAAGTGGTGGTAGTACCCATATTCAGGTCTTGCACCTGCATTTGCACCTCTTGCAAGACGGCATCGGGGATAGCGTCCATGGCTGCGACACGCACATCGAGCAAGACGTTGTAAGTGTCTTGCATTGTTTCATTGCACCCCATGAAACAGAGAGGCAACAGAACATAGATAAAGTTTCTCAGTATTTTCATTGTATTCGTCATTATATCGTTAAATTGATTTCCATTCCAAAATAAGGGCTTGCCGTGCGGTGTATGGTAACGCCATCCACCTCGTAGTCGGGCAAAAAGTCTAAGAGTTTGTTCACGAAGAATGCCACGGTAGCATAGCGTGTAACGGATTTCTGTACACGAAAATTAAGATAGCCCGCAAAAGGCACTACGCGGCGGCGGAACATATCGGCATTGTATTGGAAGACGAGCCATTGCAGATAGGGGTCTTGCCTGTCGGTTTCGGTATAGGGTTGCAGTTCGCCACTTGTATCCATATAGGCAATAGGCGTGCCGTTCTTCTGCAGGGTACGCGTAGCCGAGTACCAGTTGAATTCGATTGTAGCACTGACCGTGAGCCCCAACTTAGGCACATGCACATCGGCGATAAGGTTGGTATTGAAATTCTCGCGCACCGATCCGTCCGTCCAGTCGTACAAGCCGACATACAGGTCTTTGACGGCAGTGTTGCCCACTACGGCCGTGAGTTTGTCGGTAGAGAACATAGATTGAGAATTTTGGTAGGTGGTACGCAGCCATGCTCCATTGACGGTGAAGCGCGTATAGATGGCGGGGATACGTGGGGAAGCATACTGCCACTCCACACCCTGTTTGAAGACGGCACTGCCGTTGGTAGTGATAGGATAAGTGAGCAGTTTGGTATAGGTATTGGTAACACCCTCTTGCGTGATAGGATAAGTGTATGCGATGCAATTCGTCCAGGTGCGGAAACCATCGTTCATACGTTCCTCGAAATAGGTAATGGATAAGTTGTGTTTATGAATATCGATACCGACACGCGCTTCCCACTTGAGATTGCGTGCGGGTTGGAGGTTGTAGTTGGTAGGGTTGATCAGGTGCGTATAGAGTGATATAGTGCTATCAGTGGGGCTGACATGCATATCGGGCGAACGGAGATCTTCGTACAACATGTTGGGGTAGAGTTGCAAGAGCGTAGGCATCTTGGTATGCTGTCCGATGCCCCCTGCCAAATAGATTTCTCCGCCGGGGACAGGTATATGATAACTGATATTGACGCGTGGATCGACATAGTGCTTTCCGCGCATAGCATAGGCGGCATCTAACCCCATTAGACTCGTTCCACGCACCCCAATCTCCACATCGAAAGAAGTAGTGACGACAGGGATGTGTAATTCGTCTTGCACATACCAACTGATTGTATTGTTGGCAGGAATATCGCTATATGCTCGCGGACGCAAGGTGCTATTATAGTTAAGGGGACGCGTCATATCGTAGACTTGCCCATCGCCAAAGTTCTTATCGAGTTTCCACTCGACACCCACTGCTGCTTTGTGGGATATATGCCATGTATCGAATACGAAATTGACTTTGGGGCGCACGAAGGCATTAAATGGTCTGCCATCGACAACGTGAGCAGCCACATAACGATAAGGCAGCAAGGAGGCTGTCCACTCGCCCTCTTCCAATCGGTCGATGACAGGCTGAATAGGCGTGGATAATTGCACAAGTTTGGTCTGCTCGATACGATCGAATGAGCCACTGAGATTGGTGGTAACCGCAGCCGTCCACCATTGTTGGTCTTTGGGTAGGATATTGAGGGTATTGCCCCAACCAATATGGTGATATTGACTACGGTAAGCATCTTCTTTATTGTAGTTGATATCGGGGTCAATTTTATCGTTATCGATACTTCCCGTATAGTCGACATTGGTTTGCCAACGGATATTCAGATTGTCTGATTGCCAACGATTCTGTAGTCGTGCACTGAGCGTGGTGCGTTGGTAGTTCTCCAGCGAGTTGGTGGGGTCGCTTTTGGCATTGAGGTAGTCGATACCGACATTGAGCACTGTGGCATTGTCGCGCCACCCTACTCCTTTGCCGACATAGAACAATTTGGAAAAACCATCCGCCTTGAATCGTGCTTTCCACGGTGTAGGTTTCATGGTTCGTTCTATTTTGACCACACCCGATGTGATATCGCCATACTCTGCACCTGCGATACCTCGGATAACCTCCACTTTCTCGATGTCGTCGGTGGAAATGGTACGCATATCGACACCCGCATTGACCGTTTGGCGTGTTGCATCCTGCGAACTTGAGGAACCTTGGATGTACTGCATATTGGCATCGGTAGAGATAGGTACGCCATCAATGACAAAGCCGGTACCCAATGAGGTGGTCTGATAGTCGGCATCGGAAGTACCATCGCCTGCCTCGCGGAGGTGAATGGTATTGGCGGTATTGAGATTGGGGTCTTTAGTAGTAGACCCGGGGAGCATGGAGAGAATATCGGTAAAAGAGGAGGGTTGCAAATGTTGCATTGCTTCTTTATTGACCACCGAAGAGGATGCCGCGCCATGCGATTCGACCGCCGTCACCACGACTTCGTCCAACTCCAATAGCAAGGAAATAGGATTGCCTGCCGTATCGGTTAGTACAATAGACTCGTTATCAGCCCAGCACCCACCAGACAAGAACAGACAGACTACTATAATCCACAACCTACCCCGCATGCGGTTAGAGTAATAAAAACAATAAGGGTATGAGCATGCCTATCAGCACTTCAAGCCCTCCCCAGCCCCACAGACCATGTTTGCCCTTGAGCATAAGCAAGCCTGTGAGTACGACAAGAATCATGGCGACTGCAAACGTATCGGAGAAGACCGTCCAAGCACGACCAGGATTGTAGTGCAATTTGCTCAAACTACCCATGAGGGGACGTTTGTGCACTTCTTCGAGCAGTGCATTTCCCGTAGAGACATCCACAACCAAAGAACTATTGCCTTTAAGGAACACTTTCAGCGTTGTATTATCGGGATAATAGTGCTGAATATATGCTGCCTTGACACCTGCATCGTGCAATAAGCGTTTGACATCGTCAGGTGCTTGCAAGCCACGCACAGCAGCAGGTATCTGCAGTTCGGTGCGTGAAACACTATACTGGCTATTGAAGGTATTCTTATGATTGAGGGCTATACCAGAAATAGCGTATATGAGCAACATTCCCGCAAAGACATAACTCAGTTCGCGATGAATGATGCGCATCCATTTACGAATTTTAGCCCACTTCATTACTCTTGTACAATTTCGTAAGCAATAGCCTCCGCATAATAGGTGCGTATGGCTTTTTTCTCGGTTTCGCAACCATTGCCGTCTTCACCATGTTGTTCAGAAGGCAAGGCATTATCTTGCTCCGGCTGAATTTCGGTAGCACGCAAGATGCCTTGAACACGCACGATATTGTTAATACAATCGGCTTCGAAATGCCCCATACCGGCACCTTCGACGCGCAGGATACGGCTTTCGTCGGTACCCATAAGGAAAGCCTTACGTCCACCATGCTTGCACAAGTGTGTGCAGATACCCTGAAAAGTGATAGTATCGTTCAGCAAGGAATCGGCATTATCGTAAACCTCATTGATGGTGTAGACAACTGTTTGTTCGGTTGTCGTTTTACTGCATGCGGTGAATGCTCCCAGCACTACGACCGCTATAAAAAGAACTTTCTTCATCATAATATCTTATTGCCTAAAATTGTATATACATCTTCACCTCGGCGAATCAGTACCTGTCCATCGCGTACTATCTTCTGCGCAGACGGTTGCTGCCGCAGATGCTCCAATCCATCGGAAGTATCGGCAAAAGAGCCTGCAGCGATAGTACTATACCAAAGTACATCTTCGTTGACAGTTTGTCCCATGATAGAAAAATCTTGTCCTCGCTGGCTACGCAGTCCGACACAAAACATATCGTTATACGATGCGACCGCCACCAATGCGGACATACCTCCTCCCGTTGCGATCAGACGTTCGTCTTGATAATTCAATTGTTTATCGTATCGTTTCATCCAAACAGAGCCAAATTGGTAACCTACAATATATAGGCTATCGCCTCGCTCAATGACCCCTTGATTCAGGTTAAGCGTAGTGTTGCCGGTTATCACCGCATTGCGTAGCGTTCCAGTTTCGCTATCGATTTGAATAGTATAGCCATCGTTCATGGTGCTATTGAGTTCGCCTCCTGCATGGATGTAGCGATCGCCCACCATGAGTCCGCCCATAAATCCGCCACTGATATAGTAGGTCTGTTGATCTCCGCTCCACTGCATTTGATAGAAGAGATAATTCTGTTTGTCGTTGTGTCGCAGAATAGGCGTTGCCGCCAAATACTCGCAACGTAAGTTGGTATCGACACATGCATTGATGAAATTCAATTCGGAAATATAAGTAACTTTCTCTCCGTAGATAAGTTCGGTAGCGGCATCGTTCTTCGCATTGCCACCGAGATAGAGTTTACCCGCTTTGTAAAGCAAACCATTCCAACGATCGTCGAGCGTATTGCCAAACATTACCAATTGGTTGATTTCTTCCAAGCGTTTATTCAACTTGTAGAGTACGGCATGTTGTTCGGTTGTACTACCCGCCAAGTAGACACAGTCTTCCTCATCGGTAACAACAGCCCGAACGGTTAGCGGATTAGCAGCCTGCACCCCCGCATCCAAGACACGTGCCGACAGGATCTCGCCTTGTGCATTGATACGCAAGACAACCGTATTGGCATAGAGCGCATCGTTGTACGTAGCAGTAGTTACAAAAGAAGCACCTGCAGCATCGACAATATGGCACTGCTCCGCCTCTTGCCCTACCACCTTATTGCGGAAAGACAAACGAAACCGAGCCACCAAGATGACACCCCCATCGGAAGTAGGGCAGAAACAGCCCGACTGATAATCGCCATCGATACTGTGTATCTGCCACAAGAGATTACCCTCTAAATCAAACTTAGAGAGCAACATATTCTTATTGTAACTTGTTCCCATACCATAGTCGGCACCTCCGAAATGTTGCCCCAAGAAAGCATTGTCGTCGGTAGCAGCAAGCGTTCCATAATCAGCCAAAACAAAGCCGTCTCCCTGCTCATTGAACCGTATGTCCGCAATCATAGACTGGCATCTTTCGGCAGAGCAAGTAAGCGAGCCAAGCCATCCGAATTGCAGCGTTGCGGCATAAGCAGAATAGGCTGACAGCGCCATGAAAGCAATCAATATTTTTCTACGCATAGATGTACATTTAACCTAATGGAGTGCAAAATTACTGCTTTGTTTCGGACTTTACAAGCCTGCTTTTACAAACCCCAAGTTTATGGGATTGGCGAAGAAGATTTGTTTTGGAAAAATGAAAGCGGAATAAGATTCCGCACGTATCCCATAACGATTTCGTAATGGTATAGTAAGGAGACATGCCTTATCCAAAGAAAGACAAGTAATCATCAGTAAGGCTATTAAAAAGAAAAAAATATTATAAATCACGAAAACACATTACAATTTAGATAAATTTCAACAGAATCAGTAACATAGATATACACTAACATTACCCTTACATTTCCAGAAACAAAATTGATTGGGTTAGGCTCTTACACATCCCCATTATTAGGTATTTTGGGCATCTTCCTTGCAAAAGATGAGATAAAAAATGTACTTTTGCAGTCGTTTTTGACTTCAACAGATGCATATAGTATATTTCATTAACAATCATAAACAGAAAAGACTATGAAGAAAAACTACACAATTTTAAGTCTGTCGGTTATGCTGACAGCAAGTATGCTATTAAACGCTCAAGAGAGTACAACAGGTACTATAGAGATTGGCGGCGTGGAATATGCGACAGTGGTAATGAAAGACGGTCGCACATGGATGGCTGAAAACTTGCGTTATGTGCCAGAAGGGAGGCAGATAACGCCTCTCAACAATCAGGATGCAGAGAAGGCAACCGGTATTTACTATCCTGCCACCTTTGAAGTAGTAAACGGAGTTGCCACAGTAACCCCGACTGACGATGTGAATGCCATTGCTCAAATGGGATTGCTCTATACTACCGATATATTCATGAACGGAGAAAACATGCCTACCGAGGACTTTACCGATGCCGCCAATATACAAGGAATTGCGCCGAAAGGTTGGCATATCCCCACTGCACAAGAGTGGATAGACTTGGTTGGCGCATGCTCCAACACAACTCTCAACAACACTGATGCCCCCTATTACGACGCACCCCTGAGCGGTGCAAGTCTGGAGGCTTTGAATGCAGACGGCTTTAATATGTTGCCCTACCCATATTTTATGACTAATACATCGAAATACTTAGGTACTTGGCTGAATAAAGATGAAAGCAGAGCATATAGCAGTTATTGCTCCATGGCGTATTTTGCATCGTCGACCGGCAGAAGCGAAAAGCAGAGTTATGCAGCCATGATTACCAACAACACTGTAAAATCGTCGGTAAACTGCGCTTACAACAACTATACAAACGCCGTATTCGTGCGTTTCATCAAAGACAAGAACGACACCCCCTCGAACATAGAAACCATTTCCATACCTGCACAGAAAGGCGTATACAGCATTATGGGTGTATATCTTGGAGAGGATGCAACTAACCTACCCCAAGGTGTGTACATTATAAACGGAGAGAAAGTGATACGATAAGACGATATAAGAGGGACACGTTGGTAAGTATTGACCTATTCTTTATACACAGCACGTCCAAATGCCGAGAAGACATTTGGACGTGCTGTGTATAAAGAATAAAGATTTGTGCGTATGTTTGACAACACGGATGCCGGCTTCCGTTGTTTAGCGAATCTGCCAGAACCAAGCAAGATTGAGGGAGAGGTTCATAGAATTGGAGCGTGCGAAATAGTCGGTCTTATGATTGGCAAAGACATCGCCAAAACTATAGTTGAACCGTGCTTCGAGTTGCCAGACACCCGCTACACTACGATACAACATACCCAATCCTCCTGCCAAGCCCCAATCGAAACGGCTATCAAGTGAGAGGTGCTGCGGTTGTGTTTCCTCGGGCAGACCATAATGCGACTCATGCACCAAGAAACCGATTTGCGGCCCGAGATTGACAAAACCACGGAACTTACGTCCGAACCAGATATGCGTAAGAAAAGGGATTTCGAGATAATCGAGTTGGCGTCGGTAGTCGGTAAGCGTTTCGTGCCAACCTCGTTGCATATAGTTGAGTTCGACTTGAAGACCGCAACATTTCTGTCCGCTATAGCGAAAGACAAGACCTGCATTCGGTCCCCAATAGGGGTGCAAAGCCGACTGTGTCACATCGGGAGAAAAACTAATCATAGACCCCAAGATACCAGCATGGACGCCAATATACATTTCATAGCGTTCCAAGCGCGGTTGCGCCAGAACCGTTCTCACACAGAGTAACAAGAACAAACCTATAAGACAGCGTTGCTTCATCGTGTAAGAATATGTAATCCTTGATTTTCATAGCCACCGACAGCCGACTTACGCAGGAAAAGGATGTCGGATTGTAATCCTTTATAGCGGGTCTGTTCGATACGCTGCTGCATAGGTAACTCGGCATCCTGCTGCAGGAACAGCACCAACCATGAGGTAAGATCGTAGCCTAAAAGGTCGTAGCGCGGGTAGGTGTTGGTGAGTTCGTGTCCGAAATAGCAGTTATAGCGTAGCGAATAGGTCATCAGCGGCAAGTTGAGCATTGTTTCCGTATTGAAAACAGAGGTATAGAAAGCAGGGAAAGGCAACATCTCTTTTTGCCAAGCGTAGTAAGAGAACACAGACAGGCTGTATTGCTTACCGAAGGGCTCTGCCTTAGCCAACAAGGGATGAACAGAAGCAAAACGCGTATAAGGAAAGATGAGTATGTTTTCTTTCTCTTTCGCCAAACAATCAGCCAAGGAATCGTTTTGCAAGGTATGCAAAGGTATGGTTGAGAGAGAGAGTTGTTGTTGCTGTGCCTGTGCATAGAGTGTACGCACATCTTGTGCAGCATCGTCGGCATCAAGACCTATGAAAAGACAATGCACATTGTTGCCTTTTTGCTTCAGCCAATCGCACACAAGTGCAGCCTCCATTTGTTCGGAAGGATTGAACTGCAAGAGATAGGGATTGCGGTCGATATCGGAGACCCTGGATGTAAACGGAACCAAGACGGGAATATGATTGGCAAAAGCGAACTGCGAGAGCAGACTCACCTGAGAGGGGTATGCGGGTCCGACAATAGCGTCCATATTGAGCATTTCGGGCTGCTGCAAGATGCGCTGCAGTTTGACATTGTTTTTCTCGATATCGTAGACATAGATTTCGAACTTCTGTCCTGACTTTTGGGTGGCATAGACTGACAAGAGAGCACCTTCGTAGAACTCGACAAAGCGATCGATAGCAGGGTCTCGCTTGGCAACCTCCGTCATAAGGGGTAACATGAAAGCAATACGCAAGGGTGTTTGCGTAGGCTGATAGGCAAGCGACAGTGTATCTTGTACAACGGTGTCGGAGAACAGAGTGTCGGAGAACAAGGTATCGACCTTTTCCTGCTGCGGTTGTGCGGGGGCAGGTTGTGCGATTTGCTCCTGCATTGCGGGTTGAGATTCGGGCTGTGACACAATGACCTGTTCCGTTAGTGCAGAGGAGGCGACATTCGTAGCCTCTTTAGGGATATTCCGAAGAGGAGTGCTATCAGCGGCAGGCTGTTCGGGTGCACGCGGGATGAGCAGTTTGGCACCTATATTCATGCGTTTTGCCGTAACAGGATTGAGATTTTGAATATCTTCGACTTTCACCTGATAGCGTTTGCTCAAACCATAGAGTGTTTCCTTGGGTTGGAGTTCGTGCACTATATAGCGTGACGAATCGATTTGCTCCACATAAGGTATACGAATGATTTGCCCCAAGCGTAAGCCACTATGTTCCAACTCCGGATTAGCCGCCACTATATCTTCTTGCGGTACTCCGAAATTCTTACTGATGCGATATAATCCCTCGCTTTTCTGCACCGGGTAGAGCCAATAGACTTTTCCTTTGACCGTATCGGTAGGATAAGACAAGGATTGCGCCATTGCTACAACAAAAGCGATGAAGCATAAGTATAGTGTGCAGAAACGTTTCATAATGTATAGTAGTATCGGTAAGTTGTTTATATTATCGGTTTATCCATTTATCTCTGTGCTATTCGATTGCCGTATCGCCAACGTCGCACCGCCAATACGACTACCGCCAAGAGCATCAACAAACCAAGTGGCACGAGCAGACTCCACAACACACAAGCGGTGCGTTGTGCATCGACTTGCGACCGATTGAGCATACGTAGCGGAATCGTTTTTTGCCTTAATTCGATAAGTCCCGAATCGTCGGCCAGCCACAAAAGGGCATTGACAAGAAAATCGCGATTACCGAACCGGATGCCCGAATAGCGGTCGTAACCAACAGGCAGTGATTGTCCGTTTTGCCACTCGTTGCGCACAATAGACCCCGATGCGACAAAGATTTGCCGTGTAGGTACGGAAAAGGTCTTTTTTTCGGTAGCATTGACCACTCCCTCGGGTGAGATACGATGTGCGAACAAGGAAGAGAATGTTCCCTCGATGCTTACTCCTACGGGGACATAAGCATACTGAAAGAGTTGCGGGTCGGGTGTGACATCGCTCAGATTGATTTCGGAGGGTGTAGGTATCAGTCGTGAAGCATTCCCCGTGGCCAACAGAACCTCTCGAAGTTGCCCGTCGGATTCTCCGACAAACTCGATATCGGATACAAAGGATGCGCTTAATTGCATAAGGTTCTTTGTGAGCGGTGTAGCATCGGAAGTTAGCAACAAAGGCGCATAGCACCAAGGCATGGGTTGATATTGGGGTTGTGCAGGGTCGGGGGAGACATCGACCGGAATGGAAAGGCACTGCAGGTCTGCCACCAAGCGTGGATTGACCCGTACACCATATCGAAACAATAGGTCTTGAAGATTCAAGTCGAGCGGAATGACCGGCGTAAAGCCATTGCCGGAAAGCACATCTTGCGAGAACTGCACTCCGTTGAGCAGCCAAAGGACACGTCCTCCTTGCATGACATAGCGATCGATGATATACTTATCTTGTTCGGAGAAAGATGCTTGCGGGTCGGCAATAACCAATGCCTTAAACGGTTGCAAGCAATCGGCATCGGCAGTGATAGAGCCCCGATAGACATCGAACCATTTTTCTAACGCCATTTGTACATCAGCCGTATTGTGTTCGGGCAATTCGCCATGCCCTTCCAAGAAAGCAACTTTGGCTCGTTGCTCTTGCGTGAGGGAATGTATTGCTTCTGCAAAATTGTACTCTAACGTCTCGATAGAATGGTTGAGGTTTTCCGCTCCTGACAGTCCCCTATTGTTCTGCAACAAGGAGACCATGGTTTCTCGATTTCCCACCGCCACTTTGGCATAGGGCCACACGACAGTTTGCACAGCCTTGCCGTCTTTATCGCGTTCGTAGATAGCAGTAGGTCGGAAATTGTATTCTGCCAATGCGTTGTTCAGTTGTTCTTGCTGATTTTGCGACAAGAGTGCCGGATTAACGACACGGCATGTGACATCGCCATAGACATTGAATTCTCCCAACAACTCGATCGCAGCCTGCTGCAAACGCAAAAACCCGGCATTGAGTGCCCCATCGAGAAAGAGTGTGACCTCAACAGCATCGGTACGCTTAAGGAGTGTTTTGGTGGCAGGATTGACCGAGTAACGCTTATCGGCTGTAAGGTCGATGCGGAAAAAGCAATAATGCACCCACACATTGAGTATAAAGATACCCAACAACGCACCTATGAACCAAGCGTTCTTTTTCATCGGTAAAGTAGATTAACGAAATCAGACGTTATTCTGCCGTTTCGGAAGCCGTGAGTGTGTGCAACACGTCTTCATCGATAACGACATTATACTCTTGTCGTAATGCTTTGACCCATTCCTGCTCCAGATAGTCTTGATAAGCAGAAGTAACTTTTCCTCGTTCATCGGTATAGACTTCTGCCCCTTTGAGTTGTTTACCTATAACGAAAACGTACGGAAATTCTTCTTCGGGTTGGTAGTTTCCTTTCTTGAAAGCATACTTATCGACGGCAGGATTATCGCCTTGTTTCCATAATCCTTTCTCGAAACGTACGTATTGCACACTATCGAGGTTAAGGCGATTATTGATGTAAGAAGCCACTGAATCGGCATTGGCACTTTGTATGATACGTTTTGCTGCTTTGGCTGTGGTTTTATCTTTGCAATAGACCACATATCCTTTGTAGCGCGGTGTATCCCATGTATAGTCTTTGCGATGTGCATTGAAGAATGCCGTGATACCGGCAGTATCTTGTCCTGCCTTATCCCATACTTCGCGCAGTGAGACTTCGAAGAGTAGTATACCGTCGTGATATTCGGTCATGAGATTGCGTAGTTCGGGGTATTTATCTTCGAGCAAAGACTCTTCGTGTGCGCGCAGTTCGCGTGCGACATAGCGTTGGTAATTGTCATCGATAACCGCCTTAGTAGGAAGTTGCTGTACGAATGTGTTTTGACGAAGGTAGGCAGCAAAATCGGCTTGTGTACGGTACTCGTCGGCATATCGGAAGAGTACATCGTTGAGTTGTGCAGCAGCAGCCATGAAAACGGAATCGCGTACATCGTAGTCGGCAGCCAGATTGTAGATCGGAGCGAGTGCCTCGGTGTTTTGTGTGAAATTGTAATCTTGTTTGAGTTTTTCGACAAAGGCATTATCGATTTCCTGCTGATATTCGGAGCGTCGTATATTCTTAATAACTTCGTCGCGTATATCTGCAAGATCGGGAGTTCCGCGTCGTTCCAACAGTTTGATGATATGCCATCCGTAGACTGATTGTACGGGTTGCGAGAGTGTACCTTCCTGCTCTATTGCGAAAGCAGCATCTTCGAAAGCGGGAACCATTTGTCCTTTTCCGAACCATCCCAAGTCACCTCCTCGTTGTGCGGAGCCACGGTCGTCGGAGTTTTGTATGGCGATTGTAGTAAAATCTTCGCCTGCCAAGAGGATATTATATAGCGAATCGATTTGTTGTTTAGCGGCGGCACATACAGAATCGTTACCTCTCGGCGTCATCTTCATGATGTGTGCTGCGTGCACTTCGAGGTGCGGGCGTTCTTCTTCGACCTTAAGAATATGGAAACCGAAAGGTGTACGGAACACATTGCTAATGTGTCCGACTTCGGTATTGTAGGCCTGTTCTTCGAAAGGATAGACAAAACGGAAAGGCCGTACCCAACCGATCATTCCCCCATTATCGGCAACGCTTGGATCTTCGGACATCTCGGCGGCTACTATGGCAAAATCTTCGGGTGTACCAGGGAGTGTTTTGCGTCGTACAACGACAGGTAGTCCGGTGGTAACGCGTGTGTATGCCCTATTGATTTTTTCGATTGCAGCGGCTTCTTCTTCGGGTGTTGCATTAGCGGGACATTTGATTGCGATATGGCTTACCCGTCGATCGTTGAGCATACGTCCATAGGCTTTTTGTATGGCTGCTTCTTCGGCTTCAGGGTCGACCATGTACTTTGGTGTAGCCTGTTTTCGGTATCCTGCCAATTCTTTCAGAAACGCTTCGGTAGTATCGATGCCGAGTTGTTCGGCAGCCTTCACTTTGAGTTTGAAATTGATAAAGAGTTCGAGGTATTCGTTGATAGTTTTTTGTTCGACCTGTGTTTCTTGGTTGTTCTTTTGATAGATATACATGAACTCTTCTACGGTAGAGGGTTCTCCGTTGATGGTGAGCAGTACCCTTGTGTCGGGTAGTTGTGCTGCGAGTGTTGCTGCAGTGATGAGCAGCGTGACTGCCAGAGAAAGTTTCTTCATGATGTTGTTATGTATGCGTTAATGTTATAGGGTGCAAAGATACAGAAACTATTTGTTTTTGGCAATAGTTTGCGAGCAAGTGATTATAAATGAAGAGCGGGATAAGCAATTAAGAATCGGCAGCGGTTCATCGCACAAAAAGTTTTATCGGATTATGCTTTTAACAGAATAGGTATCCCTGCTTTGGAAAGATACCATAAGCGGAGATACCTATTAAGAAAAACATAAGAGGTTGATTAAACGAGTGCAAATGATTCGTTAGAGAGGAGATTTAACAGATGACTGTGCCTCCTTTCCATACGTAGCCGTATTGAACAACAACGATTTGCAGGTAGTTCCAATAGCCTACCGGCAATTCGTTTCCTACATAGTTTCCTTCGCAATCGAAAATTAATTCTTTAGGCGGTTGAGGCGGGACTTGCGAGCGTTGCATCTTTTTCCTCTCTTGCAGTTGTTCTTGATGATCCGATTCGTTTCCTTGTGACGTAACATTCGTTAGTTGTTCTACCCATGAGAAATCGGAACAACAGATTTTTACATAATAAAGGATATTGTCTTCTTCCATTTGAGTACATACATAGACACGGAGGATATTGAAATAAGCCATTTCTTCTTTTCTGATAAGGCTATCCGCCATAAAATCGTACACTATATCGTGCAGCCAAGGTAAGTTATCGACCGGATTGGCGACATCGCAACATACTGCCGTTGCATCGATATTGACAACAGACGGAAGATACACTTTCTTGGCAGTTTCTTCGCACCCCACCAATGCCACAAAACATATCGTGCAAAGAAGAAAATATTTTTTCATAATAATTATAATTTTAGTGTTCAACAAATAATTTATCGGAGGTTATTAGTGTGCCGTCTTGTAAGAGGAGCAACTCATACCACCCGGAAGGATAACCCGACACATCTATCAACGCATTAGTATCTGTAGTTTGCTGCGAGCATAAGCACCCAAAACGTTCGTGCCACAATTCTACAGTAAACGATGCTGCGCACAGAATCGGTATCAAGACTCTGTGACAAAAAATGTAAATACGTTTCATAACAATTGTATTTAGAAGTGAAACACATAGAAGAAGACCTTCATCGGACATAGGTAGTATATTATTTTTCATTATTCCAATAGAAACAAGGAAAACAATTGCAAAATTTCATTATTTTGCAAAAAATACGTCTGTTTTTCTATCAAAAAAGCGTGTATTCTATTTGAATGTTGCATGATTGATTGACGGATGTTATGATGCGGGAAGAGGTGTGTCGCGTTTGCACGAAAAAAGGTGTGCCGCATATTAATGCGACACACCTTGCATGCAGAGTATTTAAAAGATACTTCTTAGAGCAGTTGAATGGTTCGATTGAGGAATTGTGCGAGCGGTTCACCTTTGAGCAAACCGGCTGCGAGGAGCGCAATGTCGATGAGTTGACCAACTTGCGGGTTGGCAGCAGCGAGTTGAGAGAAGATTTGTTTCTTCTGTTCGCGCAGTTCGGCAATCTGTTTGGTAATGTTGGTGACAGCCTCTTTTTCTTCGGTAGTGAGTTCGTCTTCCTTTTTATCTTTCTGCGCATCACGGAGTTGTTGTTCTTCGTTCTGCTTGGCCGTGATTTGCTCGTTGAGCGGTGCTATTTCGGCAGCGGCAGCATCAAGCAGATTGCCTGCAAGTTGCGTGATGAGCGGGTGCTCTGTATTGAGGACAAAATTGTATTGGTCGGGCATTTGTCCGTAGAACGACATGCCCTGCTGACGTGCAGACATCTCTTTCATGCGTCGCATGAACTCGTTTTGCGTAAGGAAGACCGGCATTGCATCGGCACTGACTGCTTCGAAAGAAACAAAGTAGTTGGTCTTATCGTTTTTGGGCAGTTGCGACTCGAAAGAGAATCGGAGTGCTTCCTGCTGCTCGTCGTTGAGTGTAACCTGCTGTTGTGCGTCCTTTCGTATGAGGTTTTCGATAGTGTCGGAATCGATACGCACGAAACGTACGGCGGCTTTTTTGTCGGTATTGTCATCGGCAGAATAGTCGGTATTCTTCTGTTCGGTTTGCGAGATGAAATGCACATCGAGTTCGCCATTCATCAGCAACACATCGTAGCCCTTCTGTTTGGCGCGCTGAATATAAGCATAGGAAGCATCGACATCTTGCGCATAGAGACAAATGAGATTGCCGTCCTTATCGGTTTGTTGCTCTTTGATTTTGTCTTTATACTCATCGAACGTAAAGTATTGATGATCGATATTCTCGTAGAGTGCGAATTTGTTGGCTCTTTCGTAGAACTTTTCATCGGAGAGCATCCCGAACTGTATGAACAGTTTGATGTCGTCCCATTTCTTCTCGAAGTCTTCCCGCTCGTTTTTGAAGATTTCCGCCAAACGGTCGGCGACCTTTTTGGTAATATGAGATGAAATCTTCTTGACGTTTTGGTCGGACTGCAAATAACTGCGCGAAACATTGAGCGGAATGTCGGGCGAATCGATAACCCCATGCAGAAGGGTCAGGTATTCGGGGACAATGTTTTCGACCTCATCGGTAACGAAGACCTGATTGCAATAGAGTTGTATTTTATTGCGGTGAATATCGAGGTTGTTCTTAATACGCGGGAAATAGAGTATTCCAGTAAGGTGGAAAGGATAATCGACATTGAGATGTATATGGAAGAGAGGCTCATCCAATTGGTTAGGATAGAGTTGGTGATAGAACTCTTTATAATCTTCTTCCTTCAACTCGGATGGCTTGCGTGTCCAAGCGGGATTAACGTTGTTAATGACATTATCTTGGTCGGTTTCTTGTTCGCGTCCGTCTTTCCATTCTTTTTTCTTCCCAAAGACGATTTCGACGGGTAGGAACTTGCAGTATTTGGTAAGCAAGCCTTGTATTTTGCTATCTTCGAGGAAGTCGAGATTCTCATCGTCGAGGTGCAGTACGATATCGGTACCTCGGTCGGCCTTGATAGTGTCTTCCATTTGATAGACAGGACTTCCGTCGCATGACCAGTGGACAGCCTTCTCGTCTTCCCGATAGGATTGAGAGAAGATTTCGACCTTTTTGGAAACCATGAAAGCAGAGTAGAATCCGAGTCCGAAATGCCCGATGATGGCTTGGGCATTGTCTTTGTATTTGTTGACGAACTCTTCTGCTCCTGAGAATGCTATTTGATTGATGTATTTATCAACTTCGTCGGCAGACATGCCGATACCATGATCGGATATGGTGAGTGTTTTTTTGTTTTTATCGATATTGACATAGACGCGCATATCGCCGAGCTCGCCTTTTGCTTCGCCGACAGATGCGAGTGTTTTGAGTTTTTGTGTGGCATCGACCGCATTGGAAACGAGTTCGCGCAAGAAGATTTCGTGATCGGAATAGAGGAACTTTTTGATGACGGGGAAGATATTGTCAGACGTAACCCCGATATTACCTTGTGCCATAGTTGATATATGTTAATTAAAAGTTATACATATTGGTTCTATGGGATTAGCAATCGAATTTCGTGCCAAAGACACAAAAGCGTCAAATTCTGCCAAAATGGCAGAATTTGACGCTTTATTGGCAGCCCATTGCGGTTATGCCGAATTATCGGATTTGTGTACCAAAGGGAGTATAGAGGTTGTTATTGTGGAGGATATAGATATGCCCATTGATAAGTACTTTCTGCGGAGCAGTGAAGGATTCGGTATAATCAAGTGCCATATCGGTTTTCTTGAAGAAAACAGTAACGGTGGCATCTTCTGCGGGCATAGAGTAAAATAAAGTGGTACTATTGGTGGCTTCGCAACTCCATGTATCGACACAATAGCCGGTATAAGGCATGGCTACGATAACGACATCGGAACCTGCCATATACTGTCCGCCACCGATAACGTTACCCATATTGTAGTCGTTAGCAGTAACGGTAAGTGTATAGTAAGGGATTTCGGGTATTATACGTTGGAACTGTGCCTGCAAGAGGGTATCTTGGGTGACCCGCAGGGAGCGTGGGTTATCGGTGACTCCATCGTTCCAGGAGATGAATTCGTAGGCATTGTTGGCATAAGCCTGAAGGAGTGCTTGTTCGCCATAGAGATAAGCCCCCGAGCCTGTAGTGTATCCGGCAGCGTCGTCGACAACAGAGGCGGTGACCGTGAACATGCCGTCGAAGACAATATCGAACTCTTTCCATACATCGGCTTTCCGATAGGCTTCGACAGAAGCAGCAGGAACAATGAGTTGGCAATGCGGTTGGTCCACACCAGAGAAAACGCTCTCATCAACAGGCAAAGGAACCGGCAGCGGACATACTATTTGGCGCAGGGAAATACACCCGGGAAAAGCATTGGAACCTATTGAGGCAAGGTAGCGCGGGAAAGCGACGTATTGCAAAGCATTATCTTCTTGACAAAGTGAAGGGCTGACAGAGGTAAGCAAAGGACAATTAAGCAAATTGAGTGATTGTAAACGCGGACAGAACGCAAATGCAGAATGGCCTATGGAAGACAGAGAAGGAGTGTTGGAAAAAATCGAGAGTTTCCAAGAAAGTATGCCCAAAGGCGTTTCCTCCTATTGTAGTGAGACAAGAGGGAAATGAAAATGTATGTAGCGCAGAGGCATAAAAACAGTCCTTCGGAATAGAAACAACTTGTGTTTTGTCGAAATTAAGCAATGCTTGCACTGAAGAACCAGAAAAAGCAGACTCTCCCAACACACTCAGTGCCGAGTTGCAAAACAAGTTGTTCAGTATATCTTCAGAAGTTGGGAAAGGCTCATTATCTTCTCGTTCTTCTACCGTCTTAGACATTGCAAAAGCGTATGCGGCAATCGTGTCGGTTAGGATAGGCAAATAATACGTATTGCCAGTACGGGTATAGGGATAGTGAAAAAGGGTGCGCCCCGTTTTAGTAAAGAGAACTCCATCAGACGTATAGAAGTAAGGATTGTTGTTTGCAACCTCAATATGCCGCAAGAAATACCATCCGTCAGCAAAATCGTTATTGATTTCTTTCACTTTTGCTCCGAGACGCAATGTATCCATTAAACAGTCATCGCATATATATGAGCCTATTTGCTCCAACGCTTCGGGAACCGTAAACTCTTTTAACCGCATGCAGTAGTTAAATAGATTAGTTCCAGTATTCGTATTGTATGAGGAAACACTACACGTTCAAGAAAACCATCAGATTGGAATGCGGAAAGAGGAAGCGTAGTCAGATTGTGGCTACTCAAGTCGACTTCCTGCAAAGAGGTGCATACTGATAGTGTGATAGGAATATCGCTTGTTACCGAAGAAAAATGCAATGGATACCCGGCAAAAGATTGGAATAATCCTCTATCAAAGAAGAAGATACAGGGTCGTAGGTAGACGCACCATTCAGTTCCACTGCTACAGTAGGAGGAAGAACAAGTGTATCGACATCGATGAAATAACTGCGATAAGAATCTTGACGCATAGATGAAATATAATGTTTAACCCTACTATAATCAATTTTAGTATAATGCTGCAACCCACATGTATTCCCTTGGAAAGATTGTACCACACCCGTGATTTTTATTGATAATTCCCATACACGACTGACTCAGGAATAACGACACAAGCGGTATCGTAGAAAACAGCCTTTGCCTCAAACGTGCCACTCTCCGGATTTTCCACCGTGACTTTATATCGCACCTTCCGTTGCATAAACGTATCCGCCCACAGCCCCCTGCAATACCGAATAGCAACAAAGAAAGAGAAGGCTAAAAAGTATATATCGTTTCATAAGTTGTAAGTTGTTTTTATATTAAAAGTAAATAATTACTAAAAGACAGATCTACATATATCGAGGGAGGGAGGAGAGGGAGGAGAGGGAGGTTAGGGAGGGTGTGTTCCTTTAGCCGTGCGGCAAGAGGAATGGCAGTAGAAATATGAACAAGCGGCAAAAGACATAACAGAAACGAACATCAACTTAACAGCGACAAAGGTAATCAAAATATCTAAAGAAATAAACAAAACGTAAAAATAAATATTACATTCTTTATTTTTACCATTCGAAACAATTCCATAATTAACATATAGTTCTTGTGAAGAAAGAAACGCAAACTACCGAGAAAACGGCACAGAATACAGAAATTCAGCACGGGATGTCGTTGCCGACAATCCCGTGCTGTGAGTTGAGTGAGGTTTGTTTATTGAATTCTGCCCTTAGAAGAACTGATATGTTTCAGAAGATTGTTCTTCGGAACATTGCAAAACACTATATTCTATTTGAATAGGTTGCGGAAGAAGTTCTTTCGGTCGGACGCTCCCGGTCGTACATTTTCGGACTCTGCCAACTGCTCCATGATTTTTTTCTCGTCTTTGGAGAGATGTTCGGGGATATAGACCCCGACATTGATGAGCAAGTCGCCATTGTCGTATTGCCGTCCGTATTGGTCGATAGAGGGGAGACCTTTGCCCCGCAACCGCAATACTTTGCCCGGCTGTGTACCCGGTGCAACAGTAACTTTGACTTTTCCCTGCAAGGTAGGTACTTCGACCTGCCCGCCTAAGGTAGCCGAAGGTACAGAGAGCAAGAGATTGTAGATAAGGTCGGATCCGTCGCGGATAAGTTCGGGGTGTTCCGTTTCTTCGATGAGCACCAACAAATCGCCATTAATACCTCCATGCGGTGCAGCATTTCCCTTGCCTTGCACAGTGAGTTGCATACCATCCATAACACCTGCGGGGATATGAATGGAGATTACCTCTTCGTTGCGCTCCACTCCCTCACCATTGCAATGGGTACACTTGTTCTTAATAATTTTGCCCTCTCCATGACATGCAGCACAAGGCTCTTGTACCTGCATCATGCCAAAGATACTGCGTTGAGATTTGACTACATGTCCTGAACCATGACAAACAGAACAAGTTTCGGTATTTCCGTCGGCAGATCCGGTACCGTTGCAATGCGTGCAGGACACGAGTTTCTTCACCTTGATTTTCTTATCGACCCCGGTAGCGATTTCTTCTAACGAGAGTTTGACCTTAACCCTCAAATCGCTGCCCCTGCGCACGCGTTGTCCGCCTCGTTGTCCGCCGAAGCCTCCTCCGAAAAGATCGCCAAAGCCACTACCTGAGAAGATGTCGCCAAAATGCGAGAAGATGTCTTCCATAGACATACCACCGCCAGAGAATCCTCCTGCCCCGGACATTCCTGCATGCCCGAATTGGTCGTATCGTTGCCGCTTTTGCGGGTCGGACAAAACCTCATAGGCTTCCGCTGCCTCTTTGAACTTCTCTTCGGCTTCTTTATCTCCCGGATTTTTATCGGGGTGATACTGTATCGCTTTCTTACGATATGCCTTTTTTATCTCATCGGGGGTAGCCGTCTTGCTGACGCCCAAGACCTCGTAATAATCTCTTTTTTCTGCCATATTGCTTTTCTGATTAGTAGATGCATCCAGCCACAAAAAGGCTGTACGTATCCGTATTATTCTCCGACCACCACTTTAGCGTAACGAATTACCTTTTCTGAGAGCATATAGCCTTTCTGCGTGCAGTCGAGCACTTTTCCTTTCTGCTCTTCGGTAGGAGCGGGCAAAGTGGTAATGGCCTCGTGAAATTCGGTATTGAACTCGGCATTGTCGGTATCGATAGGCGTTACTTCGTGTTTTGCAAGGAAAGTAAGAAATTTATTATAAATAAGTTCGATACCTTCGCGCAATGCCTGTACATCGTCGGCTTGTTGCATAGCCGCCTTTGCACGTTCGAAATCGTCGACCAAAGGAAGCATATCTTTGAAGATGTCTTCTCCTGCCGTTTTGAGCAGTTCGAGTTTTTCTTTATTGGTACGTCGACGATAGTTGTCGAACTCTGCCATCATGCGCAAGTTGCGGTCTGCCAAATCGGCACACTGCTGTTCCAACTCTGCGACTTTATCATTGACTTGTGTATCGGTTTCCTCCACTTCGGTTGTCTGTTGAGCAGTCTCAACATCCTGTCCGGCAACAACTTCCGGTTCTTCGTTCTCTTTCTTAAACATAGTGATGCTTGATTTTTAACAGTTATACAGCAAAAGACTTGCCAAAAGCAAACATCTGCCAGATTGGCAGAGAACAAGAAACGGTTGCACTATTTCTATTTTCGAGAAATCGGGGAATGGTGAGAAAGCGGTCGGTTTTTGACACCGGCATACATACCTAATCAAGTTGCCCTACAGAATAGTTAAAACATAACAAAAGGTCGGTATTGAAAAGGCAAGAGCATCTATAAAACATATGCCCAAAGACCCTAATCGAACCAGCAGCGGCATACCGAATGACGACGATGCGGAATGCGATAGGAAACCCCCAATTCCAATCCGACAGAAAAAGCGTGCGCCTTATCTCCGATGAGTGATGTATTCAAGAGGTTGGTATAGTTCGGCATAAAAGCGTGTATTTCGTCCATCCCAGGGCGGTCGTTGCGGAAACCGATATCCTCCTGAAGCAGATTGGCAGGAAGATTGTTGGTAAGTCCTGCCGTACAAGAGAGTGCACACGTGAAATCAAGATGTGCCATAATAGGCACAGCCACTCCCACTTTAAGAAACGCAGCCCACATATCGCGGAAATCGGCATTCGCAGACGGTGTAAAATCGGACGTGGAATAGAATCCATAAGGTGGCAAATCGTAGAGAAGCAGATGCCACTTGTCGTACCAGCCCGTATGTGAAACTATTCCCGTTGCCTTTGTAGAGCCAGACAAAGCGAGTCCGTATTTAGCCCCGACATCGAATGTGAGCCGAATATTATCGAGCGGCACAGAGAATCGGAGTGCAAGAGGTATTTCGACATAAAGGGCATTGTGGCGTTCTCTCCATTGGTTAAGATGCAGATGATGGTCGTAGATTTCGCCATCGGTATCAAAAACCCCTACCCATGTATATTCTTCGGGCAAATGCAGTGTAGCCCCATAGCGTGCAAAATCGGCCCCGACAGATAGACCAAAGACGGGGGTAAAAAAGAATGTATAGCCCACATGTGCCGTAAGTCCCCACGAACCCGTATTCGCCATATCCTCCGCCATTGGGCGATAGGAAATGGTGCTCCATCCTCCACCTATTGAGATGTCGAAAGCCGAGGAAGTTCCCATATGCGGATTGCGCCCCCATAGCGCAGAACAGGACAAACAACAGAACAATAATATGGTGATATGACATTTTTTCATTGACATGACGACTCCTATTTAGCGATGAGTTTATGCAATTGCGATTGGCCTGTTGTGCTATACAGACGCAGCAAATAGACTCCCTCTCCGGCAATAGTCAGCCAATTGTCGCCAAGCAACAGTTTACCCACTGAAAGCAACATACCATTGGGAGCAAAGAGCACATATTCTTGCCATACACTATCGGAAAGATTGATTTGCACACGGTTGCCCACTATACAGATTCGGAACGGCGGCTGTTGGTTATAGGTATCGGCACTACGCGGTATGTCGGCATAAGGCAGTTGACAGGAGCAATGTTCTTCGCCTGCAAGCGTAGCAGCACAGACATGAAAAAGTGCCGTTTGTGTAGCGACACCCTGTGTGGAGGGGAAATAGAGGAACTGCTTATTTTCTCCTGTAAGCGGTGCACCATTGCAATACCACTGATAGGAAACAAACATATCGGCAGCATTATCACAAAAGAGGACATCTTCCCATTTGGCATAGAGCATATTGTCGTAGCAGACAGGTGATGGAGGTAAGGGACGTTCGCAATGAAGGGTATCAAGCACACGTATGTGCAAGATACTATCGCATCCACGAGGGCTATATTCGATCCACTGCATGGTGTCGGGCTGTGTAAAAGTATATCCTTCCCATAGATAAGGCAACAATGTATCGCACAGAAGAACCGATTGTTCATCGGTTTGCACAGCGGGACACGGAGGTGTACAATCGTGCGGTTCAATGATAAAGACACACTCGTGAATAACCACATTATCGACCATAGTTGTTTTTTGGAACATGATATCGTCCAAACAAAAATCGTTACCTCCCTCGGATTGATTTTGGTCGTAGACTCCGATAGTGACTTCTGCAGACGAGACAGGGGCTATCCATGTGATTTCTTGCAGTTCCCACGCATTGAGCGGTGAGATATTGCCCAAGGTGTGTGGCGCGCCAAGATTATAGGTATGCGTTTGTCCCGCAGGATCTTTACAGATGATAACAAACTGCAGACGTGCCGGTGAATTGTTGGGGCTTTTGTTGGGATAGGCAGCCCAATAGGAGAAAAGGTAGGCGGAGTCTTTTTCTAAAATCAACTGCGGATTATTACTCGTTTCGGCTTTCCAAGCATAGCCCGATTTACCGGCATCGAAGAGTGCAAAATAGTTGCCTCCATGCGGACGAACCGGATAGAAATCTTTCCAAAAATAGGAGGCGTCTTGCGTGATTGTATAAAGATTGGATGCCCCTCCGTGCGTAGCATAATACTGCGAGGGATTCCAACCTGCATACTGATAATCAGAGGTAAAACCGACTGGCGGATTAGCCTCGAAATCGCCATTTGCCATAAGATTGTGCAATGCGCTGACGGTTTTTTCGGCTATAGAGCAGACATAGGTGGCCGTTTCGTCGGCATTAATGATGATTGTACGTGTATCGAAGTCAAGCGGTTGCCCATCTTTTGTCCACATATAGGCATCGCCTGCCACCGTTGCCGTGAGCACCTGTTGCGAACCGATACAAACAGACGAGCGTACGATAGTATCGGACGGAATCTGACAACAGACCTTCTCAAAAGAGAGGATGCTCAACACAATTATTGTTCCCCACAAACGCCTCATGTTAACTGTCAGTTTTAGAATATCACTCGTTTTTCGGCTTTCACTGTACCATCATCGTAGGTGGTGATAATCAGATAGAAATTAGTCGAAACGGGATAGAGACGTCGTGCAACTTCCACTTGTGGCGTTTCGGCAGGATAGATTTGTGCAGAGGCCTCCGCTTGCTTAAAAGTAGTGTGACACGACTCGGTATCGCCATTGACGACCACCCAGAACTCATCGGTTGCAGCCGGAGATTCGGGCATACGATAGTATTGCCCAGTAGCCCCTGCCACGGCCTGACCATTGCAGTACCACTGATAGGAGGAATACAGCCCTTCGCTATTATCGACAAAAAGGAAATCGTTCCACTTGCGATAAACCTCCAACGTACAATCGGGCTCGGAACAGTCTTCGACCGTAATGAGAAAACGATTGGTGAAAGCGACACGGGATTCGCTATACGAAACCGTTTGAAACATGATATCGTCCAAACAGAAATCGTTGCCTGTGCCGCTATTGGGATTAAGGTCTTTCACCCCAATCATAACATTGACTGATGTTGCAGGTGCTTTCCAGGTAACTACTTGCTGATGCCATTCGTTGTCGTCGGTAGGCAAGAGATAAGGATTGCCGAGATTCTCCTCGACCCCATCGTAGGCGATAACAAACTGCAACTCGGCAGGCGAATCGCTTTGCGATGTTTCGTTGGGATGTGCCGCCCAATAGGAGAAATAGTAGATAGAATCTTTCATGATGATAAGATTCGGATTGTCTTTTGTATGGTCGGTTGCACATTCGGTTTCGGCCTTCCAGGCATAGCCCGATTTTCCGGCATCGAAAAGTCCGAAATAGTTACCACTATGCGGTGTGATAGGTGCATAACTCTGCCAAAACCAGTTGGCATCGTCGGTTAGAGTATAGAGGTTAGATGTTTCGGGATGAGCAGCATAGTAGTTGTTTTCGTTGGCTACATAAGCGTAGTCGGATGTAAATCCGACATTGTCTTCGAAATCACCTCCCAACATAAGATTGCGTTCGGCATTAACAACGGTTTTATAAGCCGTAACTTCCACCTCGAAAGTGCCCTCTTTGTCGGTGGGGAAAATCAGGGTACGCCCGGTAGCATCATCTGATACAACATTGGCGGCAGTCCACGCATAGACTTCCGCTTCCAATTCGGAAGCCAAGACAAGTTCGTCTCCTACACAAACCGTAAGTGCAGTCTGTTTTTCACAAATTGCTTCGGGAGCGGTGACTACCAACGTTTTTTCTTCCAAGAGCAATGTGCAAGCAGCATCGCTATAGAGACAGACGGTAAAAGACACTTGTTCTTCTTGCTGCATATTCAAGTTGGTGACTTTGTACTCATACGGAGAATGGGGTGTTTTAACCACCTTATCTTTTTCGAGTAAAGCACTACTGATACGCAAGCCACAAGGTGCTCCATCGAATGAGATGGTCAGTTGTGCGGTATAGTTTCCTTCCGCACAATCGTAGACCAAAGTTGCATGCGCATCGGTTAATGCAGTAGCCCCCATGGAAGAAGGAGAAGCAGCCCAATGATAGGTGCGTCCGTTTTCGGCATCAATAATACAATAGGGCTTGCTTTTAGACCAACCCGTGGCATCTTCGGTATGTGTACTAATCTGTCCTTGAATAGTGGCAGCAGTTTCAGATTCACTGTAGCAGAAACGGATATTATCTTGCGTAGATGAAGTTGTGGTAAATTGATATACACCATCGTTACCCTCGACAGGTGCCATCTTATAAGACTTATTATCTCGACTAAGATAAATATAGTAAGACTTTTTGCAACACCAATGTTGCGTTACATCCAAATAGATAACGGCACCTTTGGGTATATCAGCAAAAACTGTTGCCACAGCAACAACTGTAAGAATGAGTAATGTATATATACGTTTTTTCATATTCGTAGCGTAAGAGTTGAGTGATTTCTATCGGTTTATTCTACAGGAATAATCTCCGTACGTCGGTCGAGCGCAATAGAGTGTTCGGTACCATTTCCTGCATCGTAGGCTATATCTGCCGCATGTGCTTCAACGCTAATTTGTTCGGGTTTAGCCCCTTTAGCAATCAGCAAATCGGCCACAGCCTGCGCCCGTTGTTCGGACAAAATACGATTCTTACGTGCATTACCCTCCTTGCTGGCATGCCCCGATACGATGATTTTCTGTTCGGGATTTTCCACCAAGACAGCGGCTATACGATCGAGAATATCGGCTGGTTCCAATTTAGGTTCAATGGAGTTGACATCAAACCAAATGACTGATTTATTCATCAAACGCACAATCTGTCGTGCAGCCTCTTGTTTGGGTTTCAGTATTGTTTCCTGTCGTTCGGTTACAGAGAACGTTGTATCGCACAGTTGTATGCGCTCGTATTTGGGTTCCGGTTTGCGCGGTTTTTCGACATGATGCCATGATATTCCGACCTTCAGGCCTACTCCCCACGGACGCACTGCCGATGCAAAATCGGAAGCCAACTCACCCTTGTATTCGTTCATAAAAGCATGCTGACGATAGCCGTTTTGCTCAGCCTGTTGCCATCCGACAGGTTGTCGGGATTCGTTATTGAGATCAAGACAATTGACTTGACCATAGACCCCGCACAACAAGTCTAATTGCTTATTAAGCGGAATCATTACTCCGAGATCCACTCCTACGGACAATGCTACTTTCTTCAGATTAAGATTGTGACGATCTTTACTAAAATCGTCTCCGATAGTTTCCGTATAGAAGTCGCGATCATCCAAATCAGTCACCAACATATCCCACTGCGGATAATAGCCTTGATGCTCCAATGCACCACTCTTCAATTCCCATTTGCTATAAACCGGAACTCCCACTCGCACTCCTGCTCCCGCATACAAACGAACATCGGAATCGTTGAGCGGATATTGGCATTGCACACCGACAGGCAATTCGACGATATGCGTTATTTGCTGTTCACGCCACTTGTGTGTGAGTGCATAGTGCGTATAAGATTCGCCATCGGAATCGCCTATTTTCATACCCTTATATTCCGACCATTCATTACGATTATCCAACACGCCATAACTACCAAAAGCAGAGAAACCCAAACCTGCCGTGATACCCCAATTCTCGTAGAAATAGTAAGCATATTGCACTTGTAGACCTCCTTGCAAATCTCCCATGTTTTTACCGACCTTGGTGCCGGAAGCATCTTTCAGTGTATACCCCATAGAGCCATAACCAAGCCCCAGCATTGCCTGTACATAATGTCCTTTGCGTGTAGGTGCAGGTAAAATGATACTATCGGATTCGATGAGATGCGTTTGTGTACGGCAAGAAACCGACCAGACCGTATCGGCATAGGTTTTGACAATTTTTTCGTCGTCTTCCTCTACTTTGTAAGGTTCGGCGGCTACCGACTGATAAACAGTAGGAGGAACCGGCAGATTGGTGATACGGATAACTCCTTTTTTAGATTTTACCACATATTGTTTACCCAAAATCTTTTTAACAGCAGAAACCGCACTTACTTCTTTGAATTTTTTGTTGACTACCTGCCCTATATCGAGATCAGCATCCTCAAAATTGATGATGTATCCCGTACGATGTCCAATATCTTGCAAAGCATCTGTCAACGGAGTGTTCACATATGTCTTTGTCAGTTTCTTATAAGCGGTTTTCTTTTTTTTCTGTGCGGCTTCAGCCCCACCGAAAACCATCAGCAGGCAAAGCAACAACGAAAGTAATCTATTTGTCATTCTTCTGTTTGAGTTTTGGACGGGAGACTGCCACCATAGGCATATCTCCCATTGTTTGCAATATGTACTAAATCCATTCGATTCGTCGGCTATTCAAAAGTGCAGTCAGCGAACCATCGTGTTATCAATATACGACAGCCTTCTGTCTGCCAACCAAATATAAGCCCTGCGGTAGCCTTATACTATTGGCACCCTCTTGCAAAGACATGCGGCTTACCAAATGACCATCGGCAGCATAGATATCCACTTGTTGTACAATCGGACTATTGATGTAGAGTACGCTATTTTCGCTATACAATACCAATGCCGTACTCTGCAAATTGTCGGTTGCAGCAGGTACATCTTCGCAAATAAGCGAAACAGTAGAGGTACACTTGATATCGGCTCTGCTTGTACCCGTATATAAACCGTGCATAGTAAAACTCAAATCGTTGGTTTGGTTGCCACCATCATTCCATATAATCATCCAATTAGAAGCCACTGCAGGCATAGTTTCGGGCAAGGTAAATTTATAAGTTCCTCCACCCAAGGATACGGCACGTGAACCAGGCCATCCCGCAGAAAGAGAAGCCCCTCCGTTTACCCACATATAGACATTGATAGAATTTCCCCAATCGGCAGGTTTAGTAAAGAACACGGCACGTTCATCAGCAGTTTCCAAGCACGGTGGAGTAGCGGGACCTACGATAGGATCGTCCGCTCCAAAATTATTATCCAACTCTTCTTCCGTACCATCCCATTGCGGAGCGGGCACCGACACAGATGATGAGGTATAGATATACTTACCATCGGTACCAATCTTGCCCGGAGCAACTGTTTTGGCAGTAGTAAGCACATAGACACGAAGATTACCCTTACCGGAACAAGATGCTGTTAGTGTACCATTGCTAACCGTTTTGACATCTCCCGTAACCGCATCGGTATATGTTCCGTTAGGAATACCGGTAAAGGTAGCATTCCCCGAAATGGTGATCAAAGCATAACTATCGGTTGCATTATCGGTATAGCGCCGTTTGAAAGCGAATGTTCCGCTACATCCCGTGGTGCTATACTGCCCTTTACGCAAAGCGGGTACAGCCATACGAATTTGGCTCAATCGACGAATATGCTGTGCCAACGGATGCGCCAATGTCTGTGCCATATTGCCCGTAGCATTGCTATATTCGGCAAAATCGGTTACATTGGCAGACCCTTTGATATATCCACCAAAATAAGCACGTCCAGATTCTTTCAAAGCGAGGTTGGGTCCTTCATCAATTGTCTTGCCTTTCTTGAACTCAATTTCGGAACCATAGTATACACAAGGAATACCACGGAACGTGTACATCAGACTGAGATTTTCAGCCCATGTATCCTGACTCTGTGCAAAGCGTTGGCTCTCGGGAGCACCATCGGGAGCATAGTCGTGCGAATCGACATATACAACATTCCATGTGGCATCGTTGTAATACTTATCACCCGACTTTACTCCCCATGCTTCTGCCGCACTGCGAAAATTCCAGTGCATGGGGAAATCAATCACACTAAAGCCCGAATATTGGCTATAGTCAGGCGTATGGTAGTCGTTGCCATTGAGCAAAGCATTTTGCGAAGTAAGCATACCTTGATCGTCGGAATAGTCGGTACCTTGTTTATCGACCGAGAGGATGTTGGTATGATTGCCTTTCTGCCCCTCCATTACCACGAGTTTGTCCCATGAAGTTTCGCTATTGTCCCACGCATAATTTTTAGTTTCTTTCCATGTGTAGAAATAGGGAGAAAGGTTTTCTTGATTACGATACGTCACATCACGCGCACGCGCACAGACTTCTCCATACATAAAGAAATCGCCGCCATTACGTTTGGCTTTATATTGTTCCGCTAATGCTTGGAACTGAGGAATAAAGGCGTTATTGAATGTCAAGCGAGAGATGTGTCCGCTTGTATCAATGCGGAAACCATCTACACCCATCTTTATAAATTCGCCATAGCAACGCACCAAGTAATTATACACTGCAGGGTTCTCGGTGTTCAAATCGACACAATCGCCAGCAATCTGTCCATACCAACGGCTGGGCAAATCCCAGTTCCATTCGTTACCGACATGGTGCCAATAGTTGTGCATATCGTAGTTTACTCCCGATGTATTCTTCATTTGCTCTAAACGCGCATCATATTGCAACCCACTTGCCAAGGACAGATAGTTGTCGGGTAATTTACCGCCTTCGCTTTTGGTATAGGGAATCATACACGCATTGATATCGCTTTGGTCGGCACTCCAATCGCGTTTAAAGAGTTTGCACAAATTTTCTTCTCCGAAATTACCCGTATGATTCAGCACAATATCCAATATAATCTTCATTCCTCGAGCATGAGCAGCATCTATGACTGATTGGAAATCGACATCATCAGACAAATAGCGTTCGTCTACCTTAGAAAAATTGGAAGCATGATAGCCATGATAGTCATATCCTGAAGCATTCTCTACGACAGGTGTAATCCATACCGCGGTGAATCCTAAAGCCTTGATATAGTCGAGTTTCTCTATAAGTCCTTTGAAATCACCTCGCCAAGCGGGATCTCCCACATTCTTGCTTTGCCCATCCCAGCATTGTGTATTGTTACCCGGATCGCCATCGTAGAAACGTGTAGTTATTACAAAATAAATCTGTTCATCGCGAAAATCAGTTCTGCTCGGGAACAGCGTTGCTGCCACTGCAGACTGCATCAGACACAAAAGCCCCAGAGCCATTGTCAGATATCGAGAAATCCTATTCATTGGTATTTTTATTGTATGTTTGTGTATTTAGTTAATTGTTTATCAACAGTTATAAACTTAATTCGTCTTATGCGGACATTCCATTTATTTTTATTCTATTGTACTTGGCGTCCTTGTACATCATACAGATGAGTTCCTTTCTGTATATACAAGCGACCATTGATTATATATTTACGAATCAGGTTATCATCGCTACCCACATTGTCACCAGCAGTAACGATATGTTGTTGCGGTTTGATCTCTAATACAAAACGTTGTTCGAAAGACCCCGGCTGCAACATGGTCGTATAGTTACTTAGCAATAAATCGGTTCGCGCACCTATTTCCATATCAAGCAAGTTGACACTCAAACCGTCGGTACCATCGGGCAATGCGAACGTGTATTCTCCTGCCTCCGCAATGCTTACTCCCACAACGATATTCTTCTGCTGTTGCGGCATAGGTTGTACATTGGCAGCAACACGGATGTCATTTGAACCCGTGAGTGTATAGAGATTAGCCCCGGCATTATCCTGCTTGGATAAATCGACATTCAAGTCGAATTCTTCAGAAGCCCCCTCTTCTTGGAAGCGTACATAGGCACAATCGAGGGTTTTAGCGTTCTGCTGCAAAGTGAGACGCAATGTAGCGACCTTATTCTTCGCCTCTACACGGCGTGCGCGTATGGCTTGAGGATAAATCTCTCCCGCAGCCTCCGGTGTCATCCAATCGATGTCGCCCGCATACTGCACCATATAAGAATACATACTATTGAATTTCAGCGGGTCGGTTTCCGACACGATAAACTTACTATTTGCCGCATCGTATTCGTACATAAAGCCTATGATGTGTTCACCCATATCTACGGGTAGTTGCGGATTGGTAAGTTGGTCGATATTAGCAAAGGAGGGAGCACCTATAAGATTCCAGTTAGAATCGTATATATACCGATTATCGCGCTCAATGGTACATATATAGGAGGGATAGGAAATAGTTTTGACCACACCACTAATAGGCATCGGTTCTTTATTGGCCGATGGGAAATACAAACATACATCTGTATTGCCCGATGTAAAAGAACGTGACAATATACGTTGCCAATCGAGAACCACTACATAGCCTGCACCTTCGTGAAGCGTTATGCCGTTGGTTTCTTCGTAATATTTCCAATAGGAGGGAGAGTCGCTCCAGCATCCGTTGGCAGCACGCGCAGCCCCATCGTAATATTGTATCATATAATCGTTACCATACTCCAGACCACCGCCAAATACTTCAGAGAGCAACACATCGAACGGGAAAGTTACCCAATAGACGCTCTTCTCTTTAGCAGGAGCCGTACTCTGCAGATAGTCTTTTGTTATGGAGAGCACACAGTAAGCATTTTTCACCTTAGCGATTTCGCGTACGTTCGGATTAAAGGTTAGTTGTTCCGCCTCTTGATGGTTCTCTCGAATAATCATTAAATCGGTTTCTATCTCGTCGTCAGCCGTTATCTCGTTGCCACCTACCAACCATGCACAGATAAGGTGATTTGTTTTGAAGTCGTAGAGTACACGTACCTTATAGGGATGTTCTCCCTCTTGCTTACCCAAGATAAGCGGATACATATTTTCATCGCTATAATCGCCAGCCATTCCCTTGAAATATTGGTCGTGTCCTTGATAAGGAGCCAACACTTTTACAAGCGCATTAGCAGAGGCATATATATCGGCACGATAGACCCAGTTTTGCCTATCCTGCAAACATATTTTAGTTTGCAATGTATTGTCCTTACCATAGATACCGTTTTTGCTTAACAATTGCACATTTTCACCTGCACCTGCCAAGTAAGCACGATTCAGACTATTGTCATAAGTATTCCACATGAAACGGATATTTGCATCGTTGGTCAGTTTACCATCCGCCCCTACAAAGCCATTCTCTTGCTCATAGTTATTTCTTACAAGCGTATCGCTCAAACAGTAACTATACGGATTGGCCACGGTAAAGCATATATCGGTACCTTTCGTAACCCATTCGCAATAGTAGTAATCGAATGTTTCGTAATTCTTTGCATATTCGGAATAATAAATTCTATTCATCACATTCCCCACATAATCTTCATCTGCAAAACCGACACCTCCTCGCCTTGTTGCGGCATCGGAGCGAATATAATACGTACCTGTGTAAGGATAGATCAGACTTATATGCGGATTATCTTCTCCGTTTTGTTCTATCACAAAATTGTACACTCCATTGCCTGTGACGGCATCGGTGTTATGCACATTGGTGACACTGATGGTGGTCCATTCTCCTATTGTTTCCGGCAAGTACTGTTGCAGCCACACCTCGCAATTATTGGTATTTGCTGATTCTACTCCTGCAGCATCTTTCTGCATAGGACGCACATGCAAACTTAAGGTGTCGCACATAGGATTGTCGGTCGTGGCATATCTGCGGACAGCAACACTGTGCGTAGGATGGAACACTACATTGCCGCCGGCATTGCGTTCGACATACACTAAGCGATATTCCGCATCGGGCAAAGCATCGAAACCAATAATTACCTTACCATCTTCCAAATACAAATGCAAAGTATAAACACCCGAACGTTGCGGAGCGAAAGTTACATAAGATGCAGCCTCAGCCCAATTATCCCAACGATAGAGTTGGTATTGTGCTTCAGTACCATATAAAGTTGCATCGTTGCCGGCACTGAAATATTCATTACGATCGTTTTTCAGGTAGAGTGAATAGGTCTTTCCCGCCGTTGCCGTAATCTGAGCAGAGAAAACAAAGCCACCTGCCACATCAGCCGTAAAGGCTTTTTGGGTTTCGCGATTATCTTCAAGCGACATCAGATAGTAGCCAGACAAGACAGAGTTATATTTCATCCATATACCCGCATCGTAGTATTTCGTTTCATTAACGGTAGTATAATTGCTACCTCGTTCATGGATAAACAACGGCATATCGGTATTGAAGTCTCCCCTATGCACGGCTTCCGTTTTATAGAATTCTCCGTAGTCATTTTGGTTATCCTTGGTAAAAGTAAGGTACTGAACGGTTGCCGTTTGTTGTAATGTATAAGCGTATACATCATCACCGACCTTATTCATTTGCCCATACTCTATGCGGTTTTGTTTCGGATGTACTCCCTTGCCGTCTTCCCAAGGATTGGCAGAGAAAGTAAACAAATAGGGATTATCCCAACCTAAATCGTTCTTCTTAAAATAGATAGCAGGTACTTCCACAAACTTTACATAGACTTGATTGTTGGTTTGGCTAACACTCATTGTATAGGTTTGTGCCGTTCCCGCTTCCGATATGCGTTCTGTAGCCTCCCAATTGCGATACCACCCTTCGACTGTATAGCCGGTTGCAGGGGTGGCAGTAAACGCAGCAGAAGATACCGTCTGTCCGGATTCGATGATAGAACCGCCCGACTGAGCCGTAAGCGTTCCTCCCACATTGCCAATTACTCCAAAACTTATCGGATAGAGAGAGGGTTGTATTTTTGTCAGTGTAATAGTTCCTTTTGCCGGATCCAGTGTAAAGATTGCGGAATCGCCCTTTTGCACTCCATCAGGGTTACCCAAGTTGTTTTGCGGAATCCATTTTGCGCCCGCATCCTGCGACGTTGTATTCCAATTACAACCATCAGCCCCATATGTATTGCGTAACGAGTAAGTGCCATCGCCATTAGGAGTCAATTCTACCCAAGACCAATTATTATCACCCTTAAAGGGATGCTTAATGTAATAGGTAATCGGTGCAGTGACGGTTACTTGCACATCGAACGTAGCGGAACACCCATCGGGCGTAACTGCCGTTAGTGTAAGTGTATAGGTCCCTTCCGTAGCGGATCGGAAAACAGGAGTAAGCGATGTGTCATCTTTAAGTGTACCAGCCGTTGTTGTCCATGTATATATACAATTGTCAGGCGTTACCACGATGCCCGTGATCTGCAAATTCTTATTTATTTCCGTAATAAACGATGCAGTACCACCGATTGTGGGAAACGTACACGTTGTAGGCAAGGTAGTGGAAGCACAAATAATAGGTTTATCGGTAGTATTCACCGAAGTATTCGGATGGTACACTAAGATATACAAAGCCCGCGTATCCCAATAGTAGCAATTATCATGTCCATAATCTCCGATGTTGGTAACATCCGTACCATTAAAACCTGCTTGCACATAACTATAATTGTAATCATACCCATTTGCAGACAAAGCGATTTTAAATTTTCGTGCATTGTCATCGGAAGAAGCATTACAGTAATAATAAGAATAGGTTTTATCGTCACCTAATGTCATTTGCGTAGCCCCCCAACCATTCATACCTCCACGATAATAGTAAGGACTATCATTATTACCTGCCTCTTCTCCGAATCCCTGCTGCCATCCATCCTTATAATAGGTATTTTCGGCATTAATGATAAGGTTTCCCGTCTGACTGCCGCTGTTGTTATTATTGAAGATAATATTGGATGTTTTTGTTTCATCCACTTCGATAGAATACCAACCATCATGACCGGGAACCAAGTTCATTTGCTTACCCGGCCAGCCTCCAAATGTTTCGGGCGAAAATGTGTATGCCGCCACTTGATTCCAGTTGTTGGAATTGTAATAATATATGGTGATTGCATTGACAACAGAGGAGAGTAACGTCAAGAGGCAAAGGAAACCTAATTTCTTCTTCATGGTTGTAAAGTTGAGTATTCTTTTTATACTATCTATAATCGCCGTTTTTCTATCAGCGTACGTATTTTTAATTTTGCAGTTTGTTGCGTCGTATAAAGCATACGACCATATATCCCAAGGCCAATACTACTAAAGCCCAGGCATCACCTATAGGTGATTCTTTACTACGGTTAGGGTCGTCATCGTCAGATGATCCCATACCCATACCGCCAAATGCCTTACGTTTTACCATTCCTTCACCAAATGCCTCTTGCGCCGCATAAGTGCTTGGCAGTTCAGCGGCAAACGGGGCGTAGATGGTAGACACATAAATGCCTGCAACACGTACTGATGATGCAGTACTGTTGCCACTTGCAGTTCCTGCCGTTCCTGTAATGCCCATTTCTGCCCACCCAATACTATACGCACTATTGCTTATCTCCACAAGGGGGCGACAAGCATACTGAACAGCATACACTGAAGGCATACAGCCAAACAAGACTGCAATAATTAAATATTTTGTTTTCATGGTAGAGGTACTAATAGCGTGCCTGCAACCTCTATGCAGACACCTCATATTGCAAAGCCTTTCCTATAATCTCGATTGTCAGACGACAACCGTATCCACAAAGCACCGAAACAAATCACATCGGTGCACAGAAAGAGAAAAAGACCGGTCTCCCACACACACTAAGAAGACCGGTCTCGTAATCAGAACACCACAATTTTTTCGGTTGCAGTACCGATGCGCACAATATACACACCAGTTGTCAGATTACGGCTGTAATTGGCGGTAGTTTGTGCATCTATAACCTGTCCACCAACGGTATAAACCGCAACGGGAGCAGCATTGTCAAGCATAATCGCCAAATTTCCATTCGACACTGCAAGTACATATTCGGCAGTCAAATTATCGAGTGCAGTTCCCGATTTTGTCACATACGAAAGGGTAAGCGTAGCATCGGAATTTGCCACCAACGTAAAGTCAACCTGTACATTACCCGGAACGAACAATTTTTCTTTTCCACCAGCAAGCGTATTAACCAATACAGCAGGAGATTCTCCGGCATATTCCATTGCCATATACCAATTCTGATTATCTCCCGTTTTAATAAACACATACGAATCGGCAGTAAATGTAGCCGTCAACTTTCCGTCTACGAATTTATATTCGCCCGTATTATCAGCATCTGCCTCTATTCCATAGTCGGCTCCGTTGATATAGCCCACCAAATAATAATCGCCATTCAGTTCTACCGTTTTTGTTACCGTCATTTGCTTGGTATCTTCCAATGCTTGCTCAAGTCCATCGCCCGTAACAGTAACTTTGACTCCATACACACCTTCTACCTCGGGCGTATACGTATTACCCTCCAAAGCAACATACTCGGAAGTACCGGGCGTTTGTACGCTATAGATATATACAGGATTGGAGACATTGGCAGATGTAGCACTAAACTCAACCTTTTCACCAATAACAGCAGATGTGGGAACAGTGAGATAGACAGCAGGAGTTTCGTCGGCAACAATGCTCAAGGAAGCAGTCGTTGCATCGTATACATAAGTAACCATAACACCTGTAATTGCAGGGCAGTTGCTTATGTCGTCTGCGGGAAACCATTTGGCACCAGCATCATTCATTTCAGTATTAACATTCGCACCTGTACCTTGCCAATAAGCATCCAGAGTAAAGGTATTATCCGTATTTTTAGCCATTGCTTTCCACTCCCACGTACTGCCATCGAAAGGATGTTTCAAATACATAGCCTCCGGAGTAACCACTACAATTTCTCCAGTAAAGCCGTTGGTCCATCCATTGTTATAGTAAAGATTTTCAGCATCCACAATCAAGTCATCCGTTTGATTTCCGGCACCTCCTTCACCCTTATTGAAGATGATTTTTTCAGGAAGCCCCCCTCTAAAATCGATAGCGTACCAACCGGCTTGTTCCGTTACGGGCGACATTTCATCACCGGGCCAACCTGCCGTAACAGCACTACCGCCCCAACCATAAGCATATACTTTGTCCCAATTATTCACATTATTGTAATAAACGGTATACGTTTCAACAATCACTTCTCCATCGAATCCTGTAGTCCAACCCTCATTATAATAAGGTTTAGCAGCATCGATAGTCAAATTGCCTGTTTGCGAACCCTTATTATTGTTATTGAAAATAATACTGGACGTTTTCGTTTCATCCACGTCGATAGAAAACCAACCTTCGTGGTCAGCAACAGCAGTCATCACCGTTCCCGGCCAAGTTCCAAGCGTTTCCGCGCTAAACGTGTAGGCAGCAACTTCCTGCCAATTATTGGTGTTTTTGTAAAAGATTGTCAGCGCATTAGCCGCCATAGACAACACGGCAAAAGCCAACATAAGAGTAATTTTCTTCATGTTCGATTAGTTTTTAAGGTTGATTATTCAAATATTCAGCCAGTTACAATACATACAAGTGCATGCAACATGGTTTGCAAAGATACATTAAAAACCAATATATACACATCCAAACATTTCCGAACGGTTAATTTAATACGATGAACAACAAGATTTCAAGGATGAACCAACCGTTCATATCCGTATTATTTTAGAGTAACCGAATATATCATTACACGCTAATTATCAAATAACTATTACAAACCGCCAAACCCATTACAGCCCTTATCGGCAAGCTATACGTTGCATAAATGAGTTTTTTGCGCATCAATAAGTTCCCCTCTATTATTGTCGATTTCCAGATGATATTGCCTTTGACAAAATGAAAGCCGCACGAGATCTCGTCGAGATCTCGTTACGGTCCCGTAACTGTCTCGTAAAAGGGTATCAAGCATATGTTGTTAGCAATATACAGCATAAGAAAGAAAATGGTTATATATTTGCAAGATAATATAACAAATTATCAAATCACAAGCAAAAAGCATCACCAGAAAAGAGAAACGGAAGCATAAAATGCGAATTTAGAGCAATATCCTTTTACACTCACATCTGACTCCGCAGGAATACAAGGGGAAAAAAACAGATTTGGAAGAAAGGAATAAATGTCGTACCTTTGTCGGTTGAAAACAATGTAAACAATTAAACTTATGGATAAAATCAGTTATGCGTTGGGGCTTAGCCTCGGACAAAATCTTTTGGGTAGCGGTGTAAAAAAACTGAATTACACAGACCTTGCGAGCGGTATAGAAGACGTACTCACAGCAGGTACTCCAAAAATCAGTTATCAAGAAGCCCAACAAATTCTTAACACGTTTTTTAGCGAACTTGAAACCGAAATAGCCACAGCAGAAAAAGAGCGGGGAGAAAAATTTCTTGCAGACAATGCCAAACGCGAAGGAGTCAAGACAACAGCGAGTGGCTTGCAATATGAAGTGATAGAAGGCACTATCGGTCAGAAACCCAAAGCAACGGATAAAGTGAAAGTACACTACGAAGGAACACTTATTGACGGCACCGTATTCGACAGTTCTTACAAACGCGGTGAAGCCATATCATTCGGGTTAAACCAAGTGATAAAGGGTTGGACAGAAGGTCTGCAACTTATGTCGGTAGGTTCGAAATACAAACTCTATATTCCTTATAATCTGGGGTACGGAGAAAGAGGTGCCGGTGCTCAAATTCCTCCCTATGCCACACTTATCTTCACCGTGGAATTATTGGGCATAGAATAACAAGATACATCTAAACAACACGCTATAAAAGAATGAAAAAGTTCAGTATTTTTGCCGTTGCACTCTGCACGGCCATGGTAAGTTGCGGTCATTCCTACGAAGCCAAACAAGCGACCTTGGAAAACCAAAGCGACAGTCTTAACTATGCACTCGGCTATTTGAACGGTGCACAAATAAAAATGTACTACCTCAACCAAGATTCTTCTGCCACTACGGTAAACGAATTTATGGATGCTTTGGTAAGCGGTTATGAAACCAAGAGTCAAGAGCAAACCCAAATTCAGCAAGTAGGTCGCAATATCGGTATCGCCGTAAAACAGATGGAAAGTAAAGGTATTGCAGACAATGCCAAATACCCCATCAACGAGAAGATTTTCTTCCAAGGTCTGATAAACGGTATCAAGAAAGCCGATACAACCATGGATTTGGATTCTGCCCGCGCCTATTTCCAAAACAAGATAATATCTTCGCGTCTTGACACCACAGAAAAGAAAACTCCCAAAACCGTAAAATCCACTTGCACCGCCAAGGTGAAAACCATAGAACTAAAGAACGAATACGACAGTGTAAACTACGCATTTGGCTATTTGAACGGTGACGGATTGGGCAGTGAACTGCTACAAAACGATTCTACGGGCGAAGACCTCAAAGATTTGATTGCCGCCATCAATAAAGGCATGAAAGAAAGTTACAACAACCCTCAACTTGCTCAAATGGGCGAACAGATAGGAAAAGCCATCAAAGAGCAAGAGAATGTAGGTTTGTTAGGCATTGAGGGTGTTGCCACCGATTTTGAACTTATCAAACAAGGTTTCGTAAACGGGTTGTACAACTTCGACCAAATGAACATGCAAGAAGCCAACCAATATGTGAACACCACTCTTGATCAAATACGTTATGGCAGCAACAAAGAAGAGGGAGAAGCCTTTTTGGCAGCCAACAAATTGCGTGAAGAGGTGACTGAAACAGAATCGGGTCTACAATATGAAGTACTAAAAGAAGGAAAAGGCAAACGCCCGACCACTACAGACAAGGTAAAAGTACACTATCACGGAACCCTGATTGACGGTACCGTATTCGACAGTTCGGTTGATCGCGGTGAACCTATCGTATTTGGTGTAACTCAAGTAATTCCCGGTTGGACAGAGGCTTTGCAACTCATGACCGTCGGTTCGAAATATAAATTGTACATTCCTTACAACCTCGGCTACGGAGAAAGAGGCGCAGGAGCACAAATACCTCCTTATGCCACCTTGATATTTGAGGTTGAGTTGTTAGGCATTGAGAAATAAACATTCCTAAACAGAGGAACATTCCTGATTTCACTTGCCCGCTCCCTGCCCCAACGGAGAGCGGGCAAGCGTATCAAAAAACATCCATAAGAATGGGTATCATAGCACGACAAAGCATACGCGGCACAGCGATAACATATATCGGTGTTTTTATCGGTTTTGTCACCACTTTCTTTATTCTTACCCGATTCTTAACCGCTGAAGAAATAGGTTTGGCTCGTGTACTTACCGATGCTGCGACCATATTTATTGCCTTAGCGCAATTAGGCACAAACTCTTCGATAGTACGTTTTTATCCTTACTTCAAAGACAAAGACAAGAAAGACCACGGTTTCTTTTTTTGGACGATGGTAATTCCCTTGGCAGGTTTCTTTATTTTCACACTCCTCTATTGGGCATTTCACATTCCTTTACAACACCTGTTTGCCGAGAAATCGCCACTCTTTGTCGACTACTATTATTTCGTACTCCCTATAGCCTTCTTCATGCTCTATCAGACCACGTTCGAGATGAATGCGAACGTACTGATGCGCATTGTTGTACCTCGCTTTGTAAGGGAAGTATTAACCCGTATTTTGCTGCTTGCCGTATATTTACTTTACGCATTCCGCATTATCAGTTTAGACGGCTTTGTGATAGCCTTATGCGTTGTTTACGCCCTTGCCGCCTTGTGCAACACAATATATCTATTTTCGTTAGGAAACATATCATTACGCCCTGACTTTGCGCATATAGACCGTTCCTTGGTGCGAAACTGGGCTTTCTACAGTGCCTTTCTGATCCTTTCTGCCATGGCCAGTGTGTTAGCCCCCACCCTGAGCAGTTTTTTCGTTACCACCCAAATGGGACTTGACCAAACCGGAATTTTCGCCATTGCCAACTACATTGCCGTGATGGTAAGCATTCCTTATCGCTCCGTATGCGCCATAGCACAACCAGAACTTGCCCAAGCGAGCAAAGACAATAACCGACAACAGATGGGGAGGTTGCTAAAGCAGGTTGCCAATAATCTGTTCCTTATCGGCACGCTCATATTGTGCCTTATTTGGGTTAATATAGACCTCATATTTTGTTTATTGCCTAACGGAGATACCTATGCAGCAGCCCGCACAGCGGTATTGCTGTTAGGAATGAGTCATCTGCTACAAGCCACCTTCAGCATAACGGCCTCCGCACTGAACTATTCTCGGCACTATTATTGGTCGCTACTACTTTCTCTGCTACTGACCATCTCCGCCATATTTCTGAACAACCGTCTCATTCCTTTATTCGGTTTGAACGGTGCCGCTGCTGCAGGATTGCTCTCGTATGCAGTATATTACCTACTTTTGATTGCCACTGTCCGGATGTGCACAAAAACCCACCCATTCAGCAGTAATCTTCTAAAGACCGGTACGCTTGCTCTGTTCATCTTAGGAGGGAATACACTATGGATACACTTCGCAGGTAACGACTATATTTGGCTTCATTCCATAGCACGCACGATTATACTTATAGGCGGCGGAACAATGATTGCCTATCAGTGGAAGATATCAGACGACATTAATAAATTGACACGTAATTACATACACAAAGTTATCGATATTCTGCACAAACACTAACCCTTATGCGCTACTTTGTTTATTTCTCTTATTTAGGAACGAATTTTCACGGTTGGCAACGACAACCCAACGGCATATCCGTACAAGAAGTAATGGAAGAGGCTTTCAGTACCATATTACGAGAGCCCGTTACACTCACCGCAGCCGGGCGTACCGATGCCGGTGTACATGCCGAACTGATGGTGGCGCATTTCGACACAATCTCCCCCATCTGCACTCCAGATCGCATAACCTCACGCCTCAACAACTTTCTACCCAAGAGCATCGCTTTGCAAAAAATCGTACCCGTGCGAGACAATGCTCATGCACGTTTTGACGCTACAGGACGGCAATACCAATATCGTGTTATTACCTCCAAAAATCCTTTTTACGAAGGTCTTGCCGCACGCATATCGCCTGACATTGATTTTCAGAAGATGAACGATGCCGCCCAACTACTGCTGCAAGCAACCGACTTTGCCTCTTTCTGCAAAGTGCACAACGATTCAAAAACCACGCTCTGTGATGTGCGAAAAGCCGAGTGGACACAAGAAGGCAATCTGTGGATTTTCACCATTGAAGCAGATCGCTTTTTGCGTAATATGGTACGTGCGGTGGTAGGTACACTATTCGATGTAGGAAAAGGGAAAATAAGTATTATTGATTTCCAAAACATAATAGATACCCGCTACCGCACTGCAGCAGGCATGTCAGCCCCAGCAGAGGGGTTATATTTGACAGACATAACCTATCCTACAACCCTTTTTATCAACACATCGGCAGAAGGTGGCAATTCGTTCCCTTAAAACGACAAAAAACAAACATCTACCGCCTTAATAAGAGTTACCTTTGCCGCCGAAAGAAAAATAGCAAAACACAAAGTAACTCACACTATGAAGAAAACAAGTTTCCGTATATTGTTGTGCGCAACGTTACTATCGTGCCAAACAAAACAACACTACCAATATACCACCCAAACAGACATTGACAAACTCACCGAGTCGGCAGCCATCGATATGCCCCAAATAAAGTTGCCTGCAATTTCCGACAACACTTATTCCGTACTTGATTTCGGTGCTACAAACGACGGCTCTGCACTTTCGACACAAGCCATACAAAATGCCATAGACAGAGCCACGGAAGATGGCGGTGGAACGGTTATTATCCCTGCCGGTATTTACACTACCGGTCCTATTGAACTAAAATCGAACGTCCGTCTTTATACAGAGCGCAATGCTTTGATTTTATTCTCGTCAGACTTCGAATTGTATCCTATTATTGATGCCAGTTTTGAGGGAGTTGAAACGAAACGTTGCCAATCGCCCATCAGTGCACGCAATGCCGAAAACATAGCCATTTGCGGTTACGGTTCGTTTAACGGAAACGGCGACGCTTGGCGCCCACTTAAACGTTCGAAAGTGACAGGCAGCCAATGGAAAAAACAACTGCAAAAAGGCGGAGTAGTTTCGGCTGACGGTAACGTATGGTATCCAACCGAGGGAGCATTGTATGCCCAATCGTTGTGTATTGACCAAAACGTACCTGAGAATGTGGAAGATTGGGAATCGATTCGAGCCTTTCTGCGTCCCGTACTGCTTAACTTTATCAATTGCAAAAACGTTCTGTTGGAGGGAGTTTGCTTTGAAAACTCACCAGCATGGAACCTGCATCCGCTCATGTGCGAAAACGTAGTATTGAAAAACCTCACCGTACGCAATCCGTGGTATTCGCAAAACGGTGACGGTGTTGATATAGAATCGTGCAAAAATGTACTTATCAGCGACTGCTCTTTCGATGTAGGCGATGATGCCATTTGCATGAAATCGGGGAAGAACGCAGACGGACGCCGCCGAGGTATTGCCACCGAGAATGTGCTTGTAGACGGATGCACCGTTTATCACGGGCACGGTGGTTTTGTAGTAGGCAGCGAGATGTCAGGGGACGTAAGAAACATAACCGTCAGCAATTGTCTATTTATCGGTACGGATGTAGGTTTACGTTTCAAATCGACCCGCGGACGCGGAGGTATTGTTGAGAACATCTGCATCAGCAATGTAAATATGTCTGCCATTCCGAACGAAGCACTACTTTTTGACCTCTTCTACGGAGGGAAAGCAGCCGGTGAAGAAACCGAAGAAGAAATTGCCGCCCGCATGGCTGCCGGTATTCCTTCGGTAACAGAAGAAACACCACAATTCCGCAATATCAACATTGAGAACGTTATATGCAAAGGTGCCAAACGTGCCATTTATTTTAACGGTCTGCCCGAAATGCCTATTGAGAACGTAAGTTTGAGCAATATACGCATGACATCGGAATATGGAGCTCAATTCAACCAAACCAACGGGCTTATGTTGAAGAACGTGCACATTGACAATCAAAAAGGCGAGGACTTCACATTTTCCAGCGTAAACAACCTCCGTCAAGAATAAGGCATGAAATCGACATTACTCTTGTCGTTCGGCTTATTAGCAAGCATGCTAAATTGTCAGGCTCAATCGGTGACATTAACCGTTAGCAAACATCCCGTATGTACCGTAAAAAATCAGCCGGTAGTAATTCGTACGCACGCACTCAAACAATTCGCCGAACAAGAGTATGAACATATAGCCGTTTTTCATAATGGAAGAGAGTTATCCTCTCAACATGATGATCTAAACGCAGACGGTATTATCGATGAGATAGCCTTTCTTATTGACATCGAGCAAAACCAACCTTGCCAAGTAGAGCTTCGTCTCGTTGAACAACACCCTATCTTTCAGCGTGAAGTGAATGCACAAATGTGGGTAAAAGGAGCGGTTGGCGGTGAATTCAAACAACATACTGCAGAGGGGAAAACCTATGGCATCAAGCCGGTTACACAACAGACATTTTATCCCGGTGATGACTCGTTCCATAAAATGCACCACCATGGCGTAGCATTTGAATCGGATACGATGGCCTATCGCATTTATTTCGACAAGCGTCAAACCATTGATGTTTATGCCAAAAAGATGCCTCGACTTGAATTGGAACAATGTCTTTGGTATCCTGATGATACGCAACTTGCCAACGGCTTTGGCGATGATGTACTCAAAGTCGGCAACACGATCGGCGTGGGTTCTGTTCGCCCCTTGAACGGTAGTAAACCCGGCAATATCGACAAATTTGCAGAGCGCACACAACGTATTGTTGCACAAGGAAATATACGTACAATTTGTGAAACAGAGGTGATAGGTTGGCAAACAGAAGGCAAAACAACAGACATGACTGTCCGTTATACCCTCTATGCCCACCATAGAGATGTGCTTTGTGAGATTTTTCTATCCTCTCCGATAGAACACCTGGTAACAGGAGTGCAACGTGTAGGCAACGGCAACATCTACAAAGACAGCACATTGCTTGGCAGTTGGGGGACCGATTGGCCTGTGAATGATACAATAAAATACGCCAAAGAGACTATCGGATTGGGAGTATATGTGCCGAAAGAGTATATCCAATCTCATGTAGAAGACTCACGCAACAATCTCTTTGTATTGCAGCCTACCAAGTATATTTTCTTCTATTTGACCGTTGTTGCCCAAAAAGAGGCAAATCCGCCCGCACACACAGAAGAAGAGTTTTGGGAGTACTTACGTACATACAGAAACACAACCGCAAACATACTGACACTGCCTGACAGTTTACACGAAAAGCGCAGATAAAAAAGTCGGTTGCGGTATACAGATTTCTGTTCTTTTACCGATGAATTTGTCATAAAACAGCAGATTTGGCAGGTTGCACATATGTTTTTTTTGTTGTATCTTTGCAACCATTAATTGCGGGAAAAGGCACTAACAAGAACCACATACTTTTCCCCCCGCAGGAAAAAGCGGTTACTGACAACAAGACGAATGAAAAATATACGCAACTTCTGTATTATTGCTCACATTGACCATGGTAAGTCGACCTTGGCAGACCGTCTGTTGGAATACACCAACACCGTTGCCAAAAAAGATATGGAGAATCAGGTTCTCGATGATATGGACTTGGAGCGGGAACGTGGTATCACCATAAAGAGCCACGCCATTCAAATGCAATGGACTCCGCAACATGCCACCTCAGAGGGTCAGAAGCCGGAAACCTACACGCTAAATCTGATAGACACTCCGGGGCATGTCGATTTCAGTTATGAGGTATCACGCAGTATTGCTGCTTGCGAAGGTGCGCTTCTGATTGTAGACGCTTCGCAAGGCGTGCAAGCACAGACCATCAGCAACTTGTATATGGCATTGGAGCACGACTTGGAAATCATACCCGTGATGAACAAGTGCGATATGGACTCTGCCATGCCGGATACCGTAGAGGATGAGATTATCGACCTATTAGGTTGCAAACGTGAGGAAATAATTCGTGCTTCCGGCAAAACAGGAATGGGAGTAGAAGAAATACTCAATGCCATTGTAGACCGTGTACCTGCCCCAAAAGGCGATACAGAAGCACCCTTGCAGTGTCTGATATTCGACTCTGTATTCAACTCTTTCCGCGGCATCATTGCTTACTTCAAAGTAGTAAACGGAACACTGCGCACCGGTGACCGTGTAAAGTTCTTTAATACAGGGCGTGAATATGACGCGGATGAGATTGGCGTATTAAAACTGAATATGCAACCCACCAAAGAACTCCATACAGGAGATGTGGGCTACATTATTAGCGGAATAAAGACCTCGACCGAGGTAAAAGTGGGTGATACCATTACACACGTTACACGTCCTTGTGCCGAAGCCATTGCCGGCTTCGAGGAGGTTAAGCCTATGGTTTTCGCCGGAGTATACCCTATAGAGACCGAAGATTTCGAGAATTTGCGTGCCAGTTTAGAGAAACTGCAATTGAACGATGCATCTCTCACGTTTACACCGGAAAGTTCGGTAGCATTGGGATTCGGATTCCGCTGCGGTTTTCTCGGACTTCTGCACATGGAAATTGTGCAGGAACGTTTGGATAGGGAGTTCGATATGAACGTTATCACCACAGTGCCCAACGTTAGTTATTTGGTATATGACAAGCAGGGCGAAGTGAAGGAAGTGCACAACCCTGCCGGCATGCCCGACCAAACACTGATTGACCACATAGAAGAACCCTACATACGTGCCTCTATCATTACAACGACCAACTTTATCGGACCTATAATGACTCTCTGCTTGGAGAAACGAGGCGAATTGGTAAAACAAGAGTATATATCGGGCAACCGAGTGGAAATTTATTTTGACTTACCCTTGGGTGAGATTGTCATAGATTTCTACGACAAACTCAAATCGATATCCAAAGGTTATGCTTCGTTTGACTATCATGCCAACGGATACCGCCCTTCCAAACTTATCAAATTAGACATACTGCTCAATGGAGAGCCCGTAGATGCCCTTTCTACATTGACCCATCAAGACAACGCCGTAGACTTTGGCAGACGTATGTGCGAGAAACTGAAGGAACTCTTGCCGCGTCAGCAATTCGACATTGCCATACAAGCCGCCATTGGTGCAAAAATTATCGCACGAGAAACAGTTAAGCAAGTGCGAAAAGACGTATTGGCAAAATGCTACGGAGGTGACGTAAGCCGCAAGCGCAAACTATTGGAAAAACAGAAGAAAGGGAAGAAACGTATGAAACAAATCGGCAATGTAGAAGTGCCGCAGAAAGCATTCCTTGCCGTATTGAAACTTGACTAAACAACAATATAACCTAATAACACAAAACTTATCTTATGGAAGAATTTGTACATTCCGCATGGTCTATGATACCTTTTGGCATCATGCTCCTGATGATTGCCATTGGTCCGTTGATTGCGGAACATTGGTGGGAGAACAATGGTCATAAACTGATTGTCTCGCTCGTGCTTGGCGTCCCCACTGCCGTTTGCCTGATTATGGGCGGTATGATGCACGAACTGGAACACCAAGTACTTTACGACTATGTACCATTTATAATTCTACTACTCTCCTTGTTCGTTATAACGGGAGGTATTCACCTGAGCGGTGATATTAAAGCCAAACCGTGGATAAACACCACATTCCTTGCCATAGGTTGGATACTCGCTTCGGTTATGGGTACAACCGGTGCAGCCATGCTACTTATCCGTCCTCTGATAACCACCAACCAACAACGCAAATACCAAGTACACACTATTTTATTCTTTATTGCCTTGGTAGCCAACTGCGGCGGTTTGCTCACTCCACTTGGTGATCCCCCATTGTTTATGTTGTTCCTACGAGGTGCCTCTTTCACTTGGTTCCTCTCGTTGTTACCCGAATGGGCATTCACCGGCATACTGCTTTTGCTCATCTATTTCTTAGCCGATACTTATTTCTACAAAAAAGAGCATTGGACTGCCCTTAGCGCAGACGCGCGCGAACGTGTGCCTTTGAAATTAGGTGGCAGCGTGAACTTTATATACCTTATAGGTGTAGTACTATCCGTGGCTTTCATTAACGAGGGCACCATACCTCAAATGGGCGAAGCAGATGCTCCTCTTTGGCTGAAATACATGCGTGAAATCGTATTGCTTTCGCTGACCGGTCTGTCGCTCTACACCACCAAACACAAAGTACGTTACGAACTGAACAAATACTCATGGGGACCGATTATTGAGGTAGCCGTGCTTTTCTTGGGCATCTTCACCACGATGACTCCCGCCCTTGCTTATCTATCGGCAAAGGCTCCAGACCTGGGACTGACGCATACATGGCAGTTCTACTATTCAACAGGTGCTTTGTCGGCATTCCTTGACAACACTCCTACTGCTGTTGCATTCCATAGTGTAGCACAAGGACTCACTCCCGAGCAAATGGCAGCCTTTGGAGGAAATTTAGTTGCTGGTATTCCGGATGTATTGCTCAAAGCCATATCGTTGGCAGCCGTAATGTTCGGTTCGTTGACTTACATAGGCAATGGTCCTAACTTTATGGTGAAAGCCATAGCAGAGGAAAACAATATCAAGATGCCTTCGTTCTTCGGCTATATGATACGTTTTTCGCTGATTGTACTACTACCGGTATACATCATCGTACAATTGTTATTCCTTTAAATCACTACCGAACACACACATTAACCTATTATGGAATCAAATCATCATGAAATGAACCTGTTCGACTTGTTGGCAGCATTCTTCCGCCGCATCGGACGTTTCTTCAAGGCATTAGTCAGCATGTGCGGCAACTCCTTTCGTTTATCTGTTTGGCGTTGGTACATCGTATATCCTATTCTGTGTCTTGGTATTGCGGGTGCTATTTATTGGTCGCGTCCTGACAACCGTATCTACAAAGTGGGGGCTATTGTCAAACTGAACGGTCCCACCGTAGATGATGCAAAACAAGTATGGCAACCCTTACAATTTGCCACACCTCATTGCATATCTTCGGATCAATCAATAGCAAACCTGCTCGGCATAACCGATGCTGAAGCCGCTTCAGTGGAGAGGTTCGCTTGTTTCAATGTGATAGATTGCTTGAATGATTCCATAGCCGACTATATTGATTTCAAAGGAAAACACGACTTAACAGACACAATGAATGTGGTGATGAAAAACCACCTATACCTTCAGTTCCGCACCAAATGCCCCGAACAAGCTCAAAAGATAGGAGAAGCCGTATTGTCTTACATGAACGGCAACAAGGCATTACAAAGCACCTATTCGGCTTACCACGCCACCCTACAACGTGAAGCGGAGTTTTGCCATACCCAAATAGAGAAATTAGATTCGTTGACAACCTCATTCTATTTTGAGCAAGGTATCGGACAACAGATACAACGCAGTTGGGCTGCCTCGGCTTTGGTAGTAGGCGAACGCGAACTGAACTTATTGCATCCGGAGATATTGGAACTGATTCAGTATACCAAAAAAGCCGACAAAGAACTGAGCACCGCTACAGCTCCAGTTGTATTGGAAGCAGCCTTCACAGTGGATCCGCGTCCTGTAAACGGACGATTAAAGTGCCTCTTTATAGGTCTGATAGCAGGCTATATAGCGGGATGTATGTTGGCATGGGCTATAGAACGACGCAAAAGTATCGGCTCGTGGCTAAAACATAGTTAACTTGTGTGAACCGATTGACACGCATACTGCAAGGCGGGTGGAACAGTCTGTTAGACTTGTTTTATCCGCCTATATGTATGATGTGCGGTACATTATTACAGCCCAAAGAGGAGATACTTTGCAGGGATTGTATAGAGAAACTCCCTCGTACAGAACATGCCTTTCAAAGAGGCAACCACACCGAACAACTGTTGTGGGATATTCCTAAATTAGAGCGCGGTGGGGCTTTTTGTTATTATAAGAATGACTCAGATTTCCGTCACCTTATACATCGTATGAAATACGGCAATCGCCCTACCATAGGCGTATATCTCGGTCGTATTGCAGCACAAGAATTTTCAGAAACCCATTTTTTTGATGGTATAGACCTTATTGTCCCTATTCCTCTACACAAGAAGAGACAACGCCAAAGAGGTTATAATCAAGCCGAAATGATAAGCAAAGGAATATCGGAGGTCACCCATATTCCAATAGATACAACCCATCTATACAGACAGGTGAATAATCCCTCACAAACACGCAAGAGCCAACAAGAACGATTGCATAATACTCAGAACATATTTGAGGTAAACGTTCCTGCCAATTGGCGTGGTAAACACTTGTTGATTGTTGACGACATTATTACTACCGGTGCCACACTACGCTCTTGTATAAATGCAATAAGCCCGATAAGAGGTACACGCATAAGTGTACTCACCTTGGGAATTGCAGCACGGTAGAGTATGCTACGATTGGCACGTCACATAGCATTACATAAAAGCGGAGTTTAAGCGTGTATTTATTCCTTAGTAACGATTATTTGCGATGACGGGTAAGCATTCTCTTCAGCACAAAGCAGATTATGGCAATACATAGGACAACAAGTAAAGCAATGGACAACTCATGACTATAACGATTTATTAAATCGGCTTGTCCGTGTGCCACATAGCCCAACAATGCCAATACCGTATTCCACAAGAATGCACCCAAGAATGTGTAGAACAGGAATGCCATGAAATTCATGCGTGCCAATCCGGCAGGGATAGATATAAGTTGTCGAATAGCCGGAATGAAGCGTCCTATAAAAGTTGATACCTTCCCGTGATGATTAAAATACTCCTCTGCTTTTCGTATTTTGTCTGCATTGAGCAGCAATATATGTCCTAAACGACTATCTGCCAAGGCATAAACGATAGGTCGCCCTAACCAGAGAGCAAGCAGATAGTTAATAACAGCCCCCAACACGGCTCCCAATGTGCCGAAAAAAACGATGAGCAAGACATTGAACACATAGGAATCGGTAAGATTGAGCGGACTATCCGGTTCTTCTGCCACATAGACAGCCGGTGGAATTACCACCTCTGAGGGGAAAGGAATGAAACTGCTCTCCAAGGTCATCAGTGCAGTAACCGAGAGATAGTTCATATGGTTGGCATACCAATCGGTAACAGCCTGCACAAGCGATATATGTTGTTCTGTTGTCGTGTTAAGCGTATCAATAGCATTGTCGGATGCAGATTGTGCCCAAACACCCGACAGTGCACTACATAAGAGACAACACATTATAAATTTCTTCATCGTGACTTATTTTTTTTCACACCGCTCAGTGTCTGCTCATAGTTCTCGATAGTGTTTTTGGCATCGGGCAACATTCGGTAGAATATATCCTTTGCATCGGGATGAATGCGTATTGCGTTCTCCAGATATGAGCAGACCTTATCCAATTCGTTGCGCAATACATGAATGATTGCTAATGTGAGATTGGTTTCCAACCGTTCGGAGTCCATTTTATATGCCTTTCGCAGTACTTTGTATGCATTATCGTAATCTTCATACAGAATAAGTACACCTGCATAAGAAAGGTATGCACTGACATTATCGGGCTGCAAACGCATACTCAGGCGCGCCATTGCCAACGCCTTTTGTTTATTACCTTGTTTGACATAGATATCCGCCAATCGTTCGGGGATTTTGAAATCGTCAGGGCAATCTTTCCGCAACAGTTCAAGCAATTTTGCAGCATCTTTCCAACGATGTAGTTCCCACTTGCAATCAGCAAATCTCCACATCATATCGGAAGTAGAGTAGCCTAATTTAAGTGCTTTGGTATAGTAGGCAGAAGCCTGCTTGTAATCTTGATGTACATACGCCAAGTCGGCTTGCAGTGCAGCCAATAAATCTTTGCGTTGCGGGAACTGCTCCACCATATATTCCACACATTCTTCAGCCTCCTGCACACGATCAGCCATAAGCAATGTTTGCGTCTTAACCAACCATGCCATTTCATCGTAAGGGTTAATGGCCAATACATATTCGAACGCTTCGAGTGCTTCATCGCACCTATCTTTCAGAACAGCCACCGACCCTTTAAGCAACCATGCCGCTGCCATATAGGGATTAACTTTGATAGCCTTATCGGCAAACATCTCTGCCTGTACGCCATCCCCTCGTTCCAAAACACAGCGTCCTAATGCCGTAAGTACCTCGGCATTATCGGGTTGCAATTTTTCCGCCTGCAGCAGATAGTCGTATGCCAAATCCATTCTGCCACAATCGCTGAGAACCAAGGCTATATCTACCGTATATTCTTCAATATCCCATCTCAAATCCAACAGTTGCTTTGCCTGCCTAAGTGCCTCTTCGAAACGTTCCAAATAGGCTAAAATACGGAAACGCAAATAGCACCACCACGGTTCTTCTGCCAACGGATATGTATCTACCACTTGTAATGCCTCGACAAACATATCCATTTCTATCAGTATTTCTGCTTTCAAGAGTTTGAAGATATTGTCTTGCGGATGTTGAGTAACAGCAATTTTAAGCACCTGATCTGCCAAATAGAGTTGGTGCTTATCCAAATAGAGATCGAACAAGTCTTCTAAATCCTCCGCATCAAAATACACATTTTTCTCTCCGGGGAGCAACATTTGTTCGAATCGTTTGGCCACTTGTTGCAAACGTTTCGCTTCTTCGTTGGAATGTGCCGAAGGATGCTTCATCATTGCAAAAGTTCTTTTACTTTAAGCGAAATGAGTCGACCTTCTGCTTTGCCAGCCAATTGTTTGGTAGCCGTTCCCATGACTTTACCCATATCTTGCGGTCCTGTCGCACCGACGGCAGCAATGATTCCTTTGAGCACAGTCACCAACTCATCTTCAGACATCTGTTTGGGCAGATATTTCTCTATCACCTTTACTTGTGCCAATTCGTTTTCCGCCAATTCGAGACGATTGGCAGCCGTGTACATTTCTGCCGATTCCTTACGTTGTTTTACCATCTTTTGCAGCACTCGCACTGCTTGTTCATCGGTAAGTTCACCATTGTTCCCTTTAGCCGTCTTTGCCTCAAGAAACTCTTTTTTTACGCCACGCAGTGCATCCATAGCCACTTTGTCTTGTGCAAGCATGGCTTTCTTGATGTCTTCGCTTACTTGATCAAATAAATTCATATTATCTATTGTATATAACCATTCGATACGCATAATAATAGTGTACGAACAGCATGTTAAACATTCATTATCAACGTCGGCGCATATATGCCGGAACATCCTCTATTTGCTGTTGTTCGTTAGCGGAAAGATTATCCAAATCAATAATATCGTCCTCTTCCCATACGATGGTTGGTGCAGAAGGTATATCTTGCACCTCATTGGCAACGAGTTCTATTTCCTTCTGTTCCCCTCCCCCATTGGCAATATTTCCATAGTAAGCATCGATAGCCCCATCAATTGTTATTTTAGGCGTTTCCAGTTGCGTCGTTTTATTTTCAGCCATTGTTTCTTCGGTTTGCACAGCCTCTTCCAATCCGGGAATGTCGCTTACACTATAGCCCGTTGCAATAATGGTAACTCTGACACTTTCACCCAACGAATTGTCGTAAGATGCTCCCCACTTGAAGCCGACATCGTCGCCGATAGAGTCGCTGAACGCCTGTACTTCATCTAATTCTGCCATACGAATGGCATGTTCTTCAGAGCAGTAGAAATTGAGCAAAATACGCCCTGCACCATGCACATTGGTTGTATTGACCAATGGTGAATTAAGTGCATTTTCGATGGCTCTCGTAATACGTTTTTCACCATCTGCAACACCCACATTCATTATAGCCACATTACCATCTTTGAGCGTATTGTAAACATCTTGGAAGTCGGTATTGATATATCCCGGTTCCGTAATAATTTCGGCAATTGACTTGGCCGCATTGCACACCACTTCATCAGCCTTACTGAAAGCATTGGGTAAATCGAAATCGGGGAAAAGCAGTTTCAATTTCTCGTTGTTGATAACCAAAAGGGCATCGGTATGTTGCGCCAAATTGGCCACTCCCACCATTGCTTTCCGAATAGCCCTTTTTCCTTCGAAGGCAAAAGGAATGGTAACAATACCTACCGTAAGTATACCCATTTCTTGTGCTATCTCAGCCACAACAGGTGAAGCCCCCGTACCGGTTCCGCCTCCCATTCCCGCTGTAATAAAGACCATACGCGTGCCGTCATCCAAGGCTTCTTTGATACGTTCTTTGTTTTCTTCGGCATAAGCACGTGCTTTTTCGGGATTTCCTCCCGCCCCCAACATTGCTATTGACAACTTGGCGGGCACAGACATCTTTTCCAAGGCCTGAACATCGGTATTACATACCAAAAAAGACACATCGCGTATGCCCTGCTTGTACATGTAATTGACCGCATTGCAGCCACCTCCGCCAACACCCAATACTTTGATGATGCTATTTTCTTGTATATCCAAAATCAATGGCAAACCTTCTTCCATACGTTTTCTATTATGATAAATATATTATAGGGTTAATCATTGGTAAAGAACCCTATTGTGATCTGTTCTATTGTATCTTTAACCCTTTTTAATCGTCCTTTTTTGATAGGGGAATCCAAAAGCACTCCTTGCGGGCAACGTTTGCGATAATCGGCAGCCAATGCCAATGTTCCTACCAATGAGGAATACTCGGGTTTGTAATATTCTTCCACTGCATCCAATTCCAACCAATCGGCATGCGAACCAAAAACAACCGGCAGTGTTGTATATTGTTGCAAGAAAGGAACCAAGCCCGTCAACAATGCTCCGCCTCCCGTAACATAGATTTTTGCGATCTCCGTTTCGTAGTTCTTCAACTCCGCCATTATCGGCATAACTATTTCGCTCAAACGCGATTGTATAATCATTGCCAAAAATTGTGTAGTGACCGTAATTTGCCCTTGTTCCGCATGATTGGCTCTCATACGCAAGGTTCTATTCTCCTTGACATATTTCTCTGCAGCCGCACCGAAAACAACTTTGGCTTTCTCTGCCATTTCAAATTGTATCTGCTGCGATTGTAAATCGCGAGTGATATTGTATCCACCCAAAGGATAGACTTTAGCAAACAAGCAACTATCGTTCTTACATATAGTGAGCGTAGTGGTTTGTGCTCCAAAGTCAATAATGGCACAGCCGTACTCATGATCCTCATTACCTGCCAATGCTGTCATGTGCGCATAAGGTTGCGCCCATAGAAAATCAATAGATCTGCCTGTACGCGCAAAAGCCCCCACCATACGCGACATCGTTTCTTCCTTAGCAATGAACACATTGTAGGTAATTTGTAACTCCTTTACTTTCTGCGACTCGGTAGGCGGATAATCTTGTTCTATACCATCCAGCTCAAAAGTAATCGGTTCGACATTGGTCACCTTCAATTGAGGATACTTCTTTTCTATTTTTTCCACCACTTCGGTTTCCATTGCCTTCAGAAGTTTCTCTGTAACGCTTTGCTTATTGATCAAATTACGCTTAACAGGTACCATGGTGGCTTGTACAGTTCCACCTACAGTAACAAAAACAGAAAGAATTTCATCTTTGAGTCCTATGCGATTTTTCAATTTAAGCAACAAATCACCTATTAAAAATCCTGCATCACTTGTGTTCTTAACGACTCCTTTAGCCATATATTTATAGTTAGAGATAGACTCCACTCCCAATATATGCAGCGTCTTATCAGCATTTTCTATTGCCGCCATTGCACGGATAGCAGAACTACCCATATCAATAGCCACTAAAGGCATTGATTCTTTGGTATGTATTCGTTCTTTCATTTTCTTCTTCCATTAATAATCTTTTGCCGACACATTACTTACGACATATCACCTGCCCTTTATAGCGCAAATCGACCTCTTTATAATCTTTCCAACCGATTTTGCCAAACCCCTCTTTGTAAAATGTCTGCAATTTATTCAGTTTCTGTTCGTACCCATCCAATCTACCCAAGAGAATGATATGCCCTCCCACACGCGGCACCAATTCGATTTGTTTTGTGGGGGTTACGTGTATCTGTTCTATTTGCGCATTCCAAAAGCCATCTTCTATATAGCATACAAAATCAAACAATTCCTCTTGCGCCATACGTTGCGTAACTCTACCTGTGATTACAGGTACATAGCAAGCCATTGATGCCAATGAAGGTATAATCTGACGATCGGCATCAACATAGTAGTTTTCATCGGTTGCCACCCGCAGTTTAGGTACACGCTGATAAACGTCCATGCAAACCTTACCCGTATTGGTTTTATAGCACTCGACTTCCCGTACGACAGGATAGGTCCGCACAACCGTTTCAATATCTTCCGTCAGCACATTTTCCAATCGTTTTCCTACCGGATACCGGTTGTGTTCTTTCAGCAACTGCTCCAATGTCGCAGGTTGTACAAACCGGCGCTTTACACTATCTACAATATGAATTTCAAAAACATTACATATATCTTCGGACGTTGCTTCGTGCGGCAAAAAGGCAAACACAACCACCCAATAGGTTACGACCAAAATCGCCCCCACAACAGATAAAGATATATACAACGTCTTTTTCATTTTAAGGCTTTTGCTATATCAGACACAAGACGATCTATATCGCCTGCTCCGAAAGTAACGACCACCGCATTCTGTTGCCCTTGCAGATGACCGATGAGATTTTCTTTACTTACAACCGCTTTATGCCCACAAGTAATTTTATCCAACAACATCTCGGAAGACACTCCCTCTATAGGTTCCTCACGCGCAGGATATATCGGTAGCAATAAGACTTCATCCAACTCAGACAACACACGTGCAAAAGCATCCGCAAAATCGCGGGTTCGTGTATACAGATGCGGTTGGAATACGCCTACCAATTTACGTTCGGGAAACAAGACACGTACAGAGCGAATGGTTGCCTGCAATTCTGTAGGGTGATGTGCATAGTCATCTATATAGGCGATACGAGAATTGTTTACATGCACGTTAAAACGACGATACACACCTGAATAAGAAGCCAAACCCAATCGCAATTCGTTAGCAGACACCCCATTCAACCACGCCACAGCCATAGCCGCCACACTATTTTCGATATTTACATAAGCAGGAACGCCTAATTTCAGATTTAAGACCGACTCATTAGGAGTGTGGAAATCGAAACGGATTTCTCCTTTCTCTATCTTGATATTATCTACCCAAAAATCAGCCTCTTCATCCACAGCATAGGTATAGCACCGAACATTAGCACCCAATCGAGGTGTAAGTGCAAGTCCTTTTTTCATAATGAGCGCACCCCCAGGACGAATGAGTGACGTATAATATTCGAACCCCTCACGGAAACCTTCCGCATTGCCATAGACATCCAAATGATCGGGGTCTACAGCAGTAATAACCGACATATAGGGATGCAAGTGATGAAAACTACGATCAAACTCATCAGCCTCCACAACCACATAGTTACTCTCTGCCGACAACAACAGATTAGTACCGTAATTATTACTAATACCTCCCAAGAAAGCATTACAATTGATTTCCGATTGATACATCAAGTGAGCGAGAATGGTACTTGTAGTGGTTTTACCATGCGTACCCGCCACACAGAGTGCACGCATTTGACGTGTCACTTGCCCCAATACTTCTGCACGCTTAAAAATTAGGAATCCCTCCGACACAAAATAGCGTAATTGTGCCTGACTCTCAGGAACTGCCGGAGTACGCACCACCATTGTGTGCAGTTTATCCGTAAAAGCGACCGGCAATGCAGCGACAGTGTCATCATAGATTATTTCAATACCTTCGGTCTGCAATTCGGACGTAAGCGGAGAAGGCGTACGGTCGTAACCGGCCACAGCAAAGCCTTTGGAAGAGAAGAAACGCGCAAGCGCACTCATACCGATGCCGCCAATACCCAAAAAAAATACCGAAGTAAATTTTCCCGCATCCCCCTGCCGCCAAGAGCAAGTATCCGACGTCTCCTTATGCTCCAAAACAAGTTGCCGATAATCCGCAGTATCTATTGACATATTTATAAAATCTTTACTAAACAGGCTATTACATATCTTTTCTATAGAAAACTCTTTCAAAAAGGTGTGAGGGCAAAAGTACAAAAAAGCCTCGGAATACACAACCCCATTTTGACACTTTTTCGTAGTAAAACTACGGCAAGCAACCTTATCTGCGAACACAAGAATACAACTATTTCAAAAAAATCCACCAACAGAGGTACAAGGTACGGTTTTTGTTAGTAATTTTGCGACTTGATTCTATCAGAAACTGCCTGCACAAAGAAAAAACAGTTACTAAAGAATCGTATAACAAACAACTAAAAATTATACATTATGCTCAACAAACGTTTGGAAGAGGCATTGAATGCCCAAATCAATGCGGAGATGTGGTCCGCTTACCTGTATCTGTCGATGTCCGCCTACTGCCATGAAGCAGGTTATACCGGCATGGCGAACTGGTTTGCCGTTCAATTCAAAGAAGAACAAGACCATGCACAGATATTCTTCAACTATGTTGTATCGCGCGGCGGTCGCGTTAAATTGGCTCCTATTGCAGAAGTTGCCACCGAATGGGACTCCGTATTAGCAGCATTTGAGAACACCTTGGAGCATGAACAAAAAGTTACATCTCTGATTAACAACCTTTATGCTATAGCCACAGAAGAGCATGACTATGCAACACAGAGCAAATTAAAATGGTTCATCGATGAACAAGTCGAGGAAGAAGAAAACGCCCAAGATATCATCAACAAGTTGCGTATGGTACAAGGTAACGGCTATGGTATGTATATGATCGACCAAGAATTGGCATCACGCACTTACACACAAGCCGCTCCTCTGAATTCTGCCGAATAAAAACAACTTTGTTAATACAACAAAAAGCCCGTCAATACATATTGATCGGGCTTTTATTATACCCACAAACAAAGGTCTATTTTTACACAACATACCTATCCAAACTAATGTGGCAAACCGAAGACCTCCTAAAACAGCACATCAAAATATTTCAAGACATTCACACACTGACTATCGCCCTCCATTACAACTGCACAGATCCATCAAGACACAACTTGCAAGCATTATGAGAAATCAATAATTTTATGTACCTTTGCCGAAAGAAATACACATCAACCACATGAAAAAGATTACATTCACATTACTCCTATTGATCTATACCATCGGTATTTTTGCTGCACAAACAACCTATACATTCACAAGCAAAGCATGGACTTCGAAAATTGAGACCATCACCACCGACGGAAAAACCGATGGGTGGACATCCATAAAAGATGCCTATTCTTATCAAAACGGATACGACACCCCTCAAGGTATCACCGGCAGAGGTATGCAAGTAACTTCCAAAGCATCGGGAGCAGAAGGGATATCAATAGTATCGTTCAATAACATACGAAGTTTGCGTATCAACTACTGCACCAACAACAAAGCAGGCGCAGGCACATTGGTAATATGGATAGGCGAAAACGACTCTGTAGTTACCGCCATAACATCTCCGACAAGCAATGGTAGCATCAACCGCGATATAGAAATAAGCCTGCCCCAACCACAAACGGGACATATTCGTTTCAAGATAAACTGCACAACCAACTCGCTCTATATAAACAGCATCAACATAAAAGCAGACAATGCCAGTCCTTCAGTAGCAGGTATTACACGCGATGTGTTTCGCATCGTAACAGACGCCTCTACCCTAAAAGACGGTGACAAGGTAATAGTGGGTGTTGTCGATAACAATATCAACTATGTAATGGGAGTATTTGATGAACAGAACAGCCGCAACAACATACACGCCCTGCAAGGAGTATATTCTAACGACAGAAGTAGCGTAAACGAGATAGCCGCAGCCGTTTATACATTATCGGTACGACACAATGAGGAAACCAACGAACCATTCTATACATTCATGGACTATACGGGGTGGTATTTGGTAGCCGATGGTGGGAATCCGAACAATGGCAACAATAACTACCTAACCGCATGGGATACTATTGCGAGTAGCAATTTTGGTTTGTACGGAGGATGGGACATCAATATATCAAACGGCGGTGAGGCTACAGTGAAAAGTTTGGGACGCTCACGCAGTAATCTATTACAATTCAATCCCAATGGCACAAAACCCATTTTTGCTTGCTATCAGGATATGTCACAAACCGCTGTTGCTCTCTATCGGCGCGAAGAAGCACCTGACGAAGGCGAACCTTACATTGCAAGCGGAATTGTTAACTTTGGGAACGTCATATTGGAAAGCGACAAAGCGACCGGCAGCAAAACAATAGATATCAATGCCGTAAATCTAACAGACGACATATGCGCCACACTTCTGCATGGAGATATTTTCTCATTGAGCACAACCCAAATTGACCGCGACGGTGACCCGCTAACAATCAGTTATTCTGCCGCAACTGCAGGTCATTACACCGACACAATAGTATTAAGTAGCGGCACAGCGAAAACAGAGATACCCGTACTCATCACTCTGCAACAACGCATCAATATTGCAAAAGCATGTCAACTCGAAGACTTATCAACCTGCTATTTAACCCCCGTAACCGTTACAAAAAAATATGATAAATATATCTTTGTACAAGATACAACCGGAAGCATGTTGCTTTTTGACGGAGCGAATCAATACGGGAAAGGGATTGGCAACGGCGATGTACTCACCAACGTAAGCGGCAAATACAAGAACTACTACGGCAACCCAAGCCTGACACTAACAGAAGCCTTCGATAGTAAAAACTGTGGCACGTGCCAGCCTACAGAACAAACAGAAACATTAAGAGAAAGGGATGCTTGCCGCTATATTCGCATCTGCAACACACAATTTAATGCGAACGGTGCATGTTTGGTGGGCGAAAATTATGTGGATACATACGATTTGTTCGACTATAATCCTGCTATTGACACAGAGGTCCGCTACAACATGGATGCCATTGTGTACAACTACAACGGCATGGTGCTATGCCCTGTTAAGATAGAAGAGCAGAAAGAGTCGGGAATTACAGCCCCGTCAAACACAGGAAGCATCTACCTACAAGACGGAATCTTGCACAACCCCAACTCCTTACTCATAAACATCTACAATAGCACAGGCATGCTACTACACACCACCCGTACGGACACCGACATGAGCAACCGGAATACCGGTATATATATCATACAAACCGACAACAATACACAAAAAATTGTTCTCTAATACTATACACTATGCAGATTCTTATTCATCATCTCACCTCTCCCATTCACGACGCCTCTGCCGTGGACACGTTTACTCGCAATTTCATTGACAGTTTACAAACCGCTATACACGCCAAAATTCCGAATGCGCAAATAAGCATACAAGGTGATGATTTCAGCCGTTACAACACCGCAGACCTGAGTTTGATTTTTGTCCGTACAGGTGGCACCGAAGGGTTGTTCCGACAACTTTTGCAAAACAACAAAAATCTGCAAGACACAAAGCACCCCGTAATACTACTGGCTTCCGATAGCAACAATTCGCTTGCTGCATCAATGGAGATATTGTCATACCTCAACCAACACGCAAGAACCGGAGAAATAATACATGGCACGAGCGATTATATGGCAGAACGTATATGTCTATTAGCCCGTACAGAAAACGCCCTGAAGCAATTGCAAAGAAAAAGAATCGGCGTAATAGGAGAGCCTTCGGACTGGCTTATTGCCAGCGGAATAAACATCGATTGTTTACAAGCGGCAGCCGGCATCAGCATACAGAACATAAGCATGAAAACACTGCTACAAGAGATCGAACGAAAAGAATATCCCTACAAGGTATGGGAACGTATTCGTCCACTCAATAGCAAAGAACAGCATCTGCATATAGAAGACGCCTTGTATATTTACGGTGCTTTGTGCCGCCTGCGCAAAAAATATGCTTTGGATGCGCTCACTATTCGCTGCTTCGATTTGTTAGACACAGTACACAACACAGGATGTTTAGCCTTAGCATTGCTCAATAGCGAAGGAACCCCTGCCAGTTGTGAGGGTGATATTCCCGCCCTGCTCTCAATGATGATTAGTGCAGCAATAACAGGAGTCAGCGGTTTTCAAGCCAATCCGTCGCGCATTGACCCCGAGAGAGGGAATATATTGTTTGCCCATTGTACGGTTCCGCTCTGTATGCTAACCGATTACACCTACGATACACATTTCGAATCGGGCATAGGCGTGGCATTGCGCGGGAAATTACCCGAAGGTCCAGTAACCCTATTCAAAACAGATGGTGCCTTAGAACGCTACATGACCACAAATGCCATACTACTGCACAACGGACAAGAAAACAACCTCTGCCGCACACAGATAACAGTACAAGCACCTGATACCATTGATTATTTCCTGCAATGCCCCATTGGCAATCATCATATTATCATACCCGGGCATCATGCGGAACTTTTTGAGAGCTTCATGGAACGAATCAGTTGAAACTACAACTAAATGGCACATTTGCGTATCGGTATATTAGGGGCGGAGTCAAGCGGAAAATCAACCTTAGCCGCCGCATTGGCAGAACGTTTAGAAGGCACGTGTATAAATGAATATGCACGCGAATACATCGGAGCGTTGCAACATCCTTATACTTACGAAGATGTAGAAAAAATAGCCCATAAACAGATAGAACAACTCCGCCAAAATTACACAACACATTTGGTATTCTACGACACGGAACTAATCATCACAAAAGTATGGTTTCTGCACAAATACGGCAAATACCCTCAGTTTGTAACCGATGAATTAACACAAAATCCACTCGACTTTTGTCTACTCTGCGCACCTGACTTACCCTTTATAGATGACCCTCTGCGCGAGAATCCGCATCTGCGAGAATACTTTTTCGAATGGTACAAAAGAGAGTTAGAAGAATTAAACACTCCTTATAGCATCGTACAAGGAACAGGAGAAAAAAGAACACAAACAGCCGAGAACCACATTCGAAAAATAATGTAACGGAAGGGCGAAAAAACATCGTATAAAAAAATCTCTAAGGTATTACAATAATACTTTAGAGATTTTGTTGTGTGGTGCCAACGGGAATCGAACCAGTGACACAAGGATTTTCAGTCCTTTGCTCTACCAACTGAGCTATGGCACCATTGGGCATCTGCCCGAATTGCGGGTGCAAAAGTACTACAAACTTTTCATTCCCACAAGCCCTTCCGTTATTTTTTTCTATTTTTTCTCACAGAACGCCTTCGGGAAGCCCATAACGGAAGAAGAATTTATGGCTATTATCATCAAGTTGACAGTATTTTCCCTATTTAATCAGCGTCAACAGTGACGCAACTACATAATGTGAAAAGATTGCAAACCAATGCACCCATTTTGCACTTGGTAGTTGAAAGTAGGAGAAAATCCGATTATAACAAACGATTTGCTTTAATCGGCAATTATGCGTATCTTTGCAGAATAATAAGAACACATCAATTATGGCACGAACAGAAATAGCCGAATTAGGCGAATTCGGACTCATAAAGCGACTTACAAATACTATAAAAACGAAAAACAAATCGACAGACAAAGGCGTAGGAGATGATGCTGCCGTATTGTCGTTTGGTGGAAAACGCACATTAGTTACAACCGACCTATTACTGGAAGGTGTACATTTTAATTTGGAATACGTCCCGCTAAAACATTTAGGCTACAAGGCTGCCGTGGTAAACTTCTCTGACATTTATGCCATGAATGCTCGTCCGACACAGATTGTAGTTGCATTGGGTGTAAGCAAACGTTTTTCCGTAGAGGACATAGAACAACTCTATAGTGGCATACGTTTAGCCTGCGAACGATACGGTGTGGATTTGGTGGGCGGTGATACGTGTGCCTCGATGACAGGACTGACCATATCCATAACATGTATTGGTGAAGCGAAAAAAGACGAAATAGTGTATAGAAACGGTGCAAAAGAGAACGACCTGATATGTGTATCGGGCAATTTAGGTTCTGCCTATTTGGGTTTGCAACTCTTAGAACGTGAGCGCATTGTATTGCAAGCAAATGCCGATGCGACTCCTGCTTTTGAGGGGAAAGAGTATCTATTGGAACGGCAACTAAAGCCGGAAGCCCGCAAAGACATTATTGAACAACTGAAAAATGCAGGTATAAAACCAACCGCCATGATGGATGTATCGGACGGACTTTCATCGGAACTGATACACATTTGCACCCAATCGGGTGTAGGTTGTGCCATTTACGAAGACAAAATTCCTATTGACTATCAGGCTGCCGTACTGGCAGAAGAGATGAATTTGAACATCGTTACGTGCGCACTAAACGGTGGCGAAGATTACGAACTACTATTTACCTGTTCGCTTTCCGACTATGAGAAACTGATACCTTTGGATGATGTTTACATTATCGGACATATAACCAAAGAAGCCTACGGCATGAACCTCGTAGGGCGTAATGGCGAGGAATTAGCCCTTAAAGCCCAAGGTTGGAACGCCTTCAAACAATAATAAGCATCCCTATTATACACACAACACTATGCAGGCAATTATATTAGCGGCAGGAATGGGGAAACGTCTCGGAGACCTCACAAAAGACAACACCAAGTGTATGGTAAAAGTGGGGGGAGTAACCCTCATCGAACGGCTACTGCGCCAATTGGAACAATACAACATAAATAGAGTTGTGATGGTAGTAGGTTATCAGGCAGCACATTTGCGTAACTATCTCTCTACCCTATCCGTAAGTCTGCCTATTGAATTTGTTGAAAACAATGTCTATGACAAGACCAATAACATCTACTCTTTGTATCTTGCCAAAGATTATTTGCAAGAAGATGATACACTTTTATTTGAATCGGACATCATTGTAGAAGACAGTATTATAGGCAAACTCATAAATCATCCGCATGACAGTTTGGCACTTGTGGATAAGTTTGAGAGTTGGATGGATGGTACGGTAGTAACCCTTGATGAAGAGAATCGCATACAGCGTTTCATTCCTACCGACCAATTTCGTTATGCAGAGATACCTACTTACTACAAGACCGTAAACATCTACAAGTTCGGCAAGACCTTTTCTCGCCAACGTTATGTTCCGTTTTTGGAAGCCTACTGCAAAGCATTAGGCAACAACGAGTATTATGAACAAGTATTGCGCGTGATTACGATGCTTGACAATGCCGATATGCGTGCATTGCCATTACACGGTGAATATTGGTATGAAATAGACGACATACAAGACCTTGACATAGCGGAATCAATGTTCTGCGATGCTCCTTATGAACGTCTATGCAGTCGCTACGGAGGGTATTGGCGTTATCCGCATATGACGGATTTCTGCTATTTGGTGAATCCCTACTTTCCGAACCAACGCTTGCGTGATGAATTGGCTGCCAATTTTGACAGCCTGCTGACACAATATCCCTCGGGAGCAAGGGTGAACAATCTGTTGGCTGCCAAATGGTTCAACATAAAACAAGACCACATAGCAATAGGCAACGGTGCTGCCGAACTGATAAAAGCATTGACCGAACTACTCACAGGCAAAACAGGAATAATACGTCCCACTTTTGAAGAATATCCGAATCGTCTGATACCGGATGATACTGTGGTATATGAGACAACGGCTCCCGATTTTAAATACAATGCAGACGAACTGATGTCTTTCTTCGAAGATAAAGACATACAAAACCTTATTGTGATAAATGCAGACAACCCTACCGGCAACTATATCCCCCAACCAGATATATTGCGCTTGGCTACGTGGTGTCAGACACGGGATATAAGATTGATTGTGGATGAATCGTTTGCGGACTTTGCCACCGAACGTCAAACACTCATACAAGACGCTCTATTGGAAGGCTACCCCAAAATGGTAGTGCTGAAAAGTATCAGCAAATCGTATGGCGTACCCGGATTGCGCTTAGGAATACTTGCTACCGCAGACACCCGACTAATGCTGCAACTACGGCAAGCAATGCCCATATGGAATATCAATTCGTTTGCTGAGTTCTACCTACAAATAATGGGGAAATACGAACGAGCCTACCGGCAAGCACTTGATTTATTCCTTACAGAACGGAAACGCTTTGGAGAAGCATTGAGCAGCATCAGGTGGCTGCGCGTAATACCTTCTGAAGCGAACTATTTCTTATGTGAAGTAAAATCGCCTTACACCCCTATTGCACTTACCCACAAACTGCTACAAGATTACAACATTCTGATTAAGGACTGTACAAAAAAATGCGGAGGCAACTACATACGAATAGCCATTCGTAACAAAGAAGACAACGACCGTTTACTACACGCTTTAAACAATTTATAGTTCGATGATAGCCCCTCTGCACATATTCACACACGAACAGATCAGGCAATTGTGTATTTCTCCTGCGACATGCGTAGAATGGGTTAGAACATCTTTCCGAATGAAGAAAGATGCCCAATTACCCGCCAAGATAAGCGTACATCCCAAGGGGAATGATTTTTATACATCTATGCCCTGCTTATTACCTGAAGAATACGACCGCTTCGGCATAAAGATTGTTTCCCGCATCAAAGGAAGAAAACCGGCACTACACAGCGACATTTTACTTTATGAGGCTTCTACCGGCAAGTTGCTTTCGCTGATGGATGCAGATTGGATTACACAAATGCGAACGGGTGCCGTGGCTGCACTTGCCATAAACACTCTGCAATCAACAACGGCACACACTTATGCTTTCGTAGGTTTGGGAAGTACCGCCGATGCCACTTTGCAATGCCTCTTGGCAACTCTTACTAATAAACCCATCCACATTAAACTGCTACGTTATAAAGACCAGGCAGAAGCGTTCATTGCCCGGCATAACGATTCACGCATCAGTTGGGAAATAACCCATACACCGGAAGAACTCATCAGCGATTCGGATGTAATTGTATCAGCAGTAACCGAGATGCCAAATTTATTTTGTACAGATACAACACTATTCAGACCCGGTTGCTTATTGGTACCTATACATACACGAGGTTTTCAGAACTGCGACACTATGTTTGACCGTATTGTGGCAGATGACACCGCCCATGTAGAGAAATTCCAATATTTCAACCAATTTCGTTCGTTTACGGAATTAAGCGATGTTCTAATCGGAAACGCTCCAGCCAGAAAGACCAACCAAGAACGTATTATCGCCTACAATATCGGTTTGGGGCTACACGACATATACTTTGCGCACAATATATATGAGAGATTTACTCGTTAAAATAGCCTTACGGTTCGGTATCTATCAGACAATGGTAGAACAAATCAACCGCATCAAATTCGTGCGACAAGCACGCCGTATGCGTAAATACGGTTTGCAGATGCTCTCGGCCGCTGACAAAGCATTGAGCGAGATGGGGGCGCAAGCCTTTTTGACCTATGGTGCATTATTGGGTGCCTACAGAGATAAAGGATTCATCAGTTATGACCCTGATATAGACTTAGGCATCCTTGCCACAGAAATACCGGAACATCTGCATGAACGAATGGCAGAAGCAGGATTTACATTGATTAGACAAGGCTATATAAAAACCACAGGAACCGTTATTGAGGAAACCTATCTTTACGGTAAATTGCATTTGGATATATTCTTCTATTTCACAGACAAAGAGGAACTGTATAGCGTAATAGCCCGCAAGCATGAAACCAAAGAATGGAAAGAAGCGAATCGAACAGACGGATTTCCGACCGACCGTTCTTATGTTCCTCTATGCCGATTTGAACGCAAGGAGTTTATGGGTCTGAATATTTATATGCCGGTACTTACCGATGCATGGCTACGTGCCATATACTCGGATTCGTACATGACTCCCATAAAAAACTGGAATGCAAAAGACTACACGACCCGCATTATACATGCAAAGGAACGCAGTTACAGACTTTATATAGACCAAGGAGAAGAGGCGATTGTTCCTAAACGTCAGAAGAAAGAACAGTATGAAGCAGTATGATTATCTTATAGTAGGCGCAGGATTGTTCGGCTGTGTATGCGCATGGCGTCTCAAACAAGCGGGGAAACGTTGCTTGGTAATAGAGAAAAGGACACATACAGGCGGCAATGTGCACTGTGAAACAATAGAAGGCATTGATGTGCATCAATACGGTGCACATATCTTTCACACATCGAACAGAGAGGTCTGGGAATTTGTGAGTAAGTTGGTAGAAATGAATCGGTACACGAATTGTCCGATAGCCAACTACAAGGGGAAACTCTATAATCTGCCATTCAACATGAATACATTTGCGCAAATGTGGGGGGTAAGTACTCCTGCAGAGGCCAAAGCGAAACTTGAGCAACAACGCAGTGCGGTATTGGAGCAGTTAGGCGGACGTAATCCGCAGAACTTGGAAGAGCAAGCACTCAGTCTTGTAGGAGAAGATATATATGAGCGATTGATAAAAGGCTATACGGAAAAACAATGGGGACGCACTTGCAGAGAGTTGCCTGCTTTTATCATACGCCGCCTGCCCTTGCGTTTTGTATTTGACAACAACTATTTTAACGACACATGGCAAGGTATTCCGATTGGAGGATATAACCGTCTTACAGACAAACTGCTTGAGGGTATAGAGGTGCGGACAGGTGTGGACTTTCTCGACAACAGAACAGAACTGAGTGCATTGGCTGATAAGGTGCTCTATACAGGGTCGATAGATGCGTTTTTTGACTACTGTTACGGTCATTTGGAGTACCGTAGCGTACGATTTGAAACGGAGCAGAAAGATACTTACAACTATCAAGGGAATGCCGTGATCAACTATACTTCGACCGATGTACCTTATACACGTATAATCGAGCACAAGCATTTTGCTTTGTTCGGTGAAGAAGAACTGAAACGAATTCCTACAACAATAATCAGCAAAGAGTATTCTGTAGAATGGCAAGCGGGTATGGAACCATACTATCCTGTTAATAATGAAACAAATGATGCGTTGTATGGGAAATACAGAAAGTTAGCAGGCAGCAGACCGGATGTAGTTTTCGGCGGCAGGCTTGCCGAGTACAGATATTATGATATGGACGATATCATAGAGAAAGCATTGGGAATGGAGTTGTAAGGATAGTTATTTATTTCGGATTATTAACCGGCTAATATCATTTATATAGTTATGGGTGTGCGAATATCGATAGTAGTGCCAACTTACAACCGTTGTTCGATGTTATCGGATACGTTACGTAGTTTGGTTGCGATGCGTGCTGATGCGCATGATTGGGAGTGCATTATCGTAAACAATAATTCGACGGACGATACGGAGCATGTGGTAAACAGATTTCTTGCGCATGAGGGCGCGGGGTATAAATTCCGTATGGTAAAAGAGGAGATTCAGGGTCTGTCGGCTGCCCGTAACCGAGGCATACATGAAAGTGCAGGTGATTTGATAGCCTTTATCGATGATGACGAGCGTGTTAACGAGGGCTTTATAGAGTCTTATTTATCTGTTTTTAAGAGCAATACGAATATCTCGGCTGCAAGCGGAAAAGTAATTGCAGAATATGTAGACGGTCGTCCGGAATGGATGTCTCCTTTATTAGAAAAACCGATCGCCTTTCCTGTGGACTTGGGTGAAAAAGTTAAGGATTATCCCAAACGTTTGCATCCCGCAGGTGGCAATATGGTAGTGAGCCGTTCGGTGTTGGAGCAAGTGGGGGGATTTAACCCTGAGTTAGGTCGGAAGGGTGAAAGTTTGATAGGCGGTGAGGAGTATGATTTAGTGGATAGAATCAGAATTATGGAGGGCAGAATAGTATATGTGCCAGGGGCGGTAATATATCATAGGATAGAGGCGAGTAAGTTGTGTTGGGATTATTTAGACAGATTGACTTATATGATAGGAGTTGGTCAGCGCAAGCACAACGGTAGTGTTGTTGCTCTGTACGGAAAAGAGATTCTAAAGTGGTGCGTTTGTTTGCTATTAAGTTTGTTCTATATAGCTGAAGGTAAGGCTATAAAAGGCAGATACCTAATGCGTATGCGGCGTAATGTGTTGCGCGGGATAGCAGGTTGCAGTATGTCTTGATATTTTGGGGAATAGGCAGGATCCCCCCATCTCAAGTCAACAAGAAATCTCTGAATATAAATAATATATAAGGGTCTATGAACTTCTCGCACTTCGTTCTGACAATACGAAATACTTTGATATTTCATTAAAAATAAGCACCTCTGAACCATACTACAAATAAACATGGCCACAATTATACATCCATCAGAATATCAGTTTGAACCAAACGCCAATAAAATTGACGGTTTTAGACTTCAAACCAATGTATGCAGAGAAAGACTTGGCATTAACCCCAAATATCTTAATTTTGATGTTCGCAAGTTAGTGTCTAATCAATTCAACGCGCCATATCATTTTCATAGATATGCCGATGAATTGTTCTACATCATTTCCGGCAGTGCAAAATTGCGAACTCCGAATAGGATAGAGACAGTGTCTTCAGGTGATATTTTATATTTTGAAGCGGGGGCTTCGGGAGCTCATCAGTTATTCAACGATACCGATACTGATTGCATATATCTTGATATGCGCTCATATATCGGCCACGATATTTGTGAATATCCCGACTCTGACAAAATAATCATTGTGCCAAATGGTGAAACATTCGCCAGCTCAGAACAAAAACCATACTTTGATGGTGAAAATGGCCCCTATTCTATTTGGAATAATCTTGTAAAGAAAACACAGTAAGCGGCTTGTGACACCGCATTATGTGGGTATAGTATTATATTTGAGGGGAAGAGGTCGGAATATTATTGCATATGCAATAGTTTCTGCAGTTTTTGTGTGAGTCCCCATGTATATTTGTTTTTTCGAGTGTATGGCAGGATATACTTCTTGTAGAAATCAGCAACAATGGCTCGGGGGGTATGTTGGTATGCGTTTCGTTGTAATATACGTAGTCTGCGTTGTTTTTGATTCCAATATTCTCTTGGATATCTGTAGGCGTTTTGTATGGGTTGGTCGAAGATATGTGCAAGGAATTGGTCAAGTTGGTTTATAGCGTTTTTGTATTGTTGTTCTCCGTTATTAATGGCAGGTTGTGCGAGCATATTGAGGTATAGTTGGTCATCATTATCAATTTTCCGTACACATTCGACGACATCTTCAAACGAATTATAGTCATTGCAATTAATAAAACTATCGGGATTGAAATCTTGCACTACGGTGGGATCTCCCCAATAGATGGGTATGGTATGTGCAGCAAAAGCCTGCAGTAGTTTTTCCGTCGTATATCCCTCGTATTGTGCGTTCTCGAAAGCGATAACGAATTTATGTTTACTTTGGAATGTGCGTTTATCGTCGACAGGTTTTCCTATATTATTTTGGAATCGTCCTCCCGAGTTGACGTGTTTATATTGTGTGAGTAGTTGCAGGAATTGTTGCCGTTGCGGTGCTGCGTTACGGTTGGAATAAACGAATGCACAAAACTCAGTTTTCTCTTTCAGCGAAGGTTGTATATGCTTGGTGAGCATGTATTTGTAGTCGTCGGCATAAGTATAGTAAAGCGGGAATCGCAGATATCGGTCCTTAAAATCGATTCGGTCGAATCCGATGGCATAATCACAGAAATTAAAATCGGGTGTTTGACACTCTCCGGTATAGAAGATTTTGATACATTGGTTATAATCAAGGTGTCTATTTCCGAAGACGGAGAAGAATATATAATCGGGATTGTCGGATATACATACGTCGTAGTGTAGTGTAAGTAGTTGATAAAATATGGATTGTTGCGGTATGAAGTTATCCCAGAAATCGACAAATTGTATATTAACTGTTGGTTTCATGTTTGCGTAATTTGTAGATATAGTATGCTGCAGCGGCAATAATGGTGGCAAAAAGTATGGTTATGCAGATGAGTGATATGCAATTCCCTTTTCGTACACTATCGGGTTGGAATGTGAATACAATTTGATGTGTTCCTGCCGGTATGTTGGCTGCCCGTAGCAAGTAATTGACACGGAAATGCGTTTGTGGTTGTCCGTCAATGGTAAGTTTCCAACCGTAGGGGTAGTATATTTCGGAGAAGACGGCGGTTTGCGATGTGGCGGATTGGGATTCGTAGGTGAGGCGGTTAGGGGCGTAGGTTGTCAGTTTGATGGTTGCAGTAGTGTCTATGTGGGTATTGTTGTTAATAATGCAGTCTGCGAATTGTCGGTCAGTCACCGCCTCGTATCGTGGGTTAATATTGCGTAGTGCTTCCGATTCTTGGTTGGGGTTATCAACAACAGTGATCTGATTGACAAACCATGCATTTCCGAGGGCTTGCGTATTGATTTGCGGTGTCGGTTGCCCGTTTTGGTCTCTGACAATAATGTATTTGGTGTTAAGCATATTGATGACATTCCAATTCATTTGCGATATATGTTCATCAATAAGATCTTGGTATCGTCTTAGTTTGGCAGCAGAATATCCTCCTATTGAATGTAGATAGTAAGAAGTTCTGGCTTCGTTGAAAGTATTGGTGGTCAGGTTGAGAACTCGGAAATAAGTAGTATCTTGCAACAGTTGTTTTTCATATGGCATCATTGCAAATGCTTTGTCGCGTTGTTTGGCGGGTATGAAGTTATCGTTGTTGCAGAATCGTTTATCGACAGCCCACATATCAGTAATGATGAGTGTGGTGAGTGCAATACCAAGCCAAATGGTTTTGCAATTGTGTTTATTGATATAAATCCATACGATGACTGCCGTCAGAATACAAAATGCGAGCGACCGGTATGCATCAGCGGTGAGTAATTGTGCACGTTGATTAATAATCATTTGGTAAATCTGCTCTCCGACTTGTGCTTTCCATTGTTGGTCGTAAGAAGAAGTGAATGACAGTATATGCTTACCGAAGATTGCGAAGATGAGACAGACAGACGCAGTAATTGCCGTGGCGATATAGAGTGCCCGGTTGTTTTGTTGTGTACTGTTCCGATTGTTGACAAGTTGTTGGAGTCCTAAGCATGCGAGTAGCGGCATCGTTATTTCGGCAACGATGAGTATACTTTCGACGGCTCGGAACTTGTTGTACATAGGGAAATATTGGAAGAATACAGAAGTGAGCCACATACAGTTGTGTCCCCATGCGAGCATAATGGAAAAGACTGTAGCGATAAGCAGTGCCCATTTATAGGGACCTTTGACGGTGATGAGTGCCATGAGGAAGAGTAGACAGATAACGGCTCCAATATAGACAGGTCCGGATGTAAATGGTTTTTCTCCCCAATAAGTAGGTGCTTGTTGGCAGAAGTTGCGTGCGGATGCTTTGGGCAGTCCTGCGTCTACGAGTTGGTTGTAGAGTATCGATTTTTCTCCAAGGTTGTATCCTGATGCTGCTCCCATATAGTTGGGAATGAGTAATGTCATGGTTTCGTTAATGCCATAACTCCATGCAGTAGCATAGTCAATATCGAGCCCATTTTGCACTTTGTTTTGTTCATCGCTTGTTTTCTGCAGATCGGAATGTCCCCCTCTCATGGTTTGTGATGCGTACTCTTGGTTGGCGAAGAAGTTGGCTCCTCCGATGCCCAATCCGACCGCAAAGGCAGTCGCGAAAACAACTGTTGCAACACCCCATTCTTTCCATTGTTTGACTTTACCATGTCTATAGGTTTCTGCACAAAAGAGTACTCCGATAAGCATACAGATGTAGTATCCCATTTGTGGATGAATAAAGAATCCCATAGGTATAAAGAGCATTGTAAGTATGGCTCCCAAAACATATCGGTGTTGATAGATGAGCAAGAACCCGACGAGAACGAGCGTCATCCATGTAATGGCAATACATTTGGCATTGTGTGTTGCGGCAATGATAATAAAGAAATAGGAAGAAAGGCTTATTGCGAATGCTCCTGCCATACTGATCCATTTATCGATATGGAAAGTTCGAAGCAAGATATAGAATGCCAGGAGATAGAAGAACATTATAAAGAATACGTTGTTTTTTCCCCATTGGAAGAATGCATAGCATGGTGCAAGTATTTGTGCAGGCAAAGAACGGTATCCTCCTATTTGGTAGTTTGGCATTCCTGCAAACATAGAGTTGGTCCAGTAGGTTGACTCTCCTGTCTGTTGCATAAATTGCAATCCTTCTTGTACAGCAGCAGTTCCGTTGATATTATCTCCTCCGTAAATAACCTGCCCTTGCAAAGCGGGCAAAAAATAGATAGCCGAAGCAATGATAAAGACGGCAACTATGATGAGTTCCGGCAGAATAGATTTCCAATTAAGTTTATTCATATTGCTTATATATAGTTAGATATGACTTCGTATATTGATTAGTTCTTGCTTAATATCTTGCAAAAGTTCGTATAGTCTTTGTTTACTATTGACGTTATCTTGATTGTTTTGTAACTGTTGTTGTATGGCCGGAATGGAGAGGTGTTTTTCATCGCGCAGGAACTTTATTTGTTTGATGAGTGCGATGTCATCGGTTGTATAGAATCGTGTTTTGCCGAAGTTGCGATGCGGTGAGAGTTGTTGGAAGGTTTTCTCCCAAAATCTCAGCGTAGTGAAAGGCAAGTTTGTAATTTCGCTAACTTCCTTAATCGAATAGTAAACTCGTTCCATTGTGTTATTTGTAGATTTTCAGTGTTTTCCCGGCTCGTATAGATGTTGATTTCAGACCGTTCCATTTCTGCAATTGCGCCACGGAACAGTGGAACTTCTTGGCTATCGCTCCTAAGGTATCTCCTTGTTTGATTTTGTAGTAGATTACTCCATTCACTGAATATCCGTTGGCAGTAGTTTGTTGTGCAAGATTGATAGTTGCCCGTCGATTGTGTATCAAACTATCTGCCTTATATGCACAAATAGAGTCTTCTTGCAGAATATATGTTCCGGCCATCTCGATAGGCAGACAGAGGGCATAAGGTTTCCCTCCGGGGAGAATATCCCATGTATATTGCGGATTGAGCCTGCGTAATGTGGTTAAAGGAATGCCTGTAACCTCGGCTACCTGCATGAGGTGTATTCGTTGCTCGGTAAGTATTGTATCAACCGCCAAAGGCAGTATGGGCGGAGCAGTATAAAGATTGTGTTTATCAGCGAAATTGAAGACATAGTTAGCCGCTACAAAGATGGGTAGATAAGAGCGTGTCTCGCGCGGCAGGAATGGATATATATCCCAGAAGTCTCGTTTTTCTCCTGCCCGATGTATGGCTTTATTAACATTTCCCGGACCACAATTGTAGGCTGCAATAGCCAAATTCCAATCGTCATACAAGTTATAGAGTCTCATGAGGAATCGGCATGCGGCATCGGTGGCTTTGATAGGGTCGAGCCGTTCATCAACCAAAGAGTTGATTTCGAGTCCGCTATTTTTTCCTGTTTGCGGCATGAATTGCCACAGTCCGGCAGCCCCCATGGGTGATCGTGCAGTTACGTTTAGTCCAGATTCGATGACCGGCAAATACTTAAGTTCTTCAGGCAATCCGTATCGGTAGAGAGCCTCTTCGAATAAGGGGAAATACAAATCCCCCAATCGTCGCATATTGGCAACTTGTCGCCAATTACGTTGCAGATAAGCATTAATGAATCCTTGTACGATACTGTTGTAGGACATCTCAACAATGCAAGGCAAAGAGCAAAGACGTTCCATGTAGACAGAATCGGGGATATCAACTATCGGAGGAATGGCAGCACATGATGTAGTATCGAGCCATTCAAGCGAATAAGAGAGGAGTCGCCAATCGAGTTCGGTAGGGGGATAGGGATTCGCAGTATCGGGCAGGTTCGTCAATTGCGCCCATAGCGGCAACCAACAAAGCAAGGCTACAAAAAGTATAGATAGATTTCGCTTCATTAGAAGTTGATGGCTACATGCAGTTCCGTAGAACGGTTATTATGGAAATCGTAGTAGAGTTGCGGCTCAATGGTCATAGACAAATCGGGTGATATGTCGAAGTCGAACAACTGTGCATCGACATAGGCATCAACCAACGAAAGAGCATATACCAAGACTGTAGCCACTATAGACAAGTCGCGATAGCGTCGATATGTGTTCTGTCGATTCTTCAAGACGTTGGTATAGTTGGTTTTTCCTCCCATCATTTCGATAGTATATCCATCGGGTAGAATATCAAGATAGGATGTTTTAGTGCCGTCGGTATCGGTAAGAATGTCGCGATATGCCTGTTTGTAGTCGTTATACATGGTATTGTTCCATGTGATGGCATATGCACACCCCATGAAAGCCCCATAGACAATCGGTAATTTCCAGTATGCCCGATTATATATTTGTCCATAGCCGGGAATGATTGTGCCCATCCAGACAGCCCTCAAGGGATCGGGACGCCATTGGTCAGCGTTGTTTTCGTGCACAACAGAGGTGACGGTATCGGCACTCGCCACCAACGTAGATGCTTCCACCCAATGACTATCATCATCGGTTTGCGCCTGCAAACGCATCAGCGGCAGAACAGCCAAGAATAGTATGCAAGCCCACTGTTTCAACGACGCGTATCCAATTTTTGCATTATTGCCTGCAACTCGGCATCGCTACCAAAAGAGATGGAGATTTTTCCTTTCCCCTGCTCATTGCATGTCATTTTTACCTTTGCTCCGAAGAATTGTGCCAATTCGTTTTGCAAAGTACCCAATTCAGGAAGTTGCGCTATGGGATTGGTTCGCTTAGTAGATGCTTTCTGTTCGCCTTCACTCACCAGTTCTTCGACTTTTCGCACACTGAGTCCTTCTTGCAGTATACGTTTATACAACTTGATTTGGTCGGTGGTTTGCTTTGCCCCCAATATAGCACGTGCGTGCCCCATATCAATTTTTTTCTCTTTAATTCCCATTTGTATTTCCGCAGGCAAGCGCAACAAACGGAGATAGTTGGCAATAGTGGCACGCTTTTTCCCTACCCGTTCGGACATACGTTCTTGCGTAAGATTGTATTCATCCATCAGCCGTTGGTATGCCAAAGCGATTTCGATAGCATCAAGGTCTTCGCGTTGGATATTTTCAATAAGCGCCATTTCCATAACCTGCTCATCTTTAGCCGTCTTTATATAAGCTGGTATAGTGGTAAGCCCCACTTTTTTAGCAGCACGGAAACGTCGTTCGCCTGCGATAATGAGATAGGTACCATTATCGTTTTTGCGTAGTGTAATTGGCGAGATGACTCCCAGTTCGCGAATAGATGCAGCCAACTCGTCTAATGCTTCTTCATCGAAATTGTGCCGCGGCTGATTAGGATTTGCCTCTATGAGTGAGAGTTCGACCTCATTGATAGATGAAGAGCCGCTTGTATTGACATGCGTAGTATCGATAAGGGCATCCAGTCCGCGCCCCAGTCCTGTAGTTCTTGGTTTCATAAAGCAATAATTAAGAGCGTTGTATCAATTCTTGCGCCAATTCGGTATAGTTTTGCGCCCCCTTGGATGCGGCATCGTAGGCGAGTACTGACAATCCGTGACTCGGTGCCTCCGACAGACGGACATTTCGAGCAATTACCGTATTGAAGACCAAAGCACCAAAATGCTTTTTCACTTCCTCGTAAACCTGATTAGAGAGGCGGAGTCGGTTGTCGTACATAGTCAGCAAAAATCCTTCAATCTGCAATGCGGGGTTCAGTTTAGACTTGATAATCTTGATTGTATTGAGCAATTTAGAAATACCCTCCAACGCAAAATACTCGCATTGTACGGGAATAATGACCGAATCGCTTGCCGTAAGGCAGTTAACGGTGATAAGCCCCAATGAAGGAGAGCAATCAATGATTATATAATCGTAATTGTCGCGTATATCTTCCAACAGATTTTTCAAGAGCATCTCTCGCTCGCTGATGGATATCATTTCGATTTCCGCTCCGATAAGATCGATATGAGAGGGTAGCACAAACAAATTCTCTTGTGCAGTAGGTACAATGGCTTCTTTTGCCTCTGTTCCATTAACAAGGCATTCATAGATAGTTGTTTGCAATGCTCGTATATCCACTCCCAATCCCGACGAGGCATTTGCCTGCGGGTCAGCATCGATGAGAAGTACACGTTTTCCTTCTCCTGCCAAAGCAGCAGAGAGGTTGATAGCCGTGGTGGTTTTGCCCACCCCGCCCTTTTGGTTGGCAATAGAAATGACTTTGCTCTTCATTATGTTATTGATTATAGTGTGTTATGCCGTAAACTTGCCGTAACGCATATTAAGCAGGCAAAGATACGATAAGTTTCGCAAAGTCGCAAGTAGAAAATCACATGATTCGGAGAAAAAAGCGAGCAATCCACACAAAAACAAGAAAACGGTTATCTGAAAGACAACCGTTTTAGCGAGAGGTACCTGGCGGATTCGAACCGCCGTCCCCGGTTTTGCAGACCGATCCCTAACCGCTCGGGCAAGGTACCCTACTTGTTTCCTTTTGCGAAAAGCGGTGCAAAGGTACAGTTTCTTTTTTACATATACAAGAAGAATCGTGTTTTTTCCTCAAAAGAGTCGTTTTCTCCTTACTTAAACCCTCTCAGCAGCACCCCAAAAACGTCTTCGTATTTTCTATTCGACCCAAAGTACCAATCCCTTGAGGTATTCTCCCTCGGGATGATAGATATTGATGGGATGGTCTTGCGGTTGTGTGAGTTGATGCAAGATACGCACTTTGCGCCCCGCCATTGCCGCTGCACTGAATACCGCTAAGCGGAACATATCTTTATCGACCACCTGCGAGCAAGAGAAAGTAAAGAGTATGCCTCCCGGACGTATTTTCTCGAAGGCTTTAGCATTGAGTCTTTTATATCCCTGTAACGCATTACGAATAGCCCCACGATGTTTAGCAAAGGCAGGAGGATCGAGAATGATAAGGTCGTAAGAATCCTGCATGCCGTCGAGATACTTAAAAGCATCCGCCACAAAAGCCTCATGCCGTGTATCGTTCGGGAAATTGCACGCCACATTCTGTTTCACCAAATCGACAGCAATAGCCGAACTATCGACAGAATGCACTTTAGCCGCCCCTCCCCGCAAGGCATAGACAGAAAAACCTCCCGTATAGCAAAACATATTGAGTACATCTTTTCCCGCGGCGTAACGTTCTACCAAAGAACGATTTTCGCGTTGGTCTACAAAGAAACCCGTCTTCTGTCCGCGAAGCCAATCAATACCGAACGAGAGTCCGTTCTCTTTGGCAACACAAGACGAAACAGAACCCAAGAGATATCCATCTTCCTTGTTTTCCAAGGGTGCTTTATAGGGCAATGTACCTTCGGATTTATAGTAGACATTCCGAACTGCGGGCACAACATGCACAATCGCCTCGGCCACTTCCATTCGCACCAAGTGCATACCTGCCGAATGAGCCTGAACAACAGCCGTATCGCCATAGACGTCAATAACCAGCCCCGGAAGAAAATCGCCCTCGCCATGTACCAATCGGTAGGTTTCATTAGTATTCGACACCAAGCCTAAAGCACAACGCACCCTATATGCAGCCTCCAGTCGATGCACATAGAAATCAGCAGGCAGTGTATCCGTAAAGAACTCCAACATTCGCACCACAATACTTCCCACCTGATAATGCCCGACGCCCATATTGTTGCCGGCAGCATCTTTGACGAGAACCACTTCTCCTTCTTGCGGATTTCCCTGCATACGCGCCACTGCTCCGGAAAAGACCCAAGGATGAAAACGCAAGAGCGACTCTTCCTTATGCGGTTTAAGATAAATCGTATTCATCGGTTCTAACAATTTATATCTTTGTATTATTGTTATCGGCTGCCGCCATACGTTCTGCCATGACTTGTTGCTGATGTTCCAACTGTCGTTGTAAATCGGCATCACGCAAAGCCATATAAACTTTCTTCGGCAGAGGACTTGTTTGCAGTAGTTCTTTATAGATTAGCAATGTAGCCCATGCATCGGTAGCAGCATAGTAGGCTTGTTCGTCGGTAAGCACCGGCACCTCCCAATTAGTCAGTTGCTGCGACTTGGATATTTTATATCCGAAAACGATAGCAAACATCTTTTGCAACCCTAAATCGAGGATACCATACTTGAGTACTATCTGCTGCAAATCGACACAATTAGCAGGGCGAAAGGGACAAAGACGTTGTAATCCCCTCAGATCATCTCTAAAAGCGAGCCCTACTTTACAAATATCAGGATTAGCGAACAGTGCCGCCATAGCAGCATCGAAAGCAACAAACTTGAGTTGAAAAAGGTAGCAACGTTCGATTGTTGCTATTTGCACCAAAGCAGTGGGATGATGTTCACCCCGCACAAAACTCGGCTTGGTTTCCGTATCGACCCCGACAACTGTTTGCCTATTCAAATAATCCAACGCCTTGATTGCCGCCTCTTTGTCGCGCACCACAATTACTTCTCCGTGAAAGCGCGCCAAAGGCAAACTATTAACCGCGTCTTTATTGATTCGATGCAAGAATTGATTTTTCTTCATACCCTATTTATCAACAATGATGATGTCCGCAGTGACAATGTTCATCATCGGAACAATGTTCATCATGGTGATGATGCCCACACTTACATTGTTCATCATGTTCTTCGGTTGCAGCATCGGCATCAAGCCACAAGACATGGAGCGCACGCATAGCATTGAGCAATTTTTGTCCCCAATGCTCACGGAATGCTTCCAAGCACGCCAAGAGCGCATCGTTCATAACACTCTCGTTCTCAGTTTGATAATTAGCCGCAAGATCTTTAATTTCTTGGTATATATCGGCAATGTTTTCTGATACATACGCCGTTACAGGTTCATCGGAATAACGCATATCTTCCACAAAGACTTCAAGATACGCATCATCGTCTGACAATAAACCGGCAACGGCACATTGTACATAGTTATAATCTTCTTCGGTAACAAAACGTTGGGGATAGCCTTCCATTTCTTGTTCGGGCAAGTTCAACATTCGAGTTTTAAGATAAAGCAAAGGCAGAAGTTTACCCGTTTTCTCTAAAAAATCACGTTTATCGACCTGTTCCAAGTGTTCCAAAAACAAGCATATCTGTGCGGCAACCGTAACAAAATCAATTGCTTCTTGGTTATATACGTAATGTATATCGTTTGTAGTCATAATATATCTAAATTATCGGACTGCAAAGGTAGTGTATTTTTAGCGAATAGACAAACCGCACACATGCCCTAAGACAACCGCAGTCAACAATAAAAATGACTTACACTTGCGGTATATGTTGGTAAAATCCGGCATAGGAAATCGGTTTTTACAAAATGATAGTCCGACAAGATCTCGTCGAAGTCTCGTTACGGTCTCGTTATGGTCTCGTAAGAAAATTTTACCTGCAAATCATCTCGGGCGTCAGATAATAACAACAATAAAAAGAAAAGTGTTACGATTTATACAGAAAAGATATAATTCAGACAGATTTGACCACAGTAAGCATAATGAACAAATTAAGCGAGCGAACACTTCAGACAGTGCGAATCAGCCAACAGAACAAGTACTCTCTTACTCACCCATTATGGGTAGATTTTTATTTCCGAACAGATAGTAATACACATCAAAATGCGAAACAACAAAAAACATGTTGTACAATTATGTTGTAAAACATAAAAAAACAGCACACAAAAGAGTTGCACATATAAAAAATAAAGTGTACTTTAGCGGAACAAAACAGCACTAAAGGCAGGCAAGCAAATTGTCTATCCTTGTCTGTTCTATAGAAACTTGAAAAACAACCCATTAAAAGACCATACTTTACATCATGCACACGCTAAAAGAAAACAATTGGTGCGTCATTATGGCAGGCGGTGTAGGCAGCCGATTTTGGCCTTTCAGCAGAAATGAACGTCCCAAGCAGTTTCTTGACTTTTTCGGGACGGGCAAATCGCTACTACAAATGACCGTAGACCGTTTTCGCCCATTGGTACCCATAGAACATATTCTGATAGTAACCAACGTACAATACAAGCATATCGTATTGGAGCAGATTCCCGACTTGCAAGAGCAACAAGTATTATGCGAACCGGCTCGTCGCAACACGGCTCCTTGTATAGCCTATGCTACTGCCCGCATCGGTGCATTGACAGACAGAGCCAATATTGTGGTAGCCCCCTCGGATCATTTAGTGCTACAAGAAGATATATTCCGCACAACAATAGAAACCGGTTTGCGTTTTGTCGAGGAACATGATGCACTCCTCACCTTAGGCATGCGTCCGACCCGTCCTGAAACCGGTTACGGCTATATACAGAAAAGTACCAACGAGGACTGTTTGTGCCGTGTAAAAACCTTTACGGAAAAGCCAAATAGGGAGTTGGCAGAGATGTTTTTCAGCAGCGGTGAGTTTTTATGGAACTCGGGTATGTTTCTTTGGAACTTACAAAGCATAGAGAAGGCATTTGCAAGACATCTTCCGGATATAGCCGACAAGTTTAGTAAAGGCAAAGACAAAATGGCGACTTCTGCAGAAGATGCTTTTATACAAGAGATGTTTCCATCGTGTGCCAACATATCGATAGACTATGGTTTAATGGAGAAAGCCGACAATGTATATGTACTTGCCGCCGACTTTGGTTGGAGCGATCTTGGTACATGGGGCAGTTTATATGAACTCTCAGAGAAAGACCAAAACGGCAACGTAAGTTTGAAATGCGAGACTGCCTTCTATGAGAGCAAGAACAACATTGTTGTGCTCCCCAATGACAAGTTGGCAGTGATACAAGGCATAGATGACTGCATTGTAGCAGAATCGGAAAATGTGCTACTGATTTGCAGAAAAGAGAACGAACAGAATATACGGCAATTCGTCAATGATGCCCAAGTGCGTTTTGACGGAAAATACAACTGATTATGTCCTATTTGAATTTCGATAAAACGCTGCTCATCAACTTAGAACGTTCGTTGGGCAAAGAAATGATTCGCACCAACCGAGCCGGTGCTTACAACAGTACAACTTTGGTAGATTGTAACACCCGCAAATATCACGGTCAGTTGGTATTGCCTTTGCCCGAATTGAGCGATGACAACTATGTACTACTAAGTTCGCTGGATGAGACCGTCATTCAGCATGGTGCTGAATTTAACTTAGGCTTGCATCAATACGAGGATAATAACTTTGCTCCTAACGGACACAAATATATCCGAGAGTTTGATTGCGAAGTGATAAGTCGCACCACCTATCGTGTAGGCGGTGTCATCCTTTCGAAAGAGCGCATGTTGGTAAGTTTTGAACCGCGCGTGCTGATACGCTATACATTGATAGAAGCCCATTCGCCCACCACATTGCGTTTCCGTCCGTTTTTGGCATTCCGCAGCGTGAATGCGCTAACGCAAGAGAACAACCGCATCAACAGCACTTGTACGCCAATCAGCAACGGTGGTGCTTGTCAAATGTATCCTGAATTCCCAACGCTATATATGCAGTTTTCGAAACATGCCGACTATGTACACAATCCGCTTTGGTATAAGAATATAGAATATTTCAAAGAACAAGAACGCGGATACGACTACAAAGAAGACCTATGGGTACCCGGTTATTTTGAGATGCCGATGAAGAAAGGCGAATCGGTAATTTTTTCCGCAGGCATCAGTGAGACCACCCCCCGCACCTTGAAAAGCGTATGGGAACGCGAACTGAAACGACGCATCTCGCGCAAGGACATGTTTGCCTGCCTAAAGAACTCCGCAGCGCAATTCTACAAACGAGAGGGTGACAAATGCTATTTGCTTGCCGGCTACCCATGGTTCAAGCCTTCCGCTCGCGAAGAGTTTTTTGCGTTGCCCTCGTGTACACTCATGATTGATCGCCCCGAATATTGGGAAGCCATTATGGATAACACCGCCATAGAAGAGGTTCGACACTTTTTGCATGGCGAACATGACAAGATACGTCTCACGGGCATGGATGAGCCCGATGTTTTATTATGGTTCATACGCGCCCTACAACAATATGCAGCACATACTTCGCTACAAGAAACCGCCGACAAATACGGCGACATCTGCGCCGAGGTAACGGACTATATACGCAAGCAGAGACATCCCCGAATGTGGGTACATGCCAACGGATTGGTATATGTGGAAGGCAAAGAACGCCCCGCTACATGGATGAATGCCATAGAAGACGGTCGCCCCATAACCCCCAGAACCGGATATGTGGTAGAAATAAACGCTCTTTGGTATAATGCTCTATGCTTTACAGCAGAGATACTTCGCCAAAAAGAGCAACTCCACCAAGCCGACCTGCTTGACTATCAGGCTCAACTTACCAAGAAAGCCTTCAGTGACACTTTTTGGAACGGATTCTATCTGGATGATTATGTAGTGAATAACTATCATGACAAAGAGGTACGTCCCAACCAAATATGGGCTGTATCGTTACCCTACTCTCCTTTGGACAAAAAACAGCGGAAAGCCGTTGTAGACATCTGCACGAAGGAGTTGCTAACTCCAAGAGGATTACGCACCATTTCGCCTAAAAGCGGCGGCTACCGCCCCATATACATAGGAGGACAATTGGAACGCGACCGCAATTTCCACAACGGTCCTGTATGGCCCTGCACAATAGCCGCCTATGCGAGAGCCTACATGCAACTTTACAAACGCAGCGGAAAGAGTTTTATAGAACGTATGCTCGTAGGGTACGAAGCCGAAATGTCGGAACTATGTATTGGTACGCTGAACGAACTTTATGACGGCAACCCACCCTACAAAGGTCACGGAGGTATGAGTTACGCTCCGAGTGTTGCTGCCGTAATAAGCGTAATTGATACATTGAAAAAATATGATGACAACGAATAAATAGGCAACCAAGAAAAACCTTTATTTACAGACTACAGAAGCACAAAGATATGAAAGCACTGATGTTCGGGTGGGAATTTCCACCGCACATCCTCGGAGGTTTAGGCACCGCCAGTTACGGACTGACACGAGGAATGGCACAACAGGAAGACATGCACATTACCTTCGTTATTCCCAAGCCATGGGGAGATGAAGACCAATCGTTCCTGAAAATAATAGGTGCCAACTCCGTACCCATCGTATGGAAAGAGAATAGTTGGGAGTATGTAAACCACCGCATGCACGGACGCATGAGTGCCGATGAATACTTTCATCTGCGCAACGGCATACACTACGACTATCGCCGCATAGGAACAGACGATCTCGGCTGCGTACAATTTTCCGGACGTTACCCTGACAACCTCATTGAAGAGATTGGGAATTACGAAGCCGTAGCAAGTGTGCTTGCCCATCAACTGGATTTTGACATTATACATTCGCACGATTGGTTAACGTATCCCGCCGGTGTTTTTGCCAAACATATTTCCGGCAAACCACTCGTCATACACGTTCATGCCACCGACTTCGACCGCTCCAGAGGCAATGTAAACCCTACCGTTTACGCCATTGAGAAACGAGGCATGGACGAAGCCGACCACATTATGTGCGTAAGTAATCTTACGCGACAAATCGTGATAGAAAAATATTTTCAAGATCCTCGAAAAGTATCGACCGTACACAATGCCGTAGAACCACTCAAAGACGTTGACACATTTACCAAAACGCCCCGCAAGGACAAGGTTGTTACTTTCCTTGGGCGCATAACGATGCAGAAAGGTCCGGAATATTTTGTTGAAGCAGCAGCCCGTGTCTTGCAAAAGACCGACGGAGTACGTTTCGTCATGGCCGGTTCAGGCGACATGATGAACCAAATGATTGAACTCGTTGCCAAACGAGGCATAGCCGACAAATTTCACTTTACCGGTTTCTTGCGCGGACGGCAGGTGCATGAAATGCTTGCAGAAAGCGATGTGTACATAATGCCCTCCGTATCGGAGCCTTTCGGCATATCGCCCCTTGAAGCCATGCAAGTGGGTACACCATCGATTATTTCACATCAATCGGGATGTGCCGAGATACTGCAACATGCCATAAAGACCGACTATTGGGACATTGACGCCATGGCTGACGCCATATACTCAATTGTAAAATATCCCGCCATGTACAAAAGCCTCAGAGAACTCGGTCGCGAAGAGGTAAACAACATCAGATGGTATGATGCCGGACTGAAAGTACGCGCCATCTACGACCAAGTAATAAACGCACGATACCAATAACACACATAAACACTATAAAAAATATACTTTTATGAAAAATCTCTGCCTTTGCTTCCAGATGCACGCACCATATAGGCTCAAACGCTATCGTTTCTTTGAAATAGGTCAAGACCATTACTACTATGACGACCTGCAAACAGAGGACAACATCACATGGCTTGTACAAACTTCGTACATGCCGCTATGCCGAACTCTGAAAGAGATGATTCAGTTCTCTAACTGTAAATTCAGATGCGCGATAAGCCTATCGGGTATTTTGCTTGAGATGTTCGAACAATTTTCCCCGGAAATGATAGATTTGCTCAAAGAACTCGCTGATACCAAATGTGTAGAATTTCTTGCAACTCCCTACGCATATTCGCTTGCCGCCGAATATAACCACAACGAGTTTGAGGAGCAACTGAACAAGCAAGCACAACTTATAAAAGAGTTGTTCGGACAAAAGCCCACATCGGTTTGGAATACCGAACTACTGTACTCTGACGAGATTGCCGACACGCTCGTTAAAGCAGGATACAAGACGGTGCTTACCGAAGGAGCCAAACATATTCTCAGTTGGAAATCGCCCAACTACCTCTACCACTCTGCTCCCTCAACACGGCTGAAAGTATTGCTTAGAAACACCAACCTCAGCGACGAATTGGCATTTCACTTCTCCGACCCCAATTGGCATCGGTATCCCATAGATGCGCCCAAATTTGCACAGGCTATCAGCCAACTACCTCAAGAAGAACCTATTGTGAACATTTGGATGGGAGCCGAAACATTCGGCATACGTCAACATGCCAATACAGGAATTTTCGACTTCCTCAAGGCACTCCCCTACTACATGCTGGAGAATAACTGCGGATTCTTAACCCCGCAAGAAGCCGGCAAGCAACTCACAGCCGTGGATACCGTATCGGTACCCTATCCGCTAACATGGACAGGCGAAGCCAAAGACCTTGCCGCCGCCAATGGTAATGACCTGCAGCAAGAAGCCCTAAGCAAACTATATGCCGTTACGGAACGCGTACACCTCTGCAAAGACAAGAACCTCAAACATGACTGGTTGCTTCTGCAAGCCATAGATCATCTAAACTTCATGAACCATATTGATGCCGGGGCTACCAACTACGAATCGGCTTACGAGGCATTTACCAACTATATGAACGTGCTTGCCGATTTTCTGCAATTGGTTGACGAACAATATCCGACAACTATCGAAAACGAAGAACTGAACGGATTACTCACAACTATTAACAACCAAGAAAAAGAGATTGCACAATTAGAAAACGAGATAAAGAAACTACGCAAAAAGAAAGCGTAAGGAGATAAAATATCAGAACAACGGGCATTCGACCAAGAACGGATGCCCGTTGTTTTTTCTTGACAGGTGCAAAGTAGTAATTTATAGTGTTTTATTATTTCAAAACTTTTTCGTAATTTTGCAGGCTGATTTAATAACTTGGGTAAGTAAGGCTCTGTGGAGCGAGAAGCAGAACCATAAGACACGGTAAAACAGCAGTTATATAATACAATAATATGCAGAAAATAAGAAACATAGCCATCATTGCGCACGTCGACCACGGGAAGACCACATTGGTGGATAAGATGCTCTACACAGCGCACCTTTTTCGTGACAACGAGTCCAAAGGAGAACTTATTTTGGACAATAACGAACTTGAAAGAGAAAGGGGTATTACTATTCTGGCCAAGAATGTCAGCATTGATTATAAAGGCTACAAGATTAACATTATAGACACTCCGGGGCACGCCGATTTCGGTGGAGAGGTGGAACGTGTATTGAATATGGCAGACGGTGTTCTTCTGCTTGTTGACGCTTTTGAAGGTCCTATGCCACAAACACGTTTTGTATTGCAAAAGGCCTTGCAAATGAATTTGAAACCTATTGTAGTTATCAACAAGGTTGACAAACTTAACTGTCGCCCCGACGAGGTACAAGAAGCCGTATTCGACTTGATGGTAAACTTGGATGCCACCGATGATCAACTTGACTTCCAAACCATCTACGGTTCAGCAAAGAACGGTTGGATGTCGACCGATTGGCACAATCAGACGACCGACCTCACCGCACTGATGGATGCTATTATTGAGTATATTCCTGCACCCGAAGAATTGCAAGGTACTCCACAGATGCTTATTACATCGTTAGACTATAGCCCATACGTAGGACGTATAGCCATAGGACGTGTACACCGCGGCACCTTGCGCGAGAATATGGATGTTACACTTGCCAAGCGTGATGGAGAACAACGCAAAGTACGCATCAAGGAGTTGCATACTTTCTCAGGATTGGGCAGACAGAAAGTAGAGTCGGTTTCATCAGGTGACATCTGCGCCTTGGTGGGTATTGACGGTTTTGAGATTGGCGATACCGTGTGCGATATAGCACAACCGGAACCGCTTAAACCTATTGCCATAGACGAGCCGACGATGTCGATGGTATTCACTATTAATGACTCTCCTTTCTTTGGCAAAGAAGGCAAATTTGTTACCTCACGCCACATCCACGACCGACTCATGAAAGAGTTGGACAAGAACTTGGCATTACGCGTCCAGAAGAGTCCTACCGAAGATGTTTGGCATGTGTTCGGACGCGGAGTATTGCACCTGAGTGTGCTAATAGAAACCATGCGCCGCGAGGGATACGAGTTGCAGGTAGGTCAACCTCAAGTAATTATTAAAGAAATTGACGGTGTAAAATGCGAGCCGGTAGAGCAACTCACCGTGAACACTCCGGAAGAATGTTCCGGTAAGATAATAGAAGTGGTTACTCGCAGAAAAGGTGAGATGTTATCGATGAATGCCGTTAACGACCGCGTACAGTTGGAATTCACCATACCCTCGAGAGGTATTATCGGTTTGCGTAACTATGTTCTGACCGTATCGGCCGGTGAAGCCATTATGTCGCACCGTTTCTTAGAGTATCAACCTTATAAGGGAGAGATAGAGAAACGCAACAACGGCTCACTGATAGCCATGGAGAGCGGAACTGCCTATGCTTATGCTATTGATAAGTTACAAGACCGCGGACGTTTCTTCATTTTCCCGCAAGAAGAAGTATATGCCGGGCAAGTGGTAGGCGAGAATGCTAAAGAGGGAGATATTGTGGTTAATGTAACCAAATCGAAAAAACTGACCAATATGCGTTCGAAATCGGCAGATGACAAGGCCGTACTTACACCGCCCATAGTCTTCTCATTGGAAGAGGCTCTCGAATATATCAAAGGCGATGAGTATGTTGAGGTTACTCCCAAGAGTCTGCGTCTGCGCAAAATCATCTTGGACGAGACCGAACGCAAACGTGCCAAAGTTCATGGCGACAATTGAAATAACTAATTAAACATACAGATATGCAAGTAGTAAAAAAAGAAATCGACCAACTCAATGCCACTATTACAGTGACAGTTGAGCCCGCTGATTATCAAGAAAACGTTGCAAAGCAACTCAAAGAAATTCGCCGCAAGGCCAATATTCCCGGTTTCCGTCCGGGCATGGTACCTGCCGGACTCGTAAAGAAAATGTATGGGAAAGCCGTTCTTGGCGAAGAAGTGAACAAAGCCATCAATGACGGTATTTTCAACTACATCAAGGAGCAAAATTTGAACATCTTGGCAGAGCCACTGCCCAACGAGCAGGAAACTCCCGCTATTGATTGGGATACGCAAGACACGTTCTCTTTTGCTTTTGACATAGCCCTCGCACCCGAGTTCGATGCGAAACTGAATGGCAAAAACAAACTGACATACTACGATATTACCGTAGACGACAAAATGGTGCAAGACCGTGTAGAAATGTATGCCAACCGCTTTGGCGAATACGTACAAGTGGATGACGTGCAAGCAGGTGATGTGCTGAAAGGCTTGCTCACCGAGCAAAAAGAGAATGGTATCAGCAAAGAGAATGCCGTACTCTCACCCGAATATATGCACGATGATGCACAAAAAGCACTCTTCAATGGAGCAAAGAAAGGCGATATCATTACCTTCAATCCGATGAAAGCCTTCGGCAATGAGACAGAAGTGGCTTCGTTGCTCGGTATCAAGAAAGAAGATGCCGCCGATTTGAATTCCGACTTTACGTTCCAACTTGAAGGCATTACACGTCATCAAATGGCAGAAGTTAATGCCGAATTGTTTGCCAAGGTATATGGCGAAGGCAACATTGCCGACGAAGCAGCATTCCGCCAGAAAATAAGCGAAGAGATAAAGGCTAATTTTGCCCAAGACAGTAACTACAAGTTCGGTTTGGATGCCAAGGCTGCCGTACTGAAGAAGATGGACGGTATCACTTTCCCCGATGCGTTCCTCAAACGTTGGTTGCTCGCTACTAACGAGAACATGACAGAAGAGAAACTCAGCGAAGACTATCCGAAGATGATAGAAGAACTGAAATGGCACCTGGCTAAAGACCAATTGGCTCAACATTTCCAAGTAAAAGTAGAGAAAGAAGATGTAGAGGCATATGCAAAAGAGATGACACGTATGCAGTTTGCACAATATGGTCTTGCCGGTGTAGAAGACGCCATACTTACTCAATATGCCAATGAGATGCTTAAGAAGGAAGACCAACTCCGTGGTATTGTTGAGCGCGTCAGCGAAAACAAGGTATTCGATGCACTGAAAGCCGCTGTAAAACTTGAAACCAAAGCGATTTCTTACGAGGAGTTCGGTAAACTCTTTGAGGAGAAATAAGGATATTATCCATATCAGATTAAAGACGGGCATGTAGTAGCATGTCCGTCTTTAATTTTTGGTATATATACCAAAGAGTTATTCTTTTACAAACTTGCTCTGATATTGATGACTCAATCAATTAAAACAACCATCTTTATGGCACAAAAATAAACAACAAAAATCCTTAATGTATTCCTAAAAAATACAATTACCATTAATTCCCACAGGTAGTTCGCCATAGTCTGTAAAATGGTCATCAGAGGTGGTTATACCAGTCTTATGGACACACAATTTACAGACATCAAGAACCCTAAAAAAAGGAGGCTTATATAAGAAAGTGAATGTTCTGTATGTTTATGTTACAGAACATTCACTTTCGAGTTTTTTATTGTTAGAACATTGCTGTTCCAAACAACCTATTTTAGCCGACCAATGCTGCTGTATCGGTGGCGATCATCAGTTCTTCATCTGTAGGAATGATACATACGGTAACCTTGCTATCAGGTGTAGAGAGTACGGCTTCTTTGCCTCGTGTTGCATTGTTAGTTGTTTCATCGAGTGTTATACCCAAGTAGGAGAGTCCTTTGATTATCTCACCGCGTATATAGGCATCGTTTTCGCCGATACCTCCCGTAAAGACGATAGTATCCACTCCGTTCATAGCCGCTGCGTATGCGCCTATATATTTGATAACTCGATAGATAAACATCTTTCTTGCCAAATTGGCTCTTTCGTTGCCTGCTTGTACGGCAGCGTCAATGTCGCGTGCATCGGAGGATACTCCCGAAACCCCTGCGAGTCCGGATTTCTTATTGACCAATGTTGAGAATTCTGCTGTATTCAGACCTTCTTTATCCATGATATAGACGGCTGCACCCAAGTCCAAATCGCCGGCACGTGTTCCCATCATCAGTCCTTCGACGGGTGTTAGTCCCATACTGGTGTCTACCGACTTACCGTTCAGTACGGCAGCGCAACTGCCTCCGTTGCCGATATGTGCCGTAATTATTTTTTGTGCTGTAGCATCTACGCCCAGGAAATCGCATACACGCTTGGACACGTATCGGTGCGATGTGCCATGGAATCCATAGCGACGAATAGCGTATTTCTGATACAACTCGTAAGGAAGAGCGTACATATAGGCATAATCGGGCATAGTTTGGTGGAATGCGGTATCGAAGACTGCCACTTGCGGTACACCGGGTAGTGTTTTGGTGATAGCGTCAATACCTTTGAGGTTAGCGGGGTTGTGCAGTGGAGCGAGTTCGGCGCATGCTTCGATATTGGCACGCACTTCGTCGGTAATAATAACGCTCTGATTGAATCGTTCACCTCCGTGTACAACGCGGTGTCCTACGGCATTGATTTCCTGCAGTGAAGATATGCATCCTATTTGCGGGTCGGTGAGTGTTTTCAGGATAAGTTCAATACCTACGGTATGTTCGGGCATTGGTTGTGTGATTTGCACCTTTTCTCCGTTGGTAAGTTTAACCATCAGGAAAGAGTCGGGCAAGCCTATTTTTTCCACTCCGCCCTGTGCTATTACCTGTTTGCTCTCCATTTCGAAGAGTTTATATTTGATGGATGAACTGCCACAGTTGAGTACGAGAATCTTCATAGTGTATTATTATTTAATTGCCTGATTGGCTGTTATGATAATCATTTGTATAATGTCATCGACTTTGCATCCTCGGCTGAGATCGTTTACGGGGGCGGCGATGCCTTGTAGGATAGGTCCGATAGCGTTGGCACCGGAGAATCGTTCTACGAGTTTATATCCTATGTTACCTGCTTGCAGGTCGGGGAAGACGAGTACATTGGCTTTTCCTGCCACTTTGCTTCCGGGTGCTTTAAGTTGTCCGACAGTATCTACGAGTGCGGCATCGGCTTGCAGTTCGCCATCAAGAGCAAGGTTGGGAGCGAGTTCGTGTGCGATTCGTGTTGCTTCGGTCACTTTGTCGATAAGTTCGTGTTTGGCACTTCCTTTGGTTGAGAAAGAGAGCATTGCGACGCGCGGTTCGATACCTGCCAATGTTCGTGCGGTGTCGGCAGTAGAAATGGCTATTTGTGCGAGTTCTTGTGCATTGGGGCATGGGTTGACTGCACAGTCGGCGAATACGAGGAATCCGTTTTCTCCGAGTTGGTTAGCGGGTGTAAACATAAGGAATGCTCCTGATACAATTCCTACTCCGGGTTTGGTTTTGAGTATTTGGAAAGCGGGTCGTATGGTATCGGCAGTTGTTCCTCTTGCTCCTGCGAGTTCTCCGTCGGCGTCTCCGTTTTTAATCATGAGGCATCCGAGGTAGAGTGGGTCTTGCACTTTTTGTTGTGCTTGTTCGGGTGTCATTCCTTTGTTTTTGCGGAGTTCGTAGAGCAGGTTGGCATAGAGGGGCATACGCGGGTCGGTTTGGGGGTCGAGGATTTCCGCGTCTTTGATGTGTGTATATCCGTTTTCTTGTGCCATTTGTTCGATAGTCGCGGCATCTCCGATAAGGATGAGTTGTGCGATTTTATCGCGCAAGATGGCGTTAGCGGCTTCGAGTGTACGTGGTTCGTCGCCTTCGGGCAGTACAATACGTTGTGGGTTTTGCTTGGCTCGTTGTGCCATTTGTTGTAGTATGTCCATTGCAGTAAAGAGAGTGAATGTTTGGATTATAGTGTTAGTTATTCAGTTATAAATGTGCTTGCAAAGTTAGTAATAAAAATTGAGAGTGTGAAATGTGTTGTTTGTATATTTTGTTGTTAAATGTGCAATAAGTGTTATTTGTTGTGTGTATATTTTTTTGTTGGAGTGTTTGTGCGGTGCACTGCGAGGAAGTTGTTGTACTTTTCTTCTGTGTCGACAGAAGAAAAGATACCAAAAGAAGAACTCGCCGCTACACTGCGTGTGCGAAAAATCATTTCCCCTTAGGGCTAAAACGTACAAACGCCTTACTCCGTTCGTTGGACGGTGTACGTTTATTGACGCCCTTGCGGGGGATTTTATACGCACACTACGCTGAGGCGGCTGCTTTTTATTTATTGAGAGTGGATGCGAGGGTGAGAGTTGTTGTGTGTTAGTGGTTGATTTTGTTTGTGTGGTTGGCTGAAAAGTATTATCTTTGCGAATTGATTTTGGTTGTGCGTATTAGTACACGTCAGCATATTTTTATTATGATAGATTATATACGAGGTACATTAGTGGAATTGACTCCGACTTATGCAGTAGTAGAGGCGTGCGGAGTGGGTTATGAGATAAACATTGCGTTGTCGACTTATACGTTGTTGTCGGGTATGAGCGATGTAAAGTTGTATGTGACGGAGATAATTCGTGAGGATGCTCATTTGTTGTATGGTTTTCGTCAGAAGTCGGAGCGTGAGTTGTTTTTGTTGTTGACAAGTGTATCGGGTATAGGTTCGAACACTGCTCGTATGATAATGTCGTCTTATACGGTGGGTGAGATACGTCAGGTGATAGCAACGGGTAATGCTGCTGCGTTGTCGAGCATCAAGGGTATAGGTGGTAAAACGTCTCAGCGTATTATTGTAGAGTTGAAAGACAAGGTATTGAAGATAGAGCCGGAGGGTGGCGTACCGGAGGTGGTAGGCAGTTCGATTGTTATAGATTCGGATCTCAAGCAGGAGGCGGTATCGGCGTTGACGATGTTAGGTTTTCAGCCGGGTGCTTCAGTGAAGGCGGTGGACAAGATATTGTCGGAAGAGCCAGGTTGTTCGGTGGAGCGTGTTATAAAGTTGGCGTTAAAGATATTGTGATGTCGAATGTTTTTTTGTATTAATTAGCAGATTTCGTTTCTGAATCGGTTTGTTTTCATATTATTATGTCTTGTTTCCGTAGCCGCGTCGGGTCAGGTTGTGGAGAGCGATAGTACGATATCGGTATTGTCGGACAGCGTTAGTTTCGCTCCCACTCGCGTAAAACAGTATGGTGCGGATGATTATGGTTCGTTGAGCGGTGTGGAATCGTCGATGGATTTGGAAGATCCGGAGAATATAAGTACGGAGGTGGAGTATCAGCCGTCGACGGGTTATTATATATTGCATACGAAGATAGGCGATGTAGACATAGCGACTCCCTATTTGATGACGGAGGGTGAGTATAGAGATTATTCGGCTCAGTTGGCGATGTCTCGTTATTGGCAGGAGAAGATAAGTGCTGTGGAACATAATAATGAGCGTAAGTTTGACATTACGGATATGAAGTTTAACATTGGTCCGGCGGATAAGGTGTTTGGTCCGGGCGGTGTACAGTTGAAGACTCAGGGGTCTGCTGAGTTGATATTTGCCTTCAAGCATCAGCATATAGACAATCCTGCATTGACGTTGCGTGCACGCAATAATAACATTTTTGATTTTGATGAGAAGATACAGTTGAACGTGAACGGTTCGGTGGGTGATAAGTTGAACTTCACGATGAATTACAACACGGAGGCTTCGTTTGATTTTGACCAACAGAATTTGAAGTTGAACTATCAGGGCAAGGAGGATGATATAATTCAGTCGATAGAGGCGGGTAACGTATCGATGAACTTGAACAGTTCGTTAATATCGGGCAGTCAGGCATTGTTTGGTGTGAAAGCGAATTTGAAGTTCGGCAAGTTGTCGGTTCAGGCATTGGTATCGCAGCAGAATTCGGAGAGTCAGACGGTGTCGTCGAAGGGTGGTGCTCAGATGTCGTCTTTTGAGGTGAGTGCCGACAGTTATGATGAGAACCGGCATTTTTTTCTATCTTATTTTTTCAGGGACAATTATGAGAAGAGCATGTCTCAGTTGCCTTATATCGCATCGGGGGTAACGATAAACCGGATAGAGGTATGGGTAACGAACAAGCGTGGTCAGTATGACAATGCTCGCAACATAGTGGCTTTTACGGATTTGGGTGAGCATAGTGCGGAGCACTTGAACAACTCTTATTGGCGTCCTCAGGGGGCGAACGAGAATCCTCACAACCGTGCGAACACGCTATACAACGAGATTAGTGCGATGTCGGGTGTGCGTGACATTCAGCAGACGAATGCGCTGCTGAGCGGACTATCTGCCTATGATATTACGGGTGGTGAAGATTATGAGAAGATCGAATCGGCTCGGTTATTATCGTCGACGGAATATACGTTGAATGCGTCGTTGGGTTATATATCGCTGCGCAGTGCGCTGAATCAGGATGAGGTATTGTGCGTTGCGTATGAATATACGTATCAGGGTCAGGTGTATCAGGTGGGCGAATTTTCAACGGATGCGAGCGATGATTTGAAAGCCCCGAACGCTCTGCTGCTGAAAATGCTTAAGAGTAGTAACAACGCTCCCGATCGCAAGGGCAGAGGAACGTGGGATTTGATGATGAAGAACGTGTATTCGATAGGTGCGATGCAAATGACATCGGACAAATTCGAGTTGTATATTCTGTATAGGAACGATTCGGTGGGTACGGATTTGCAATATCTTCAGGAGGGTGCCATTAAGGGTCAGCAATTGCTGCGCGTGATGAATTTGGATCGTTTGGACCAGAAGAACAATGCGAATCCGGATGGCAAGTTCGATTATGTGGAAGGTTATACGGCTTACTCATCGAACGGTCGTATTATTTTCCCCGTATTGGAGCCGTTCGGAGAACACTTGCGTACAAAGATTGGCAACGATGCCATTGCCGGGAAATATATATTTCAAGAACTCTACGATTCGACCTTGGTTGTTGCCCAAGAGATGTCGGAGAAAAACAAATTTGTTTTAAGCGGTAAGTACAAGGGGTCGGCCGGTAATGAGATTCGTTTGAATGCGATGAACGTTCCTCGCGGTTCTGTGACGGTGACTGCAGGAGGTGCAACTCTGACGGAGAATGTGGATTATACGGTGGATTACACGATGGGAACGGTGACGATATTAAATCAGGCGATATTGGAATCGGGAACGAATGTGGATGTTAAGTTGGAGAATCAATCGACATTTTCGATGCAACGGAAGTCGCTATACGGTGCTCATTTGGAGTATGCTTTTTCTCCCGATTTAACGGTTGGCGGAACAATAATGCACATGACGGAACGCCCCTTGACCACGAAAGTGAACACGGGTAGTGAGCCTATATCGAACACTATATGGGGTGTGAATGCTGCTTACAAGACGGAGTTTATGTGGTTGAGCAATGCCTTGGATCGTATACCTTGGATAACGGCGACCGCTCCTTCGACCTTGCAGGTGAATGCTGAGTTTGCTCATCTGATTCCCGGTCATACCCGTGATGTAGGTAAGGCAGGACTCGCCTATATAGATGATTTTGAATCGACCAAGACCAATATAGACATTCATTATCCGGCCTTTTGGTATTTGGCATCGACTCCTTCGGAGTTCGACGAATCGAAACTGAGCAATAATATTGCCTATGGAAAGAATCGTGCGCATTTGTCGTGGTATAGCGTAGACCCCATCTTCGGTCACGCTCAAGCCAATACTCCTCTCTACATAAAGAACAATCCGGATATGCTCTCCGACCACCGAACGCGTATTGTCTACGAACAAGAGATATATCCGAACAAAGAAGTCCTTGCCACGGAAGATACCCGTTTGGCGATATTGAACCTGTCTTACTATCCTCAAGAACGCGGTCCGTACAACATTGTAGCAGATGAGATACAGTCAGACGGTACACTCAGCAATCCTGAACAACGCTGGGGCGGCATCATGCGCAGATTAGACAATACGGATTTCGAGACGTCCAATATCGAATATATAGAGTTTTGGATTATGGATCCGTTCCTCACCAATCCTGACAATACGTATACGGGTGGCGACCTTTATTTCAACTTAGGCGACATCAGCGAAGATATACTGAAAGACGGCAAGAAATCGTTTGAACACGGATTACCCATATCGGACACAGAAGAAGCGACTACAGTAGAGCACACTATTTGGGGACGCGTTCCGAAAACGACCAGTACGGTAACCGCATTTTCGAACGAAACAGGTGCACGAGAGCGTCAGGACGTGGGATTGAACGGTTTATCCACCGAACAAGAGTTGTCGTTTGAATATAACGGTGAACGTCCGTATGCCACTTATGTGGAGACCTTGCGCCAAAAATTAACTCCCGCCATCAGAAGCGCATGGGAAGACGACCCGTTCTCACCCCTCAACGACCCTGCAGGAGATAATTATCACTATTATAGGGGTACGGATTGGGATGAGCAAGAAACGGATATTCTGACACGTTACAAATACTATAACGGAACCGAGGGCAACTCGCCTGCGACCGATAATGGACGCGAATCGTACGGTACTGCCGCCACATTGACCCCCGATATAGAAGACATCAACAATGACAATACACTGAACGAATACGAGAAATACTATCAATATAAGGTATCGCTCCGTCCCGGTATGATGGAGGTTGGGCAGCAGCACATCACACAAAAATTGGTAACCCGCGTAAATTTAGAGAACGGTAATACGGAAGAGGTAACGTGGTATCAATTTAAGATACCTATTCGTGAATACGACAATCGCATAGGCAGTATTCGCAATTTCAAATCGATTCGTTTTGTACGCATGTTCTTAACCGGCTTCCGCCAAGAAACTCACTTGCGTTTGGCTTCTTTGGATTTGGTACGCGGTGAATGGCGGGGCTATACCAAGGAGTTGCATCCTACCGACCAGGCTCCTGCCACCGCTGCTTATATGGATGTAGAGGCGGTTAATATAGAAGAGAATGCCTCACGCACTCCGGTGAACTATGTATTGCCCCCCGGTATAAGTAGGCAAACCGACCCCGGACAAGCCCAATTGATTGCCCAAAACGAGCAAGCGATGGTACTGCGTGTGCATGACCTATCGCCCAACGATGCGCGAGCCGTATACAAAGGAACGGGCTATGACATGCGTAACTACAAGCGTCTGCAGATGTTTGTGCATGCAGAAGCCATCAGCGAATATCCTGACCTTCAAGACGGCGACTTGAGTTGTTTCATTCGATTGGGTTCGGACATGCGAAACAACTACTACGAATACGAAATACCGCTATCGCTCACTCCCGAAGGATTGTACAACAACGACAATGGTGCCGACCGTGCAGCCGTATGGCCTACCGCCAATATGTTTGATTTTGCATTTGAGGTCCTGACCGATGCCAAATTGGCGCGCAACAAAGCCAAACGGGCAGGTAATGCCGGTGTAGGCAATACGATTCCCTATATCATCTACGATGAAGCCTCAGGCAAACCTCAGAACCGCATCACAGTGATGGGTAATCCTACCTTAGGTGAAGTAGAAAACATAATGATTGGTATTCGTAACCGCGGCGTCAAAGCAGTATCGGGTGAAGTATGGGTAAACGAATTGCGCATGTCGGAATTTAACGAGGAAGGCGGTGTGGCTGCAATGGCAAATGTGGCATTGGGTATATCCGACATAGCCCAAGTGAATGTAGCAGGACGTATAGAGACCGCCGGATATGGTTCGATAGAGAGCAATGTGCTTGACCGCAACATGGATAACAACTATCAAGTATCGGTGAGTGCAGCATTAGAGGCAGGGCGTTTATTCCCCGAAAAAGCCCGTCTGCAAATACCCTTATATGTGGCATACACCAACGAAACATTATCGCCCAAATACGACCCGCTGGACACAGACGTTAAATTGGAAGACAATCTGCAAACCTTTGAGACCAAAGCGGAGCGTGATTCTGTGAAAGCAATGTCGAACACTGTGCAAGAAAGTACCAATTTCTCGCTCTCCAACGCCAAAGTAAACATCCATAGCAAAAAGCGTAACATGTTCTACGACCCTGCCAACATAACCCTTTCGTATTCTTACTCTGCCCAAGACCAACGAACGCCGGAAATGGAGCAGAACCTGGTGAAAGAAGAGAAAGGAGCATTGGCATATGCCTACTCGTTTAATCCTACTCCCTGGGAACCCTTCAAAAACAACAAGAAGGTGCAGAAACTAAAATGGATAAAAGAGTTGAACCTCTACTATCTGCCTCAAAGTTGGGCATTTACGACCGACATGTATCGTAATTTCACCCATATGAAGATGCGCGACCTGACAGGCGGTATGAGTTCGGAGCCGATATTCTCAAAAGATTGGATGTGGAATAGGAACTTCGACTTCAAGTATGACTTGACAAAAACATTGAAGTTTTCTTTCCATAGTGCCATGAACTCCACTGTGGATGAGACCTACTATACCCCGGAAATAATCAAAGACTACGCTTTCACCAACGATTATTATGAAGCATGGAAAGATACCGTGATGCGCAGTTTGCGTACCATGGGGTCGCCTTATGCCTATCAGCAAGTATTTACCGCCTCTTACAGTATCCCCTTCAATCGTTTCGGATGGTTTGATTGGATAACCGCCAACGCATCTTACAACGCCACCTATAATTGGAATCGCACCGCCACTACAACAGATACGGAAACCGAACTTGGGAATGTGGCAGCCTCCATGGCATCGTGGCAAGCAGACGGAGCCTTGAACTTTGAATCGCTCTACAACAAATCGAAATATCTCAAGGGTATCAACCAACGCTATGCCGGCCGCAACACCGCACGCAGACCTTTCCGTCCGAAAACCTATACCCAAACCATTGTTGCCAAAGCGGACTCTACAATAGAAATCACTCACCGATTGGGATCGGAGAAACTGAAGGTGACGGCTGTTGATGAAAACGGTAAAAATGTCAATATCAAATTCAAGACATCAGGAGCCACCAAAATTCTACTTACTTCCAAAAGCGACTGCCGAAACCTTTCGCTCACCATTGTTACGCAAGATCCCAATGCCCGTACCCCGGGACAGATAGCGGGAGATTTATCGATGCGCTTCCTGATGCTTATCCGCAAAGCACAAGTTACCTATAGAGAAACCAACTCTCTTACCGTACCGGGTTTCTACCCCGGTGTGGGTTTCATGGGACAAGGCAAAACAGATAACCTCTATGCTCCCGGCTTTGATTTTGCGTTCGGCTTTATTCCTGACAATTTCATTGAAAAAGCGAAAGAACACTATTGGCTTTCGCCCGACACGACCGTTATACAGCCCGCTACACGTGCCCGCACCAGCGATTTCAATGTCAAACTCACCTTGGAGCCGTTCCCCGGATTTAAGATTCAGTTGAATGGGCAACGATATGCTGCCAGTTCATCGTCTATTATCTATTCTTACGACCAATTGCAAGAGAACTTTACCGGTTCGTTCAATATAACAGCCGTAGCCATAGCCACTGCTTTCGACAAGATAGGCTCTGCCGACAAGAACTTTGCGACCAATTCGTTCAGTCGTTTCTTAGACTATCGCACCACCATGCAACAACGCGTGCAAGGACAATACAATGGTATTAAGTATCCGAATGCGGGTTTCTTGAAACAGACCGTCATGGGAGGACAAACCTACGACCCGACGAAAGGCACTGTAGACCAATCATCGGCCGATGTACTCATTCCTGCATTTCTTGCCGCCTATACCGGCAAAGATATTAACAACATACAAACAAGTCCATTCCTCTCTATTCTGCAAATTCTCCCCAACTGGAGCGTTACTTACGACGGTTTGGGCAAACTTCCATGGATGCGCGACCATTTCAGAAGCATCAATCTCACCCACGCTTATACCTGCAAATATAGTGTAGGAGCCTACAATAGTTATTCGACATGGGTTCCCGCAGCAGGTATAGACAATAAGAATATAGGCTTTGTACGTGACGTGACCACCGACATGCCTATTCCTTCCTCTGCATACGACATATCATCTGTAAGCATCACGGAACAATTTTCTCCGTTGATTGGTGTGAATGTAGCCATGAAAAACTCAATGACCGCCAAAGTGGAATATCGCAAACAACGAAACCTTACACTAAACGTAACCTCTGTGCAACTGATGGAAGGAGCAACAAATGAATTGGTTATTGGTTTCGGTTACACGATAAAAAACTTCGACATTATTCTTAAACGTAAAAACGACAAACAGACAAAAGTCAGCAACGACTTGAAACTGAATGTAGACCTCTCTTACAAAGATATAAAAACACTACTGCGTAAAGTGGAAGAAAACATTACGCAAGCATCATCGGGCAACAAAGTATTGGGCGTGAATGTAACGGTAGACTATGTACTATCTTCCAAAATCAATCTGCAGTTATTCTATCAGCATCAAGGAACCACTCCTCTGATTTCATCTTCCTATCCCGTAAAATCAGATGAAATAGGACTGAACATCAAACTGATGCTTACTCGCTAACAAGAGCACATACATCGCACAACCTTAAAGAGGTTACTTCCTGCAAAAACGACATATCAATAAGTACATCCGCATCCAATTTCGCCGATACGTTTAACTGCGGGGCAACTTGCTTTCAAATGTAAGTATTCTTCTCCATATTTATCTACGTTATAGTATCTCTTGCGAAATCACTGCACTTTTCTTTGTGCATCACACTGCTGCCTATACTTGGGCCGACTCGAATGTGGCGTTTATCAGCATATGCCAAACGCGAATCGGAGACTGACAACATCTCTGCACAATTACTCCATTTTTCCACGGAATTGTTCCGTTATTCCGAAAAAACGCCGCAAACTACATTCTGGCATTTTGTTTGAAAATCGAAAGGCAGAACTCAATAAAGGAATAAATATACATAATCGTATGAGAACAAAAACAAACCTATGCACTTGTTGTCTGCTGGTTCTCACTATCAGCCTGACAGCCCAAACACATCTCACATTAGAGGGATGCCGCGACCTTGCCTTACAAGGAAATAAACAGACCCAAATAGACAACGAAAACATTGCTGCGGCTCAAGACCTTCGAAAAGCCGCCCTTGCCAAGTATTTCCCTAAGTTTTCTGCCAATGGTGCCTACGTATGGAGCCAAAACAATCTGTATCTAATCAGTGATGAAGCAACCCTCCCATTTGGCACCATGAACGCTGACGGTACATTCAGTTTCAATCCTAACATCATTCAGAATTTCTTCCCAAATGTGGATTCGAAAATCAGCGATTGGGTAGCCCAAGAATACATGAAACTGCACAATGCTTCCGAACTTGACTTTGAGCACACCTTCGTAGGCGAAGTAGGCGTAACACAACCCATATTTACCGGTGGTAGAATTACCCAACTATACAAAATTGCCAAAGCAGGAGAAAACGTTGCCACCATACAACAAAGTCAGCACAACGAAGATTTAATCGTTAAAACAGACGAAGCCTATTGGCGTGTTATCTCCGTAAACGGGAAATATAAGTTGGCTGAGAAATATTGCAATATGCTTCGCAAAGTAAAAACCGACCTTGAGGCTGCCGTAGAAGAAGGAACCGCTACTCAATCCGACCTACTAAACGTGAGCGTCAAACTTAATGAAGCAGAAATAAGTCTGATGAAAGCAGAGAATGGATTAGTCCTCTCTAAAATGGCACTGTGTCAGATATGCGGGTTGCCTTTGGATAGCGATATAGTGTTGGACGATTCACATCTAAACGACGTAGTACTGAGCGACACCAAAGACAGCAATAGCGATGTAACCAATCAGAGGCATGAAGTGCAACTGCTGGAAGAAGCCACAAAGATAGCCCAATCAGGAGTAAAACTTACTGCATCGCAACTAATGCCAACCATCATCGCCAATGCCAACTATATCACCACAAACCCGAATCTGTACAATGGGTTTCAAAACAAATTCGGAGGTTCGTTTCATGCCGGTGTAGTGGTCAATATACCTATTGCTCATGCCGATGATATATTGGAGGTGAAAGCCGCCAAACACAAAGCAAGAACAGTTGAGTTGCTGTTGGAAGATGCACGTGAGAAAATAGCGTTACAAGTATGCCAGACCCAACAACAACTTGCCGAAGCCAACCGCAAATTGGTAAGTTCGACCGCAGCCATTAAACATGCGGAAGAAAATCTTCGACTTGCTCAAGCCGGTTTTGAAGAAGGCATGCTTACATCTACCGAACTGTTAGGCGCACAAACCGCATGGCTGAAAGCCTATTCCGAACAAATAGATGCAGCCATCGATGTACGCATCTACGAAGTATATCTTCAGAAACACACAGGAACTCTTTCCTACACATCAACAAATCATTAATATTAACAACACACAATATAATAGAAATAGTATGGACTCAAAAAACAAGACACACAATTTACTGATTGGTTTGATAGCCTTAGTGGCAGTAATCGTAATAGTAGGCGTAATAGGTATTCTTGCTCTTCGCCCCGAATCTATAGTGATTACAGGTGAAGCAGAAGCGACCGAATATAGAGTATCCGGCAAAGTTCCCGGTCGTATAGAAATGTTCTTTGCCGAAGAAGGCGACCATGTTCAAAAAGGCGACACATTGGTATTTATCGACAGCCCCGAAGTACGTGCCAAACTGGCTCAAGCACGTGCCGCTCGTGCCGCTGCTGCCGCACAAGACCAAAAAGCACAGAATGGTGCTCAAGCCGAACAGATACAAGGTGCTTACGAACTCTATCAGAAAGCCTTAGTAGGTGAAGACATCATGCGTAAATCGTACAACCGCGTGAAGAATCTCTATGAGAAAGGAGTGGTTTCTGCTCAAAAGAAAGACGAAGTGGAAGCCCAATATAAAGCCGCTGTTGCCACAACCAAAGCCGCCAAAAGTCAGTATGAGATGGCTAAAAAAGGAGCCCGCTCCGAAGATAAAGCTGCTGCTGCCGCCGTAGTTGCCCGAGCCGATGGCGCAATCAGCGAAGTAGAAGCCTATTTGGATGAACTCTATCTGACTGCACCTGCCGGCGGTGAGATAACGACACGTTTCCCTAAAGTAGGAGAATTGGTTGGCAGCGGTTCGCCCATTATGAGCATTACCGACCTCAGCGACATGTGGCTAACCTTCTCTATTCGCGAAGATTTACTTCCCAACATGACGGTAGGCAGTACCATCAACTTCACCGTTCCCGCATTAGGCGAAAGTACTTACCAAGCCACCATAACTTATATGCAAGCCAAGGCTTCGTATGCCACGTGGCGTGCCACAAAAGCGAGCGGTCAATTCGATGCTAAAACCTTTGAGGTAAAAGCCCGCCCCAATAGTACGGTACCTAACCTTCGTCCGGGAATGACGGTTGTTATGCAATCTGCCCCGCTTAACTAATTGCTCCATGAAAACACTTATAGCCGTTGTCAGAAGAGAATTGCAGCAGATGCAAAGTCGCCCGATATACCTATTTTCTTCGGTAGTGGTGATGATATTCTCCTGCGTATTCTTTCTGACTCTGATGAACGAGGGTATTCCGCAAAAGTTACCCATCGGCATTGTCGATCACGACCAAACTTACATATCGCGTATGGTACGCAGGGAGATTGATGCCGGACAAGCAGTCAACGTGATAGCCGAATATGCCAACTATACGGAAGCACGAGAGGCTATGCAACGAGGCGAGATATATGCTTTTGTAGAACTCCCTGCCAATATGTATAGCGACATGCTCGCTATGAAACGTCCGACAGTGGCCATCTATGCCAACAATGCGTATCTGCTTGGCGGAATGCTCTCCTACAGACAACTAATGACCATTGTAAATTTGGCTTCCGGTGCAATGCAACGCGAGGTGATGCGTGGTAGAGGTATGCGCGACAGCGATATAATGCCTTTGATTCAACCCGTGGTGATAGATACCCACATGCTTGGCAATCCATGGGCAAATTATCCCATCTACCTTGCCACAACGATACTTCCGGGTATATTGGGCTTAATGGTACTGACACTTTGCGCCTTTGCCATTACGCACGAACTGAAAACGGGCACTTCAAAAGAATGGTTGGCTACTGCGGGAAATAGTATATTTGTAGCAGTAAGCGGAAAGATGCTGCCTTATACCATCTTATTCACACTATTAGGATGGCTGATGAATATCGCCATGTTCGGAATACTCCATTTCCCTATGAACGGCAGTTTATTATTCCTCTGCTTGAGTACTCTTATTTATGTGATAGCCATGCAAGCAGCAGCCATTGTAATAACAAGTTGCGTACCTGTGCCACGTATGGCAGTATGTTTGTGCGTACTGTATGGTGTATTGGCATTCTCGTTATCGGGCTTTACGTATCCCGTTGAGTCCATGAAACCCGCTTTTCAGGCATGGAGTTATTTGGTTCCGCTACGTTACTACTATCTGATTACCGTAGATCAAATGCTCATGGGGCTGAGTGCTGCCAAATCGTGCCTATGGTTGGCACTTATGGGGGCAGCCGTGATTCTGCCTATACCCTTATCGCACCGCTTGAAAAACGCATTACTTTACAGGAACTTCCCCGAAGATTAAAGATACATCACTATGAAACATTACCCATTTTCCACACGCTTACTCTACAAGGCAGAAGATATATGGTACATCTTTGTGCAGGAATTGCGGAACATTTTCCGTGACAAAGGCGTACTTATTATCTTCTTCCTTGCAGGGTTGGTATATCCCCTACTCTATCCTCTATTATACGACAAGGAAATAATTACAGACATGCCCATAGCAGTAGTAGATGAATCGCAAACCCAACATAGCCGAGATTACATCCGCAAATTAGATGCCACACGCGAAGTTTGTGTTGCCTACAAATGCCTGAATATGGAAGAAGCAGAAGATCTCTATCATCGCAGAAAAATACACGGTATCGTTTATTTCCCGAAAGACTTTGAAGAACAACTCCAAACCTTACACGGACAAACCACCGTGTCAATATATTGCGACATGTCATCGTTTCTTTACTACAAGAACATGCAAATAGCGAGCAACTTTGTTATGTTGGACGAACATCACAACATACAACTGCACCGCTACGAGATGACCGGTAAAACCGGTGAGACTGCCGAACTACTAACCCAACCATTGCAATATGAAGAATCCTTTTTGTATAATATCGGCGGAGGCTTTGCCTCTTTCCTGCTCCCCGCTATTCTTATCATGATTCTGCATCAAACCTTATTCTTCGGTGTGGGTATGCTTGCAGGAACAGCCAGAGAGCGCAATGGCGAACTCTTCTACATAGAAGGGCGTCAAGCCGAGCGGAGTACACTGCGCATTGTATTGGGCAAAGGTTTCGCCTATTTCATCATTTACTTTGCACTCGCAGCCTATACATTAGGATTGATTCCCCTGATATTTAATCTGCCCCATATAGGTTCGTTTGCCGATGTAATGAAACTAATGGTTCCCTTCTTGCTTGCCACAACCTTCTTTGCTATTACAGTATCGGTATTCGTACGTGAACGCGAAACGGGACTGATAACAATGGTATTCTTCACCGTAATACTGCTCTTCTTGGCAGGCTTCAGTTGGCCCGCCAGCAATATACCTGTATTTTGGAGTAATTTTGCAAAACTATTCCCCAGCACATTTGGTATAAACGGATATATACACATCAATAGCATGGGGGCTACATTGGCAGGTACACGCCACGAATACATTGCCTTGTGGATACAAACAGGAGTTTATTTTCTTACTGCTTGTTTAAGCCTGCGATTGTCTTCATACATACATCAACGGCTTCAAGAACGCGTTGCCTGAATAGCCATTCTACGCAACGCCTGCGGAGAATATCCTGTATGTTTCTTCACATATTTTCCAAAGAAAGATTGGCTTGGAAAATTCAGTTCGTTGGCAATTTGCTGTACATTGAGAGACGAAGTCTGCAAAAGCGACTTCGCCTCTTCTATTACACACGATTCAATCCATTTAAGTGCGGAAAGTCCGGTTACCTGCTTAACCACCGTAGACAGGTATTTGGGTGTAATACAAAGGCGATCGGCATAAAACTGCAAATCGCGGTGCTGTTTATAGTTGCAAGCCAAGTCCTGCAAGAAACCGGCAAATATATCTTCTTGACGATTATTAACAACGTTCCCACCTCTAACCTCATGCGCATACAGATTACATATCTTTGATAGTAACGTCTGCATCAATCCTTTTGCCGCATTTTCCCTAAAAAGGTTGGTTGAGTCCATCATTTCGTTGAACAACAATCGGTAATAGTCTGTTATCCAAGCAATATCTTCCTCTCTTAATGCTGCACAAGGACTATTGCGTACATACAAAAGCAAGGGTAACATAGTGCGTTGGTGCTGCAATATATTTCCAAAAAACTTGCTATTGCAACAGATAAAGACCGCTTTCATATCATCAGAGCAGTTTTTTATCTCGACCACCTGATTCGGCAACACAACTATGTAACTGTTCTTTGCAAAACAAAACAACTCTCCGCCAACCAGCACCTCGCAACATCCCTCCAAGCAAATACCGAATACTGCCATATCTACTCGCAAAGAATCACCTTCTAAATGAATCTGCCGTATGTCATCAAACAAAGCGAAATCGTCTTCCGCAAAGACCATTGTGCCTTTGTTCAGACGATTCCACTCGTGTAATTTACGTTGCAGTTCATACAAGTCGTATACCTCCATGGGCTGCACTTGTTTATTCGTTATTTATGCCAATTTACGCAACAATTCCTTCATATCGACAGCCTTACCTATGAGTGCGGGTAATTCGTCAATAGCAATACGCTCTTGTTGCATCGTATCGCGATAGCGCACCGTAACGCAATTATCGGTAAGTGTATCATGGTCAATAGTTATACAGAAAGGAGTTCCTACTGCATCTTGACGACGGTAGCGTTTGCCGATACTATCTTTTTCGTCGTAAGCACAGCGGAAATCATACTTTAGCAAATTCATCACCTCTTGTGCTTTTTCGGGTAGCCCGTCTTTCTTTACCAACGGCATAACACAAACCTTTGTCGGAGCCAAAACCGGCGGCAAGGACAAGACCACACGTGTTTCGCCATTCTCCAAAGTTTCTTCCTTGTATGCCGAACACATAACAGAAAGGAACATACGGTCTACACCGATACTGGTTTCTATAACGTAGGGCGTATAACTCTTATTGAGTTCGGGGTCGAAATACTCAATCTTCTTCCCACTGTACTTGGCATGCTGCGAAAGGTCGAAATTAGTACGACTATGAATACCTTCCACTTCCTTAAATCCGAAAGGCATTTGGAACTCGATATCGGTAGCCGCATTGGCATAGTGCGCCAACTTTTCATGGTCATGAAAACGATACTTTTCATCACCCAGACCTAGTGCCTTATGCCAACGCAATCGGAATTGTCTCCAATAGTCGAACCACTGCATTTCTTCACCCGGACGCACAAAGAACTGCATCTCCATTTGCTCAAACTCCCGCATACGGAAAACGAACTGTCGCGCCACAATTTCATTGCGAAACGCCTTACCTATCTGGGCTATACCAAACGGAATCTTCATACGCCCCGTTTTCTGTACATTAAGGAAATTAACAAAGATACCTTGTGCCGTTTCCGGACGGAGGTATATCTTCATACTTCCATCTGCCGTACTTCCCATATCCGTAGAGAACATTAGGTTAAACTGCCGAACATCGGTCCAGTTTTTTGTTCCACTGATAGGACAAACAATGCCCTCATCAAGAATAATCTGCTTCAATGCTTCCAAATCGTTGGCATTCATAGCCTCAGAATAGCGTGTATGCAACGCATCCCGTTTTTGTACATGCTCCTGCACCCGAGGATTGGTCTGACGGAACAATTCGGCATCGAAAGTATCACCAAAACGTTTGGCTGCCTTAGCGATCTCTTTTTCTATCTTCTCATCGTATTTTGCGATTTGGTCTTCGATAAGTACATCCGCACGATAGCGTTTCTTTGAATCGCGATTATCAATAAGCGGGTCGTTGAATGCATCCACGTGTCCGGAAGCCTTCCAAGTAGTAGGATGCATGAAAATAGCCGCATCGATACCTACAATATTGTTGTGTACAAGCGTCATTGCTTCCCACCAATAGCGTTTGATGTTGTTCTTCAACTCCACGCCATTCTGACCATAATCATAGACCGCTCCCAAGCCATCGTAAATTTCGCTTGACGGGAAAACGAAGCCATACTCCTTGCAGTGGGCTACCATTTTCTTGAAGGTTTCTTCCTGTGTTGCCATATATACTTATATTGTTTGATAGTTTAACTAATCGTGAGCCTTATTAACTAACTCATTTCGTTTGCAAAAGTACAAAATAAATATGAAATAGCGATACTGTTCGCTTTATTATTCATGGCAATCGCATCAACATTGTAATACCGAGCCGTAACATGAACCGTAGACATTCTTTTCATGTTTAACAAAAGACTCACTTATCATTGAGCAATGGCAGACTTAATATATCGTAAATAATTGATAGTAGACAAAAAAAAGAGAATCAATTATGATTCTCCTTTGCTGCGGTGCGGACGAGACTCGAACTCGCGACCCCATGCGTGACAGGCATGTATTCTAACCAACTGAACTACCGCACCATTCTAAGTTTAGAAGGACATCTCCCTCATTTGCGGGTGCAAAGGTAGTACAAAGTTTTGAATTGTGCAAACTTTTCTCACAAAAAAGTTACTTTTCTTGTAAAAAACAAATAGCGGAATAGTTTTCTTACTACTCCGCTATTTGCTCTAATCATTTATGCAAAAGAATGTTAGTCTGTTTTTCAGACCGTTTGTTCTACATTCCAAACAAATGCACGAACTCCCAATTCTTTGTTACGTGCATCCAGTTTATGCACGGTTTCCAAGAGTTGTTCAACCTTACAATCGTCAACAACAGTAATAATCGCCGAATTCATTTCGGGCCAAGTGTGTGTACCACGCCGAGGTTCCCCCCCGTTAGTACCTCTACCTTGTACCTGCTCAAAATAAGTAAAACCCGAGATGTTCAAAGCATCCAACATATATTCAACACGCTCAGTGTTGGCTTGATTATAAACAATAAATACCGCTTTCATAATAATTAAGATAATAAAATTAGCAGTCCTTCTTAACTTTGATATCCATAAAGATGAATTTCTCTCGGATCTTCCTTTGCTTATCGCGTTCTCCGTGTCGGCTAATAGCACCATAGAGCACCGGTACGATAAACAATGTAAGGAAAGTAGAAACCGTCAGACCACCGATAACGACAATACCCATCGGTTGCCACATTTCTGAGCCTTCACCTGCAGACAATGCCATAGGTACCATACCCAAGATGGTCGTGAATGCAGTCATCAATACAGGACGAATACGGCTCTTTCCCGACATTACAATAGCCTCGTTAAGTTCGTGTCCTCGTTCACGCATCAGGTTAATATAGTCGACAAGCACGATACCGTTCTTCACAACGATACCCACCAACATTACCAATCCAAGCGCACCAATCATATCGAGCGATACACCCGTTATCCACAATGCCAAGATAACTCCCGATAATGCAAAAGGAATAGTAAACATGATGATACCCGGCATACTGAACGACTCAAACTGTGATGCCATAACGATATAGACAAGCAAGATGATAAGAACACCCAACATAATCATATCGCGGAATGTATCTTGTTGGTCTTCATAATCACCGGCCATACGTACTACATATCCGGCAGGCACATCCAACTGAGGTAATACATTGGTTTCGATAGCAGCAGCCAATTCACCCAACGAAGTCTTATAAGGCGTAACTTTCACAGTTACGATACGTTGGCGTGCCTTACGCTCAATGGTTGGCGGAGCCCAATACTCACCTACAGAGGCAATTTCCGACAACTTCACATTACCATTAACACCCGGTATCGTCAAATCCAAAACATCGGAGATTGAGTTACGGTCTTCCTCTTCCAAACGAACCACAATATCATACTCGTTACCGTCTTCTTTCAGATAACCGGCAGTCATACCATTTACACGATTACGCAAATAAGAAGAAATGGTTGCAGAGGTCAGTCCGTTGCGTGAAGCCTTTTCTTTATCTACCGTTATTTTGATTTCCGGACGATCGTCTTCACGCGATATATTGGCATCGCGTGCTCCCGGTAATTCTGAAGCCAATCGTTTAACGGTTTCCGCCATTTGCGATGTCTTATCGAAATCATAACCATATATTTCGATATCTACCGTAGATTCTCCACCGCCCATACCACTACCGGTATTACATTGATACTCGATAATTTCCGGATAGCGTGCCATTTCCTGACGCAACACCTCGGCAATTTCGAAGATAGAACGTTCACGTTCGTACTTCTTGGAGCATCGTATGGTCATACTGATTTTATTATTCATGGTACTGGAGAACATAGCAGAGATGGATGCATCATCGTTGGAGCCGGCAGAAGTATTGATAATCAGAATTTCCGGAACCAATGCTTCGAAACGCGTTTCCAACGCACGTGCCGTCTTCAGTGTTTCTTCGATACGTGTACCACGTTGTAATTTAACCGTAACGGTAAGACGTCCGTTATCTTGTTGTTGTGTAAAGTCCGTACCGATCTTTCCCAAGAAAGCAGGCATAAGCGAAGCCACAAACAGCAGGAGTAGTACCACCAAAGTTATCGCCTTATGGTTAAGACACGCTGCCAATGCACGTCCGTACCAATCGTCCACCTTATCAAGCATACGCACAATAGTACGCTCATACCAACTCTTTTTACCGGCGTCCTCATCAATCAAGTTACCCTCAGCATCCACATGCATTTTTCTCGACTTCAACAATTTAGAAGAAAGCATAGGCGTAAGCGTGATAGCCACCAAAGTAGAAGTACAGCAAACAATGGTAACAATCCATCCCAACTCATGGAACATAATACCTGCCATACCCGTAAGCATAGTCAGCGGAACAAACACAGCAACAAGAACCAAGGTTGTGGCAATAACCGACACCCAAACCTCATTGGTAGCATAAATAGCCGCTTCTCTCGGCGATTCGCCACGCTCTACGTGCTTGGTGATATTCTCCAAAACCACAATGGCATCGTCCACCACCATACCGATAGCAATAGTGAGCGAACACAAAGAGATGATATTGAGCGAAGAACCTGCTAACTTCAGATAGATGAACGCCACAATCAGTGCAATAGGAATGGTTATACCAATAATGATTGTAGCACGCCATTTGCCCAAGAAGAACAATACAACCAACACCACAAACAGCAAGGCATACAAAATACTTTCCTGCAAAGAGTCAATGGAGTTTTGTATATTCTCGGAAGAGTCATAAATAGTCTCGATTTGTACGTCAGAAGGCAATGTCTTCTGAATTTTCTCCATCTGCTTACGCACATCACGACAGATTTGTACGGCATTAGCACCGGTCTGCTTGGCTATAATCAAGCGCACAGACTCACGTCCATTGGTCTTTTCGTCCAACGACAAATCTTTAATGGTATCTTTTACTGTAGCAATGTCGCGTACAAAGACTTGGCGTCCGTCGGGCGTAGTAGTAACCACCAGATTATTAATCTCATCGCTCTCTATATACTCGGAGCGCACCTGCATCTGATACTGTTCTTGTGGCATTTTGATAGTTCCGGAAGACAGGTTTAAGTTGTTGGAAGCAACGATATTCCCTACCGTTTCCAAGGTTAACCCATAAGCATCCAGTTTTTGTTGGTCAATATCCACATATACATAACGCTCAGGCGAGCCCGACAACGAGATATTACCGATACCATCCACTTGGTTAAGTTGTGGAATAATCTCATCATTCAAGATTTTATCCAATCCCGGATAGGTTTCATCTGCCGTGAAGGAGTATTGAATGATAGGCATAGATGATGTACTCAATTTGAAGATGACAGGTGTGCCACAATTATCAGGCAGATTATCCTTTGTCATATCCACAAACGAACGTATATCGTTAACAGCCTCATCAATATCGGATCCCCATTCGAACTCCAATGTTACCATGGAGATATTATCTTTTGATTGAGAGGTAATATGTTTCAAATGATCGACCGATGTCAGACTGTTTTCGACAATCTTGGTGACATTGGTCTCCATTTCACTGGCAGAAGCCCCCGGATAAGTAGTAAGTACCGTCACATAAGGAGGGTCCATTTCCGGGAATTGGTCAATCGGCAATTGCACGTAGCAAAAAATGCCGACAATCATCACAGCAACGAATATGAGGATAGTCGTTACCGGTTTTTCTATTGCAGATCTATAAATACTCATAGTAAACTATTTGTTACAACACACTTAACGCTGTTGTTTATTCCACCACATTCAGTTTAACACCATCTACCAACTTATGTTGTCCGACAGTTACCATTTCGACTCCCTCTGTTATCTCCGGTGATATAATCTCTACATCCTGATCGAAACGTTGTCCGAGTGTCACTGCCACACGTTTGGCATAACCATTCTCGTTAAGGAAAACATAACGATCGTTGGCACCAACCAACTTCTCGACCGACTGATAAGGAACAACAATTGTTTCTGCCTTCCCTAAGCCGAAACGCGTGGATACATACATACCCGGACGCAACAATTCCTTCTGATTAGGTATCTGCAATTTCACCTGAAAAGTGTGCGATACAGCATCGATAGTAGGATATACCACTTCGATGGTTGCAGGGAAAACTTGTTCGGGATAAATATCCGAACGCAAATCAACTTTCATACCCGCTTTTATGAACGGGAAATAGGTTTCAGGTATAGCAACGAGTGCTTTGAGTTTATTTATTTGAGAAAGCACCAAGATAGGTTGTCCGCCATAGAGTTCGCCATCTTCGTAGTTCTTTGCCGATATAACTCCTGCAAAAGGTGCCTTTACATAGGTATTTGTTTCCAAGAAATCGAGATTCTCTTTGGTTTGATCGTAAGACAATTTTGCTTGATCGTAGGCTTGTTGGCTAACACTTCCCGTTTTCAGCAATGCCTCCATACGTCCGATTTCCACCTGCAAGTTGCTCAATGCCAATTTGCTGGTTTTATATTGTGTTTGGTCCATACGCACCAACATATCACCCTTTTGTTTCTTATCGCCCACCTCTACATAGATATGTTCGATGAGTCCGGTAAGAGAAGGGGCCACATTAACATACTGATAGGGCTGCAAGTTGGTCGACAAAGTAATTTCACGTTGAATCTCCTGAGGATGAAGAATTGTAGTCTTCACCTGTTCGGTACGTTCTTCTTGCGTAGCCGTTGTGTCCGTCTGTTTGTTACCGCAACTTGCCAACAACACCAAGGCAAGTGCATAAATTATATTCTTTTTCATAATCTATATATTGTTTCCGTACTTATTTTTTTGTACCCGTCTGTTATTTATTATTAAGAAATTTCGCAAGTTCAACCTGTGCATTAACCAATGTAAGCACTGCCTGCACATAAGTGGATTGTGCGCTAATCAAATCGTTGGATGCATTGGTAAGTTCCAATCCTGATGCTGCTCCCCATTGAAATTTATTGGTAACATTACCAAACACACGCTTTGTCACATCCATATTATCGCGCTCATTCATATAGGTTTCGAAAGCATTGCTCAAATTGAAACGCAACTGCTGATATTGTATACCCAATTGGTCGGTTGTTTCCTGCAATGTATTGAGTGCCTCTTGATAAGCGATTTTCTTTTCTCTTACTCCGGCTGCCCGTTTCCCGCTCGACCAAATAGGAACCGATACCGATACGCCTACCGTATTTGGCGGTGCCATGGAAAAACCACCTTCTTCAAAATCTTTTCGGTAGGAATACTGATAGTAAGCCGACAAAGTAGGCGTATAGGCAAGTCCCGCCATTGTTACGTTTTTCTTTGCCAACTCTGCATTCTTCTGTAGCAACTGATAGTTGTAATTGTTATTGATATTGAAATCCTCTCCCAATAATGCCACAATAGCATCGGAACTGAGCAGTTCATCCAATGTCTGTACCAACACCAATTGTGTTTCGGCATCTACTCCTAAAAGAATACGTAACGAGTTGTATGCCAACTCCACATTACGTTTATTGGAATTAATACTGTTCTTCAACGCATTGACACGTACTAAAATTTGATCGGCAGCCGTTTGTTCTTGCGTTCCGACCTCAACAGCACGCTGCGTCATTTCTGCCAATCGCTCTACATTAACTAAACTGCTATCCAATAAATTGGTAATATCCTCCATCACCAACACCGACAGATAGCCTGTCATCACATTAGCACGTAAATCGCTTTCCGATTGCTCATAGTTAATATTTTGCATTTCGATAGCCAAGTTATTCAGCAGCACTCCCATTACAGCCTGCCCATTGATACCGACAGACGCTTGCACTCCGGCTGTCAAGTAAGGCACCATAGGTTTGCTCATCCCCGGCACGCCGAAATCGATTTCATAACCACACATATTGGTATACCCAACCGAACCGTCTACTTGAGGAAGCATTTGGGCTATTGTTTGCCAACGTTGCGCATGAGCCACTTTCACTTCCAAAGAGGCATTCTGCAAACTCTTGTTGCTTTGCACAGCATACTGTTGTGCTTCCTGCAAAGTGAGCACCAATACCTGTGGGTCTTTTCCTTCATTGGCATCTTGCGCCCACAATGGGAAGATACCCAAACAAAGGATTGCCATAATTGTTTTTACTCTTTTCATCTTTTTTGCCTTAAGTTAATTGCTTGTATATTTTATACCACTTGTTATTTCTTTACCTGTTGGTTGAATTAAATTTCTAAATATTTATACATGAAAAAGTTGCACAT
>JAMPAY010000007.1 GCA_023666945.1 Paludibacter sp.
CAACCTGCGGAATGTATGGCTCAAAATCATTGCTAAGATATTAACTAAATAAAAAACGTAATCGCTATGGTGTACAAACCCTTACTCATATCAGTCAGTAGAACGTCAGGTGTTTTTTCTCCCGACTTGGAATATAATTCTCCTTTTGACACGAAAGAGCGTTTTGGATTATGGATAAAACACAATCCGTTTTCATTACGTCCGAAACCTAAAAATATTATTTCTCAAACATGGCAAGATGAAGAAGGAGATGATGTGTACATACCCAACAAGATTTATCATGAACCATATGAAGTAGAGTTGGAGTTCATATATTATTCCGAAGATGATATGGCAAACGTAAATATCATTGCTTTCTTAAAAGAGTTGGAGGGGCGTTGGCTTAAAATATATGATAGTTATACCGGTATCGGAAGGCAAGGTGTCTATATGATAGAATGTACGGAAGAACCATCATTTCGTAGGCGCGAAAATGACTATGTATCTTTTTCTGTAAAGTTCAAAGTAAATGACCCTGATACTGATATAACCTTAAATATTTGATATTATGAATGTATATCGCAAAATACAAGAAGATAATCTTATAAAAGAGATTGTAATATGTAATATTCCCGAAGCCACATATTCGGGTAAAGACATGGGGGAACGTGCAATAACTGCCACTTTGCAACATTGGGAAGTTATCGACTTCCAAATAGGTGATTACTTGAAAGTAGATATGGCAGATTTATCCGGGGGTCATGCAGAGGAATTGTTTTATTTATATACACTACCAACAATTAAGAAGATTGCTCGTGCCGGTTCTGTGATGAATGCTTTTGAGCATACGATTACATTTCGTCCTGCTCAATTTGAGTTGTCCACAACACAAATGCGCGATGTTATGCAGCAAAACAGTGTAGAAGACATAACTGCTAAGAACTTTGTATATACCGGATATGATGAGTTCTCTTTTTTCGGAGGAGCGCACTTACTTATGAGGCGTATAAAATATGTGCTTGATGAACGTTTTGGAACTGATGGCGTGGCAGGTATAGATCATTGGGATTATATGATAGCAGAGGCTGTTGATGAGGATATTAACAATGCGTTGGAAAATGTACAATTCGACTTTTCCGGCAACTCTGTATGGGATGCACTTACAAAACTAACGGATGAAGAAGGTCTCAATACAGATTTCTACATAGTAGGACGCATGATATATGTAGGGTATAAACGTCCTCACATTGTAGGTGTTGATAGAAATAACATACAACAAAGCGAACCTTTTAACTTTATGTATGGAAAAACATCTCATTTGCCCATTGATACTCCCCATGGTAATATTTTCAATATCACAAAGAGTATCGGTACAGCATCTCCGATTACACGTTTATATGCTTATGGTGCATCGCAAAATCTAAATAGGTTTTATGCGTCAGATAGATTACGTAGTGGACGTTATGTAAATAGACTGATGTTGCCGAGTTTTAATAATGACGGAAAAACGGATTGGCTTGACTCTGTAGATAGTATCAAAAAATTTGGCGTTCGAGAAGCAAGCAAGACTTTTGAGGATATATATCCTACCCTACGCTATATGACTTATGGCGATTTACGAACAATTAAATATGTAGTCATGGTTGAAGGTAGTGGATTGAATGGTAAAAAAGAAGATCCGACCATACCTCTCAATCGTATTCAGTGTTATAGAGTTGATTTTGATGACAACGGAGTGGCTAAGTTGATAGAGTCCTATCCACCATCCAAATTGGCAGTCTTTGTACACGCTACCGGTAAAGTTGTTAAATGTATATTATATACTAATCAGTCAGACCAATCAGCGGCTGACTTTGGAAATTTGCCAAGGGATTCAAGCGGCAAAGTTATACAGGGTTCTTGTTTCTGTGTACATGATAGCGGATATGAAGACTATCTTAATTCACAGAGTACCCGCAAAGATTGGTTTGCCAACATTGATAAACTCCCTGCTGACACAGACGACCAAAAAGAATATAGGCATGAAGTGGAATTACATCAAATTGAATACACGGATGATTATTGGATGACGGATGTATTTGAGTTTGATGACGAAAATCCTTATGACAACCAAGCATTCTTTCCACGTGAGGGATATTCCGCTTATTGTTACCCACATATAGGGAAAACCTACAACAACGGCAGTGAACAAGACGACAATTTGCTTATAAATGAAGTTGTGGCCGTAGAACCTGTAACTATTGTTGATACCGACATGAATAAAGCAGATGGTACTTGTCAATCAACATTTGTAGTTTATCTGCGGGATTTCGGTTTTATGATAGATGAACAAGCACATTCAGGTCAGTACCAATGGCTTGTGAATGGTGAATTCCAACTAAACTTCCTTGATGGTTACATGGCCGGACTTAATTTTTCTGTAACTGCCAATGGAAATGGAGTTTTAGCAGCCTATCGTAAAGATGGTTCTTTCAATGACGATTGGTTTCTTGATGGAGTTGATAAAACCATAGCCCAACAAGCATTAGATAATGGAGCATTTTGGCGTCTTATCTGTAAGCGTAATACTGATAATGATTATGCTTGGATGCCGAATACAATCCTTAACCCACAGGCAGGCGACCATATTGTATTCCTCAATATCTACATGCCGGATATTTATATCTTGGCGGCAGAACAACGTTTGTTACGTGAAGCGCAGAAATACCTAAATGATAATGACAATGGTGATATTTCTTATACGTTAGAGTTTGACAAGGTTCGGTTGGCTCAGATACCTGCGTTTGGTCTGCAAATGCGTGAGGGTGCGGTTATGCGTATCATTGATGAAGATTTACAGATATATACGGAAAACGAAGAAATCTACTTATGCAATTATGCCAATGGGTTGCGTGCACAAATGGAACTGACGGCAGACGTGGAACTCACAGAATATGTTACATCATCGGGCTTTAATAATTACGCTTCCTTTGGTGCCAAGATGTCTGCGCAGTTCCCGATACCACAAGAACATTATCGTAAATTGTATAGTAAACAACCACTGTTTATTAAATGTGGAGATAATATTGTGTATCCTGAATTTGATGCAAGAAATATAGTGTATTCGGGTGGAACTATAACCATACCATATACCAATCAACTGATTGTTTATGGTAAACGGTGCAGTTATGGTTATATTACATCTAACGCAAAAACTATCGGAGTCTCTCAATTTCTTCCTTTCAAGCAGATATTCGATATACGACCGAACAAACATTACACTGTAGTTCTTGATGTGCAGTACAAAAACGAATATGATGATGATAACAATTACACCAATGTGATAGGTAATGTAGAATTTCCTATCATACTTATGAGTGGTTTAGGTTCTTCCAAAAGTTATTTCTATCCGAAAATAACCAATGTGTCTTATGGTAAAACAGGGTTAAGTGCAGCGACTTATAAACGAGTGACATTGGAGTTTGATACTCCTTCTAATTTCAACGACAGAATATCTTACTATTTAGCTGTTGGGTTCAAGACTTGGACGGAATCAATGATTGTATCTGCTTACCTATACTCGATTAAACAGAGCAATACGGATGAAAATGGCGAGTATGCTAAGTTTGTGGATCTGACGATTGACCAACTCACTATTCGTATGAGTGATGCAGGAAATACCTATGTGATAGGCAATAGTGGTCGCAGTGTTCGAGCATCAGAAAGTGGTAGCAATAGTGGCAAGGTACAAAAGGATATTACGGCCACAGTCAAAGAAAGGCAAAAAGCCACTGCATGGACTGCCATGTCAAATGCTATCAAAGATACAACTATGGTAAGTGAGCGCAATACAAAAAACGCGGAGCAACTTGCCAATCAAGCAAGACGACACTACAGAGAGTTGGAATCACTAAAAAACAACATCTTTGACCCTGACGGCAGCATTAAAGACGCATTTTTGCAGACTATGTTATTGCAGGTGGGAGCCAATTCTATGAACTTTACGCTTGATAATACGAAAGTTTTTAATGGCATCTTCCGTAATATAGACTTTGGTGTTGATAGTATAGGACAATGGTCAATACATATTGGAAAAGATATATTACGGCATTATGTATATACAGAAGGCGCACAAGGTGGAACTTGGTCTATATCTGGAATGAATACACCTATATTGTTGGAAGATGAGGTGTACTATATCTCATGCAAATGTCAACGTGACGGCAATAGCGGTGAATGGGTTATTGATACCAAACAACATGCTGTAGATGAGGAAAACGATTATTGGTATTTTAACTATGGCATTATCAATGTTGCTAATGGTGGTCGTAGAGATTTGACGGAAACACGTGGAAATGTATTTGTCTATGGTGACAATATCAATGCAGGCAAGATAATGACATTTGACGGAGATAGTTATTTTGACCTATCCGGCAATGCTTTCAAATTAGGAGATCAACTCTTTTACAAGAATGGTGTACTTACGATTGGGAAAGGAGCAGGAACCGGAGGAGGACAAACTATCGAGCAAATTATTGCAAGTGCAGCAGGCACACCCGGTGGCGAGAACTTGTATATTGGAGGTGATGTATCGAGTAATTGTAAAGTAACCGGTGATATTGTGTTTATTTTGTTAGGTTCACTCGAAGCAGGGAAGAAATACATTGCCACCTATCAAGAGCAACGTATCACACCTTCGGGAATAGATGGGTTCGAAAATACGTGTATTGTCGTATCACAAGGCATGCCTTATGGTGACTTGTACAATTGGGAAACAGAATACGATTGGAACATACCTTTTGAGGTGAACGGCAATGGACGTTCCGCTTATATCGCCCTTGCTTTGAAAGATTTGATTACAGATGCTCGTGTTTCCCAACGGACTTATCTTTACCCACGTGATATTGAGTACACAATCAAGGGCATCATGTTACAAGAGGGCGAACGTGCTACTGGCTATCAAGCAGCCACCAAGCACATTACCGATGCCATTGAGAATGGCTCTACGGAGATTGCAGGCGGACTGACAATGACCAACGTCCTTATGCTCAAAAACGAGAAAGGTAGCGTTACGGCAGGTATGAGCGGTTTAGTCGGCACGCAGTCCAACCCCGAAAATATTCTATTGTGGGGTGGAGGAACATATCAAGAAGCACTCAAAGCATTGCAGGGGCTTTCCCAACAACTCCCTGTCCTACTCACCAAACAAGGCTACGGCTCTAATATTGGTTGCTTCAAGGTTATGGAAGATAATCAGACAATAGAGGTGCGTGGGGAAACAAATGAGCGAATACTAATTACGAACAAGAGTATAAATGATGTCTATACGCCACAAGTCAGCAAGCAGGATACCGGCAGACACTACCAGGCAGGATACAGAGAACATGTCGTTCTTGATGAATTGTATGGTAATCCTATTGTTGGTTCTCCCATATCGTTTACCCATATTTCGGGAGGAACATATCGAATTACACTAAAAGATGTATACGCAAGTGGTAGCGCAATGGCACAAGGTGATGATAGTGGTGTGTACGATACTGAGCAAGAAGCGTCTGCAACTGCAAATTTGTCAAGTATTTTTCTCTGTATATATAACAATGGAATACTGATTGAACGCATTGAAATTTATGACGACTATGTCTTTGACCTTTACGCAAATAGTTCCTCATCATTGATAGATCGTGTCGTGCATGAGAGAGAACAACTCTGTCGGGATAAATCAATTGATATTACTTTTGAAGCAGGAAGTATAGATGTGTTTATCTCTGCCAATATAGCATGTAGTGTTGGAGCAGATGAGGGTGCAAACGGTGAAGCAAAAGTAAATATCGATTACTTGCTTGATGTGTTAGGAATAGACAAATACACTATACTTGCAAAAGATGGTCTATCCATTGTTGTAGACGCCAAACACTCTTTTTCAGTTAGTAACAATACAAAATTTTTGGATGTAACTATGAATGGCTTACCCACCAGTATGGAAGATGCAAGATTTGGAGGTTTGTATATTCGACAAGACGGATTATTGTCAATTAGAAATGGGGGGGGGTAATATCCTAACATATGTCCACCCTCTGTCTGCACGGTAGATATTTAGTGTATCAACGAAATGGAATATATTTGGTTCGGTTGCACCATAAAATAATTGTATGTCAGGGTAATTGTATCTATACATAAACGAGTAATCATAATATGGAAGACCCGAATTTGGATTGAGTTCTTCGTTGTATGTGTAATCGGAATTAGGTGTATCATAAAAACGAATGTTATCACTATTGATACACATAACAAAATTCATATTACGCTCAGTATAGACATACATTTTTCCCACAGGTGACCATGTCTCCGGATCTTTTGGTTGGTTGAGTGTTTGGTCGTCTTCGATGTTCACAACTTGCGTGTTACAACTGACAAACAAAAATAAAGGAAGAAGAAAAAATAAAGAACGCTGCATATGCGATGCTATTTATTTTGAAAGTTGTGGAATAATATTACATAATTCGTGTATTAGTTGGTGTCGCAAAGGATTGCTGATGTTATAAAAAAGAGAAATATAGTGTTGTGTATTATTGGCGATAATTGTATAGTCTTTCTTTTCTATTACCCCATTATTAAATATATTATACCAACGCTCGAATAACTGTTTACGTTTTGTATGTTTGTTATCGCTCGTATCACATACCATAATCATAGCATTAATTTCATTACTGAAAAAAGTAAGTAGGATACTGACAACAGTATGAGCAATTCTGCTATCTATTGGTTGTGGAGGACAATTGTTTATGGCTCGTTCTATATTGAACGAATATAATTTTCCACAATTATTTAAAGAATCAGAGCAATCAACAAAATACATAACATACGGAATACCATTATCTGTTGTAAAGGTATACCTAAAGTTATCTTCTCTTTTATAATCATACGGGTGTAGCGAATTTGATGCCTCTTTCATGTCCCAATTGTTTCATATCACCATTCTGCCAAATACAATCGCGTATGGCATTCTTGTCCTCCAAGATTTTTTTGAAGATATCTACGTTGGTTTCTTTGATAGTCTTTGCCATAACAGTTCTATTTAATGGTTACTCATTATCTATAATGATATTTTTTGTTACCGACAAAGATACAACAACAATTTTGTTTTTACAAGCGTTATAATCAAAATTATAATTTCTGTTACACTTTTTGCAATATCTATCCGTGTAGAATCATCCTATTTTCTACAATACAGATTAGTACCTTTGCCGGGTTGAACTTCTTGTTACCTCTATTTTTTCGCTGCAAAGATAAGCATCTGCTTCTTAAAATGCAAATTTCCGGGTGTATTTGTGCGAAGAATTTGTATTTATTTGCACCTGCTGCTTCCCGAAATGTAGAAAACGAATCTTTTGTGATAGTGTTCTTTAGGAAGCGTTATCTTCAAAACGTCAATAACTCGGAGCGTTAATTCTTGTGTTCCCATTATATATCAATTACTTTTGTGCTTAAATGAATGAACAATGGAAATACAAGAAGAATTGAAACAACAAGCCGTTTCATTAGGTTTGTGCAAGCAATGGCAAGACGAATGGGTGTCTCCCGATTTGCGTGAATTATGTTCCAAGTACATAAGAGGATTGGACTTTTGTATCAAGCATGATTATCCGTCTTTGGCTTATTTGGAAGAACATTTTCGTGGTAAGACTGAGCCTTTTGGCATTTATATCAGCGAGTATGCGGATGTGTCGGGGCAACGTAATGTGATAGCGAATGGTGATTGCCGTTTGTATGTAAATGCGACATGTGGTTGTGCCATTACCATCCGTCATAATAGCGAGGTTCATATTGTAGTGCCGGACGATGTGCTTGTGTACGTGTCTTTATACGACAATGGACGTTTGTTTGTTGAGCAGAAAGGGCTTTGCAGTCGTGTTTGTGTGTCGCATTTTGGCGGTACTATCAAAACTCCGCAATTGGTGGATAAGGTTTATGAGAAGGGCTAATTTTCGGATGGATTGTTAATATCTTCCCATCTGCGCCATTCTCTGATAACCGCAATAATAACAACAATGGTTGCTATCCCAAATTCGATACCAAACCATAACAAATAATGAGTTGTAAATAATGCATTTCCAACAAACAAAACAACGCCGGCAAGAAGATAATAGAATATTGCCGGTAATGCGCATAAGGCAATTACGCACACACGCTCTAAACGATTAAAGAAAGCATCAAATTTATTCCAATAATCTTTTTGTTTCATAGTGGTGCAAAGTTAATAATAAATAGTGAGATACGCAAGTAAATAAACAAGGAAAATACATAGAAAATTATGGCAAATAATAGTATGTATATCAACCTCGGTTTGAACACGAGTGATTTTGAAAGTCGCCTAAGAAAAGCCATGGGCGATTTGGATGTTTTTACGTCAAAAGGACGTAAGGTCAGTTTAAAAGCCGATTTGGACTTTGCTGATAGCAAACAATTACAACAGCAGTTGGATAAGGCATGGAGAGGTCTTAAAGGTATCACTCTCAATGGTAAAGGCGGGCAACAAGTACCTATTGAAAATTTTAGGCAGGTTGTTAGAGAATACAAACGTATGGAATCTGCCCAAGCCAAGAACATTCAGCTAACGAAAGAGCAGGAAACTGCCTACCAAAAGTTGAGAGCAGTAATAACTGCTACAATGAACTTAGGTAATGCAAAATATGCAAGTGACAATCTTGCGGCTCGTATGCAGAGGGCTGCCAATACGGGCATGGTCAATCGTACTCGCAATGCGGCATCTAAAGACCCCAATGCAGAACAAGATAGGTTGTATCGGAAACGATATGCTGCTTTTGTAGCCGAAGATGCAAAAGAGAAACGTGAGGAACAACGTCAGCAGCAACAACAAGTGAAAGCCGATGATGCAAGATTGGCTGCTGCTCAGAAATTGGATCGAGCTGAAAAAGCATATAAAAAAGCACAGGCAGTCGGTAGTAAAGCCTTGACTGCGTTAGGGCGTTATGATAATGTAAAGGCTATTGAGGAAGAGAAAAAAGCCTTAAATGAATTGATTCGCTTAAAAGTCCGGCATTTGCAACTTACACAAGGCAAAAAGGCCGTATATAATGACTCTACATTATCTTCGCTCTTTGCAAGAAAAGGAGTGTTAGACCAAGCTAAAGAAGATGTATTGCAACGTCAAGCATCGGAACGTGAAGCAGAGCAACAACGTAGACAAGAACAAGCAAGAAATGCGAGAGCGCAGGTCGCACGAAAATCGTATGACAAAGAAGTTAACCGAATCGTTAATGGCGGCAATACAAATAATGAGTTGGCGAATATGCGTCAATACTATACAGAACAGGCAAAAGAAGCAAAACGACAATTACAACAACATAAAAGAGATTTACAACAATATCGAAGAGAACACGCCAAAGAGGCAAGAGCGCAAGCCAAAGCCGATCAACAAGCAGCACAACAACAAGCAGCTAACGACAAACTTACCGAATCTACTCAACGTTTAGCAAGAGCAGAGAAAGCCTATCAAACGGCACAAGGTCGCAATAAAAACGGCAAAAATATACAACGTATCAATGATGAGATTGCCGCTTTACGCACGTTGATAAAAGCCAAGGAAGAAAATTTGCGCCTACAGACAGGAAGACGTGGGCAAACAGATAGCCAATTGGATGGTTATCGTGCGCAATTGAATCAGTTGGAACAACAACGTAGAAAAGTTCAAGATACCAATCAACAATTTTCCCAACAAGGCAATATCATAAGCCGATTAGGAAATGCATTGTCCACATATTTCAATCTGTATTCGGTTATTCGTTTTGGCAAAAAAATCGCAGAAACAACAGGTTATTTTGAGCAGCAACGTGTGGCCTTGGAAGGTATTACAGGATCTGCTGCCGAAGCAAACAAACTACTACGTGAGATTTCCGACTTTGCGATTAAATCGCCTTTCCAAACAAAAGAATTGGTCAATTTCACCAAGCAGTTGGCAGCATTTTCAATTCCTACTGATGAACTCTTTGAAACTACAACACGCTTGGCGGACTTATCAGCAGGTCTTGGTGTTGATATGAGTCGAATAGTTCTTGCTTATGGTCAAGTACGTTCTGCATCGGTGTTGCGTGGACAAGAATTGCGCCAATTCACAGAGGCAGGTATTCCTATGGTAGATGCCTTGGCAAAGAAGTTTACAGAGTTGAATGGTACATTGGTTACAACCGGAGAAATTTTCGATTTGATTTCCAAGCGACAAGTCTCATTTGATATGGTAGATTCTGTACTGCGGGATATGACATCCGAAGGTGGTAAGTTCTACAAAATGCAGGAGAATATATCCGAAACATTGTATGGTCAAATGCAGAAGTTAACGGATATGTGGACAGTCGCTCTCAATGAGATCGGGAAAGGTGCAAATGGTGTGCTTATGGCAATAGTTAAAGCACTGCAATGGGTAGCTAAAAATGCGAAATCAGTCGGTGCTGCGTTAGTTGTGGCATTTGGAACTAATGTTATAGCAAAGACTATTACAGGGTTTTATAAACTTGTCAAGAGCATACAGGTTGCAACTCTAACACTGAAAACATTTGCTATGTCTATGGGTGGAGTAGCGAGTGCCGCATTAGGCGTTATCACGTTTGCAATATCGTCTATCATAAGCAAGACCAATCGCCTTAAAGAGCAGTTGAATGATATAACAAAGTCTTATCAGCGAGAAAACGCCAAGATGATTGGTGGACTGAACGATTTGTTGGCAAAATTGCGAACCACTACGGTTGGTACACGTGAGTTCAAAGAAGCATTGGACACGCTATCTTCTAATTATTCGGAGTTCATCAATGTCAATGGCAAAGCCATGCAATCACTCATTCAGGAACAACAAGCAGGCAAAGATGTCACCGACCAATACCTTGCTATGAGTGCCGCAATCGAAGAGGCCATCAAGTCGAAGAATAGGTATAATGAGTGGGAAGAGAAAGAAGAAAAAGTCAAAGAAAATTATACTGATTATACTGATTATAGAAAACTATTGGGGAACAACAATAGATATGACCAATTTGTTGGAGAACTATCGGTTAATGCCTATCGAAATAGCAAACAAAATAATAGATATGCTTCCGTTGGTTTATATACTCATAGTGGAGAAGAAATGGAAAAGGCAATAAAAAACACACCTACAGTAACTCTATTGCAAGAAGATTATGGGAAGCAATATAAGGATAGCGATGTAGGGGTATTAAACGCAATGTTAAAAGAAACATTTGATGAAATTTTTGAACGGTTTGCAGATTCAAATCTTTCAGTCGAAGATATGAGAAATATCACAACTGGTGTATTTGGAGAAAAATTTACAGGGCATGAAATACCACAAGAAACCATTGGTTATATTGCAGATGTTTTATATAACAGAGCATTAAATAACAAATATTATGAAGAACTAAAGACTATCAAAGAAGAACGAGCCGTATCAGAAAATGCCGGTCTTAACGGAATCCGCAGAACCTTATTGAACTCGCTTGAAATAGACAAAGGGGGATTGCCTTCTTCAAACAATCCGTTAGAAAGGATGAAAGCAGAAAATAAAAAGTACATAGAAGGTCTGAATAGTAATGATGTTAAGAAAGCCCTTGATGATATTACAACAACCTACAATGATGGATTAGAAGGCAATGTCATGAAGGCAAAAGCCACATTGCAGCAAGCACTTAATGGGTCAGACGATGATGAGAATAAAATTCGTAATGTCAGTGTTGCCATGACAGAATTGCAGCAAGCATTGGCGGGATTAGCCAATGGTGCAGGTGCTGATGCCGCAGGTGTGATATATAATTGGATAGAAGCATTTCAAAAAGTAACACGAACTCTAACAAAGCAAGAGGCAGAAATTGCTAATAATATTGAGAATACGTTCGGTAATCGTGGTGTAAAAACTTTTGGTGATAAAACTTTCGACCCTGCAACCGAAGCCAACAAATGGAATCCTGCACTTAATAGGGATAAGACCATTGAGCAACAACGCGAAGCATTAGCAGAAGAAATATCGGCTGAACAAAGACAACTTAAAACTTATCGTAAGAAGGATGCTAAATTATATGCTAATGAAATAAAGGTTCGAGAAGAACGTCTTAAACTATTGAAAGAGTTGGCGGGTGCCGATTTTTACAATGTCAATTTGGATAGCGACAAAGGTGGCAGATCCTCACAAGTACAAGTTCCGCTTGAATTGCAGGAGTTCATCACAAGTCTGAAAGACGCATACACCACCTATAAGACTGCTGCTCAATCGCAAGGTGGCAATATGGGTGTTGCCTATATGCAGAACGACCCGAAAATGATAGAAAAGTTCAACGACTTCTTCCATGGTGCAACCGATGAAAAATCATTTAATGGTCTAAAACTGAATGGTAAGAGCATTGGCGATTTATTACATGATGCTTATTTTGATAGTGACATGGAGGAGGGCGTTGCTGATTTCGGAAAGGCGATTGATATTGTGGTTGAGCAACTGAAAGAGGTAGGCAATCAGGGGAAAGCATACAAACAGTTCCTCAATGCTGCAAAAGAGTTATCCAAGTGGTGGGAAACAACTTCATCCAAGGACAATGTGCAAGGGTGGATTACAGACATCAACAAGGCTTTGAGCGATATGCGTAAGGAATTTGCACGTACTACCGAGCAAGTAGACTTCTATCGCAAACTTATTGAAAACGGTACAGTTGATAAATTAGGTGGTTTTACAGGAACCACCAAACAACAAGCCTTAAGCCTTGATTCCGTATTGCAATTGGGGAATATCAATCAGTTGATCGCCACATACAACGATATGCTACAACAACTTCGCAAAGAAGATAATGAGCAGCGAAAAGAGAATAGCGACCACTACCTGAACCTTGACACCACTAATCTCACCTCTTTACCTGCCATACAAGCAGCTATACAACAAGTTTCCGAGCAAAAAAAACTCAACGATGATAACTTTACCACATCTCCGTTATTAGGAGAGATGGGTAAACAACTTGAAGAAATGCTCAATGCCTACAAACAAGCCATTATCAACGAGATTTCAAGTGTTTCCGGAGAAATTCATACAGGTAATAAATTGAATGATACTATTGCAAATGCGAAAAATACATCACAAACGGCTCGGACTAATTATCAACGACAAGAAAATGTCGCGTTTGCGTATGGAATATTTGATGAGGGGGCGTTAAAAGCCTATATGGACACGTTAAAGACCAATGCGGATGATATTTTTGAGCAGTTCTTGAAATCGAATGATTTTGCAGCACTATCCACTGCTGGTAGATACTTTGGTGGTAAGGGCATCAATTTCGATAAAATGAGAGCCAAACTGCAAAAAGTGGTTGAGCAACTCCCCGATGACTTGGCACGCGAACTGAAAAAGAAATTCGATGAACTTGAACAAAAGGTAGATGAGTTCAATGCCAAAGGTGCAATGATCGGCAGTCTAACAAAGAGCATGCGCCAATATCGTAATGCCCATGAAACTGCTACACAACGTTATAATGACAAAAAGAATCAAGTGGATAATTTGGAAGTAGATTTGGCTGAACAAGAGAATCAGAAATCCTATATCGAAAACGAAATTCGACAAGGTCAAAAAAACGGTATGGATGCAGAGAAGTTGGCTGTATTCAAATCACAACTTGTTTCCATAAATTCCGATATAACAACTACTCAAACTGAACTTGCTTCTTGTAATGCAGAGTTAGAAGAAATGGGTGAGAATGGGAGTAAATTAGAGCGGGAATTAAGAATCAATGCTCTTGAGAATATTAAATCAGACTTTGAAGACGCAGGAAAAGTAGCAAATGATTTTTCTTCAGTTGTTACAGGTACCATTAACGTCTTTAAGAGCATGTCAAAGGCGGTCAATAAAGTTTATGATGTAATGAATGATGGTGAAAATCCGGAATGGATGCGTGATATGGATGATTTCTTGGGTGACTTTGGAGAGGCGTTTGAAGAATTAGTCGCTCCAATAGTAGCTGTCATTGGAGTTGTTATTGCGCTAACTACTGCTATGATTGTGGCAGAATCCGTAGCTACTCCACTTCTGATTGTTATGGCTGCACTAATAGCCGTTGCCGTTATTGTAGCGGCTGTTGTTGCTGCATTTCAGCAACATGACAGAGCATTGGAACACGATATTGAAGACCTCGAAAAGCGTATTGAGGAGTTCGATACTGCCATTACCAATTTGAATGCGGCAGCAGAACGACAAGTAGGTCTTGAAAAGTTAGGTACTAATATCAACGCAGTTGGTAAAGAGTTGTCAAAAGCATCTGCTTATGCCAAACAAGCGGAATTGGAAGATGCCAAGAAAAATACAGACGAAGACAAACTCAAAGAATACAGGCAAAAGCAGCAGGAAGCTATGGACGCATTCTTGAATGGCATGAAAGAGATTACTGATGAACTAACGGCAAGTACGGAAGATTGGGCGGATGCCATGTCCTCTGCAATTCGTAGTGCATTCCAAAATGGAGAAAATGCAGCAAGAGCGTTCCGTGGTACCGTTAAAGAAATGATGGGAGATATTATCGAAAACATGCTCCGATTGCAAATTTTAGAACCTTTGGTACAAGCAGCACTTAAGGATTTTATCGGGGTAGATGTTAACGATAAGAAATATCAAACTACAGACAAAGACGGTGTTGTTACTTCCGACCATAATGCCATTATGAAAGATCTTGTAGAAAATATAACAGACCCTGAACAGTATAAAGAGTTTGAAAAGAAAATGAATGAAATTGGCAATGGATTTATTGATGTTATTGATTCTATGCCACCTTATTTAAAAGAACTCTATTCTTTCAAGGCAGACAATGCATCCTTGTCGGGCGGAATAGAAAGCATTACAGAAGATACTGCTCGCAGATTGGAAGCATTGAGCAATTCGCAACTTGGAGAGTTAGTGCTAATCCGTAACTTAATACAGAATTATTTCAGTGCGAGCAGTGGTTATAGCAACTCCACAATGGCTACTATACAAAGTGCCATAACGTTGATGAATAGTAATGTGGCCATTATTGCAAATATGACATCACGACTTGAAAAACACATTGCCGATCTACGTACATCTCCCGTACAGCCATTGCATGTTACGATGGTATAGATGATTACAAAAGCAAGAAGAAAGCCTTTTATTCCAAGGCTTTCTTCTGTTGTAAATAGAAACTCCAATCAAATAGTGCAAGGAGTTTGTCATTTGCTTCCCACAGATGTATATAATCCCTACGCAAGTACACATCCGTTATAGCAAATTCTTTTGAGGTCATATGATTTAGCATCTCATGTACGGTCAACTTGTCTATTCTACAGATGTTTCGTGCAAATGTAGCCATACTATGCCGAGCAGAATAGAATACATAATAGTTTTCGGTATTGTCTTCATTATTAGATAGTCCGGCTCTTTTGAATGTGTGTTGTATATTCCTGCATTGAGATACATTTCGTGAGTAACCATTGAAATCTATCAAATAAATTGGGTCCGCATTATATTTACGTAAAATAATACTAGCAACCTCCGGCACCTTAATTTTCATTTCACATCTTTTTCCGGCTCTGCGTTCTATCTTTTTACGCCTATAGGTTATAATTCCTTCTGAGTAGTCGGTCTTTTTAAGTGCGAACAAATCTGCGGAGTTCATACCCATAAGTACAAAAGACAAAACAAACATGTCTTTCATAAAATCTTGTAGCCAATTACCCGAATAAGGACAATCTATAACAGCCTGCATATCTTCTATTTTTTCAAAGGCTCTTATTTTGGTGTCTTGGGGCTTTTCGAGTTCAATAGCATCAAAACATCTATATTTGACAACTACAATTCCGGTTTCTTCATCATTCAATTCTTTCTGTGCCATAGAATAGAATGTCTTTAATGTAGTGATGTAGGAATTTGCAGTAACTACAGATTTGTTTTTTAACAGATAGTTGTAATAATCTCTCATGAAGTTTTTGGTCATTTGAGAGAATAGTACTGTTTTATTATCGGTGTATGCTAAAAGTGCATGGAGTGTAGTCTGATACCTATGTGCTGTATTTTTTCTTGAAATATCATTATTCAATAAATCTATTTTGCGTTGCATGTAATCGGTAAAAGAAACATCTTCTTCTGAGTAGTTTAATCTTGTAATCAGTTGGTCTACATCGAGCGTATCTACGATAAACCCTATTTCATATACTTTTTCTCGGAGTCGCCTAATCTCTGCTTCGACTTGCTCCACAATCAATGGGTCTTTCAGTTTAAGGCTTCGTGTGAGTTGCGATTGGGTAACAAAAAACGGAGTTGCAATGTATTTCGATTTGCGTTGGTGTGTGATGCGTATCTTAACATTGTATGTGCCATCCGCCTTTTTATTGTGTGGCAAAACAAGAGCCTTAAATGTAGCCATAAAAATACAGTTATTTAGTATAAAACATTAGTAAAACAAATCGGTTGCAAATATACTTAAAATCTACGCATAAATGCAACTGAAATCGCCTTAACTTGCTGATTTTATTCTTAAATAACTGTATTTCAGAGTTTTAGAGAGTGATATACAAAGATACGCAATAAATCAGGATAATACAAGAGGTGATGTTTATTAAAATTTATGGGGTTACGTTTGGCATGACAAAATGCTATTTTATGCGCTCTCGTTACTGTCTCGTTACGAGACCTTAACGGTATCGTAACGGTCGGCTAATGGTGTTTTGTGGGAAAAAGTGGCATAACGTGGCAAAAAGGAATAGATAAGTGATAATGTGTGGATAAATGACAAAACACGACTCCGAAAAGCGGGATTGGCACTTTTCGGAGTCGGTATACGTTTGTATATATCAACGCAGTGAAAAACAGCGTCGATTTTTAGAAGAAATTGGAGCGGTTGTCGGTGATATCCGCTTTTTCTTGTATAAGATTAACCACTTGATAGGGGAGGCTGTAGGAATAGCGCATGTTAAGTTGTTGCATTTCCTGTTGTTCGTTGTATTCTCCTTCGGTGGTAACTATAGCCGTTGAACGGAGTACATAGACACCGTTTTGTCCTTTTACGGGAGCAGAGAGTTGATCTTTCTGCAAAGCAACAGCCGTACCGATGACAGCGGGTTCCATTCCAGCATTACCGAAACGATAGGATGCGAGGGTTATGTTGTCGGCTGTCTGAATTTCGGAGTTGGTTTTGGCTGCGGCTTCTTCTAATGTTGTTATGCCTTTAAGGTCAGCCATTATTTTCTCGGCTTTTTTATCTTGTATCAACTCGCGACGGAGTTCGGCTGTAACATCGTCGATAGAACGATAGTCTCCATCTTGTACTTCGGTGAGCAGTGCAACAATGAACTTGTCGCCGCATTCGAATACATCGCTAACTTCTCCTTCTTTTGCATTGAAAGCCCAACGTACGATGGGACGTGATTGTTGCAAATCTGCCACCTTGTCGGTGTTTTTGAGCAATCCGAATGCGGGATAGAGTGTCAGGTTTTCTTCTTCTGCAGCGGAGTTGAATTTCTCGGCATTGTTATTGTTGACAATGTACTGCTTTGCTTGATTATAGATGGCGGCATAGGTTTTGCTGGAAGGTGTAACCTTTCGTTCCATAATAGCCAATTTTGCTTTTGGAGTAGCCGCACTTTTATCCATGATTTGAATTACTTGTACTCCGGTTCCGTAAGGCAAGGCAATGATTGCGTTTTTAGCCCCTGTGAATGCTTTTTCAAGCATTTCTTTGGGCATTTCGTTTTCTTGCAACCAACCGAGTTCGCTTGCATCGCCGTATTCGCCTTTGTTCCATGCGTTTTTGAGTGAATCGAATTGTGCGGCATCAGCGAGCATTGTGTAGCGCAATTGTACGGAATCGGGCAAGTTATAGCCGGTTTCGATCAAACGTGCCATTGCATAGGTATCGTTGTTGAAAGTGATGTCGGTAACATCGCCTGCTTTGGCGTTTTTGCCGAAAGCAAACTCTTTGTATTGTTCGGGGATGTTGTTTTCGGAGAAATTACGCCCATCGTAGATGATGTCGGAATTTGAATTGACAACCGAAGCCAACTCGCTTACGCTGACGGTAGCAAATTCGTTGCGGAGGTTGTTGATCCATTGTTTCACTTCGGCATAGTCGCGTTCGGAGGGCAATATGTCGAATGCGATATAGTTGAGTGAGCGGTTGGGCTCTTGTTTATATTGCTCTTTTTTCTTGTTGTAGAGTGAGCGGATATCGCTATTGCTTACTTTAACGAGTGAATCGGCAATGGTGTAGTAGGGTTGTTCTACATACTGTACGTTAGCAGCTGTCTGACGGCTTTCGAAAGCAAATTTGGCATCCAATGTGTTGGCAGCCACCAATTCGCTGAGCAGTGCCGTGTATTTTTCTTGCAGATAGGTAAGACGTACTGCATTTTCCCAATAGTTCCAATAGGTTTTTGCCTGTTGTAGTCCGGCAGCCTGTTCTGCATCTTGTGCTTCTGTATCAATGCGGCTAAGGAACTGAATGAGCATGAGTCGGTTGAAATTGCCGGTTTGGTCGTAGAAAGCGCGTCGTTGGCGTATGATTTGGTGAGGATTTTCCCCGATGCAGAGGGCTGCAAGTTCATCGCTTGTGACGGTCATACCTATTTTTTCGGCTTGTTTTCCGAGTGTGTTTTTGATGAGCAATGTCTGCCATACTTGGTTATTGATGTAGGTCTGCATTTCTTCGTTCATATCGGAACGTCCGGTTTCGATTTTGTAGACCTCGGTGAGTTGTTCTTTGTCGGCTTCATAGTCGGTGTAGTGAATGTCCGTACCTTCGATGCTTCCGATGTATTCGCGTGAGCGATTCATGAAAGTGCTGCCGGAATTGAAGAAGTCTCCCAAAATAAAAGCCAGCATGGCCAAACCTACAATGATGAGCAGTAGGGCGCCATGACTACGAATTTTTTCTAATGTTGCCATTGTTGTATGTATCAGTTATATTATTCGGTTAGTGTAAAATGCCGCTTTCCGTGCGGGATAGCATGCGTTATACGTTATTCAGCCTGCGAAATTACTAAAAAAACTCCAATCGCCCAAATTTAGCGTGTAATTTTTACCAATTCTATTCGGTTATCTGCGATTTTGAGACATTTCATTTTATATCCTCCTGCTGAGAACTGTTCGTTGATTTTAGGGAATGCTCCTGTTTGGTTCAGAATGAGCCCGGCAAGTGTATCGTAACTTTCGTCTTCGGGGAGTTGAAGATTAAACCGATGATTGAGTTCTTCTACTTCCCATCGTGCCGATACGAGCAGTTCGCTGTCGTTGAGTTGTTTGGCGACATACTCTTCTGAATCATGTTCGTCTTGTATTTCGCCGAATATTTCTTCCATTATATCTTCGAGTGTGACAATTCCTGCAGTACCTCCGAACTCATCTACAACAACGGCAATCGACTTTTTTTGTTGCATGAAGGTGGTCATAAGTTTTTGCGCTGCCATGTTTTCGGGTACAAGCGGCATTTGATTGATGTGTTCGTGCCAAACGGATTGGTGTTCGAACATTTCGGAGCAATGGATATAGCCGATGATGTTGTCGATGTCGCCTTTGTAGATTGGTATTTTGGAAAATCCTGATTCTTGGAAAGTCTGTTTGAGGGTGTCGGTAGTGGTGTCGTAAGGGAGTGCCACTATTTCGGTTCGTGGGATGTAGCAATCGCGTATTTTTACTTTTGAGAAATCGAGCGCATTTTTGAGTATGTGTATTTCGTTTTCGGAGGGTGCGTCATTGTTGGAGTGGTCAGAACCTGCCATGCTTTCTTGTACAAGGTAATTGAGGTCGGCTCTTGAGAAGGTTACGGCATCGTTGTTCATGGTGTTGCGTTCTCCGACGAGTCGCAGTAGCAATTTGGATATGAAGGTGCAGAGCCATGCAATGGGGTAGAGGATGATATATATAAGGTATATCATGGGTGAAAATGCCTTGAGCCATGCGTTAGGATTGCCGCGCATGATGGTTTTGGGCAGATATTCGCCAATAAAAAGTACGATGATGGTGGCAACCAATGATATTGCCAATGAGATGAGCGCGCCGCTTCGAAGAAAATCGAAAACGGGGTAGAGCAGTTGATTCATCTTTATGGAAAAAATGACCAAAACAATATTGTTTCCGACCAAAATGGTGGTGATGTATTGTTGAGGATGGCGGTAGAAGAGACTGATGATGTTGCCTATGATACTATTGTCGGCTTTCTCTATTTCGAATCGCAGTTTGTTTGCACTGACGAAGGCGATTTCCATGCCGGAAAAAAAAGCAGAGAGCAGCAAGGCTATAATGACAGTGATGTAAATAGTCATGAATGTGAAATCTAATTTGCTTGCAAAGATACGGCAAGTTTGTTGATTGTGCAAACCATATTGCGATAGGCGTATGTGTATAAATAGAAAACACGTTTCTGCGCAAGCAGAAACGTGTGTATTCAGTACGTAATAGTACTATTTAGAATTTATAGCGTACACCGAGTGCAATGCCATCGTAGAGACCTACGGGGTTGAAACCGACGTGGTCTTTATCACCGTATACGCCGATGTTCGGACGCCAATCCAACGAAAGTTGGAGCGGGAACCAGAAGTCGTATTCAATACCGAAATGTCCTGCTACACCGGCATACCAAGTGGGGGCAGAGAATCCATAGATACCGGCAGCGGCACCGACACCCATGTACCAATTCCATTCGCCTTTGTATTCCCAAGGTACTGCTGTGTTAAAAGGGTTAATCCAATCATAAGTAACGATACCTCCGATACCATTGAAGAATGGGATGTTGACGGCAACGTCCAACATATTGGTCTCACCAAAACCGTGTTGGTAAGAAAGACCTAAACCAGACCCAAGGTTTACACCCACCGCACGAGGTTGTGCTACAGCGCTACTGATGCACAGAACTGCCATTAATGCAGCCATTAAAATACTTTTCTTCATCTTTTTTTGTATTGTTTGTTTTGTTAATAATCTTGCGAAAAGTTACACCGACAAAGGTACGATATTTTTTTGAATGTGCAAAAAATGTGCAAAATAAAGATAGTGAACCTATATAAACAAAAAGGAGATAGCATATCTATCTCCTTTTTGTTTATATGTACGATAGCGTATTGTTTTTATTTTACGTGTGCACTAACGTAACCTTGCACCAATTCGATAGTGCCGTAATGGTTCTTTACTTGAGCAATAACTTCTACTACATCGCCTGCTTCCAAAGCGGGATCACTAGTGGTGTATTTTTGGTTATCCAAGTAATAAACGCGATATACTGTTAAGGTGTTGCCGGCTTCGTCTTGGATGTTAAAAGTAAGGTTGCCGTAAGAAGTACTTGCCTCTGTAACTTCTGTGATGCTACCGCTTACTTTATATTGACCATCCGATGTGGCACCATCTGCAATGTTGAGTGCTAAAATTTCGGCAATGGTAGCCTCTGTAGGACCGGAAACTTGATTGGGATCGAACGTGTTGGTGGTACGCGTGATGTAGCCGCCTTTGGGCTCGATGGTTCCGTTATAGTTGGTGACAACCGATTTTACGGTAACGATATCGCCTACTTCTAATTGCTTTGCACTGACAAATTTTTCGCCGTTCAAGGCAAAGATGTTGTAGCAGAGGAGTTCGCTTGTACCATCGGTGATGTAGAATTGCGCATTACCATAACTCAAATTTACGGTAGTGATAGATTTTACAACACCGCGTACAACGAGTTCTTCTTCAGTAGTGGCACCGCTCTCCAAGTTCTTGATGACATCCGAAGCCAAGAAATCGCTTACCGACATTTCTCCTTCTTCGTAATCGATTTCAATAGGTTCGGTAGGAGTGGTATCACCGAGTTTTTCGCCATCCAAATAAACTTGTTCGGCATTAACTACACCGCCTATACCGCAGTATTTCTCTACAACGCCATAGAGTTTGATGGCTTTTTTGTAGTTTTCAGGATGATCAACGAGGTTCAGAAGGTCGCGGAAAGTACCGGCAGCCAATTTGATGGTTGCAACTGAGTAGGTATCGGTGCTTTCGGGATCGTCGGCGATGAGCAAGTTGGTTTTTACGGCATTGTCTGTACCGATGATAAATTTGTTGGCGGCATCAAAATTGTAAGTACCAACGATGTAACCTTTCACCCAATATTTTTGTGTTCCTGCTTCTTTTTCAGGCAGAGTGCCATTTTCTTTCATCTCCAAGAGGTCAGCCACCGTGAGTGTGTCCCCTTTGGGTTGCTCGGGATTAATGGTTGTAGTAGTGTCTTTACCATTGCCGGGTCCAACGGGAGGTTCGGGAATGTTGTTGTCGCATGCTGTAAATGCTACAGCGGCAGTCAGCATAAGTGCTGAGAAAAGTTTGTTCACTTTCATGATTTGGATGAATTTAGTGGATTGAGTATGATGATTGGTTATAATCATGTCGTGGATAAATCTTGCGCAAAGGTACGGTTATTTGTAGGAATATACAAGCGCGGACCAACCTAAAAAAGAAAAAAATCTTTTTTTTTGCGGAATTGTTTGGTGTATGAAAAAATATCCGTACCTTTGCACGCTCGAATACCGAAGAGGATTATAAACCGAAGCGGTGGAGCCTGGAGGGGGTAACGATAGCAGATATAACGGACAACCTCCGGCAAATTAACAGGAACTATCAATCATATTCATCATATTAAGGAGGGAACAAGCTATAGCTAATCCGAAACAACAGAACGCTCCCCGACGCGGGCGTGTAGTGAAAGAATTGCCGAATCGTATAAATGATGCAATTCGTGGTGTAAAAGAGGTTCGCCTTGTGGGCGATAATGTGGAACAGGGAATTTATTCGTATACGGAAGCCCTGCGCATTGCCGACGAACAAAACCTCGATTTGGTGGAAATATCCCCTAACGCCGTTCCTCCCGTATGCAAGATAGTAGACTATCAAAAGTTCCTCTATCAGCAGAAGAAACGCGAAAAGGAACAGAAGGCGAAGTCGGCAAAGATTGTAATAAAAGAAATCCGTTTCGGTCCGCAAACCGATGAGCATGACTACAACTTTAAGTTGAAACATGCCCAAGAGTTCCTTAAAGAGGGCAATAAGGTGAAAGCCTATGTGTTCTTTAGAGGAAGGTCGATTCTTTTCAAGGAACAAGGCGAACTGCTTCTTGCACGTTTTGCGAACGACTTGGAAGAATATGGCAAGGTAGAGCAACTTCCGAAATTGGAAGGCAAGCGTATGATAGTGAATATCGCGCCGAAGAAATAAAGAAAAATAGCCAAAGGAGTTATGTACTCCGTTAGGCAGAACATAATTAACTAAATAAATAACTACAATGCCAAAGACAAAGACTAATTCCGGTGCCAAAAAGAGGTTTGCCCTTACCGGAACAGGTAAGATCAAGCGGAAACACGCTTTCAAGAGTCATATTTTGACCAAGAAAACAAAAAAACAAAAACGTAATCTGACGCATGCAACATTGGTAGACAACACCAATATGAAGTCGGTTCGCGAAATGCTTCTGCTTAGATAAGACAACTTTAGTTATTAACCGGATGAACAGCACAAAGTCTGTAGTGAGATACAGCGCTGACATTCAAAAAGAACACAATTATGCCAAGATCAGTAAACCATGTTGCATCACGCAACCGTCGTAAAAAGATTTTGAGCCTCACAAGAGGTAACTTTGGTGGCCGCCGCAATGTGTGGACGGTAGCCAAAAACACATGGGAGAAAGGTTTGCAATATGCATACCGCGACCGTAAGAACAAAAAGCGCAGTTTCCGCGCCTTGTGGATTCAGCGTATCAATGCAGCCGCTCGTTTGGAGGGACTGTCATATAGCCAACTGATGGGTGCTTTGCACAAAGCCGGTATCGTTATAAATCGTAAGGTACTTGCCGACCTGGCAATGAACCAACCGGAAGCATTCAAGGCTATAGTTGCCAAAGCAAAGAATATCTAATGTAGATATTTTTTGTTTCATAAGAATTAGGAAAGTGTTTCGAGAAGGACAGTGCGTGAGCATAGTCCTTCTTTTTTTGCATGTGCGGGTGATGATAATTTGCTAACAGACCTTATACCTACAAAAATCGTAGGTTATTATTTATAAGAATAGGCAGACACTGACAGTTCCTTTTTATTGTGTTGATGCCTGATGCTGCTTGTGCCTTGCTATCTCAAACTTTTACGAATGGCAAGATTGTGATTTGTATATACACGCATTTCTGTGTATCTTTGCACCCAAGAAACTTATTTGTTTACTAAAATATAGTAATAGTATGGATTACGCAACACGTAGAACAATTAGAAAATACACTCATGAGGATATTCCTGCTTCTTTGCTCAACGAAATGTTATCACTTGCCGCTCGCACTTCCAATACGGGCAATATGCAAACCTATAGCGTAGTAGTAACTCGTTCGGCAGAGCAAAAGGCAGCCCTCGCACCTTCACATTTCAATCAGCCCATGCTGACGAATGCTCCTGTAGTATTGACTTTCTGTGCCGATTACAATCGTTTTTGCAAATGGTGTGAGCAGCGTGAGGCCGTTCCCGGTTACGACAACTTTCAGTCTTTTATAGGAGCGGCCATAGATACTTGTTTGTTTGCACAAACCTTTGCCAATATAGCGGAAGAACGCGGATTGGGATTGTGCTATTTGGGTACGACCACTTACAATGCTGCCGATATTATTCGTGTGCTGAAATTGCCCAAGCGAGTTGTTCCCGTATGCACTATCACATTGGGCTATCCTGCTGAGAAACCCGAATTGCAGGATCGTCTTCCCTTGCAGGCTATATTGCATGAGGAAACTTATCACAACTACACCGCTCAAGATATAGATAGATTCTATAAAGAGAAAGAAGCACTCCCCTCTTCCGAACGGTTTATACAAGAGAATGGTAAACAAACATTGGCACAGGTTTTTACGGATATTCGCTATACTCGACAGAATTGTGAAGTTTTCTCCGAGGCTTTTCTACAGGTCTTGCGTGATCAACTTTTCTTATGATGAAACGGGGAGTTTTGCTCTATAGTGTGTTGCTACTATTGTTGGCGGTATTGTTTATTGCTGACTTATGTAGTGGCAGCATATATATTCCTTTGGCTGATTTGTTCGGTTCGGATGATGTTGTCAGACACCGGATAATGTTACATCTTCGCTTACCCAAAGCCTTGACTGCTATTTTGGCGGGATCGGCATTGTCGGTATCGGGTTTGATGATGCAGACCTTGTTTCGCAATCCGTTGGCGGGTCCTTATGTGCTCGGTGTTAGTTCGGGAGCCACGTTGGGGGTGGCAATAGTTGTGTTGGTGGGTACTCTATGCGGATTAGCGGCAAGCACATGGCTTACGATTGGTGCTGCTGTGGCGGGCGCAATGGTGGTGTTGCTATGTGTACTGTTGGTTGCAAGACGTATTGAGAGCAATGTATCACTACTGATAGTAGGTATGATGTTAGGGAGCATGGCAGGAGCATTGGTGAGCGTTATGCAAAATTTTGCCGACCCCGATTCGTTGAAATTGTTTGTGGTGTGGACCTTAGGCAATCTGCAAGCAGTCGGATGGGCAGAAATGGCGGTTTTGTTTCCCGTTGTTTTAGCGGGAGTATTATTGACGATTGTTTTGGTAAAACCGCTGAACGGCTTGTTATTGGGAGAAAACTATGCGCAAGGTCTGGGGATAAATATACCAAAGACCCGCTTGTTGTTGGTGTTGGCAACAGGGTGTTTAGCGGGTGGAATTACGGCTTTCTGTGGTCCGATAGCCTTTGTAGGTGTGGCAGTACCTCATATAGCACGCGGTTTGTTTAATACAAGTAATCATCGTATTACCCTACCGGGATGTGCGCTATTGGGGGCGAACTTGTTGTTGGTTTGTGATATTATTTCCAATTTGTTTACCTATCCCTTACCCATTTCCACTGTATCCGCATTGTTTGGAGCCCCTGTTGTGTTACGTATTATCTTGAAGAAATAAAATAGGGCATGCATCACACTGATTGTGTGCATAACCCTATTCTCTTTTATTAAAAACGGTTTGTGTGGATTCCTCTCTTTCGATTTAGGCACTCAGGCATCTTTCCAATCACTGTTTTGGCGTATCAGTTCGATGAGTGCATCGATAGCCTCTTCTTGCGGAATATTTTTCAATACGCATTGTTTGCGATGGTATAAACTTACTTTTCCTCTTCCTGCACCTACGTAGCCGTAATCGGCATCTGCCATTTCGCCCGGACCGTTAACGATACAACCCATTACGGCAATCTTCAGGCCGGTGAGGTGTTGTGTGGCTTGCTTAACTTCGGCAAGACGTTGTTGCAGGTCAAAAAGTGTTCTCCCGCAAGAGGGACACGAAATATATTCTGTCTTGTATAATCTGAGCCGTGTTGCTTGCAGGATGTCTCTGACCAACTTATCACATTGTTCCGATGAAAAATGCGGATTGGATATATGCAGATCGCAATTGCCGGTATCAAACAAAACTTTTCCTAAATCGGCAGCGGCATGCAGTGCGAAAAGTTCCCAAGTGGTGTCTTCTTCAGAGTTATAGTTGATGTTGTTATCGATGGTGCAGGTTACCTGCGAATAGCGCGGACTGTCAGCTTTCTCAAAATAATCGACCAATGCCTTGGCTACCGGAATTTCTGCTTCCGGATCTTCTGAGAGTGATACGCGTATAGTATCACCTATGCCGTCAGACAACAATGCACCTATGCCTACTGCCGATTTGATGCGACCATCTTCACCATCACCTGCTTCCGTTACACCCAAATGAAGTGGAAAACGCATACCTTCCGTGTTCATTTGCTGTATAAGCAGTCGCACTGTGGTTACCATTATGCCTGTATTAGAGGCCTTGATGGAGATTATTACATCGGTAAACGATTCTTCCCGGCATATGCGCAGAAATTCCATACACGACTCTACCATACCGGCAGGAGTATCGCCATAGCGTGACATGATGCGATCGGAAAGCGAACCATGATTAACGCCGATACGCAATGCCGTATGATATTGTTTGCAGATGTTGAGTAAGCATACGAAACGTTCGCGCAACCGTTGCAATTCTTCTTGATACGTTGCATCGGTATAGTCTATTTGAATAAACTTGCGTGCGGGGTCAATGTAATTTCCCGGGTTGATACGTACTTTCTCTACTACTTTTGCCGCTTCATCGGCAACAGTGGCGTTGAAGTGTACATCTGCTACCAAGGGAACATCGCGTCCCTCCGATGTGTTGTTGAGTAGTTGTCTTATTTCGCCCAAATGGGTTACTTCACGTGTTCCTTGTGTTGTAAAACGCACCAGTTCTCCTCCGGCTTCGATGATGCGCAGTGCTTGCCGAAAGCCGGCTTCGGTGTCGTTGGTATCGGTATTTGCCATACTTTGTATGCGTATGGGGTAGTCGGAACCTATCAGCAGATTGCCTATGCGTACGGTGTCGGTAGGTCGGCGGAGCCGAGTGAAGTTGAGTTGTGTCGGAGCAGTTGTCTTTGTCATTGTAAAAATTTATCTTTGAAGAGCAGAATGCCTACGTTGATACCTATGTTCCAATTGTTGGCAGGTACGGAGTACCAATTGGCATACAACGATGCAGCACCTTTTTTGAATGTATATACCATGGCACCTTCGGTGAGAAAATGCACGTTGTTGAATGGCTTTGAATAGTAGGGAGTACTGTCGGCATTGCGCTCAAAGGTGCGAATAGGAGCAAAGGCGTATCCCTCTAATCTGATTTGCCAATTATCTTTTATCAGGATAATGGGCTTGATGCCGGCTGCCAAATATTGGTTGGCACTGAAATCGGGATTGAAAATGGCTTTGCTATGGGGTGTGGGGGCGAAGTGAGGGGCTTGTATTATCGTGGATGAATAGTTGCTCAATAGGCGACGTGTCGAATAAACGGCCTCTGCTTCCACGCCTAAGGAGAAATATTTTGCCAATCGGAAATAGCCCTCGTAATGCCCTTTCAGTTGTGCCCAAATATCAAACAGATTATCTACATCGGTGTTTGCATATTCTTTCGATACCGAAGTTTGTGTGCCGCCGGGCAATTGTAACGACAATTGCCAACGGTGTCCTGTAGATGGGTACGACTGATGATTGAGCGTATTGCCTTCCATTTTCAAAAATGCGTCGAAAAGGGCATATTTGCTGTGGTCGCGCACCGTATCCGTCAGCGATTGGTAACGGTCGTGCATATAACGGTCTTTCATGCCGGCTCCGCCAATACCCAGTTCTAAACGACCTTTCATGGTGAGGGGAAAACCGAAAGCCACTTTGCCATAGATTTCTGTTTGGCGAAAATTCATGGTGCGATTATCTACATAGAAGAATTTGGTATCCTCATAGTAGTCAAACATGTGCGCCACCAATTCGGTTTTCAAATATACGTTCGGACGGAAATCAAGACGTGTACCTGCGGCTAACGAATTGTAGGTGCGTCCCATTTGAGCCTCAAACCAAACCGATATGGGGAAATGTTTCAGTTCATGATAACTTAAGCCTACATATATTTGAGTGGGCGATGATGTTGATATGTTGCCGCCAATATCGGCTCTGAATTGGTCGCGTGTGGATACATCCAAAATCAACTTGAAACCTTCCAATTGCTTGTCGTAGATTATTTGAGGCACTACTTCTGCAATTACATTGTCGGCTATCAGTTTGTAGTAGTTGTTCAGAAATGTATTGTAGTCGAATGTGTTTTGTCCGTGTCCCATGAATACGGTGCGCAAATAGTGTGCTTGGTCTTCCGATACACCGCTAAATTCTACATCTTTGAAAATCAGTTCAGGCACTTTGGCGCGAAATGCAGCGCGTTTAGAGGCTAATTCTTTCTGCGATTGACGTTTCTTTACAGCGGCTTTTATCTCATCTATATGTGCCATTGTTGAGTCGTAACCGAGTTTGACGAGTGGTTCTACTTGTGAAAAATCCCAACTGTTTATTTGTGTCCACGTAAAATTGAGCAGCAACCCCTCATCCATGCTATAGTCGGTATCGTGTACAATCATCTTTTCCAATAGGGCAATCAAGTCGCGCTTATCCGGTTTTCCGCTGTTATGACTTACATTGCTGCCTATGATGTAGGCAGGTTTAAACTCTTTAATGGCTACATCCACAGGAAAGTTGTTGTATATACCTCCATCGTAAAGCAAAGTGCCTTCATAATCCACCGGGCGAAACATAAAGGGGAACGACATACTAGAACGTATGGCATTGCCTAAATCACCTTTGCTGAATACAACGGCTTGCTTGGCATATATATCCGATGCTACACATCTGAAAGGTATCATCAGTTTGTTAAAATCGCCTTCAATAGCCCCACTGGTTGCTCCGCACATCTCTATAACGGCAATGTTCATCAGTTGTGGATTAGAGATGTTGGTAGGCAAAAAATACGGAGTGAAAGTTACTTTCTTCTCTTTATTCTTTGGGTTGGTACTCATGGATGCAGGGTCGTAAAGATTTTTCACATCAGGTGCAGAACCTATTTTTGCACTGATACCCAAAAGAGCGGGAGAGGGCTCCGATTGTCGATAGAAGTATTTGTCTTTACTGTCTATTTCGCCCAAAAACCACTTGCGAAATTTTTCAGAACCTACCAATTCGCTTATCTCATCGGTTGTCCAACCGCTGGCATACAAACCACCTACGATGGTCCCCATCGAAGTTCCGGCAATGTAGTCGATAGGTATATCATTTTCCTCCAAGGCTTTTATGACACCAATATGTGTAATACCGCGTGCAGAGCCGCCACTTAATACTAAGGCTACTCCGCTTTTGCGGGCAAATACCGGAACAATAATGGTCTGCAATACGCATAAACTGAACAAAATACAGTATCTTCGTATCATAGTCTGATTGTAAAAGGTATATGAGTATTATTTTTTCGATTGGATTACACGGTTCAGCCAATTCAAAATATCGGCATATACTTGTTCACGCTCGTCTTCATTAAGTATCTCATGACGGGCATCGGGGTATATATGCAGTTCCGTATCGGTCAACCCAATTGCTTGTAAATCGCGCTCTACCGACAAGGCGGCTTTTCCACCGCCTACAGGGTCATCCGATCCGGCAACTAACAATACGGGCAAATCTTTACGTATGTTGTCGAAATTCTTCTTCCGGTCCAAGGCTATCATACAATCGAAAAAGTCGCAATAGGCACCCACCGTAAAAGTGAAATTGCAAAGAGGATCGGCAGCGTAAGTCGCTTGATTACTCTTGCTGCGCGACAGCCAGCCGAATTTACCTTCTTCCTTAAAAGGTGTTTCGTTGCCGTGCATAAAAAGTTTGGTTACCAAATCGCTATGATAACGTTTGCCTTTTATCCAACCGATCAGCCCGGCAACGGCTTTGCCGAAACGGGCAACATAAGCGGGTACATAGCCGGTACCCATAATGATGGCACCGTCTATTTTGTGGCTGTATTCGGTTAGATATTTACGGGTAAAAAACGACCCCATACTATGTCCCATAATCAGGTGAGGGCAATTGGGGAAACGACGTTTACCTTCTTGTGTTAACAGATATATATCTTGCACCAGAGTTTCTGCACCTTCGTTATCGCTAAAGTGACCGAAGTTGTCCTTATTTTCTGCCGATAGACCATGTCCTAAATGGTCATGACCTATAACGGCATAGCCCTGTTCTACCAAAAAACGTGCGAAAGCATCATAACGGTCGATGTATTCCACCATACCGTGTACTATTTGTAAAACGGCAATCGGAGCATTGTCCGGCTCCCATACGATAGCGTGCAAACGTTGTGTTGCATCGGTCGAGATCAGATAAAATTCCTGCTTTGTCATAGGTGTATGTTTTTTAGTTATGGTCGGTATATTAACTTCTTTGGCAACTCGGGAGGAAACTTGTTTTTGTGTTGCTCCATGCAAACAACAGAGCGCTTCCGAATATTCTAAAAATAACCGTACAAATTCCGTTCCAAAAATGCAGTAATGTTAATACTTTTACAATAGATGTTGCAAACGTGCTTTCAGTTCTTCACCAAGAGCGGTTTTTTCTTGCATATGTTGTTTCACCATATTTACAAACGGGTCCTTATCAAAGGCACCGCGCACATGCGCAAAGTCGCTTTCTTGGCGGGCTTCCGAACCATCCATGCCGAATCCCGTTTTCGATACAAGCGAAAACTCTTTTTTGGCATCTTCGTATACGGCTTGATCCAACCTAACAACACTTTCTTGCCAACGATCGACCATACCCGCTATATCTTCGGCGGTCAAAGCATCGCACGGTTTTCCCCACCAATCTTCTATATGCTCTGCTACCCAGGTCCATTCCATGTCATAATAGTCGGCATGAAGTTGGTGTAGGTATTTTTCTATCTCTTGCAATTGCTCAATCTTACCGTTTGTAATGTTGTCAATCAATCGGCTGATGGCTTCTTTGGGTACAATCAGACCGCTCAGGTCTATCCATTCGCCTTGTCCGTAGGCATGCGTAGGGCGTAGACGTTCTCGTATTTGGTCTATAGTGTTGCAAGGTGTTTTTTCCAAACGCTTAATAACAGAGTTGCCCATAAACTTGTCTACCGCCATTCTGTAATACTCGCGTCCTTTGCGAAGCGCACGAGCATCGATGGTCATGGTTTGATAGGCATATTGGTCGGCTGTAAGTCCTGATGTGTGTTCCAATTTATTCAAGAGGGCTATCCCATCCAGCATCTTCGAAATCGTATAAGGACTCAGCAAATTAAAGTTGATCAGATCCAACCGGTCACTGTCTTTGCGCTTGTCGCGTTTGGGCCATTTTTGAGCATCGCGTATTGTGCCTACACTCTTCAGGTTAACACCGGGAACAAGATAAGTTCGCCCTTTGTTCTCTATCAGATAAGAAAACGGCAAACGAGAAGTATCGGGGTGGGACACATGGCGACCCATAACCAACGAAAAAGCACCTATCCGTGCCGGCCAAAGTATGTACGAATCGCTGGTCGTTTTCGAACCCCGTTCCACAACGCCTTGATGTATAGGACCTAATTTATACATATGGTTACTTTGGTTAGAACCGCTTCCCGCATTCAAAAACGAAAACATACCAGCTATCAGTAACGATGATTTATGCAAACTTACGGTGTAAGGACCGGCAAAAATAGCACAAGCCTCACCGTTTTCACATGCACAATTCGCAAAAAAAAGTGAATCGTGGGCAGAAAACAGATGACTGATGTGAGTGCCTTGACCGGCAAATACGTGACATAAAACGGCACCGTCTTCCACACGACTGCCCGAGGCTAAAATGAAATCGGATGCAATAACGCCCGCTCCTGCATATACGGGGTCTTGAGCCGAACCTGCTATCGTGCCGTTCTCCAAACGTGCCACACCTTCTATCACGGCATAATCACCGATGTTCATGTTTACTATCTCACCTGCATTCACTATCCGGCAATACTTGCCGATACGTCCTTCCTTACTCCGTATGGAGGCAGCGTGCTGTTGTACCATATGGCTCAAGCATTCGGCAAGGCGCAGGTTATGACGATACATGGCAAGCATATAGGCAGTTTGAGCCGACAAACGTTCATACAAAGGCACTTCTCTTCCGCCTGTCTCATTCAATACCGATACCTCTGTTCCAACACCGAAACTGCTCTCGCCTATAGTGGCTATGCGATTCGTATTTTCTATGTACGCATAGTCATCGATTCTATAGTTGGCTATATAGTTGTGTATTCCGTTTATGTAGACATTGTTGCCGATTGTACAGTTGTGTAAACCGGCATTGCGGATACCGGCATGCCGAGGAATTCCTCCTTCCAATACAAAGGTATAATCGTTGCTGCCGATACGAACAATACCTGTGAAATAGGTATCTTGGCATTGAGAAATATCAAAAGGGTCGCACACCGATATATTTTCCCAATTTTCGGCGCGACAATTCTGTCGGGTGAGTTGTTCTATTTCGGCAGAACTGAGCAAGCGATAAGACATAGGCTACAATCAAAAAATTACACTTTGTTTTTTGTACGCAAAATCATAGGCAAAGATACATATATTTTCAGATTTATAAAAGGCAATTTGCACAAAAAATACGACAGAGCAACATTTCTGCTGCTCTGTCGGTTGTGTACTTGTTCTGTAATAGTTGTGCAGGGATGCCGTTTCTTATTCCGCTGCGTATTTTTCTACTATGGCATCCATAAGGCTGAATAATTCGTCCTTATTCTCTGTGCGAAGTAGTTGTATGCGGGTCTGTTTGAAATCGGGCAATCCCTTGAATACGGGAGATGCCGCGAAATGTCGGCGCGAATGTACAATACCTTTGCGCTCATCTTGAAGCCATGCAATGCTGCTTTCTACATGCTCTTTCAGTATATCTGTTTGGTATCGCATGGATAAGGGAGGCAGCGTTTCTCCGGTGGTCAGATAGTGGCGAATCTCTTGAAATATCCACGGACGACCAAAAGTGGCTCTGCCTATCATAACGGCATCTACGCCATAACGCTCAAAACATTCTTTGGCACGTTCAGGTGTACATACGTCGCCATTGCCTATAATGGGGATGTGTATGCGCGGATTATTCTTCACTTGTCCTATCAGTTCCCAATCGGCATCGCCTTTATACATCTGTTGGCGGGTACGCCCGTGTATGGTCAGGGCACTGATACCGCAGTCTTGTAAGGCTTCTGCCAAATCGGTTATGATCTTATGCTCATCATCCCATCCCAAACGGGTCTTTACGCTTACGGGAATACTTACGGCATTCACCACTGCACGGGTTATATCCAATAGTTTCGGTATGTCGCGCAACAAACCGGCTCCTGCACCTTTACCCGCTACTTTTTTTACGGGGCAACCGAAATTCAAATCGATTATGTCAGGACGTGCTTGTTCTACAATCTTGGCGGCCTCGGCCATTGCATCTGCTTCTCGGCCATATAGTTGTATGGCTACGGGGCGTTCCGCATCTGAAATGGTCAATTTCTGTTCTGTACGCTTAACATTACGAACCAAAGCCTCGGCACTTACAAATTCCGTATAGACACGATCGGCTCCAAAACGTTTGCACAATAGGCGAAACGCGGGGTCGGTAACATCCTCCATGGGGGCCAGATAGAGCGGATAAGTTGGCATGGCACTAAAGCGTTAGGCTTCTTCAGGCATAACTAACCAACAAATCAGGTATATCCATATACCCAAACTACCACATAAGGCAAGTATTGTCCATATAATGCGTACCAAAGTCGCATCTGTATTGAAATAATTGGCTACACCGGCGCATACTCCTGCAAACATGCGCTCTTTTGAACGTTGTAATGTCTTTTTCATAATTCGATAATGTTTATTTGTTATTCTGATTCAGTTCCGGATAGGTAATACGATGATGATATATATTGGTCAGTTTTTCTTTGAATACGGCTTTAATATCTTCCACATCCTTAAAACTCAGCGGAGTATCTTTCAACTGACCATCTGCTATTTGGCAATTGATCATTTGTTCCACCATGTCCGAAATACTTTCGTCGGTATATACCGAAAGGCTTCTGGAACGAGCCTCCACTGCGTCTGCCATCATCAGAATTCCTCCCTCTTTGCTTGTCGGGCGGGGTCCCGGATAGGTGAAACGGGAAATATCCACTTCTTCGCCGGGATGAGCGTTTACATAAGTGTTGTAAAAATACCGTGCTTTACCGGTGCCGTGGTGAGTCTCTATAAAGCGGGTAATCATTGCGGGTAAATTATATTTCTTGGCAATGCGGACTCCCTCTTTAACGTGGGAAATTATAATCTGAGCAGCATCCTCACAAGGCATCGTGCATAAGGGATTAACGCCCCCTGCTTGATTTTCTGTGAAATATTGAGGTTGTGCCATCTTACCGATGTCGTGGTATAGAGCACCCGTACGTACCAATAGGGTATTCGCTCCTACCTTGCGAGCGGCTTCCGTGGCCAAGTTGCTTACTTGCAATGAGTGTTGAAACGTGCCGGGGGCTTTCTCCGCAAATTCAAGCAGCAAACGGCTGTTCACATTGGTAAGTTCTACCAAGGTAATGGACGATACGAAACCGAATACTTTCTCACAAAGATAAATCAAACCATATGCAAAAATAACGAGCAGTGCATTCACAAGGAAACATACATATACTTGCCAGTTCAGCATTCCGAAATCACCCGTTATGGCAAGCGTAAAGGCAGTGTACGAAAGCACATGGGTTAAGAGTATCCAAGCGGCTGTTTGGGCTAATTGGGCACGTTGAGTCATATCTTTTAAACTCGATACGGCCACTATTCCGGCAGTCAGTTGTATTACCAAAAAATCAAAGGGTGCCGGTACTACAATCGATACAATCAAAATTGTAATCACGTGCATCAAAAAGGCGGTACGGGAGTCGTAGAATACACGCACCATCACCGGAACCCAAGCAAAAGGCACCAAATAGATACTGAAGTTGGTATAACGCAGTGTGATGCACGACAAAACTACAGTCAAGGCGATTAGCAAACTGAAAAAAAGCAAACTGCGCAGGTCGTCAAAAATATTGCGTCTGAACATTACAAGGTAAACTATCAGTAGTGATAAGAAGATGCAGAGTAGTGCTATGTCGCCGGCTTGGGCAATAAGCGATTGTTTCTGATCGTTGCTTTTTTCGTTATAGGCGGTTTTTAGTGAGTTCAACACACGATAGTGTTCTTCGGTTACGATGTCACCTCTGTCTATAATGCGAGCCCCTGCTTGCACCATACCCTCCGTCAACGAAACCGATTCGATAAGACTTTGGCGTACTTGGTTCGATGTCAGCGTGTCATACTGCAGATTGGGAAGCAGATAGCGGTTTAAGTCCAATGCACGAAGTTCGGTTTCTGCTTGTTTCGGAGCATTATCTATCAGAAAAGAATAGGAAGTGCGGGGAGTATGTAAGGCTGTTAGGGGTTGTACGGTGGCTATGCGTTGGGCATTTACTATCGTTATGCGATTATACCCCTCTTTCTGCAATCTGTCATAGTCAGACGATGAAAGAATACCTTGTTTATATAGGTCGGTTAACTGATTTGACAGGTAGGCTTCCGTGGTCTTGTCTGTACCGGATGCAGGTAACAACTGCAGGATGTCTGCAGTTTGAGAATCACCTATGGTCGGCTGTAATGTAAAGTAGGGAGTATAGTCCTTCAATACATCTTCCTGTTCTTGCTTTAGTTGCTGCGCCGATTTGTAAATGGGGAAGTCGGTTTCTGCGGTCAATAGTTCATACCCCCATGGCTTACCCGTTTCATAAAAGTATTTGAAATTGTTGGTATGGCGGGGAAAAAAGTGTACACACACTACTGCAAGACAGATCAGAATACACGTCTTGACGATGTTTTTCCAAGTATTTTGGCTGAAGATGATTGTATTCATGCTGCAAAGATAGTGGTTTTTATCAAATATCAGCGTTTCTGACGAAAGAAATTCTGCATAAGTAATCGGCAATCTTCTTCCAATATACCTTGCGTAACTTGGCATTTGGGGTGCAGGGCTTCGGGGGCATATTTGCTGTAGCCGCGTTTCTCATCGGTAGCACCATACACCAATCTGCCCAACTGAGTCCAACCGATGGCTCCTGCACACATTACGCAAGGTTCTATGGTTACGTATAACGTACAATCGGTCAGATATTTGCCTCCAATGGTCTGAGTGGCGGCTGTAATGGCTTGCATCTCTGCATGCGCTGTAACATCCTGGAAAGTTTCTGTCAGATTATGACCACGACCTATCACCCGACCATTACATACAATAATACAACCGATAGGTATCTCGTCCGCCTCCAATGCCTTTTCGGCTTCTTGAAGAGCAAGTTGCATATAGCGTATATCTTCTTCCATAAGTGCAAAAATTGTACAGTTAGTTCAATGCCTTATATTTACCGAACGAAACTATATCTTCGGGATGTTGCTCAAAATGATTGCCGATCACAACCATATCTGCGCCCGCTTCAAAGGCAACTTGCATCTGATGCAGGCTACCGATACCGCCTCCTACAATCAAAGGTATGGAGATGTTTTCTCTAACCGAACGTATAACATGCTCGTTCACAGCCGTCAATGCTCCACTACCTGCTTCCAGATAAACCAGACGCATACCTAACATCTCACCGGCCAAGGCTGTGGAGGTAATTAGCGAAAGGTTATCTTGTGTTATGGCGGACGTTCCGCTCACAATCTCTGTTGTGCAAGTTTTTCCACCGTCTACCAGTATATAACCGGTAGGTATCGTTTCAATGCCCGAACGCTGAATACGCACGGCATTAGCGACATGCTGACCTATCAGTAATTCCGCATTTCTTCCCGATATAAGCGATAGCAATAGCAGAGCATCCGCATGCGATGAAAATTGTGCGGGGGAACCCGGAAATAGTACTACGGGAATGGGGGCAATTCGTTGTTTAAGGCTGCATACAAAGTCATCTGTCGAATGTGCCCAACCGCTGCCGCCAACCAGCACAAGGTCTATATCTCCTTCGCAGATGAGGGCACAAAGGTGAGGAAGCGAAGCAATAGGAGTTTTTTCCGGATCAAGCAATACGGCTAAGGTTCGTTTCTTGCGGGCTTTACGTTCTAAAAGAAATTCGTACAATCTGTTCATGGATGTTCTGCTATTACGATGAGATACTCGGGCATATCTGCAACAAGACTGAACCGATAGATCTCGTCACCTATTTGGGCATGGAAATCTTTGCCGATGTCAATACCTTTTGTGTCAATGCGAATATGTTCCCCTATGGCACCCGCCTTATCTCCGGCTATCTTGTATATGGCTTCTTTGGCACACCAACACAGAGTTAGATTGTGTACATTGGGCGTCAAATCTTCCAACTCATCGGCAGAAAGAAAACGAGTGTACAAACGCATTATGCGTTCTTGCAATTCCTCTATATCAATACCAATCGCTTTTTCTGTCGATACGGCTATGCATAAATGATGACGCGAGTGTGAGATGGAGATGTGAGTGCTATTCCCCGCTATATAAGGGGCTCCGTTGGAGGAATGTGATAATACGACATCAACACCGAATATCTCTTGCAACAGATGCTGTTCGGTGGCACGCTCTCTTTCTCTCCGATTCAACCTATCATTCGCCTCTATAGGAGTTACGTATATGCGTGTGTTGCCTTTGGTGTATAGTTGAGTCATGATTTCGAGGATGTTGAACGCCACTCAAAACTCTCTATCAGTCTACGCACATCGGTTTCCATATACCGGATTACGGGAGCCAATGAATCTTGTTGAGGTATACAGTTGAAGTATACGGCACCACGGAAAAAATGGCGGGTACTGTCCGTCAGATAAAATTGAAACGGAGAGGCGGTATTCCCTTGCAATTCGTATAGAACACCCCAAATATGTTTCTCCGGATTCTCAAAACCTTGTTCAGGGATAGAGGTCGCTTTCCCTGCATGTTTATATACAAAGCGTTGCGCATCGTCCGATAACAAACGTAAATTATCATCCACCTGCTTGTAACTGCAATGAATCCGAGCATCAAAAGCAGGATATACAATATCCAACCAATATTGCTCCTCGGGGGAATGGCGTAAGGAGGCTTTTGCATTCTCCGATATGTCAAAACTATAAGGAAAACCTTGCGGCTGAAAGGTTGTATAACGATGCTCGGGGACGGCTATACGGAAATACCCCCTTGGTTTCGGAACATAACGCTTGCCGCAACTGCACACGGTGGCAGAAATAAGCAGTAATACGAATATCTTAAGCCTCTGTTTCATGCTCCAATAGGGTTAGTTTTATGCTTTTTATACGACGTTTATCCATGGCAACAATCTCAAAGTCATACTGTTTATAACGTATCTTTTCTCCTCGTTTCGGGAAATCTCCTTTCAGTTCCAAAACCAAACCGGCAAGTGTCTCTACTTCTGTGGATACTTTTTCAAATTCCTCCGCCTCTACATCTATTATCTTATAGAAATCATTCAGCAATATCTTGCCCTCAAACAAATATACATTATCTCCCAAGCGGGTGTACTGCTTTTCTTCTTCATCATACTCATCCGATATATCACCCACTATCTCTTCCAATATGTCTTCGAGTGTTACCAAGCCGGCTGTACCGCCATATTCATCCACCACAATGGCCAAGTGCACTTTGTGCTCCTGAAATTCCGAAAGCAAATCATCCAACTTCTTGCTCTCCGGTACAAAATAAGCAGGACGAATCAACGTTTGCCAACGGAAATTACGAGGCTTGTCTAAATGAGGTATCAGGTCTTTCGAATAGATAATGCCCTTTATACGGTCACTCGTACCCGCATAAACAGGAATACGAGAATAGCCCGAACCGATTATTATCTTAAGCAATTGCTTGTAATCCGATTTGATATCTGCATCCACAATGTCTAAACGAGGACGCATAATATCCGATACCTGAATGTTCCCGAATTTCGTAATTCCCTCCAATATGTCTTTTTCTGTCTCTGTCCCTATCTCTGTCAACTCCACCGCCTGCGACAACTCATCCATCGACAGGTTCGTATGCGGATGACGCTCCATACGTGTCGATACTATTGAGGTCGATTTTATCAACAGACTTGAAAACGGACGGAGTAATACGTTCAAAACCGACAAACCTTTGCAAGTCATGCGGGCTATACGCAGTGGATGAGTGGTTGCATAAACCTTGGGAGTTATTTCACCAAACAACAACAATATAAAAGTGATGATGACGGTTTGCACCACAAACTCCAATACGGGAGAACTGCCAAAGTCAAATAAACAAGTCGTAAAATAGGCAAAAAGCAAGGTGATAACAATGTTTACGAAATTATTTGTTATCAATATCGTGGCCAAAAGACGCTGAGGCTCTTTCAATAAACGCATCACAATTAAGTCACGCTTCCGATCGCTTGATTGTAACTCTTCTATATCGTTGGGAGATAAAGAAAAAAAAGCCGTTTCCGAAGACGATACGAAAGCCGAAAGACAGAGCAAAAGCAACCCGCCTCCCAAAGCAAGATAGGCATAAATGGATAAATGAGCAATCGGCAATGTACAATTTGCCAATGAAAGAGTGTCCGACAATAAAAATGTATCCAAAATAACTTGTGGTTGGTAAAACGCTGCAAAGATACGAAAACTTTTCTATATGATAAAAAACTCATCCTTCACCCACTATACACACCACAAAAAATAATTGTATCCCCTCTATCTATCTTCCGACCATTGCCATTTTTGGCGCATACAGGTTTTGTTTGTATGTATCAAAATTACACGATTCTTCCTCCAATTTCTGATAATTTGCTGCCGCTTGTGCGTTCCCTTGCTTTCACCTTGCCTTACGAGACCGTTACGAGATCATAACGAGACCATAACGAGATCGTAACGAGACCGTGTTCTGTTGCCTTTTTGTCAATACTGATAGTCTGCTTCATCCCCTTAAAATAACACGTGGCAAGAATAAAAGAACCTTACTGCAAGAATAGAAAAAAAGCATACCCTACGGACTACATCATTCCAACGAATCGTGTACTTTTTTTGAAGAGTCTAAAAGATCTGCGACGGGCATGTAATAACTTGAAATATAGCAACATTCGTGGGGGGGGGGTAGAATTTTACGCCAAAAAATACACATAAAAACTTGTGTATGTTAAACTTATATTATACCTTTGCACGTGAAATTGCGTTAATGTGTATAATCGTTGTATGATTATCAGTTATACGCCCTTGATTAGAAAATAGAGATTAAGTGTGCTTGGTCGTTTTTGTTTTGTTGACTATGAATATTTGTGCTAAGGGAAAGGCTTGTTTTGTTAATCGCTTCCGTGTATGGAAACCTATGGTGGGATGTAGTGAGGTTTCTGTAGTTCTAAACGAGAGGCGTGTTTTTTTCTGTGCTTACACATGGCTCTTGATGAAGGTTAAAAGCATCAATGAGCCTATTTCTGCTTTTGTAACTTTAAGAATTTGTAATACTGCTTGTGCGAATGGGATGGCGTTGTTATGACGTTGTTCTGTTGGCTGATTGTTTCTTTTTTATTTAGTGTTTTAGAGAGAATAGGAAAGTTGTTTTGATGAGACTGAATATAGGTATAAGTAAAGGTATTGGTGTGGCTCTTTTTGTGGTGCTGCCTCTTGCTGCTATATATATATGTTTTGTTGATAAAGGGAGTGTTGATTATTGTAAGAAAGACTGGGAGAATAAGGGAATGTATGGAGTAGGTGGTACTGCTCGTTTTGAGTTGGTTGCTCCGGCATATACGAGACGAAACAATACTGTGCGAATAGAAAGTGATTATAATGCAAATCGGACTTTGTTGGCATTGAAACCGATGTGGTCAACTGCAGGTGCTTCTGTGGTTTCTTGCGGGGCGGGAATTGCTGCTGAACGGGTGGCTGTTCCTTCGTGGAGTATGGAGGGAGGAAGACGCATGGCTGCGGATGTGTCTTATGCAAATGCTTTGGCTGCAACAGTATCTGCTCCTTCATTGGGATATGTGGCTGCTGCAGAATATATGAATGGTGTTGTTGTCGCTCCGGTGAGGCATAGAGCGCCGGGAACAATCGGAGGAGACGCACAGGGCGACCCTACCGGCGAAAGTGTGTGGTCTAAGTGGTTGAACGATTATTACAATGAAACGGGCAACAACGATTTGTCTGACTTGGAATCATGGTGGAATGGTAAGTATGGCAACAACGGCTATACACCGGATATCTTTACCGATTTTCAAAACTGGGCAACTCCTGTTACGGATGGTGCCGGGTGTTTAATTGCTTTTGTGTTGTGTTATGGCATATATATAAGATATAAGAGGAGGTATGATGTATGAATTGGGCAGAAATGAAATATCGGATAGATATAAAACAAAATCGAATGTTGGTTTTGTTACTCGCTATATGGGTGTCCGTTGTGGGATATGGGCAAATGGCAATGCCTTATATCAATAGTTTGGGCGTGCAGGCAGGGAACGACTATTTCAATCAAGTATTGGAGAGTAAATTGCCGCAGGATTACTTGCAAGATATTTTTGATAAGGACGGACAGCCGCTGATGGATTATTTATTCATCGTTCCTGAGATGGACGATGTGTTGTGTGCGTTGTTAAATCAGGCATTCGGGACCGATTATTATGCAGTTACGGAGGACTATGTATTTGTCTTCTGTGCTGAGGGTCGTGAATATAAAGCCTATTCTTCCGTGTTTAAGGCTTCCAATAGTAATTTCCCCCTATTGACATTGCTGAAACGGATTGGTGGAAATGAAAGTTTGGATAAGTTGAAGTTGTATTTTACGGGAACTGTACATAATGCGTATGCAGGAGGTAAGGAGTGTGAGGGATTTTTTGAATTGGAAGGAGGTGATGGAGAAACGGTGGATGTCTATATGCGCGATTTTGCTGTTCTTTCTGTGCAGAATAAAACACTGACAATCGATTTGAATCAATTATTTGCCGGGGGCTTGGTGGGAATGGCTGCACCATTTGCCATAAAAACAACCGGTGGAAATAAAGCGAATCCGCTGACGGTTAGGTTCCATGTGAAAGGGGAAAATAAGTTGGTAGGCGGTGCTGTCACCGAGTTAAAATTACGAGATATGCAGGGAACAGAGGGTATGATTGTGGGGATGTTGTTATCGTTGCTGAAAATGTCGGCATCTCCTGTTGCCTTACGACCTATTGGAGGTGAGTTCGGATTGGACTGGCTGAGTACGCGCACAGGTCAGATTGTTTTCGATGACTATTGGACCGATGCACAACGTACAAATGGATCATTGGATCTGTTTGTAGACAACTCAGGGCGAGAGGCTCCGTCGGTCAACTTGGGAAATGCGTATGGTAGTTGTATTTTTAATGGTGGTGTATATGGTTTGACTACGGCTGTAAGCAATAGTATGTTCTATGTCAGTTCCATGTCAATCTGCTATCGCATGATCGAATTGATGGGTATGCGTTTCTATGGAGTGGGTACATCGGTTTCTACTCCCGAAAGCGATCATACGATCGACTACAATGTGTGGATTAAAGATGGCACTTTCTATACACATTCGGCGGACGATTGTAAAGATGTGTTAGATGTGGTGGGGCATGGTTGGTATGCCGACTATTCCGATCTGCGCTTGCCTATTAAGACGATTGTCGATGGCGGTTCGTTTGCTAATTGCGAAGTTTATGCTTGCGATGCTTCGGCAGAACAAGGAGTGTCTGCAACTAACTCAAATAAAGAAGCTTTGTGCCGTATCCCCGTTGTTGTGGCAGATTATCAAGAAGGACAAGGCTATGCCACGAACGTTGTCTTGAATGATAAATATGCCAATTATGGCAAAGAAGCATTGATGCCGATGAAAGAAAAAGATGATACCTATGTGGTATATCCTCTTTTACCCACTGGAGCATGTGGGCAGAACACGGCAGGACAACATGTCTATAATTGGGTGTCTGTTATTCCTTTAATGGGAGTTAAGATGGAGGCGGTTGAACTGACTATGGGAGGAGATGTTGAAGTATTGACGGTTGACCCGAGTAGTCAGATTCTGCGTAAAAACTCCTATTTGTTTTATACACGACTGAACGATTATACAAAGTCGTATGCTTCTGTCAATATCATGGGAATAGATGTACGTGTAGAGCAGGCTATACGTTTGGCAGGGGATGATGAATATACGCAAGTTCTAAATGAAACACAATATACGATAGAACATGGGCTCTATACGATGCTCTCTTTTGAATCGAATAAGTGGTATACGATAACTCCGCCTTATGATGTACATAATGTATATGTTTTGGAAACTTTGCCGGACGAAGCATTGGCGGAAAACGGATTGACGGAAAAAGACAAAGGAACAGAGCGATATTTACAAATACAAGGTGAAAAAGATGGTATATTGGCGCAAGGTATTGTAACTTCTCTGTTGCCGGATATTTTATCCGGTAAAGGGTCTGGGGTAGGTATGAACTTAATGGATATCTGTGAGAAAACGTTGCATCTGCCCTCTTATAAACTGACCTACTATAATCCCGATCTTCCTAATCATGGGGCTGATAAGGCTAATTATGAATTGCGCGAGTTAGTAGATGCCGGTGATGAAGATTTCTATGGGATATGGTCTATAGAGAACTCTGTGGATGATTATAGTCAAAAATGGAAATTTGTAACTGATAAAGAACCCTCGCAGTCCTATGTTTTGCAAGATGGTTCTCTTGTAGAGAATGCATCTGTCATTATGCAAAAGGGACACGTTTATTCTTTGTTTTTACCGAGTGGGAACGATAAGTATTGGGATGGAAAGTATCTCGTTTTTGAAGGATACGGACCGCAGACTATAGATGGAACGGAGATGTTCAAAGAACCGAAAAATGGAAGTAACTGGGAACCCTACTATTGGATTCAAGACTATGCGGAGTCCGATAAGGTATATTTGCAAGGAAATGCTACCTTTGGTCGATACGAACCTACAGAACAAATATTTGTACCGGATACGGACCGCGGTAGCAAACATGATTTCGTACGAAAAGAGGGAATACCGGTGTTGCCATGGGAGACCTATATGGTAATGAGTACTGATAATACCATACAATACTCATCGCTTTCTGCCTTATGCAACGCTCAGTCTGCCATACAGCAAGATGCTCCTGAACAAATGGGCTTGTCAGAAAGTGCAATGGCGAATCAATGTCCGCGTGTGGCTGATAAATCGTTGATTGTATACAATGGCGAAAAAGGTATTACTTTGCAAGCCTTTGAACAACAAACAATACGTGTTTATACGATAGGAGGCATACTCGTTTGGTCGGGTAAAATGTATGATGGCGATGTGAGGGTCTTGCCGGTTGAAGCTGGTGTATATATCATACAAGGCGAACAAGAAACAATAAAACTTATCACTAACGGAAGAAATTAATGATTATAACTATGAAAAGAACTTGGGCTATATGTATTTTGTGCCTGTTAACTTCTTTGGCGTATGCTGAACAGGGAGATGTTTGCTCTAATGCTATTCCTGTCGATGTTGAATACAGCGGTATTTGTGCTGAAGGAGAATACTGGTTTACGGCAGATACATGGGCTTTGCCGCTTACGTTCTATTACTATCCGGAAGATGTTGATGCTCCTGCTCCGGAGATATGGCTCGATTTGACTTGTACACCGGGTGTGTATGACGACCCTGCAGTAGCGGAAATGTTGCAGTTTGCAGATAAATACGGACTATCGTTCCCTATGCAGGAAATCCCTGAAGCACAATTTGATGAAGAAGGACGTTTGTACTACTCAGTGATGTACGATCGTAATTATCGAGATATGTTGTACAATCAGGGAGTAACTTATGCTATTCCTGCCTACGTGCGCTTGGTTAGTCATTGTCAGGCTATGGTATCCATAGTGAGCAAATCAATCAACTCGCAATGCCGTGACTATGTTAATACATTGGGAATGAATACAGAGTTACTTTATGCACCATCCGATTCTGTATATATACATTTATGGCCTATCGGAGAATGGATTAAATATAATTATAAAATTACGTGGTCGGGCGAGGGAAAACTCGATTTTTACGATGGCATTACATGCAAACTGAATAAGCATGAACTGACACGAGATTATTTCTCAATGCCGGACGAGACTATTGTGATGACTCCGGAACGAACATCTGCATGGATAAAAGATATTTACCAAACCGACTTGTATGTACGTTTATATGCAGAGTCGGAAGGAATACTTAAAATAGCAGCCTATGAAGATAAAACCGAGTTGTCACAATATATCATTGCGGGCATCGAAGCGGCCATCGATATGGATACCAAATCTATTAGTGCAACTTTGCCGGCAGGCACAAATAGAAAAGAGGCAATCAAGGCTGCACTGATTACATTTCAAGTACCGGAAGGTTCAACGTATACTTATGCGTATAATACGCGAACGTATAATACCCTTACATTTACGGTTACAAGCAATACGGGGCAAACTACAACCGAAATATATTCTTTACGAGACATCGTCGAGTCTTCAACTGCGGGTAATACCGATGCTACATTGGCTGCGCTGACGGTTGACGGATATAATGTGGATAATTTCTCTGCGGCAACTTTGCGCTACGATAATATCGAAGTTACAACCGCACAACCGCACGTAGAGGCTGTCGCTACCAAAACTACTTCTTCTGTTGAAATCTGGCAAGCACAATCCGTGCCGGGAACAGCCACTGTAATAGTTACGGCAGAAGCCGGCAATACACAAACCTATGTCATACAACTCATTGCCGGACGTAGTAAAGACGCGTCTTTGCAGTCTGTATTCTTCGATGGTAAACCGTTGGAGTCATTTTCACCTGAGCAATATAACTATCGCTTACCGGTCAGCCATTTACCACAACTGACAGCGCAGGCAACCGATGCGAAGGCAGTGTTTTCCATAGAACAGGCAAAAGGTATTCCCGGTTTTGCACAGGTGCGGGTTACTGCCGAAGCGGGCAATGTACAAACTTATACATTCAATTTCGTAATGGATGAGCGTTTCGAACCGTGCTTGGGAGAAACCGAAACCATCGCTATAGACAAACCTGTAATCTTATCACCGTCCGATGCTGATAAGGTACTCAATATTCCTATTAAAGATTGGACGGAACAGATGATACGCTTTATATGGAGCGGGAACACCGACCTTGTTGTCTATATGGGAACCTCTTGTTTCTTCGATGTGGAACATCCCGATGAAACATTGGTCGATAGTTTTGTTGTAGCATTGCCTGTGGGGGAAACAATACGTCATTACGATTTCCGTCCTGCAGAACTGAAAGCACTTTCACATCTGTCGTTGGATGGTACGCTTTACTTGCGTTTCAGCATAAAAGGGGAGGGCGATTTGTTGATTACCGATTGGGAAGAAAATTGTCTCACGCAAAGTACGCTGATAATGCTACCATCCGAAACTGCGATACCCGTATCATCCTTTGCTAAATATCGTTTCTATTTGCCCGATTGGCAAGGAGGTACTGTTCGCTTGACATGGCGGGGAGAGAGTGCGTGTAAGGCATTTGTTGCCGATGCTTGTGATTTCTATTTGACAGATAACAACATCCATGTACTGCATCCTGCACCTTATACCTTTGCTGCGGGAGAAGGCTCTTGGGAAATATCTTCCTCTATTGTTAACGAGTGGAACTATGCTACAGACGATGGCTTTCTCTATATGCGTTTTATCAATAGTTTGCCGGGTACACTTACGGTTGCCAAGACACCTGATGAAGTAGGTACATCATGCGATAGAATCGATTCTTCCGCTTTATCTATCGAAAAAATGGCTGATGGCTATCGCTTATCATCTGTCGAACAGCAAGATATTTTTATTTTTGGTGTGGATGGCAGATGTGTTAAATCACTTACACTGATGCCCGATGCTCCTCTTACAGTGCGACTCCCGTTGGGAGTGTATATACTCAAATCGTTTAATGGAATATATAAACTTATGAATAACTGATAAAATGAAAACAAATACTTTACTAATTCCTATTCTGTTCTTTATGTTGTTGCCGTTGCGTCTGTATGCCGGTATTATTGGTTGTTTGGGATTACCCAAAGATGCACCCTGTGAGCAATGGAGAGAATGTATGAATGCTCCTGAGTGGTATTGTGATTGTCGCGATGCCATCCCTTTTCGCTATGGTATGGATACACTCATTAGCGATACAACTTGGTTCTCGGCAACACTGAATGATATCAGTAAAGGACTTACCGCATATTGGTTCGCCGATAATGCTGTCACTTTTGATATTTTCCTCACTTGTACGCAAGAGTCATCGACTATGTCGTTTACGGTGGGCAAAAACAGTGCATATAATCTCGATTATAAGGAAATCGAAGAGAAGATGAACGAATACGGAAGCGTTATTGGCGGAGTCGTTTCCTCCATGACGGTACGTATACGTGTGGCTCCGCGTGGAGGGGTACTCGGAAGAGCAATTCTTACACCATACGATGAAGGACCGCACTCCGTATGCTCAAATCCATTACCGATTTATTATAATATCACCTATGTTTCTTCCAATGTCGATAATGTATATCGGTTCTCAATTAATACCATTCCTAAACCGATGTTGGTGCGTTGGGTGCAGACAAACAATCTTCCGGTTAAGATAGAGGTTACTTATGGCAGTTGTGATGGCGATGTTGTTGCCGCTGTCTCTTTAGCCGATTCTTCCAAAGTATGGATGGTTGATGCTGAGTTGTTGCAACGGGCATATACCGAAAAACAAGCATTGTACTTCCATTTCTATAGCCAACATGTTGGTAGAATTCGTTTTATCGCTCCTTTTACTACCGAAACATCCGAAATAGATGTAACTGCTTGTCAGGGAGTCGGCTTGCAATTGGCTGATACCACTTTGTTGGAATCCACTGTCTATTGCGATACGGTTTATCTTGTTGATGCCGAAACGGCTGTCGGTACATTATGGCTGAATACGTACAATTTAGTGGTAGAACCGCCCCTGACAACAACACAGACTATCTTCCTGAAACCCGAAGACTTTCCCTATCTTTATCGCTATCAGTATGTCGTGCGCGATTATGGCACCTACGATGTGTTGATACAAGAATCGGGTAAGTGTGATGAACAGGTTTTGTTAACGGTGATGCGTCCTGTTAATACTTCTTTTTCGGCACTTCCGTCTGAAGTCACTCTGTCGCCCGTGTCTGCTTTAGCGGGTACGCCGTTCATCCTCACAGGAGTTGAAAAGGGGAATTTGAAAGTATTCTCTATTGTGGGAGAATGTGTTTTGTCGCTACCTGTGGTAGGTACTACTGAATTTATCTTGCCTGTCGCAGGACAATATATTGTTCAGGTACAAACGGAACAAGGAATGGGAAAAACAAAAATAATAATTCTATAAAAACAATAAACTAACAATGAAAAAATCTATCTTCTTACTGCTAATGAGTATCTTGGCATTGGGAACGTATGCTGCTACGGGAACAACTGTCGATGATGCCGTTGATTTCAGTTGGACTGAAGGGCATTTGCAGGAGGCCAATACACTTTGTTGGTATAGGGTCAATCTCTCTGAAATGCCGGACGGATACGATGCGTTGCTCTATCTTAACAACATCGATGATGCTGTCGCTACCATCACGGCACAACCCTTTGTGATGCTATCGTCCTTATCATCAATTAACGATGCCGTTACCAAAAAAATCGAACCGGGACGAAACTATGCTATGAATCTGTCGCATTCGACAATCAATGCATTGAATACGAAAATTGTATATGTTTCTTTGAAGACAGATAAAACGTTGCGTTTCTCTGCCGAACCGGTCGAACCGGGAGAAAAGGATCTCGATTGCCTCAATGCACTTGAGTTCGTCCGTACAGGTACTACGGTCAAAACAGGAAATACATGGTATACTGTTGATATCACCGACCTGAAAGCCGATCCTTCCAAAACATTGCAGGTCTCTGTTACTAATCAAGGTTCTGCCGCTGCAACTGTCACTGCAGGAATTAGTTTCGATTGTCCCAGTACTGCTACAACCGATCTGACACGCACCTTGGCTGCAGGTGAAACACGTACAAAAATCATTGATCGAGCACTCTTTGATATGGTGGCTGTCGATTTACTCTATGTTCAGGTTCTAACATCACAACCTTTGCACATTACGGCTACTGTAGTGGAGGCACCTATACAACATCTTCCTGAAATCTCAGGAGAAATTGATTTTCAATTAGAAAAACAATATACGCAGAGTGTTGGAGAACAGTGGTATAAGGTAAATGCAAAAGAATTGCGTGAGGCAGGAAAAATAGCAGAACTTACATTGTCTAATATGGGCACTGCTAATGCTTCGATTACTGCAGATGTGGCGTTCTCCAATCCTGCAACATCACTAATGACACGCACTATCACACTCTCTAAAGGTGCAGTCTTGGTGCGCGATTTGGCACGCAACTTGCTTGAGTCTGTCGCTGGCGACTATGTCTGGATTCGTCTCTCCACTACTGCTGAAATTACTTTCTCGGCACGTCTTAAAACACGTACCGAAGGTACGGCCTGTATGGCAGCACGGGCGTTCGATTGGGAAAATGGAGATTGGCAAACTGGAGGAACAACTGTTTGGTATGCGGTCGACATCACCGAAGCCAAGTCTGCCGACAATGTCGGGAAAGACATTATGCTGACAGTCGAAAACTTGTCACAAAAGGCAACTACGTTGGCTGTGCAGTTGGCATTCGATTGTCCTTATACCGGTACTACCGATGCCACCCGCACTCTTGCTGCAGGGGCTAAACAATCCAAACGTATCGAACGCGGCCTCTATTCCAACCTGTTGGCGGATATCGTCTATGTAGGGTTGTCCACCGAGCAAAACATACGTATCACGGCAACTTTGGTAGATGCTGAAGATACCGATTGGAGTAAAGATTGTGTACTCGACAATGCAGTATTGTTTGATTGGGAAAAAGGTAACGACCAAGCAGCCAATACGGCCGTGTGGTACAAAGTCGATCTTACACCTATTTTCGATAAAGCGGATACCGTACCCGAAATTACGGTCACTAACCTTGGAGCGGTTGGGGCACTGATTGCAGGCGAACTGGCATTCGATTGTCCGGCATCCGAACCTACAACTCAACGTTCCATTGAAATTGTAGCCGGAGGTTCGTATGTCAAGACTCCTGCACGCAACCTTATCGAAACTTTGGCGGAAAATGTAGTCTATATTCGCGTGGAAACTACGCAACCTATTCACATTCAAGCATCACTGAAAAAAGAAAATGAAGGACTCAATTGCTTGAATGCTATCGATTTCGATTGGGTCAATGGTAATACCCATCCTGCGGATAAAACTTTGTGGTATAAAATCGATTTGACCAATGTTAAGAATACTCCCGGACAAGCAGTGCGTGTGGGTATCCAAAATAAAAACGGTATAGCAGGTGGTATAAATGCTAATATCTATTTCGATTGTGGCGATGATGTCGCTTATTCTTATTCGATGACGCTCGGAGCCAATGCACGCAAAGAAACTGATCTCGGTCGGGCTCTGATTATGAATCTGAACACCGATGTTATCTATATCGAACTTACATCTGAGCAGACTGATTCCTTGTATGCGATTATTTACGAAGATGTACTTATCGAACCTATTGAGGCTTGTGCCGATGCGTTGCCTGTTGAGTATAATATTGATATAGAACAACCGCAGGGCGAACAATGGTACTATGTGGATATCAACTATCTGCAGAAGTTCACCGGTGGCGATGCTACACTCACTATCACCAACAAAGAGGAAACGTCTTCTCAACTCACTGCGCAGGTGGCATGGGCTTGCCCTGTTACCGAACAAATGCTCGATCGTACACTCACACTGGGTGCAGGAGCGGTTTACTCCAAGGTAATTACGCGTACATTGATCGAAGGAGTGGCTAACGATACGGCTTGGATTTGCATTACGGCATCTTCACCTGTTACATTCCGTATTGATATCTCCGATGAAAGAGGAGAGTCCTGTTCTGCACCTATTCTCTTCGATTGGGTTAATGGTAATATTCATCCCGCCGATGCTACTTTGTGGTATAAGGTCGAGTTGGATACGTTGAAAAACGAATCGGAAGACAATTTGCATGATTTCCGATTGAATGTGCAGAATCTTATGGATGCGGCTATATCTGCCTCTGCCGAAATTTATTTCGACTGTTTGGACGATCCTACGGCCGATTTGGCATATGATTTCACGGCAAACGAACTAAAATATCGTGATATTGACCGCGACCTCTTGGAAACGTTTGGATGGGCTCCGTTGCTTATCAAATTTTCTTCTACAGGCGATGTGCACTTATATGCGGAACTTATCGAGCCTATTCCTGATATCGTTGTTGATACACTTATTGAAAAAGAGGTCTGCGAAGGCGATTTCTTTGAATATATCAAAGGTGATGAAACTTTGCAAATACTAATCCAACGCGATACGGTTTGGCACGATACTATACGTTTTACACTGAATTACGAACACTATACACAATTGGGCGATTCTGTTTACACTTATCAAATCGCTTGCAAGAAATCTCCCGAGTTCCTGCCTGTTACGGTTAAACCCGTCGTTGTCGCAGGAAAGGCTATCGATGTCACGGAGGCTACACAAGCCTTGTTAGACGCTTTCGCAGCACAGAAGCAAGCCAACGAAGGAACACGTCTCGATGCTGAGGTTACCGATATCTATTGGCAAATTCAGCAAACAGGTAATCGCTTTACCAATCTCACGGATAATTTGTTAGATACAAGAACCGATTTAGTGGTCATGCGATATGTCATTCTTACGGAATGTGAAGACGAAATACCTTCCGAACCTATCATCTGTCAGGCGGAAGAACCGTTGAGAGAGTCAACCGATATCACGGCTATCGTTTGTCCGAATACCGAAATTCAGTCGCGTTTGCAGACAATTGTCATTACTGCCGATACAGCATGGAACGATACTGTTTACAATTTGGTGCACGAAGAAGGTGTTCAACTGAAAGATTCTGTCTATGCTTATGCTTATCGTGTATGGAAACAACCGCTTGTTCCGGCATGGAGCAATATAAACACTACTCTGCAGCCTCAGTCAGGGGCATCGCTCGATGTAACGGCTGTAGAGCAGGAAATCCTTACGTTAATTGCCGCAGACGCTGCTGACGATGTTATTCCGGTAGTGGCAGTTATTTGGGAGGTACAAGATGCCGAGGGCAATTGGCAAACGCTTACCGATACACCTGTCGCCTACGATGCTGCTGCACTTATGGTACGCTTTGGCTTGCAAACCGAAGCAACATGCTCTGTCGATATCCTCTATTCCGAAACCGAACAAGTCAAGGTTACACCGGCTGAAATCGTTGAAGCGGATTTGGTAACCGATATCATTTGTGCAGGCGATACCTATACGCCCGAACATGGCGAACCGTGTATCATATTGTCCGATACTGCATGGGTCGAAATCGAATATGTGGGTACGGTTGAAAACCATTATCCCTACCAAATTACGGTATTCCGTCCCGTTGAGTTACCTACACAACTCACACTCCTCCCCGTGGCTATATGCGGACAATTCGTACAAACCAATGAGGCGGAAACTGTGTTGATGACGGCATTGGAAGCATCACTCACCAATAACAACTCGTCCATAGAAGAATTGTGGTGGGAAATCTTCACTGACAATGCTTGGCGCACACTTGCTGACTATAATACGGCAATAAGCAGTGCTTATTCCGAAATAACATTGCGCTATGTGGTACGTACGGCATGTAACGACACTTTACTAAGCGAATCTTTCTTGGTCGAAGTACAGGCTCCAAATGCCGACAATACGCCCGATCTGGATAATATGCCGGCGGTTAGTAAGTACAACGATTGGTTGCTCATGATCAATCTCAATAAAATAAACGAAATGGGCTATTTCCCGGCAGAAGAAGATGTGGTATGGTATCGTGTCAATGGTACACCCGATAAGTTCAACGACGAGCAAGATGATGAATTCTTGGCAACGGGATATTACTATACCATTGCAAGCCAACTGACAGGCGACTACTATGCTCGTATCAATATCGCTGTTGGCGAAGACAACGAATGTGGCGCATCGTTGCGGACTGTAATACTCTCTTGTGCTTCTGCCGAACAGGAAATGTCAATCGCTCCCTCTATGGTCGCACCGGGCGAAACGGTGGAAATTTCCGGACTCAATCCCGAACTTACTTACGTGCTTGAGATATACAACCTGACGGGTGTTTGTATGCAGCGTATGGAAATTACTGATGTTACCGATTACACTTTCACGGCACAAACAGTAACGGGCTATTATATGGTCAATGTAAAGAACGAAGCAAACATGCAAACTCTTAAATATATCGTAAAATAAAAAGGAGGAATCAATATGAAAACAGTTTTTAGAACATCTCTGACCTTTATGGCTATGTTTATGCTCTCCTCCTTTGCGATGGCGGAGCAGAATGGGGCTGACAAACCATTGCCCAATGTGGGCGATACGGTACGTATCATCGAGGGGAAAACAGTTTACCTTACGGGCGAAAAACCCAGTACATGGGTCTATTCACGTATGCATACTGTGCAGCAGGTTGGTTCCAAACGATTCCCTAATGGTATCCTTATCAAGGGTATCTATTCTTGGATTGCCCCCGAATTTTTGGAATACAATGTACCTTTCTTACCTACGGATACGGTAGTAAATGAACAAGTTGTAGAAAACATCGAAGCGAAACCTGTCGAACCTACAGATACGGTTGCAGGAGGTTCCAAACAACACGTTAAAGCGGAAGAACCCATATTCATTCCCCAAGATACGTTGCCTTCCAAACCTTTGCAGGAATTGGAAACACCCCAAGGAGGATATGTGTATGAGTATCCTGAAGAAACAAACAAAAAACCGGTCGCTCATGCCATTTACAACCGACTCAGTGAGTACGACCGTTTCACTATCGGACTGCGTGGAGGTGCTGCATCATTGATGCATCAAACCGATGCAATGGGAAATTGGCGTACCGGATTCGATGGATTGCTCGATTTGCAATATGCACACTATTTCGGTAAGCGTAAATGGGATAGCAAAGTCAATCTTGGTGTCATTACGGGGCTTTCCATCGGTTGGGCACAATCAGGCTTGCGTTCCGCTGTCGATACTACCTATACAGTCGGTACATCCGATGGCAATATCGACTATACTGTCAGTGCTGAAAATGTACAGGAAAACGACGGACAGTTGCAATTGGAAATCCCTATTATGTTCAGTCTGATTACCGAGAAAGGATTCTTCTTCAATGTCGGTCCTAAATTGGTGGTGCCTGTCTATACCCACTACAAACAGAATATCTCTAACCCCGATATCAATGCCTATTTCCAAGAAGAAGGTGTCAATGTTAGCAACGAAGTGATTACGGGTTTGGTGCAAGACAACCAAATGAAGACCAAAGGCAAGTGGAATAGCAGTAAAATCAATGTCATGCTGACGGCTGAATTGGGCTACGAATGGTTGCTCAATAACGGACATTCCATAGGTTTGGGTGCGTATGCTAACTATTCGGTATATAACCTCTATAAGAATAATACCGATAATAAGAGCCTCATTAATGTATCCGCACCTTCAGCATCTGCACCGGCCGATGTCAATGTCTTTTCGGCTACCGATACCTATGCTAACGGATTGGGATATTTCGATTGTGGTTTGAAGTTTACGTATAATTTCAATTTCTATAAATAATCTTTTCGTATGTTGCTATAGAGCGGCAAAGAAAAATTTTAATGCAGCGGAGTGCATCAATTTTTTCCATTGATGCACTCCTTTGTATATACCAAAGTCAATTCGTATCATACCTGCTATACGATTGAAAAACGACACGTTTACGACCTCTTAAAAGTTACACATTGTCAAGTGCTAAATTTTTTGTTTCTCTACTGCCTGACTGTGTTTGTATCATTGCGGAATGTTTGAAATGTTGCGAAGACGGAAAAAATGCGTATCTTTGCACTCTGAAAACGGAACGAATGTATCTTCTTCTCACGAATATGCCCTTATGCGTAAACTGATTGTTGCACTGTTGCTCCTATGTGGTTGCTTTTGTACGACTTATGCCACTGCTTCCGAATATACTCTCTCCGACGATGCCGTAGTGAGTCTGCTTACGTGTTCTCCGGGCGAAGAACTGTGGTCTAAATACGGCCACGCTGCAATACGTATTCGCGATGCTCGAAACAATGTCGATTGGGTCTTTAATTATGGAGTTTTCAATTTCAATACCGACCATTTCTATGCACGTTTCATTAAAGGTGAAACCGATTACCAACTCGGTTTGGAGTCTATGGAATGGTTTGTTGCGGGCAATGCTGCTATCGGGCGGAAAACCTACGAACAAGTGCTTAATCTTACCGCAGCGCAAAAACAAGACATCACAGATGCACTCTTGCGCAACTATCGTCCCGAAAATCGTTTCTATCGTTACAACTTTGTCTTCGATAATTGTGCCACACGTCCCTATCGCTTGTTAGATGCCGCATTATCCGAGTCTTTCCGTACGCCGAATTTCGATAACCGTAAAGATACCTACCGACATCTCATAGAGCATTATTCCGGACGCTATACTTGGGGCGCTTTTGGTATTAATCTTATTTTTGGCAAGGGAGCCGACCGATTGATGACGCCGGCAGAACGTCTTTTCTTACCGGAACAACTCATGGATTTCGTCTCTGAGGCAACATTCTCTAATGGCGATGCTTTGTGTGTACTTAATGAGGCGCAACCTTTTGTAATTGATAATGGATCATGGTGGACTTCTCCGCAGTGGGTGGTGATCTTGGTGGTATTGCTCATTCTGGGAATTACCTATGGAGATATGCGTCGCAATCGTATTTCATGGTGGCTGGATGCACTTTTGTTTCTGCTATATGCAATATTAGGAATCATTTGTTGTTACCTGACTTTCTTCTCTTTGCATCCGTTGGTCGGACGCAATTGGAATATATTGTTCTTGTCGCCGATAATGTTTATCCCTTTTGCACTGATTCTTTTTCCCAAGGGAAGAACATGGCTTTTGCAGAGTAGTCTGTTGGTGTGTCTCTATTTCTATATTGCCTTGCTCTTGCGCTTGTGTTGTGGGCAACAACTGCATGCTTTTTTGTGGGTCATAGTGGCACATCTCATACATATCCGTTGTTGCTGGTATCGAGAAGTGCTGGTTATAGGTATGCCGTTGCGCAAAAAAGAAACAACAAAAGGAACTGCAAAGAAAAAACTCTCTTCTCGCTCTTTGCTATTGTTTGGATGTGTATTGTTGTCTTTACCGTTATGTGCCGCATCACCACGCTTGACGGTCGTTGTGTGTGTCGACGGACTCAATCAGCAGTGTCTTGATGAATTACGCGATTATTGGCAACCGGGAGGAATACGCACGCTTAACGAAGAAGGACACAAAGCGGAGGTGACATTCCCGCAGTTAGTCTATGGAGGTGCTGAAACATTGGCAACGCTATGTACAGGACAATTACCTTGTACTCATGGAGTGTCGGCAGATACGTGGTTCTCACGAACCGACAGAAAAGTGCATCCTATTTTCGAAGATAACGAGGCGGTGGGTATAGGAACCGACATACGTATTTCACCCCGAAACTTGTTGACGCCTACCATCACCGATGAGTTTCGCATGCGCTATCCCTCTGCACGTTCCAAGGTCTACGCCGTTGCGCTGCACCCGGAAGCAGCAGTCGTGTTGGCGGGGCACTCTGCTAATGCGGTCGCTTGGCTCGATGCAAAAGAACAACGTTGGGTATCTTCCGGTTTCTATGCCGAAGGATTACCTTCTGCGGCAGACCGAATGAATGTCAACGGACGTATCGCACAGATAGCGGAAAGAGAGTGGGTGCCACGAATGGATATCAATACATATATGCACCCAACCGAGGATGAAATTCGCCATAAGGGATTCCACTATCAGAGTGCAAAAGTGTTGCCGAATACACCGGTTGCCAACGAGTTGGTGGTAGAGTTAGCTCTTGCATTGCAGGAAGAACAACGATTAGGCACAGATATACAACCCGATATGCTCTTGTTGCAATTAACAGTCGTCTCTCCTTCTGCTACGTCGGATGTATTGCGTAGTGCCGAACAAGAAGATATGTACTTGAGCCTGAATCAAAACTTGGGGTTCTTGATGGAACAGTTGACAAAACGTTTGGGTAAAGATAATTTCCGAATGGTCTTGTTCGGAAAACCCGTTCACGGACAAGGAATCGATGTTTTCGATCAAGCAGGATTAACGGTACACCGGTTTAATGTTGATCGGGCTGCTGCGCTCATCAATACCTATCTGATGGCTATGTACGGGCACGAACGATGGATCGATGGAGGCTATCTTCATTCTATCTATCTTAATCGGACACTTATCGAACAAAAGAAAATTTCACTTACTGAGTTGCAAAGACAAGTGAGCGGTTTCCTTTTGGAGTTTGAAGGTGTAGAGGCGGCATGCCCCGTTACCGAGGTTCCATTGTTGCAGGGCGAATACGGAATATCACTATTGCGTAATACCTGGAATAAACGAACTTTTGGTGATGTAGTCTTCTCGTTGCAACCGTTGTGGTTGGTAGGAGAGGATAGAGCGAAATCACAAACTTATATGGTCGAACGATGTCCCGTTGTTCCATTCATGTTGTGGACTGCCGGACAAGTAACGTTACCTCCTGCGTCCTTGCAGGCTACGCAGGTGAAACAATATATACTCCAATAATAATCAGCTAAACAGATAATAATAGATATATGGAATTTTACGAATGCAAAGTGAAGTACCAACGTGAAGTTGGCGATGGAAAAGTACAGAAAACAAGCGATACTTATCTCATAGAAGGAGTCTCTTTCGGTGATGCGGAAACACGCACGTTAGAGGAAGTGAAACCATTCATATTGCCGGGGCAGGAAGTCGAAATGAAAAGCATCCGCAAGGTAAGTATCAACGAGTTGTTACCCAATGAGAACGGACACTATTGGTTCAAGGCAAAGGTTAATCTTATTACCGTTGACGAAAATCAAGGAAAAGAGAAAAAGGTGACTACCACCATTCTTGTGCAGGATGTCGATATGGAGTCTGCTTATAAAGCGGTCGACACGCTTATGAAGAATTCTATTACTGACTATTCTATCACCAATATACAAGAGACGACTATTGTCGATGTTCTGAGAATATAATACAATCATACGATGGCAGACAGTTTCTTACAGATAGGTCTTGCTACCGATAGGGGAACTTCGGAACAAGGTTGTTCTATTGCATCCTCGTTGGCTGATTTGCACAATCGGTTGCCCAATGGGGTACAACTGCTTTGTGTGAGTAAGTATTATCCTGAAGAAGCGGTGTTGGAAGCCTATAGGGCTGGCGAACGTAAGTTTGGTGAAAGTCGTGTACAGGAGTTATGTCGTAAGTATGAAACTCTTCCCAAAGATATTCAGTGGCATTTTATCGGGCATCTGCAAACCAATAAGATACGTACTCTGCTGCCAATGGTCAGTCTTATTCATGGAGTCGATTCTTGGCGATTGCTCACGGCTATCAACACTGAGGCGGAGCGGTTGGAACAGTTTCGTAATACGGAAAAACGAGTGAATGTTTTATTGGAAATAAAGGTGGCATGTGAGACTACCAAATACGGTTTCTCACCGGAAACCTTGTTAGAGATGTTCCGAACTATGCCATGGCAGCAATTACAACATATCAATATCTGTGGACTGATGGGAATGGCAAGTCATACAGACAATGTTGAGCGTGTGCGAGAAGAGTTTGCCATGTTGCATAGACTCTTCGTGCAAATACGCAATACGTGGTTCTCTTCCTATCAAAATCATTTCAATACCTTGTCTATGGGGATGACCGACGATTGGCATATCGCAGTCACCGAAGGATCTACTCTTGTGCGTATCGGAAGCGGTATCTTCGGAAATCGCGGATAGACCGTTATACAGGCATGGGACAGAGTGTCTTGTCGCTTTCCTTATTTCTCTTGTGTAGTCCCGAAAAATGTTGTACTTTTGTTCTTTGTACGTGAAAATCATGCGCGATAGCCGCAAAATACTGATACTTATAGGTTTGTTCTGTTGTTTGGTGGCAACGGCGGCAGACCGAATGCGTATCTACGGCTATGTACTCGATTCGGACAATAGAGGTATTGAGTTGGCTAATGTATGGGTCGAAAATACCACGATAGGTACGGCTACCAATCGCAATGGCTATTACGACTTGCAGGTAGAAATGACCGACTCGCTTACCATTTCCTATTCCATGTTGGGCTATACTACCATTCGGCAGACACTTACACACTATCAGCAAGTACTGCAAATAAATGTGGTGCTCCCTACCGATGCCGAGGCGTTGGAAGAAATAGAGGTTAAAGGAGTACACCGTCAATTGGATATGTTCGATAGGGTGGATGCACTCAATACACGACTGATGCCCGATGCCTCGGGAGGAAGCATAGAAAGTTTGTTGATTACGTTTGCAGGGGTTAGTCAGAATAATGAACTCAGTTCGCAGTATAATGTACGAGGAGGTAGTTTCGATGAGAACTCTGTATATGTGAATGGCATCGAGGTTTATCGTCCCTTGTTACTGCGCTCTGGGCAGCAAGAGGGACTGTCTTTTGTCAATCCTGAAATGGTGGAGAGTGTCAATTTTTCGGCTGGTGGTTTCGAGGCACGTTATGGCGACAAGATGTCATCGGTCTTGGATATTACCTACCGAAAACCCGACCGCTTTCGCTCTTCGCTTAATATAAGTCTCTTGGGCGCATCAGCTTATGTGGGAAGCGGCGACTCTACCTATTCTATGATGCACGGCATACGCTATAAGACGTCTCAATATATGCTCGGAACATTGCCCACCAAAGGAAAATATCAACCCAACTTTGTCGATTATCAAACATATATAACGTGGAAACTCGGACCACGCGAACGAAGAGCATCTTCGCGTTGGGAAATGAGTTTCTTGGGCAATTTCTCTCAGAATTCCTATCGCTTTCAACCCGAAGAGATGGCGGAAACGTTCGGCACATATGCCACAGCCCGCCACTTGGCTGTGGCATACGACGGACAAGAAAAGGACATGTTTCGCACGGCTTTTGCAGCATTGGGAGCGCATTGGCAAGCCAATAAAGAATTGCGTATTGGTTTCGACTTGAGTGGATTTTATACTAATGAACAGGAAAATTACGATATCACTGCCGAATATACCCTTAGTGTCAAACCGATGTCTGAAACGGCTGAATCTAACGACGAATCCGAGGTGGCGGAAGTTCTTGGAACGGGTATCTATCATGAGCATGCTCGCAATCGTCTGCAAGCGGGTATCGCCACGTTGGCACATACGGGCGAATGGAAACGTGGGCAGAACAATCTCCGTTGGGGGCTATCTGTGCAGGGAGAGTTTGTTTCCGACCGTATTTCCGAATGGGAGTGGCGCGATTCTATGGGCTATTCTGTGCCTACACAGACCGATGCTATGGAATTGTATTATAATCTGAAAGGGGAAAGCCGTATCGCCTCGTTGCGGCTGCAAGGATATGCACAAGATACCTACAAGTGGAACACCGACCATGGAACGGTTTTGCTGACGGCAGGATTACGTATGAATTGGTGGACATACAACAAAGAGTTCCTGTGCAGTCCGCGAGCATCACTCTCATATATACCGGGTTGGAAGCGCGATTTTGCTTTTCGTGTGGCTACCGGACTCTATTATCAGGCTCCTTTCTATAAGGAATTGCGCGATACCATTACCGATGCAAGTGGAGTTACACGCATCGTACTTAATAATAAACTGAAAGCACAACGCTCTGTGCATGTGGTGGTAGGGGCTGATTACTATTTCCGTGCGTGGGGACGCCCTTTCAAGTTCACGGCGGAAGCCTACTATAAGTATATGGACCGTGTAGTCAGTTATACCATGGATAATGTCCGGGTTCGCTACTCCGGACAAAACGATGCAGAGGCTTATTCTACCGGCTTAGACTTGAAACTCTATGGCGAATTGGTTCCTGGAGCAGAGTCGTGGATTAACTTCTCACTGATGCGCTCGCGAGAGAATCTGCTGAACGATAATCGCGGATGGATTCCCGGACCGAACGAGCAACGCTATAGTTTCTCTATGCTCTTTCAAGACTATATTCCTCGATTCCCGCAGTATAAGTTCCACCTGCGTTTCATTTGGAGCGATGGTTTGCCCTATGGAGCACCGCGCAGTTTGTCTACACGGGCAATGTTGCGCTCCACGCCCTACCGACGTTTAGATATAGGAGCCTCTCGAGTTTTTGGGCAGAAGACCGACAAGTGGTTTAAGGCGAAGCATTTGGAAAATGTATGGATCAATTTGGAGATATTTAATCTGCTTGGCTTTAACAATGTCAATTCCTATTTTTGGGTGGCAGACGCAACGGGCAGTCAGTGGGCATCACCCAACTACCTTACGGGGCGAATGTATAACGTGCGATTGACGTTCGATTTTAAGTAGCAGAATCATAACAACGACACTAATCTATGGCAAAAACAGAACAAGGGGATACCCCCATGATGCGGCAGTTCCGAGAGATAAAAGCACAGTATCCCGATGCGATGCTGCTTTTCAGATGTGGGGACTTCTACGAAACCTATTGTGAGGACGCAGTGCGGGCTGCTAAGATACTCAATATCACGCTCACACATCGCAGTAGTGGCACAAACAGTGTGGCTGCTATCGATATGGCAGGTTTCCCTTTTCATGCCTTGGATACCTATTTGCCCAAGTTGGTAAGGGCGGGTATGCGGGTGGCTATATGCGACCAATTGGAAGACCCGAAACTTACAAAGAAGTTGGTTAAACGAGGCGTCACGGAATTGGTTACACCCGGTGTATCTTATTCCGATACAACACTTGCCACCAAAGAGAACAACTTTGTCGCTTGTATTCAGTTGGGTAAAGTGTGTACGGGTATTGCTTTTCTGGATATTTCTACAGGAGAATTCTTGGTGGCAGAGGGTAGCAATGACTATGTAGATAAACTACTGACCAATTTTGCTCCTAAGGAGGTTCTTTTTGAGCGTAATCATCGTCAGGAAATTACCACTCTGTTTGGTAATAAGTGGTTCTTGTTTGAATTGGAGGATTGGGTGTTTACTGCTTCTGCGGCAACCGACCGCCTTACACGGCAGTTTGAGGTACAGAACCTGAAAGGCTTTGGTGTCGAACAACTCTCGCAGGGGATTATTGCGGCAGGGGCTATTCTGCACTATTTGGATATGACCCAACACTTACAGACAGGGCATATACGTTGTCTGAGTCGAATAGAGCAAGATCGCTATGTGTGGCTCGATCGCTTTACAGTGCGCAATCTTGAACTGTATGGTTCGCAAAACGAAGAAGCAATTACGTTGCTTAATGTGTTGGATAAAACATCTTCACCTATGGGAGCACGCTTGCTCCGACGTTGGATGGCTCTACCCTTAAAGGATGTGAAACCTATTGAGGAACGCCAACAAGTGGTACAATGGCTTTATACACATAAGGAACAACGCAACGAACTTAAAACGCAAATAGCCGCTATAGGCGATTTGGAGCGTATCATATCGCGTGTGGCAACACGCCGTATTATGCCGCGAGAAGTTTTGCAACTGCACTATGCGCTTTGTGCTATTCAGCCGATTCGGCAAATGGCGCTCAGTAGCGAATCTGCTGCATTAAAGACTTTGGGCGAACACCTGACACTCTGTGACGAAATGCGTGAACGTATTCGTTTGGAGATTGCTGAAAATGCGCCCTCGTTGCTGAGTAAACCAGGATATATTGCCGATGGGGTCGATGCCGAATTGGACGAACTGCGTTCTATGCAGCAAGATGGCAAAGAGTGGCTCTTGCGTTTGCAGCAACGCGAAGCGGAGCAAACGGGCATACAAAGCCTGAAAATTGGTTATAACAATGTCTTTGGTTACTATTTGGAGGTGCGGAATACCTATAAGCAACAAGTCCCTCCCGAATGGATTCGAAAGCAGACCTTGGCACAGGCGGAACGCTATATAACGGAAGAACTCAAATCCTATGAGGAGAAGATTCTGGGAGCAGCCGACCGCATTGCAGTTATAGAAGCACGTATCTATGCGGCTTTGTTGGATGCACTCACCGATTATATCACGCCCATTCTTACCAATGCGCAGATAGTGGCGCAATTAGACTGTTTGCTCTCTTTTGCCGAAGCGGCAGAGCAATATCACTATGTGTGTCCGCAACTGAACGACTCGTTGGTGATAGATATTAAAGAAGGACGTCATCCTGTCATCGAACGCCGATTACCATTGGGGGAACAATATGTGGCTAACGATGTCTTGCTCGATAACAACTCGCAGCAGATCATTATTATAACGGGACCGAATATGGCAGGTAAGTCGGCTCTGCTGCGTCAGACGGCACTTATTGTGCTGATGGCACAAATGGGAAGTTTTGTGCCGGCACAACATGCTTCCATTGGGGTGGTCGATAAGATATTTACTCGTGTAGGGGCAAGCGATAATATCTCTGTAGGCGAATCAACGTTTATGGTCGAGATGAATGAGGCTGCGGCTATACTGAACAACCTCTCTGCGCGGTCGTTGGTGTTGTTCGATGAGTTGGGACGTGGTACAAGCACCTATGACGGTATCAGCATCGCATGGGCAATTGTGGAGTATATTCACGAGCAGCAGGGGCATGCCAAAACACTCTTTGCTACGCACTATCACGAACTGAACGAGATGGAAAAGAACTTCAGTCGTATACGCAACTACAACGTATCGGTGAAAGAAGTAAAAAATAAAGTCCTCTTTTTGCGTAAGTTGGTACGCGGAGGGTCAGAGCATAGTTTTGGTATTCATGTGGCAAAAATGGCAGGTATGCCGCCTTCTATTGTGCAGCGTGCACAAAAGATTCTTGCAGAATTGGAAAACGCAGCCAAACAAGGAGGCATGAGCAAACCTACAGAGGCTATAGCCACAGGGCGTGATGGTATGCAACTTAGTTTCTTCCAATTGGACGACCCCGTATTGGAACAAGTGCGCGAGGAAATCCGGAACTTGGATATCAATAATCTTACGCCGCTTGAAGCACTCAATAAACTGAGTGAGATTCGTAAGATTGTTACAGGAAAATAGAACTCGTTTTTCTTCGTTTATTCTGTCAAAGACACAATTCAGCATAATATTCCTTATATACTTATAAAATCTAAGGTAATAATACGACAATCGATACGAAGATTATAATTAAGGTAAACGTTTTTCTGGGTGTAACTTGTCTTTTTTAGTATCTTTGCAGCATGATTCTTCTAACCGAACAATTAACTATCGGATATGGCAAACATGTGGTGCAGTCTGAATTGAACCTGCAAGCGCATGCGGGGGAATTAGTGTGTATGTTAGGAACCAACGGTTGCGGAAAATCTACTTTGTTACGCACATTGGCAGGATTACAACTGCCTTTGTCTGGACGTGTTCTTTTGCAGGGAGATGGTTTGGAGCGGTTGTCAGCGGCAGAACGTGCACAACGGTTGGCGTTGGTACTTACGGAGCGTGTATCGGTCGAACACACGTTGGTTCACGATGTAGTGGCCATGGGGCGTTATCCTTATGCCGCGTTTTTGGGCGGTATGCGCAAAGAAGATAATCGGGTGGTGGAAGATGCTTTGATGCATACCGGACTCGTAGATTATAAAGACCGTTGTTTTAACGATTTGAGTGATGGTGAAAAACAACGTGTTCTGATAGCCAAGGCATTGGCACAAGATACACCGGCAGTGCTGTTGGATGAACCTACTGCGCATTTGGATTTGCCTAATAGAATCAATACGTTTCTACTATTAAGAAAATTGGCTCATGAAAATGGGAAAGCAATTGTAGTGTCTACGCACGAATTGGATTTGGCTCTACAGTTCTCCGACCGCGTTTGGCTGATGATTTCTAATGAAGGAGTAATTACGGATAAACCGGATGCGTTGCTGCATACCGATGCCTTTAGCAGGGCGTTTGCCGATGATAATTTCCATTTTGCTACCCACGATGGCAATCTGCGTGTTGTGTTAAGGTAAGATGTCGCTAAGACCGTATAAAAAAAGCAACTTCTTTGCTAAGAGAGGTTGCTTTTAGAGTATTAATGGCTTGTGCCGACAATGTGCACGATAAGCCGCCGAGAGTTTCAGTCTTTTTTAGCGATACGGCGGAATAACCCTTTATGCTTTTTAGGTTCGGGTGTTTCTTCTACCTGTGGTGTAGTGTCTGTAGAAACACTTTCTTGTTCCTCTGGTACCCACGTTTGTCTTTCTTCAATAATACCCAATTGCTGCTGTACGTAATTGATTACGTCTTGTAATCCTTCGGTGAAATGCGCAAAGTCTTCTTTGTAGAGGAATACTTTATGCTTTTCAAAAATAGGCATTTCATCATCAGCCCCCGATTTTTTCTTGCTTTCGGTGATACACAAGTAGAGGTCTTCGTTACGTGCCTTTTTTACATCTAAATAATAGATGCGTTTCCCCGCCTTTACGGAACGCGAATATACAATTTCCGGTTCCTTCTTTTCTTCAAATCTACGATTTTCCATCTGTTTATATATTGTTAAAAAATAGGTCGTTGTGTAGTCAAACGCCCATTGTACAATTACTGTACAATTTTGCGTACAAAAGTACAATAAGTTTTTAGTATCTGCAAGTCTAAAATAAAAATTCAGGGTAAACGTATCAAAAAAATAGGAAGTTTAACTGTTGGCTCTTAAGAGGTTCGGTCCTGTTGTATTTGTTTGCTGCTATTGTTCAAATAATAGTGCTTTCTCTAAATTGGTGACACTTTTCTTTTTGTACGATACCAATGTCTGTAATTTGAATTGCTATAGAAAGAGTGTTTTCTTACGACACCGTTACGACTCTTCAACGACTCCTTGTGCTAATTTCATTATGTCAGATAATAATAGGTGTACTCCCTACTACGTTTAGCAGGAGTATGATGGGTACGAAAGTGTCGAAGTGTGCCTTTTACTGGTATGGGGGGGAGGAAACAAGGTTGGTATGAAGTGAAAAAATATACAGTAAACTCTTTGCGGAGTCGCTGAAAAGCATTACTTTTGCACGATATTTGCATATAAGCGCAGTAATCTCTATCAAAGATATGATAAACAGAACATTAGTTCGTACGAAAGTGGTTCAAACCCTATTTGCATTCGGTAGTAATGAGGGTAAAACGCGTTTGACAGCCGAAAAAGAATTGTTGTCGGCTGTCTCTGATACGTATAGTTTGTATTTTCTTTTGTTGGATTTGGTAAACGAAATAACATCGTTTGCCCAACAAAAAATTGATGAATTGCAGGAACGTGCAGTGGCTATGCATCAAGATTATGATGCAAATCTTCGTTTTGTGAACAACCGCTTTGCACGACAGTTGTTCGACAACCGTGTGCTGCGTAGTTATTTGGCAGACCAAAAACTCTGTTGGGATGCAGGGCACGAATATCTGGCGTTATTATACAAACAGATTTGCGATACGGATTTCTTTAAAAGTTATATGGCAGCCGAAGAATCGTCTTACGAGGCGGACAAGGCTGTGTGGCGCAAGATTTTTGCGCATGTCTTGGGCGGAAATGAGCAATTGGAAGGCGCATTGGAAGAGTTGGAAATATCGCTTGACGGAAAAGGGTGGACTACGGATGCTGATATTGTCATCAGTTATGTGGTGAAAACGATTAAACGTTTCAAGGAGGAAAATGGAGCGGATCAACCTTTGTTGGAGATGTTCGACACCGAAGCCGAATTGAATTTCGGAAAGAAACTGCTGCGTACCGCTATCGATAATGCCGATCAATACGAAGATATGATATCCGAAAATCTGAAGAATTGGGAGGCGGAACGTGTGGCATATATGGATATGGTCATACTCAAAGTGGCATTGGCAGAGATGCTCACATTCTCTGATATCGCATTGCAGGTTACTTTCAACGAATATATAGAGATAGCACGCGAATATTCTTCGGAGAGTAGTCCTCTCTTTGTGAATGGGGTGCTTGATGAAATTGCCCGCAAACTCAAGCAGGAAAACAAACTGCTCAAAGCGGTAACATTAAACTGAAAGGGGGCGGAATAAGCCGCTTGCAATGATAATACTAACCCTAAAATAATACGGAATTATGTTGAATTACATTCTTTTACAAGCCGAAAACAGTGCTACTGGAGGTACAGTGGGCTCTATCGTTATGATTGTACTGATATTTGTAGTGTTCTATTTCTTTATGATTTGCCCTCAGCAAAAGAAGCAGAAAGAGTTGCAGAAACAACGCGAAGCAATGAAGAAAGGCGATAAAGTAGTTACTGCCGGTGGTATATATGGTATAATTAAAGATGCAAATGCAACCACTTTCTTGGTGGAAGTCGCAAAAGATGTAACCATAAAGGTGGATAAGGCATCGGTTTATGCTTCTGCAGATGATGCTCAACAGGCTCCTAAAGAAGAGCCTAAGGCAGAGAAAAAATAAAGCGACCATTCTTCCGTAGTAGGTCTATGGTTGCTTTCCGACAAATAGTGCATCGTATTGCAAAACGTGTCAGACTCTTCTTTTCTGAAAGGAGTTTGGGCACGTTTTGCCTGTTTTTGTTGTTTGCTACTATTCTGTGGTTTGGACATGCACTTAATGCGGTGAGAGAGCGTACCATACATATTCCTGTCGAATATGTGGGAGTGGCTGACAATATAACTTTCGAAACACCGCTCCCCGAGGAGTTTCTTATTACGATACGCGATCAAGGTAAGCGTTTGCGTAATTATGGAAAAGGGGCGTTTTCGGCTGTTCAAATCGATTTATCTGCACTGACAAGTGCGGAGCAAAGTTCTGTAGTATTGTCGGCAGAGCAGATACGACCGAAATTGGCTGACCAACTGCAGGGAACTGCTAAGTTACAACGCATACGTCCGGAGCAAATATCGGTAGATTATCATCGTGAGGTATCGAAAACGATACCGGTATATTTTGCGGGGAGAGTGCTGCCTGCTCAACAATATCAACTGACAGAACGCCCACTGCTGATACCCAATAAAGTTACCGTTTATGGACCAACGGAATTATTGGATACGTTATCTGCCGTTTACACCGTTGCTGCCGAATACAGGGATGTAAAAGATAGTTTGCTGACCGATATTGCGCTGATAACTCCGCAGGGCGTACGTAGTACGGTCTCTACGCTAAAACTCACGGCATGGGCAGAACAATATACCGAAAAGAAGTTTACGCTGTCTGTCACGCAGAAAGATGTACCACAGGAAGTTCGTTTGCGTACTTTCCCGTCAATGGTAGAGGTTACCGTAAGAGTGGGCATCTCTCATTTTGCCGATGTTACGGCAGCAGATGTCGAAGCCTATTGCCTGTTCCCTACGGAGGAAACGAATAGGCTTCCCATAAAGACTACCTATACGACACCCTATATTACAAATATACGTTGCACCCCTTCGGAGGTGGAATATATAATAGAACAAGCCTTATGAAAAAGATTCAGATGGTCGATTTGCAAACGCAATACCAAGCCATAAAACAAGAAGTTGATGCAGGAATAGAAGAGGTAATCACCACTTCGGCATTTATCAAAGGGAAGTCGGTTATACAGTTTCAAGAAAATCTTGCAACGTTCTTGGGAGTGAAACACGTTATTCCTGTAGGTAACGGAACGGATGCGCTGCAAATTGCTCTGATGGGGTTGGGGTTGGAGCCTGGCGATGAAGTGATTACGCCCACTTTTACGTTCATTGCAACGGCAGAGGTGGCTGCATTGCTGCACTTTACGCCCGTAGTGGTAGATGTGGAAGAAGATACTTTCAACATGTCACCCGAGGCTGTGCGAAAAGCGATAACGCCGCGAACCAAGGCGATAGTACCGGTACACTTGTTTGGACAATGTGCTAACATGGAAGAAATCATGCGAATAGCCGACGAATATAACTTGTATGTTGTGGAAGATGCTTGTCAGGCCATTAATGCCGATTATATCTTTGCAGACGGAACACGCAAAAAAGCAGGATGTATAGGTAATGTGGGATGTACTTCATTTTTCCCCTCCAAGAATTTAGGGTGTTACGGCGATGGAGGTGCGGTCTTTACTAACGACGATGCACTGGCTGAACGTATGAGAGCCATTGCCAACCACGGCATGGTTGTACGCTATCATCACGACTTTATAGGGGTCAATTCTCGTTTGGATAGTATTCAGGCGGCTGTACTGAATGCCAAATTACCCCATTTGAAGGAATATACCAAACGCCGGCAGAATGCGGCTGCTTATTATGACAAAGGGTTTGCCGACAATCCGCATTTGCTTACTCCGGTTCGTATGGACTATTCTACGCATGTCTTTCATCAGTATACATTGCGCTTGAAGGATGTCAATCGGGATGCTTTACGCGAAGCATTGGCAGAACGCAACATTCCTGCAATGGTATATTATCCTGTACCTCTGCATTTGCAAAAAGCCTATCAAGATGCACGATATAAAGCGGGCGATTTCCCGGTTGCCGAACGCTTGGCAGCATGCGTATTAAGTTTGCCTATGCATACGGAATTGGATACGGAACAATTGGATTACATCATTAGTACAGTCAATCAATTAACCAACGAATAGAATATTCTTACACATCTATTTATGCCAAACAAACCTTCGCTCATACAAGAAGCAGGACTGAAGCAAAAAACAGTGCTGACGCCCTTGCAAATTCAAGAAATCCGTATATTGGAATATCCTACGCTTGAATTGGAACAGCGTATAGAGAAGGAATTGGAGGAGAATCCGGGCTTGGAACGGGGAACTGATGAGTCTGAGGAACATAATGCGGACGATAATCTTGATGGGGAAGATACCGACCCACTCAAGAATGAGGATTTCGACTTGGATGACTATATCTCGGACGATGATGTTCCGGATTATCGATTGCATACAACCAACACTTCTGCAGATGATAAACGTGAGGATATACCATTTGCTGTGGGACAAACCTTCCACGAATATCTGCTATCACAATTAGGTCTGCTGCCTATCAGCGGTGATATGCGCAAAGTGGCGCAGTATGTGATAGGCAATATCGACGAAAATGGTTATTTGCGTCGCGATGCGGAATCTTTGGTCGACGATCTTGTCTTTCATGCCAATATCACGGTCTCTGATGATGAAATGCGGCATATTATTCGTTTGATACAAGAGACCTTCGAACCGGCTGGAGTTTGCGCACACAATTTACAGGAATGTTTGTTGATACAATTACGACGCAAGCAACCCTCTCTGGTGATAACGCTTGCTATTAGTATATTGGAGAAACGTTATAAGGAGTTCACGGCACACCATTATAGCAAGATAATGGAGCGATTGGGCATAACGGAGGAGCAACTCCGTCAGGCAATCACCGAAATCACACGTCTCACTCCCAAACCGGGAAATGCGTGGTCTAATGATATGTATACGGAAACAACGGTCATTCCCGATTTTATTGTAGAAACAGAGGGAGGGCAACCGTTGGTTTCGCTCAACAATGGCAATATACCCGAACTAAGGGTAAATAGTGAGTTCAATCGTATCTTACAAGACTATCAGAATCAAACGGAACATACACGCCAAGAGAAAGACACGGTTTCTTTTATCAAAGACCGAATCGATTCGGCAAGGTGGTTTATTGATGCTATACGTCAGCGTAATGAGACGTTGATACGTACTATGAGGGCTATAGTAAACGTACAACGAGATTTCTTTATCGAGGGAGATGAAACGTTGCTCAAACCTATGATTCTTAAAGATATTGCCGATAAAACGGGATACGATATATCTACCATATCTCGTGTGTCCAATTCCAAATATGTGCAGACCGATTTTGGAGTATTCCCGCTAAAGTTCTTTTTCTCCGAATCCATGACCAACAACGAGGGAGAAGAAGTGGCTACGCGTGCTATCAAAAATACATTGGTGGAAATGATAGCCAAAGAAGACAAACAAAAACCATTGAACGATGACGAATTGGTAGCGGCATTGCAGCAGAAAGGATTTGTGTTGGCACGTAGAACTGTAGCAAAATACCGTAAACAATTGCACATTCCGGTGGCACGTTTGCGAAAGACGCTCTAAATAGATTGTGTAATAGTAACTCTCTGTATTTATGCGAAAGATTGCGGAAATCTACTCTGTATTGTTTCACCCGCTTACAATGCCTACCTATGCTATGTTGTTGTTGCCGCTCGGGTGGAATGTATCAACACAGGGTATGCTTCTTTGGTGTAAGTCGGTGGTAATGCTTACTTTTTTATTGACGTGCTGGATTCCGCTTTCTATATTGTTGCTGTTGCTTAAAACAGGTGTCTTAACCGATATCTATATGCGCGACCGAAAGAGTCGCACCATTCCATACATCTGCAGTTTGGTCGCTGCATTGTCGTGGTATTGGTGTCTTTATCATGTTTTCGAAATGCCCGCTGCTGTTCTATGTTGTGCATTGTCTGCAACGGCAGTGTTGTTATGTCTTATGCTCATCAACTATTGGTGGAAAATCAGTGCGCACTTGGCTTTTATCGGGGCTTTGTTAGGGAGTATTATAGGCTATTGCCGTTATTTGAGTATTATGCCGTGGTGGTTGTGGGGGGTATGCTTGTTCCTTGCTTTACTGATGATGTATGCACGTATCTTCTTGAACGAACATACACCTGCACAAACAATGAGCGGATTCTTATTAGGCATAACACTTACTTTTTTCCCCATAACGTTCCTTTTCTAATGGGGTGGCATCAACGGCTCGCTCTCCGTAGTAGTCCTATTGTGCTTTCAAGTTCTCCAACTCTTGTGCAATGGCTTGTTGTATGTTGGCTGAATTGCTTACTAAGGGAAGCCGCAGACAGTTATGTATATAGCCCTGCTGGGATAATACTGTTTTTATACCCGAAGGATTGCCTTCGACAAAGAGCAGATGTACCAATTCTGCATAGGTGGTTTGCAGTTGGGATGCTTGACGGTGTGTATTGTGTACAATCTCATGAAACACTTTGGGAAAGGCATTCGAGGCTACCGAAATCAGTCCGTCAGCTCCTGATTGCATCAGTTCGGCAGCGATACCGTCATCACCGGAAATAATGAGAAATTTGTGGTGCGCTAAGTCAATGAGTCGCTTTATTTGCTCCACATTGCCGGATGCCTCTTTGATGCCGATAATTTTTGTCGGACAAGCTTCGTAAATACGCAATACGGTTTCGGGTAATAGATTTACTCCTGTCCGACTGGGTACGTTGTAGAGAATTATCGGAATGGGGGAAGCATCCGCTATAGCGCGAAAATGCTGAAACAATCCTTCTTGCGAAGGTTTATTATAATAGGGACATACGCTTAATATGGCACTGAATGCCGTGAGGTCAGTATTGCGGATCTCATCAATAACGGCGTGTGTATTATTACCTCCTATACCTAAAACGAGAGGTAAACGATGGCGTGTATGTTCTATTATACACTGCCGAACGGCTTGTTTCTCTGATGCAGTAAGAGTGGCGGTTTCGGCAGTGGTACCCAATACTACTAAATAATCAGCTCCTTCACTTATCTGCTTATCCGACAAATTACCTAAGGCGTCAAAATCAACTTCCCCATTAGGTAAAAAGGGAGTAATAAGAGCCGTTCCTAAACCTTTTAATGATGTCATGGCAATGTAGTGTTATAGTCGTTGTATCGAATCGCAATGGAGTAGGGCATACATCGATATGAAGATGTCAATCCACCCCAATCGATTGCAAAGATAACCATTTTCGTGAGGTTACGAAAATGGTTATCTGAAAATCGGAGAATTAAAAATTTATATTTAGATCATTGTACTCAATACAGATGTTCTACAAGGCTGTTGAGGTACACCTCTATATTGGTGTATTCTTTCGAAAGTGTATACTGATTGGCATCGGTATAGAGCAACGGATTCAATCCGTGTTCGGTTTCCCATTCATCGGGAATGCCATCGTTATCAGTGTCTTGCAGTTTGCTTCCTGCTTTATATTCGGGCCATCCACCTACATCGTTTTGGGTGTCTATCAGTCCGTTGCTGCTGCCGTTCGAACCTTTGTAGGTATAAGTCCCGTTTTCCACTTCCGATACAATACGCGTGTCTACTCTGTCGCGTACCAACGATGCACCTGCTTTGGCAAGTACGGTTTTATAAGCGTCTTGTGCCGATTGTGTGTCAATCGCAGGCATGTCAAAATGTACATCCGAACGGCAGAGGTTTATCTTTGCACTCTCTCCTGTATCCATTTCCACACCTTGCCAATTGTCGGCACTTACTTCTGTCGAACCGTACACATAGTTACCTGTAATATAGAATTTACCGGGAACCACAGTGCCGAGTTCTTGACAAAAATTACAACGAGTTGTCGGATTCAGTACGCGCGTCTTATGGCTGCTTGCCGGACCGGGTTTGTAATAGTTGTTCACCATATTTATTTTGCGGGATTCACCTACACCTTCTCCGCCATAAGCATTGTTCCCTCCCCAATTGTAGATGATGTTGTTCACATAGTCAATTGGGCCGTGGCATTTGTTATCTACATATTCGTGGTCGAAGCGGGGATTACGGCTATCGTGGTGAGCCAATAGATTATGGTGGAAAGAAGCATTCTTTCCTCCCCAAATACCGCCATATCCGTGTCTTCCTTTGCCGTGTACAGAGTTTCGCAGGCTTTCGGTAATGAAACAGTATTGCAGGGTGAAATTTGTATTCCCATAGCATGATACACATTCATCGGTCGACCATGAGAACGAACAATGGTCTATCACTATATTGTTTCTGCCTATGCAGGTAAGTGCATCGCCTTCTACTCCGTTTTCGTCACCCATACGAAATCTAACGAAACGTATAATTACGTTGGAGGTTTTTATCGTTACAGGATAACCTGCAATACATATTCCGTCACCTGGTGCCGATTGACCGGCAATAGTAACCGAACCTTCCTCTATATCCAATTGACGTTGTAAGTTGATCGTACCTGCCACATCAAATACGACAATCTTTGCTCCGGGCACTTTCAGTATATGTCTTAGCGAACCGGCATCATTTACGTCATCGCTTAATGAGGTTACATGATATACCATTCCTCCGCGCCCTCCGGTGCTGTATTGCCCGCCACCTTGGGCTTGCGGAAAAGCAGGAGTAGAAGTCTGTTGAGGATTCTCTGTCGAATCGCTTGTCGAAGAACAGGCTACCAATGTGAAAGCCAGAAATATACCGATAAAATGTTTCATAATCTCTATCTATTAGTGGCGAAGAGCCCACCGCACAATTAAGTTCGGCAGGCTCTCTGCAATGTGTTATACCATTCTCTTAATAACCATAGTCATTCCAAAGAGTTCCGTTGGAAGCACTGATGTTTACATCAAAAATAGGCCAATAGTGGCGCATATCCACATCCACGCCTTCTTTATACAGATAATACTCTGTTGCATCTAAATGGCGTTGACCGTCTTTCTCATAGAATGCTTTGCGTATCCAACCTGCTGTCTTGTCATATTCTGCAGGATATGTATCTCCTTTTTTCAGACCGATAAACTTATCAAACACATAGGCGTTTCCGCTCTGTGCAAACGAATTGTCCTGTTTATAGGTAAAGTATATAGAGTCCATTCTACCCTCAAACTCTCCTTGTCCGGCATCCAAATCGGCAATACGTTCCATCGTACGAGTCAGTTGTTGTCCCAGTTTGTTCCAACGCATCAAGTCATATTTGCGGATGTTCTCTCCGCAAAACTCAAATGCACGTTCGGCCATAAGGTTTTCCATATTGAGTGTTTGGGGTTGTAGTCCGGCACGTTCGCGCACTTTGTTATATTGTTCTTGCGGATTAAGTCCGTACAAGTCGGCAGGAGCATTGCCTTCCAAACTTCCAATAGCGGCTTCTGCATACATAAGCAGAATGTCGGCATAACGGATAACGGGCATATCTATACAGTCCTCGTTCGAAGCATAAGAACGTTTCATCCACTCAATACGATATTTACCCAAATACAAAGAAGATGCGTCTGATAATTTCTGATAGAGTTTCTTTTCGCTGGTGCTGCTTCCGGGGAAAGCCGATGGGTCAGTGCTGGCTCCGCTGCCATTGTCATATTCCCATTGGAAAGGACATACGGTTACATCGCGACGAGTATCATTCTCCTCAAAGTCCCAAAGGAAAGTAGGTACAATCTGAATCATACCTTGTACTTTTGTGTTGTTTTGATTACCGCCGCCGTAACTGATAGAGTTGATGATAGCACCGGGAGCATTAGTGGAAATCTTCAGTCCGCTCAGAGCGAGTACCTGACCGCGTGCATCGTCCAAGAAAGGAATTGCCCAAATATATTCCGATTGGTTGTAACGAACCTCGTCGGCACATAGTTTCTTAAATATGTCTTCAAAATTATCCTCCAACTTATAGTCTTCGTGTTTGATAATCTCGGCACATGCCCATACGGCTTCTTGGTAAATTGCTTGACGTTCTGCAGCATCTTTTATGTTGTACTGAACGGAACAATCTGCCGTACCGCCTATAGTAAATGTGTTGGGACGCAATGCCATGCCTGCATACATCAAGTCCATACGAGCCAATAATCCCAATGCCAATGCTTTCGACGGACGCCCCGTATAATTGTTGGCATTGCCGGGGCACTGTTCCGACCAAGGCATCAGTTCTGCTGCATGTTTCAAGTCCTTGCGCAGTTGTTCATAAATTACGTTGCGGTCTGTTTTCTGTACGTACAAATCATTCAAGTTTTTGCCGTCAAACGATTTGAAACATGCAGGTACATCTCCCCACAATTTTACCAATTCCAAATAGCAGAAAGCACGCAAGGTGAGAGTTTCACCCAATAGGTATTTGAATGTCGCATCAGTTGTATCGGAGTATTCGCAAATTCCGTCTATCACTACGTTAGCACGTTCTATTGCCGAGTTCAAATAAGCCCAAGGGTCTTTACCGTTGGCGGTGGAAAGGTCACCCGTTCCTTTGCTCAACGTATAAATGGAACTCTCTTTGGCTTGACCACTCCCCTTGTTGCAAAACTCAATATCTGTATTCAGGGCTACATAACCACCGCACAGACGGTTACGGAACGATTTGTCTTCTCCGAAAGTATTATAAATGGCACCGATGGCTTGTTCGGTCATTTCTGCCGATTTGAATACGGAAACGTCCATCGCCGAAGGAGAGTCTGTCTCAAAGAAATTCTTTTCGCAGGAAGCAAGCGTCAATAGCATAACTCCCAATGATATATATATGAACTTTTTCATGATAGTTGAGTGTTAGAATTGAATGTTCAAACCAATGTTAAAGCCGCGCGATTTCGGATAGGCTGAGAAATCTACACCGGGAGTCAACGGATTCTTGCTCGAACGTGTATCAACTTCTGGATCTATACCGGTATATTTGGTGGCACAGAACAAGTTTGTTCCTTGAGCAAATATACGAATGGAGTTGAGGTGTGCCTTTTCCAACCATACACGTGGCAAGGTATAACCTATTGTGAGGTTTTGCAGACGCAAGAATGAGCCGTCTTCCATCGTTTGGTCGGTTACTACATAATGCGACATGATAGGCGATGCATGAGTCGCACCCTTATCTGCATTCATGTTGTCCAATGTGGAGGCAAATGCAGTATATTCATCACCGAATACAATACCTTTACCGGCAGCCAATGCTTCAGGCATATAACTGCCTTGTTCGTTGAAGAGAGAATAACGATTGGCAAAATTCACTTCGTTGCTCAAGTTACGCATCTTCGATTTCTCTGTAATCGTAGAGTATTCCATCTTGTTGAGATTCAATATCTTGTTACCCCACGAGAAAGTAAAGTTAGCGGCTAAATCAATGCGTCCCCATTTGTCACCGCCTACAAAAGCGGAGATGTTGAAACCACCTGTCAATACAGGCACTGTGTTACCTAATATGGTCTTGTCTTTTTCATCAATAATATTGTCACCGTTTTGGTCTTTGAATTTTATGGACCCCGGACGAATTGCAGAACTCAAAAAACCGTCACCATAAGTGGGCTGTCCTTCTGCAAGCCCCCATTCATCGGTCGATGGAACATACGAAACAAAATCGGCTGCGGTATAATAGCCGTCTGTTTCATAACCGACCACATTACCGATCGGCTGACCTACTTCTACCAAAAACTCTGCTAATGTCAGATATTCCGACGAACCGAAACAAGTTGTTTGTGCTGACAACGATGTCACATTACCCAAATCAATTACTTTATTTTTATTGTAAGCAATGTTGCCGTCCACCGACAAACCATAACTCAAACGTTTCGATTGATGGTCAAGTATAATGCCTTTAATAGAGAATTCTACACCTTTGTTCTCGGTAGAACCGATATTTTGATATTGGGCATTGTAACGTGACGGAAGAGTCTGTTTGATGATGAGGTCTTTTGTAGTATTCCAATAGAGGTCTATTGTTCCCGATAAGCGTTCGTTAAAGAAACCGTAATCAATACCTAAATCGCGTGTGATGGTTGTTTCCCATTTCAAATGCGGATTGGGAGCAATCTTGTCTGAACCTCCGGCTACCAAGATGTTGCTTGTGCCTGACCCCATGTCAATATAGGTCATTTGCTGCGATAAGAAATCACTATGCAGATAACCTAAATCCACATTGTTATTACCGGCCATACCATACGACAGACGCAGTTTCAGGTTCGACAACCATTGCTGAGCGTTCTCCAACCAACTCTCATCCGATATACGCCATGCAGCGGCAACTGAGGGGAAATAACCCCACTGATTCTCTTTCTCAAAACGAGTGGAGGCATCGGCACGGAAAGTGGCGGTCAAATAGTAACGTCCTTTATATATCGTAGTTGGCACGAGCAAAGAAACTCAATTGATTGTCACGAGGGTCTATATAGTTTAGGATTTCCGAATAAGAAGCCTGACCGAGATAGTTGAATATCTCGCCATTCTCTATATCGTAGTTACCCTTATAACCGAAACCATTCAGCGTTTCTGTTTCGGCTTTGTGCAAAATCGTTTCTTCACCAATCAATACCGACACTTGATGGGCTTTGTTAAATTTCTGTTTCCATTCTATGGTATTGGCATTGCGCAGACGGCTTTCTTTCTCATTTAATACTTGCACCTGAGCAGTACCGTTTTCAACACCCGGACGCCCCGTATTACGAGAAAAGTAAGTGGTAGGTCCATAGTAGCGATCCGTGGTAATATTACGCGAATCATAACCTAATTCCACACGGGCGGTAAAGTGTTTGGCAAACTTATACTGAGCATATCCGTTCATCGTCCATTTGTTGTCTTTCTTGAACTTATAGTTGTCACGGATAGTTGTCAACGGGTCGTAAAGACTGCCGAATGTTTCATCATCATCTTCGCTGGCAATACCTTTGGTCAGCAAATCTACAGGAGTATATACCACACAGTTGCGTAAGCGCGATTCTGTGCTTGTACCATTGTCTTTTATCGCATTCGAACCGGCACCCAACACTTCGGTTCCCGTATAGCGGGTATTAAACGCTATCGTGAAATCCTTAAAGGGTTTGAATTTCGCTTTCAAGGCGAGATTGTTACGTGCGTAATTCGATTGCTCCATAATGGCTTTGTCATCTATACGATTATACGACAAAGTAAAAGTCGCATTCTTGTTACCGCCACTGATGCTAATCGACTGATTCGAATTGAATCCTGTGCGACCGAAAGTCAAATCCTGCCAATCGGTAAACGGATGCAATTCCGGGTTGCCGTATTCTTCCAACAAAGCGGAAATCGGAGTGGTCTCTATTTCGCTCTCATCATAGTATTTCGTCTGATTATAGAGAGCATCAAAATAGGCATTGAAATTGCTGCGCAGGTTCTTCTTGTCTTTCAGATAGGCGTACTCCCATTGCATCATGGTGAAGTCCTTCACATCCATTACGTCATATTTTTTAGCCATCTTCTTCCAACCTACATAGCCGCTGTAGTCTACGTGGAATGTCATCTTGTCAGAGTCGGTATCCGAGTCCTTGGTCGTAATAATGATTACGCCGTTTGCACCTTGTGCACCATAAATGGCGGTTGCTGCGGCATCTTTCAAAACGTCCATCGAGGCTATGTCCGAAGGAGCAATATCCGAAATGCTGGATACGGGAAAACCGTCTACAATGTAAAGAGGGTCGTTCGATTGTGTAAGCGATGTTCCTCCGCGAACACGAATCTTTACGTCCGCATCGGGCGAACCTTCTGTTGTCGTTACCGATACACCGGCCAACTTGCCCTGCAAGGCTTCCGAAGCAGAGGTTACGGGAATATCTTTCAATTGCTCAGCAGATACCGAGGCCACTGCCGTTACCAAGTCACGCTTTTTTGTCGTGCCGTAACCCGTTACAACCACCTCTTCCAACACCTCGGCATTTTCGCGGAGAATTACATTCAAGGGCGAACCTGTTATGGTTACCTCTTGTGTCTCCAAACCAATGTATGAAAATACCAATACGGTTGCATCTTCCGGAACGTCAAGGCTGTAATTGCCGTCAAAATCGGTTACAGTACCTATCGTTGTTCCCTTTACAATCACAGATGCCGATATAATCGTTTCGCCCGTAGCATCTGTCACTGTCCCCTCAATCACTTTTGCTTGTGCGGAAAGCGTGAGTAACAATGCCGTAGCAAGTGAAAAGAATTTAGTTCTGTTTGACATGAGTATTAACTGTTTTGTTACTAATTGTTTATGGTTAAAGTAAGACTATTCCTGTCTCTCTGTAAAGTCGCATAAAACTGTACACAACTTTACGAGTGCAAAATTATATATAAATAGCAATGTAAGTGTGTAAATATTGGTACAATGTGTAGATTTTTTTTGTAATTGGCAGCAAGTACTGCCTAAGTATAAGCCTGATAATTACTAACGGTATCATTCTGCAATATCTCTCTAACGCAATAACCGCCTTTATGTTTATGGTTGTAGCATATATTGTGCATGCTCTTACTTTCTGTCCTTATGTTATGGTGTACTCGCTGTATTCGGTAATTCTAAAAAATAAGACAATATATCGAAAGACTGCCTTGGGTATCTGTTGATTCAACAGGATTACCTAAAGTTTACGTTTTCTTGTAAAATTAAAACATTTTTCTTTCTCAGTACCAATGTTTGCTTACAACCAAGTCGATTTATAGGCACAATTCCTCTACGAGACCGTAACGAGACCATAACGACCTTTCATTTTGTCAATAATTGCCATCTGCTTCGTTATGAAGCGTTCTTTCGTTCGCAAACACTCCATTTTGTGTATATCCTTTTGCTCTCTCGGTTTTTATCCGTACCTTTGCAGCATGATTGTATGTATCGCCGAAAAACCATCTGTAGGGAGAGATATAGCCAAAGTCTTGGGGGCAACGTCCGCACGAGACGGCTATATGGAAGGAAACGGATATTGTGTTACGTGGACTTTCGGACATCTCTGTGCTCTGCTCGACCCTAATGAGTATCAAGAACAATGGAAAAATTGGACACTTTCTTCTTTGCCGATGATTCCCCCGCGTTTTGGTATTAAGGTTACCGATGATGCAGGAGTACAAAAGCAGTTTAATATAATCAAGTCGCTTATAGAAAAGGCCGATGAGGTTATTAACTGCGGCGATGCCGGGCAAGAGGGAGAACTCATTCAAAGGTGGGTACAGCAAAAAGCGGGATGCAAGTGTCCGGTTAAACGATTGTGGATTTCTTCATTGACTACAGAGGCTATTCAAGACGGCTTTCGTACCCTCAAACCGCAATCCGATTATCAGAAACTGTACGAAGCAGGACTCATGCGGGCCATTGGCGATTGGCTCTTAGGAATGAATGCTACACGCGCCTACACACTCCGCTATCGCAAAGAAAATAGGCAGGTGCTCTCTATCGGGCGAGTACAAACACCCACATTGGCACTCATCGTACGCCGACAACAAGAAATCGAACGCTTCATCCCGCGTACCTATTGGGAACTGAAAACGATCTATCGAGATACGCTCTTTTCTGCCATTGTACGCAAAAACGACGATGAGTTGGCAGAAGATTTGGAAAAACTAAAACAGAAGGCAGAAAAAAGTAAGAATAAAACAATACCCTCTATCGAAGATTTGCAGGCGAAGAACCTCGGTATCGATGCAATCCAAAGCAAAGAAGCAGGCGATAACTTGGTCAATCGTTTGCAAACTAATCTGCTTACGGTTACATCTGTCGAGAAAAAGAAAGGAACAGAGTCTGCACCGCGATTATTCGACTTAACCTCCTTGCAGGTGGAGTGTAATAAGAAATATGGCTTTTCGGCTGATGAAACATTGAAGTTGATACAGAGTCTGTACGAGAAGAAAATTACTACCTATCCGCGTGTTGATACCACATTTCTTAGCGAAGATATCTATCCCAAGTGTGCGGCTACGCTGAAAGGCATCGAAGACTGTTATAAACAACAGATTGCCCCTCTACATGGCAAGACGCTGCCTAAATCAAAGAAAGTGTTCGATAATACCAAGGTTACCGATCACCATGCTATTATACCGACAGGGCAACGCCCTAACAACCTGACAGAGCAAGAACGTAAAGTATTCGATATGGTGGCACTACGTTTCATTGCTGCCTTCTATCCAGATTGTCAGATTTCAACCACTACAGTCCTTGCTAAAGTCCCTCTCACTGCTACCGGTAATACGGAGGGAAATCCAACCGAGGTTTTGTTTCGTGCTACGGGTAAACAAGTGCTTAATCCGGGATGGCGAACCGTATTTGCTCGAACCGAAGAAACGGATACTGAAGAAACAAAAGAAGAGACCTCCGTGTTGCCTGACTTCCGTAAAGGAGAGAGTGGGGCACACGCACCTCGTCTGGTCGAACGGCAAACCACTCCGCCCAAATACTATACGGAGGCCACTTTGTTGCGGGCAATGGAAACGGCAGGCAAACTTGTGGAAGATGATGAGTTGCGTGATGCCATGAAAGAGAATGGAATAGGGCGACCCAGTACACGAGCGGCTATCATAGAAAAACTCTATCAACGCAGATATATTACCAAAGAACGTAAGAATCTGAAGGCAACACCGATGGCTGTTGAACTCATCCGGACTATTCATACCCCGCTGCTCAAAAGTGCCGAACTTACCGGATTATGGGAGAAGAAACTGAGGCAAATAGAGCGAGGAGATTTCTCTGCGGAGCAATTCCTGGCGGAGTTGAAACAACTTACGGCAGATGTCGTATTTGATGTAAAGAACAATAAGGCAGGTATGCTTTGTCCCGTATGCCGAAAAGGACTCATCATTCGTGGAAATGCGGCATACGGTTGTTCTCGTTGGCGAGAAGGGTGTCACTATCGTGAACCTTTTTCTGCAGATAACAAATAGTACCAGAATAGGAGAAACAATTAAAACTATTCTAATTATCATAGAAACACCATTCTTGAAAATTAATTGCTATAATTAAAGTATAATTTATTATGGAACAATATATCACAGCAGGTTTAATAGGCTCGTTAGTTACAATAATAATACAAGCCATCATTAATGCTATCTCTGAACGAGTTAAGCATAAACGAGATGGTGTTTCAACGTAAGCTGGAAGTAGTAGAAAAGGCAATGTCATGGTATCAAGATACTCTTGATATGTATTATATGCTTCAAACTGCATTAAGAGAATATGATAAGGAGTGTAATCCTATTACGGTACTAAAGATACAAGAGGCTTGTATGAAGTCTAACAAATTGTTTCAAGAAACAGAAAGCCGCTTGAATTCTATTTACCTATACTATGATTTTTCTGATATTGAAAAGAAATATCATGGAAGAGAGTCTATGGATTGTATAAATAAGTTGTTTACTCTTGTTGCCGAAATAGGACACAAGATAGCAACAGTTGAACCGTCTGAATTTGCAGAGCAATTATGTGTAGCATTGCATGAACAACGAGTAAAAGCATCTCACATGTTGGCCGATGCCATAGATAACCAAGTATATATAATTGCAGAGATAGGGCAGAAATTAAGGACTGAGTACAAGGATTATTTAAAGTAAAAATGATTGTAGCCATATGAAACGAATAAAAATATTCATAAGTAGTGTTCAAAGTGAGTTTGCCGAAGAACGAGCTATGCTTTGTCATTATATCAGAACAGAGTTCTATTGGGTAAATTCTTTGAACCATTTATATTTGAAGAAGTTCCGGCTAATGAATATCCGACAAGCCATGTCTATTTGAAGGAGGTGGAACTTTGCGATATTTATTTGGGACTATATGGCAATCTTTATGGATATGAGGATGAGGTGGGTATTTCTCCGACAGAACGTGAGTATGATTTGGCTGCAAAGCTCCATAAAAGCCGTTTAATATACAAAGAGTATTGGGGAGGAAAAAAGACATCCGAAAGAGACTGCTTTAATCCGAAAGGCCGAACGAGATATTGTACGTAAAACCTTTGTGGATATTGATGAATTGCGAACGTCTGTATATGCTTCGTTAATCCGCTATTTGGAGGAAAAGGAATATATCCGCTGGCGACCATTTGATGCGTCAAATGACAATGGAGCGACATTGGAAGATTTGGATGAGGATAAGATGAAGAATTTTATCCACATGGCACGCGCAAAGCGTAATTTTCCGCTGCCAGTTGAAACATCACCTGTGTCATTGCTTACACATCTTGACTTAATCGATGACAAAGGAAGATTGGCTAATGCAGCAGTACTACTGTTTGGAAAGAGACCTCAAAAATACTTCATTACATCTGAAGTGAAATGTGTGCAGTTCTATGGTAATATAGTAGAAAAGCCGATGCCTGCATATCAGATATATAGGGGCGATGTTTTTGAACTTGTTGATCAAGCCACAAGTTTTGTGATGAGTCGTATCAATAATTGGGTTGGGATACGCACAGAAGGAGAAAAAGCGGATATACCGACACGTCCGGAATTGCCTATTGACGCTGTTAAAGAAGCCATAGTAAATGCAGTGTGCCATAGAGACTATACCAGTAATGCCAGCGTTCAGGTGATGCTGTTTCGTGACAGATTGGAGGTTTGGAATCCCGGCACTTTGCCATATGGATTGACAGTACAGAAATTGCATGGTCCTCATAAATCCTTACCTACTAATCCGCTACTTGCCGACCCTATGTATTGGAATGGTTATATTGAAAAGGTGGGTACAGGAACAGAAGACATCATAAACAAATGGATATGGGTTGAAGACACCGGAATTCTATCAAGAAGAAGATTTTAGAGTTGTTATTTGGCGAGCAGACAACGAAGGAAGCGTTCCAAAGCGTTCCAAAGCGTTCCAATGATGATCCAAAGGTGTTCCAAAGCGTTCCAACGGATGAAGAGAAACTATTGGAGGTAATAAAGGAAACTCCCTCAATTTCAAGAGCAGCACTTTCTATACGATTAAAAATCAGTGAACGTCAAGTTAGAAAGATAACAGACCGATTACGAGAAAAAGGCGTATTGATTCGTGAAGGCGGAAACTCTGGGAAATGGGTTATTAATAAGATGTAGTTTTAAAAGTAGCCAAACTCTTTGCTCAATCAAGGAAATTGGCTACTTTTGTATCAGAGTTGTTTGGTAAAGCATAATACAGAAGATTGGTGCAATCTTTAAGTCGCCAAATCGTTACCAACAACTTTCTACCATAGCACTCGCTATTTGTGTATCAATCAGATACGGAATAATTGAAATCTGCGGCAAAGATACTGCTCAAAGAAAGACGGATGCTATTTTATCGAACTCGATTTTCTAATGTCTTTAATATACGAACACCGGTCTGTTTGTGTGGGCAAAAGGGCTATCTTGTATCGGAATGTGCTACTTATACGCTCTTTCTCTATAATATAGTTCTTTCCTATTTGCCCCAATAGACTATCTCTTATCGCATTTATTATAGTACGCATCATCAACGATGATGCGTACTTCTGTATGCAGACGATACTCTCCCATCTATCAATTGCAGTGTGGCAATTCGTATTAGTAAATGTATGCGCTATGCTTTTCTTTTGTACCATTGAGTACGCATACCATATTGTTCAGTCGGTGTTGTTCGTGGAGGCTGTTTATGTAGTTCGCCATGTCGCACGGTGTTTTATCAGCACGCGATACGAACAAGGTTACATCTGTCAAATGATTGAGTGAGAATGTGTCGGTTATAGGGTAAACAGGTGCAGTGTCTATGATGATGTAGTCGTATTGTTGTCTTAAACTCTCTATGAGTTCACCTATCCGTGGACTTTGTAAATATTCGCTCGGATGATTCGTAACACACCCCGAAGTAATTACATCTAAGTGTGCAATACTTGTCGTGGTTAGCACATCTGCTGCAGTCAGAGTGGTATCGGTTAGGTATTCCATCAGGTGGTTACTGTTAGGTAAGTTGAATACCCGAGCCAGTTGTGGTTTGCGTAAGTTGCCTTCTATCAATACGGTCTTCTTGCCGGAGGCTGCCAATGCCATGGCAATATGAACGGCCACAAAGGTTTTGCCTTCGCCGCCTATAGCCGATGTTACCACAAAGGTTTTTCCTTCTGTAGTCTGTGGCAATGATGAATGTAAGTTGTTCAATACGGAGTAAATGCTTTCAGCAAGAGTACTGCTTGCTTTCAATGTTCCGGCAGAATGCCCTTTGCTATAAGGAATATCTCCAACTATCGGTGTGGTAAGAAGGTCGGTATATTGCTGCTTGTTGCGAATGGTATTGTTAAGCAAATCCAATAGGAATAACACTCCAATAGGAATGAAGAGTCCAAGAATGATTGACAGCAACACGATAATCTTTACACGGGGTGCTATAGGATCGGGTGTGCGTTGCGGTTGGTCTATAAGGCGGGTGGGAGTAACGGTTGATATGAGTGCAAGGTCGTTCTCTTCTTTCTTTTGATAAAGGAATACGTAGAGGGTTTGTTTTATTTGTTGTTCTCGCTTGAGTGCAATGTATTCTCGTTCTTGTTGCGGTACGTCGGCTATGCGTGAGTTGAATATATTCTGTTGTTGTTGAAGGTCTGCTTTGGTGATGAGCAGACCGTCGCGAACACCGGCAATGCTGGTGAGTATATTGTTTCTCATCAGGCTCAGTTGTTCATTCAGTTGTGTAATGGCAGGGTTGTTTTCGGTTGCCGTTCGAGATATCTTCATCTGACGGAGCAATAACTGATTGTATCGGTCGATTAAGGTAACCAAAGCGGCATCGGTAATACCCATATTGGCAGGTATCAGGCTATGCTCATTGGCCTCATCTGATACGAATTGCTTGATGTATTCAATCAGATTCAACTGTGTTTCTGTTTCTACTAATGATTCTTGGTATTTGCTTATGCCTTCCAAGTACAATGCTGCCTCATCAGACAGACTGGTGATGTTGTGGTTGCTCTTGTAACGCTCTACGGCTAATTCTGCTGAGTCGAGTTCGAAAGCGATGCGTTGCAATCGTTCTTCCAAAAACGATTGGGTACTTTTGGTCGTAGTTGTTTTGTCTACTACGGTTTCGAAATTGTATAGTTCGGTCAGTTTGTTGATAACATTCTGTCCGCGGCGGGGCATGTCGGTATCGGTGGATATGCTTACTATGTTAGAACCCTTCTTTATCTGCTTGGCTTTTATACTGCTTCTATAACTATCTACCAATGATAGCATTGGTGTGGTCTTTATTCGATATTTGTCGCCTTTTTCAATGGGGCGTAGTTGTTCAAACTCTATTGTGCCGATGCAGGTTTCTATCGGTTCGTTGAGCGAGTGTAGTGTGTGTGTGCTTTTCAGAAAATGATAACCGTACTTTACTTTCAGTTTATACGTATTTCCTTTGCAGGTTAACTCCATGCGAACGGAGCGTTGCATGGTATCGCAAAACTGTTGCGGATAATGCACTATCAAATCGGAGGAGGGATATTGTCCGAACCAACGAAGATTTTTCTTTTTGCGATACTCGGTTTGCAACTGCAATGCTCGAAGTGTCTGCTCCATTATGGCGCGTGAGTTGTATATCTCTATTTCGTCGGTCACCGATTTGCTTCCTCCTACCCCTAAAAGGTTGAGTGCATCCATTTGTGCCAATCCTGATAACCCGCTTGATTCGCTATCGCGAATCATGATAGTGGAGGATACGTTGTATACGGGTGTCTTTCGGCAGATGTAGAGTACTGCCAAAGATAAACATATAAGTACAGAAACAACAAACCAATACCAATTTCGGAGATACTTATTCAGTAATTCCCGAAGGTTGATTTCGTCCTGTGAGTTGTTCGTTTGTTGAGCCATAATAGTCGATAGGTTGTATATAGAAGGCTATTTAGTACTGGTGACTACAGATACAATTACTGTTGCCAGTGAGCCGAGTGTGGTTACCATAGAGAGATAGAGCGATACGTTTTGTGAAGACACAGCCCTTACCTTATTGGGTTCTATGTAGAGTACATCGTTCTGTTGCAGGTAGAAATAGGGTGAAGTGAAAATGTCTTTGTCGTTGAGGTTGAGTCGTGCGAATTCCAATTTACCGTTGTTCTCTCGTGTGAGGAGTATGTTGTCGCGTTGTCCGTATACGGTCATGTCGCCTGCCATAGCGAGTGCATCGAGTATACTGACTCGTTCATCGGTAATAGTGTAGCGTCCCGGACGGTTGACTTCACCCATGACGGTAACATGATAGTTCATGAACCGTATGTTAACGATTGGGTCTTTAATGGAAGAACTTATCTTGTCACTTATAAGTGCAATGGCTTCAGATTTGCTGAGTCCTGCCACATGCAATTTGCCGAGTATGGGAAAATTGATATTGCCGTCCTTGTCTACAATGTACGATTGCACATTAGGGGTTGTCCCTGCACTTTCTGCTCCTGGTGTCATGTAAGTTACAAGCGGCAGATTGAACGGTGCGGCGGCATCAGGGTCGAGCGCAGTAATCGTAATAAGCAGTTGATCGCCTACGAATATGCTCGGCTCTTCTGCTGCATGAAATTGCAGATTGATAGAGTCGGCACTTTGTTCGTTTACAGTTTTGAAATATGCCATTTTCTGTTGTGTTACACAAGAAGACAAAAGTAGTGTAACACAACAGAAATATAGGAATGTTCGGCTTTGTAGCATAGTGGTAGGTTTATAGGTGTGCACTTAGTCGGCAACAACGATGAAATAGTCTTTCTTTCCTTTTTGAAAGAGGATATACTTATCGTTTAGCAAGACCTCTGCGGTAATAATTGCATTGGGATCGGTTAGTTTTTCTTTGTTCATGGAAAAACCGTTGGCTTGAATCATTTTGCGTGCCTCTCCCTTACTGCTGAATATTTGTGTCTTTTCAGCCAATAGTTCCAAGGGGTGAATCCCATGGCTAAGTTCGTCTTTACTGATATGAAATTGCGGAACTCCCTCGAATACTTGCAAGAAAGTTTCTTCTGCAAGGTGATGCAATGCTTCGGCGGTTGTTTTTCCAAACAAGATATTGCTTGCCTCAACGGCTGCATTATAGTCGTCTTCGGAGTGTACCATAATGGTAACCTCTTTAGCCAAACGTTTTTGGAGAAGACGTAAGTGCGGTGCTTGTTGGTGCTCGGCAATGAGTGCTTCGATTTCTTCTTTGCCGATAAAGGTGAATATCTTTATGTAGCGTTCAGCGTCTGCATCGCTTACGTTGAGCCAGAATTGGTAGAATTTGTAGGGGGAGGTATAGCGTTTGTCAAGCCAGATGTTGCCGCTTTCGGTCTTGCCGAATTTGCCTCCGTCGGCTTTGGTAATAAGAGGGCAGGTCAGTGCGAAAGCATCGCCTCCGCCCATGCGGCGTATGAGTTCGGTTCCGGTAGTGATGTTCCCCCATTGGTCGCTGCCTCCCATTTGTAGTTTGCAGTTCTTGTTCTTGTTCAGATATACATAGTCATAACCTTGCAAGAGTTGATAGGTAAATTCTGTGAAAGACATACCTTGCGAATATTCTCCGTTGAAACGTTTTTTCACAGAGTCTTTTGCCATCATATAGTTGACGGTGATGAGTTTCCCCACTTCGCGTGCAAAATCGAGGAATGTATAATCTTTCATCCAATCGTAATTGTTTACCAATTCCGCGGCATTGGATGCTTCGGAGTTGAAATCGAGAAATTTCTCCAATTGCAGGCGTATGCATTCCTGATTGTGTCTCAGCGTTTCTTCGTTGAGCAGGTTGCGCTCTGCTGATTTGCCGGATGGGTCACCTATCATACCGGTAGCACCGCCTATGAGTGCTATGGGTTTATGACCGCATCGCTGCAAGTGGCGCAACATCATGATGCCGCAGAGATGTCCGATATGGAGAGAGTCTGCCGTGGGGTCAATACCCACATAAGCAGCGGTCTGTTCTTTGAGCAGTTGTTCCTCGGTTCCCGGCATGATGTCTTGGAGCATGCCTCTCCAACGCAGTTCTTCTACAAAATTTATCATCGTCCTATTGTTGATTAGGTTGGTTATAATATAGTTACGAAATAGTTGCTTTGTTTGTAACCTATTATTCAATTTGCAAAGGTACGATAAATCTTCCGATAGGGCAAATTTTTTACCACGATATGGGGCTACCGCATAAAAAATAAGGTATATAACTTCACAGAAGTGCTATTGTGGCTTTGAATAGGCAATCTCTGACATAATGATAGTCTGAAAGATACCGTCAAGATACCGTAACCATTCCGTAATGGTTTTGTACAATGATATAAGAAGAATTACAGGTGTAATACCATATAGGAAATAATGCCGGTATACAATAACTAAATAGTAAATATAGCGGCAAGGGAGGGGATTTAAAGAGTGTTTGAGAGGGTTGCTTGTATCCTCTATGAGTAGGTGGGCATTATTTTTTTCGTATTTCTCTTGCGCATTTCGGAAAGTTGTAGTACTTTTGCACCGCTTTACGAAAGCATATTGCCTAATGGTGTAATGGTAGCACTACAGATTCTGGTTCTGTCTGTCTGGGTTCGAGTCCTGGTTAGGCAACAAAAATTAGAAAGACAAGGATTCAACATGTTTGAGTCCTTATTTTTTTGTTATGTATTAAGTTGTACATGCCGGATGTTGGCGCATAGTAAAAACTCTGTTTTTACTATGCGCCGAAAACGCCGATAGGCGACTTTGGTATTCCTCTTTACATGCTTGTGTATAGGCTAAAGCACTGATGGCGTTGTGGGCATCGGTGGCTTATTCTGTTTGCTGATAAATAGATAGTGTGAGCGTGTACACATTGTTATTAAATAATGCAGTGTCAAAACCATTCTTGTGCAGTTTGGTAAGTGCTTTATCTTCGCTGCGGTTGAACAGTACAATGGCTTTGATAGATGTGTGTACGAATCGTGTAAATTGTAATAAGGGGAGAGTTCGTCTGAACTGAGTTTGTAGAAAGCATATAAATACTCAATATTATTGGGTATTTTCTCCAATTGCTTGTCTATTTTTTTACTTTAGCCTTTTCGTAATGTCCTTGTTCTATTTGTTTTTTGCAAGGGTAATCTTGTGCATAAACACATGTTAGGCTTGTTAAAAGCAGGAAAGTGAGCAGTTTTTTCATAATTCGGAAAGTTTTCGGCAAAGGTAATGCTTTTTCCCGAATAATCATAAAGGGCGAACATTAGTTCGCCCTTTATGATATTTACAACATTATTTTTGTTGTGTGGATTTGTCGTTGTTGCGTGAGTTGCAGAATGTAGCATCCTTTTTCTAAGGCAATAACGGTGGTTTGCTGTGCAGGCACTGTGGTCGTTTGCAGTAGTTTTCCGTCGGTACTATAGAGGTGCAACACCGTATCTTGATTCAGGCTTCCAATAGAGACATATCCGTTATTATAAGTGATGTCTACTGGTAAATCGTTTTGTACGGTTTTAATGTGGGTATCCTTGGCGTTGAATGGATCCCATTCATCGGTCCCTTTTGTGAAGTTGTACAGACTGATATAGGTACCGTCGGGTAGAACCGGATTACTAAGAACTGTAGCCCATGTTTCTCGGTTGTTGCTATTGTCGATGTTGGCCTTTTCTATGGTTCCGTATTCGTAACTGCGTACTGCTCCTGCGGCCACTAAGCCGTTATGCCATCCTTTGGCAGTAATGAGCGATGTGCCGTTGGCACTTGCATCAACAGTAGTCTCAAAGAAAACGGTTTCGGCATTGGCGTCCCACGGACGTCCGAAATAGCCGGGTTTTGAGGGTTGACTTTCTGCCATGTCGATAAGTGGCTGTGCACTGGTAATATGACATCTGTAGAACAGATAGCCTCTGTCGCCTGCATTCGACTTGGAGGCTGTTATATAGGCTACATCGTTGCTGTCATCGGTAACCAACATGCCCAATTCGGTTTCGTTGCAAACCAAAGTCATGCCACCGAAAATATAGTCGCATGCTCCGTTCAATATGCCTCCTTGCATGGCAACACGACAACCCGAATCTCCATATATGGCATCTTGTCGGCTGATAACGCGGCAATTGGTCAACCATGCCCTGTCTGCGGTTTGAGCAAAAGCAATGGCGCATGCTCGTTCTCTGTAACTGCGTGCCTGTACGGCAGTACTTCCTACCTCTTTCGGTCGGATACCCTTTCCGCCGCTGTTCTCTACCAATATGTCTTCAGCCTCTTTGGCGGAAACATACTGGTTGAAAGAGTTTTCAAAAATAATATCCTCTGCAACGAAGTTCTTTCCTGTAACTACTACCGTCGAGTTCCAATAGGCTTTACCTTGTTGGTTGTTGGGTGTGCTGAGGTAGCCGTTTTCTTTGTTTACCTGCAGTGTGCGTTCATCTCTGAACCACTCTTTCCCCATGCTGTAATAGTCATATCCCCAACCATAGTATCCGGTGATACGTACTGCATCGGCATCAATATCCACACCGGCATTTCTGAGGGCTATAGATGGAGTCGAAGACGCGTTCTTAAGGGTGATATTGTCCATGTTGATGAGCAGCATCTCTTCGTAATTGCCGGGTTCAATAAGAATGGTAACACGTTCTCCTGCGCCTCTGTTCATGCGCCGTACGGCTGCTAAAGCCTCGTTAAGGGTCTTGTATTCTTTATCGATACCTACTGTCAGTTGTGCGGCATAGAGAATGCTTTCTGCGGGGAGGGTACTCTCAAAATCGATGGTTTTTCTAACGTCTGTTCCCGCTACTGTTAAGTTCGATGTAAGCATCTGACGCGTATGGGCAGGCAGGTTACTGCTGCTGATGTCGTAAACACCATCGCGTAAGCGAATATCGTTGAGTCCCGCAAAAGTATAGACATATCCTTCTTCGTTGATGTTGCGGAATGTAAAGGTAGCAGCCTGCAAATCTTCTGTTGTAAGATAGGTTGGAATAATGCTTACTGTGTACAATGGTTTTTGTTGGAAGGTCAGTGTATAGTCGTTTAGGTCGGTGCTTACCGTCAAAGTGGTATTGGTGAGTTCGTAGTCGTTAACGTTAAGGGGCAATAAGCGATAAGCGATATCGCGTTCAACGGTCAGTGTGTAAGTGGTTACGCCATCATTTGTTTTCCATGTTATTTGCGGAATAAAGAGTGCTGTTTCGGGCTTTTCAAAATCGAACTGAAGCAGCGATAATTGTTCTGTGGGCAGACCTTCCAGTTTGCCGCAAACGGTACATAACGTAACGGCAGCAATTTCTATATCCGCTTGTTGTCCGTCTTGGGTAAAGGTGATTCTATTGTTGCTGCTAACAATGTATCCGTTAGCATCTTTTAGTGTGATTTCGTACGTATAACCTATTGGCAATCCTTCGGCCTTATAGGTGTTGTTGCTGACGGGAATTGTGTATACTGTTCCGTTGGCAGTATTGCTCAATAGTATGGAATACCCCGTCGGCATGTCGGCAGGGGCGGTTATCTTACCGCTTAATGTGCCTGTCTGTACGGGGGTGCGCACAATACGTGCCACCACTAATTTTTCATCCAAACCGTAAAAGCGGTGTACTCCCGTTTCGCCTATGTAGAAAGTGAGTTTCTCTATCTTGGCTGCGGCAGAGTAGAGTAGTGTTTCTTCTTTTCCTGAAGGCGATTGCAGTATATAATTCTCTGCCAATCCGTTTGAACCGACATAGTATTCAACAATATCACCGGCACTGAATGTTTGTTCTATATATACCAAAGGTTGTTTCCCCGAATTTGAATAGATATAACCCGTATAGATGTTACCTTCGGCATCTTTTAGCGATTTGTCATCGTAACGTGTAAGATTGCTGTTCGTACTGCGTAAACGGTGGTTGCTTGCGCCATTGGTGTTGTAACGCAAATTGACGCCTTCCGATGCCGTGAAAGAAGGCAATGGAATACCGGTGCTGCCCGGAGTGATACTCGCATCGTACCATGAGTTGATTTCTCTCTCCGAAAGCATGTTCTCATAAAGGGTGGCATCCTGTTGCTCTGCTCCGAAATCCCACACCTGTTTTTGTTGTGCGGCTACTGTTACTGCCAAACCGGCAAATAGTGTAAAGAGTGTCTTTTTCATAATGTTTGTCAAGGTGTTATTTATCCAATTTGCAAAGATAGATAGTCTAAATATAACAAGCGTGTAAAAATTGCCGTTAATTGTGTAATTTGTGGGGATGTTGTAAATGAAACAGAAGTGCTTACTTCTTACGCTTGGTTCATAGAATACCGATAGAAATGTCTGCTAAGGCTTATCGTGTGGTGGCGGCAGTGATGCTCATTTCGCATTTTGCACAGTCGAAATGCAAACGCAGCAGTTTCCCGTTTTCGGTACGTAGCCATACGGGTTCTTGAGATTGTGATGAGGCTTGTTTCTGTTGTTTGCGACACATACCCGATTCGTACAATAGGCAATATTTGCAAGTCATCAAGCGTGCCTCTTCTGTATGGGTTATCTCAAAAGCATCGGCCGTTTCGGCAACTCCGCAGAGGGCATAAAACGCTTTGGCTTGTTTGTTCAGTATGTTTAGGCGATAGTCGTGGGCGGTATGTGCCGGCAAGGCTGCGAACCGTACAGCACGTTTTTCTGAGTGGGCTGACAATGTCTTTTTGACAAGCGGAGTTTGTAAAGTTTCTCTGCGCCATTCGTTCAGCACACCGGCAGGAATAAACGGAATTGGGTCTACTCGTAATGTAACCGACTTTGCTTCATAAATACTGTCGCCCAATTTGCTCAGTTGGGTGCGTATGTTTTTGGCGGCTTGGTCCGCTTTTTGTGCTGGCTCGGCGTGATAGATAAATTGTGCGGTATGTTCACCTATCTGCAAACGGAAACCATCGGTTGTTTCTGCCAAAAGAATATCAACCGGTATGCGTCTTCTTGTCTTGTCTTTGGCTAATTGACGGCTGAACTCGCAGTCGTAATTACGGTATAGAGACGTGCCTATGGGGATGTTTATAGGTTTGTTTGGATATATCTTCTGTTCTTCTGCTCTATTGATTAAGAAACCTTGGTCTTGTTGGCACAATCCATCACCGTTGTGCAGGGTGGTACGGCAGTCTGTTTCTATGCAAACAGATCCGTTTTTGCCGTTGAGGGGATATGTGCGAATCACTTTCCCGATATATTCACCGGTCGATTTCGGAGTTTCCCAATTAGCCAGGTTGGTGGTACGTTCATGCAAGAAATAGTCGGTCTCTCCGCGATGAAATGTCTTGGCAGGATTGGGGGTAAAACCAAATTGTATGTCCCCTTTTGAGGCTCTGCAATAGCGCGAAGAGGAGTTCTCAAAAATAGTATCTAAGGCTTGGCGATAGTAGGCAACAATGTTGCGTACGTAATCTTCGCTTTTCAGTCGTCCTTCAATCTTCAAACTGGTTATACCGGCATCCAACAGTTCTCGTAGCGAACGGCTTCTGTCCATGTCATGCAACGAGAGTGCATGCTTGCCATGTGCCAATTCTCTACCGTCTTTGTCTAATAAATCATATTTCAATCGGCATAATTGGGCACATTCGCCTCGGTTGGCACTCCGCCCGCAAAGTGACTCGCTTAAGTAGCATTGCCCCGAATAACTTACACACAATGCTCCATGTACAAATGCCTCCAACTCAATGCTGGTAACTTCGCGTATGGCTTTTATTTGGTGTAAGGATAATTCTCGTGCTAATACTACACGCTCAAAACCGACATCTTGCAGCCATTTAACTTTCTCGGCTGTTGTGTTGTTGCATTGGGTTGAGGCATGAAGACGAATGGGAGGCAATTCGCATAGCAGCAAACCCATGTCTTGAACTATCAGACCATCCGCTCCTGCATTGTATAGATCCCATGCAAACTGCTCGGCTGCGGGAATTTCTTCATCGCGTAGCAACGTATTCAGTGTTACCCATACACGTGCATCAAACTGATGGGCATATTCGCACAAAGTGCGAATGTCTTCTATCGTATTACCGGCTGCATGGCGAGCACCGAATTGAGGAGCACCTATATATACCGCATCTGCACCGCAATCAATGGCGGCTTTGCCTGTTGGCAAATTGCGGGCGGGAGCCAGAAGTTCTATGGGAGTTGCGGGTGTCGCTGACATATTGTATCTTTGCAATGCAAAAATACATCACTTTTCCCACATATGCAAACCTCACAACCCATTATCCGTTATGTCGATTGGCAACAGGTTGATTACGAAACGGCTTGGCAACGGCAAGAATCGCTCTTCTCGCAGAAAATAGAGCAGAAAACGGCAGGTATTGTACCAACCAACGATTTTGTTATCTGTCAGCACCCGCCTGTTTTTACTCTTGGGCGGCATGGAAAAGCAGATAATATGTTGCTTAGTGAGGAACAACTGGCAGAAAAGGGAGCACAACTGTTGCGGGTGAATAGGGGAGGAGATATTACCTATCACGGACCGGGACAATTGGTGGGCTATCCCATTTTCGATTTAGAACAATTCTCGTTAGGCTTGAAAAACTATATCTTTGCCGTAGAACAAACCATCATTAATCTCTTGGCGCATTATGGTATACGTGGAGAACGATTGGCGGGGGCTACGGGAGTATGGATCGAACCGCAGACCAATCGGGCACGTAAAATCTGTGCTATCGGAGTACGTGCCTCACGCTATGTAACCATGCATGGTTTTGCACTCAATGTCAATACCGATTTGCGTTGGTTCTCTTATATCAATCCTTGCGGATTTACCGATAAATCAGTCACTTCTTTGCAGCAAGAACTGGGCAGTGAAGTGCCACTTCAGGAAGTAAAACAACTGCTTTTTGATGAAGCAACAAAGGTCTTTTTGCATACAGTCTGATCGGATAAGATGTTCAGCATTCGGTAATGTACAAGATATGAAGCCTATGGTTATTTCTCTATAAGTCGATACGAAAAACCTACCGCTCACATATGATGTGTGTATACTTATAGGGAATAATATGCAATTTTATTTGAAAGTGTATTTGTCCAACCCGAACAAAATACGTACCTTTGTCTGAAAATTCAACGGAGATGAAAAAAAGAACACTTTCTATACTTATTGTCGTATTGTGCTTATCGGGCAGTGTTAATGCCGGCAGTTCGGTAACAAAGTTGCTCTTATCCATGGAGCGTTTGCAGCGTAACGGGCAATTGCTCGAGGCCATGGATTCTGCTGCCTACATTCTGACTATCGATGAGGGTAATCGTTTGGCGTCCGATTTTATGCACCGACATTGGGATAACATGGTTCGTCAAACCGCCAAAACGCTCAATACGCTAACCGACGAAGAGTCGCTGGAGCAAGCGGCACAACGCTGCGATATCTATCGACTCTTAGATGAAATACATACTCATTTGGCAGATGTGAAAATGCCGCTCTATGGAACTAACGGACGCTGGGTGTGGCAACCGGAAGTACTCTATTATGCAGGGCATTATGATGCCGAACGAGCCAAAACTCTGCGCTTGCTTTTGCGTAAGGCTGACGATGCGCTTATGAGTTACGATGCCGATGCGGCACGCGAATACTATAGGTTGGCATTGTCTGAATATCTGGTGGCGGAGGGAGAACGAAAAAGCAACTTGGCGGTAATGTTAGAGCAGTGCAACGACCGATTGAAACGATATGCTCGTTCTACACGTATCAACGACGCTTTGTTTGCTTGGGATTTAAGCAATCTCTCATTGGCACTTGATGCGCAACAGCCCGAGGTGATTGCTCAGCAGGCAATGCTGCGACAACATATAACCGAACTCTATATGCAACAAGCGCAAGCAGCGCAGTTGCAGGGAGATACCATACAGGCACGAGAGTTCTTTCTCTCCGCCGAAGATTGGAAACTACAATAAACAGAACAAACGCTTAATATGCTCTACAATGCGTAAGTTGAAAACCATAGAGATGAACCGACTCACGGCGGACGAATTTCGGGAAGCAGATAAAATTCCCTTGGTGGTCGTTTTGGACAACGTAAGGAGCCAACACAATGTGGGGGCGGTCTTCCGTACTGCCGATGCTTTTCGTTTGCAAGGAGTGGTCTTGTGCGGGCTATGTTCTACACCGCCTAATGCCGAAATTCATAAAACAGCACTGGGGGCAGAACTTACTGTCGCATGGAACTATGTGGCAGATACATTGGAGGCTGTGCAACAATTGCAGCAACAGGGGTTTACAGTGTTCTCCATAGAGCAGGCGGAAGGAAGTACACGTCTGCAAGACGTCAAACTGAATCCGAACGAAAAATATGCTATTGTGTTAGGGCATGAAGTGTTCGGAGTGCAGCAGACTGTTATTGATGCCTCAAATGGTTGTATCGAAATACCGCAATATGGAACTAAACATTCGCTTAATGTCAGTGTCACGGCGGGTATCGTCATGTATGAATTGTCGCAACAATTACTCAAATAAACGAATAGATAACCATGGATTGGAAAGATGCCTTGGCAGGATTATTGCCGGAGATGCCAAATAACGATAGCGCGCCCCAAGTACACGAAACGGTCGAAGAAAAAGTACGTTTGCCGCGATTAAGAGTGGAGCTGGATAAACGAAAGGGCAAACCGGCTACCCTCATTACCGAACACACGGGGACTGACACTGAAATCGCTGCTTTGGGCAAAATGCTGCGGCAGCAGTTGGCTGTAGGAGGATCTGTGCGCGATGGAGAAATTTTGTTGCAAGGCGATGTGCGCAACAAAGTGGCGGATAAACTCATCGCTATGGGCTATAAGGTCAAACGTATAAACTTCTAAACGCATGCTTACCATAGCAAAAGCATCTGCCGGAGCAGGCAAAACGTTCCTCTTGGCGAAAACATATATCGATATGTTGTTCCGAATGCAGGGACATAATCGACACCGACATATTTTGGCGGTTACATTCACCAAGAAAGCAACGGCAGAAATGAAAGGACGTATCATTGCCGAGTTGGCGAAACTGGCAACAGGAGCACCTTCCGATTATCATGCTTTTCTTACTCAAAAATACAATCTTACCGATGATACTCTGAGAGATAAAGCGGAGAGTATACTCTACGAACTCTTACAAGATTACTCCGCTTTTATGGTTACTACCATCGATAGTTTTTTTCAGCAGATAATACGTTCGTTTGCACGCGAACTCAATTTGTCAGGGTCATACAACCTGGAATTGGACAGCGCACATATTCTTCAAACGGCTGTCGACGATTTCTTTTTCAATCTATCGGACGATACTGCCGATCCCTCGGTCAAACTGCTCATACAAATTGTAGAAAAAAAACTGGCAGACAACAAGAGTTGGAATCCCACAGATACCATTCTTTCCTTAAGCAACGAATTGCTTAAAGAGGTATTCCAAAACAATAGTCAGGCTCTTAGCCGATTTTGTGCCGATGCAACGCAGTTGGATAACTATACTGAAACATTACACACGATATCCGGCAGATATAAGAAAGAATATGAGAATCTGAAACTACGCTTGCAGAAGTTGCTCGCAGATAACGGTCTGCAGGAACAAGACTTTAGTTACGGCAAGTTGGTGTTTGCTCCTTTCTCTTGGGATATGGCAAAGATAAGAAAAGACTATGCCAAATTGCCGGTACGTTTCTCTACACTGTGCGAAAACTCTCAGGCTATTCTCAAAAAGAATGCGACACCTGCTATGCAGTCTGTGGCACAAGCGGCACAAAGTTTGGCTTTGGAGTTGCGCAATATGCTGCAGGGAGAACCCATGCGACAACTGCTCTCTGCCGAGGCTATAGCAGAGTATCTGCCCTATCTTACATTACTCTTGCATATTTCCGATTGCATAACGCAGGCCAATAGGAGGCTTAATCGCTTACCTATTGCCGAAACTAATGCTTTGTTGGAAAAAGTAATCGGAGAAAACAACGATACCCCTTTTGTCTATGAGAAAATAGGAACGCGCATTGCACACTATCTTATTGATGAGTTTCAAGATACAAGTACGGCGCAATGGCGCAATTTCCGACCTTTGGTGGGAGAAGCACTTGCCGGTAATAATGCCAACCTGGTTGTGGGGGATGTAAAGCAAAGTATTTATCGTTGGCGTAATTCCGATTATTCTTTGTTGCAGACCGGCCTGATAAACGATTTTGGATATTCATCACCCTATCTGCTTAATATGGGCGATAATTGGCGAAGCGATAGGGTCGTGGTGGAAACCAACAACCGATTGTTTCAACAATTGGCAGAAGCGGAAGATGCGGAATTTAATAATTTGATAGGCGATAACTGTTCTTCTTTGAAAGGTAAGATACACGATGTGTACGAAGGTCTGGCGCAATGTCCGAAGAAAAATAAGGAAGATGGTTATGTACATATGGAGTTTATTGCGGCTAAAACCGATAACGAGCGTAGGGAATGTGTACTCCAACGCTTACCCGCCTTATTGGAAGATATACGCAGTAGAAACATCCCTTTGGGACGGGTTGCTGTATTGGTGCGACGCAATAGCGAGGCTGTGCCTGTCGCCTCTGCTTTGATTCAGGCGGGATATAATGTATTGTCAGCGGAAGGCTTGTTGCTCATGTCCGCACCGCAAGTACGATTTGTAATAGCGGTGTTACGATGGTTGCTGACGCCCGATGACCGTATCATACGTTTGCAGGTTCTCCACGAATATGCCTTGCTTGGGGGCAAAGACACATCGCAGGCACTTTCCGAGGCATTGAAAGGCTCTCTGTCCGCTGAAAACGAACCGTTATGGGAGGTTCTGAATACGCTATCGGGATTGCCCTTATACGATACGCTGCAACAACTGGTGTTCAAGTTTGGCTTGGATAAGACCAACAATGCGAAACCTTATGTACAAGGTCTGTTGGATACGGTGTACAATTATATACGACGCTATCAGGCCGATTTGTTCAGTTTCTTGGAGTGGTGGGATGAACATGCAGGTCGATTGGCGGTAGCCATGCAGGCAGATAACGATGCCATACAGATACTATCTGTGCACAAGTCGAAAGGTTTGGAATACGATGTGGTTATCATTCCTTTCTGCGATTGGCCCAAGTCGGTGGCTGATAAAGGGAATAGATTGGACATATTATGGGCAAAACCCAAAGAAGAACCCTTTGCTAAGGGAGGGGATGTGCCGCTTGTGCCGCTGCGGTTCTCTGCTAAATTGGCAGATACGGTCTTTGCAGAAGACTATTGGCAGGAGGTGCAAAATCGTTATCTTGACAATCTTAATCTTACTTATGTGGCGTTTACGCGTGCGAAACGCGAATTGTATGTGTTTGCTCCCTCTTCGCAAGTGGAAAATGCCAAAGGAGAACTTAAAGAAGATACGTCTACTATAGGTGCTTTGCTGCATAGTTTGCTCTTGCCGCAATTACAGAAAGAGGATATATGGGAACAAGGTACGCCTGTGTGCGATGCTCCGTGTGTTACTGCATCGGCACTACAATCTTCTGAACAAGAACAAAGTCAGTCTGTTCCGTTGGCTGACCGGCTGAAAATCAAACATGCCGCCTATAAGGCATTCATCACGGATAATGCCGACAATTATGCCAACCGACTCAATCTCGGATTGGTCATGCACGATTTGCTCTGTCAGGTCTTACGAAAGGACGATGAAATCGATGTCATGGAGGCAATGTTACGACAGGGACGTATTACGGAAACCGAACATGGTTGGCTTGTTGCCGAATGTGAACGCTTTTGGAACTTGGTGGGGCAATACGATTGGTTCTCTGCGGATTGGCAAGTATTGAACGAGCAAGACATCTTATTGCCCAATGGCACTACCAAACGCCCCGATCGTGTCATGCTGAATGCCGATAAGGCAGTGGTGGTTGATTATAAGTTTGGACTACAACAACCCGAAAAATACAATCGGCAGGTGCGCGCATATATGCACTTATTGTCCGATATGGGCTATCAAGTACAGGGCTATCTGTGCTATGTCAGTTTGGAAAGTATAGTCGAAGTATCAGCCTAAAATACTATTCGCTTATATATACGCGTTTAACACGGCGAGATACGGAAGTGAGAATCTCGTAAGTAATCGTACCTAATTTACGGGCTAATTCTTCTATAGGAAGTTCATCACCGAAGATAATGGCTGCATCACCGGGGAGCGCATCCGTATCGCTGACATCAATCATGGCAAGATCCATACATACATTGCCCAACACGGGACAACGTTTGCCGCGTACCAAAACTTCACCGCCATAGTTGCTGAATCGGCGGTCGAAACCATCGGCATAACCAATGGGAATAACAGCCACTTGCCGGTCTTCTCCAAGAGTGGTGTGCAAACCGTAGCCGATACTCTCACCCGCTTTAACGGTCTTTACCGATAGTAGGGTGGTGCGGAGGGTACATACATTACGCAAGCGGCTGTCATGGGCTGCGCTAAAACCGTAGATACCGATGCCTAAACGACACATATCATACTGATAATCTGTAAAACGTTCAATACCGGCGGAGTTGAGTATATGCTTCAAGATGAGATGTTCCGCCGTATCTAAGGCTGCTTTAAGAAAATCGGCACAGCGGTTGAATAAGTCTATTTGTGCATGTGTAAAGGTATCGAATTGAGGTTCATCAGCACCTGCCAAATGAGAAAATACCGACTTTACACATACGGCATGCTGGTGGCGTAAACGTTCTGTAAGTTGCTGCATATCGGCATACTCAAATCCCAATCTATGCATACCGGAGTCTATTTTTATATGAATGGGATAGTGCTCTAATCCCTCCGATTCTACGGCGCTGATGATGTTCTCTAACGATTCGAACGAATATACATTAGGCTCTAAATTATTTTCGATTATTTTCTTTAAGGCTGCAGGCTCTGGATCCATTATCACAATAGGCAATGTAATACCCGCGCGGCGAAGTTCTACCGCCTCATCGCATACCGCTACTGCCAAATAATCAGCCAAACCGTTCTGCTGTAAACTGCGCGATACTTCAATGGCACCTGCGCCATAAGCAAAGGCTTTTACCATACACATCAGGCGTGTATCCTTACGAAGACGAGAGCGGAAACAACGTACATTATGTGTCAGAGCATCCAAATTTATTTCCAATACCGTTTCATGCGTTTTCTGCATGAGCATTTCGCTTATGCAGTCTTCTGCATAACCTAACTGACGCAAAACAGCGGCACACGTACGAACGTTCTGATGAGTCGGCTCTTCTATAACAATCTCACAACGAGCAAACAATTTCATCTTCTCCTCGCGTTTCTCTTCTATCGAACGGAAATTCTCTCCATGCTCCTCGCCTATGTAAGTAACCACTCCTATTGTCGGGCGGATAATACGCTCTAAAAGTTCCATTTCACCGGGTTGAGAGATGCCCGCTTCAAAAATAGCCAATTCCGTTTCCTCATTCATTTGCCATACAGAAAGAGGAACGCCTATTTGCGAATTGTACGATTTAGGCGAACGGGTAATCTTATAATCATCTTTCAGTAGTTGATACAACCATTCTTTTACCACTGTTTTACCATTACTACCGGTAATACCTATCACGGGGCAACTATAAAGACTGCGTTTATAGGCCGCAAGGGCTTGTAGAGCATACAAACTGTCCTCCGTTTGCAGTATCTCTGCTTCGGGAAAGGCTGATACATCGCAAGCGGAACATTGGCACACCACAAAGGCGCGGACGCCTTTGGCATACAAATCTGCAACATACCTTGCTCCGTCGTTCTTCGGAGTGCGTAAGGCAAAAAACAGGGTCTCGGATGGCTCTGTATGAAGTTCACGAGAATCGGTTAACAGATGAACAATATTTCGGTCTTTAACTATACGTGTATCGGGAGCAATTATGCTCGCTATTTCACTCAATTTCATAAGATACTATGTTGTTTTTCGGCAGAAAAATACGATAGACGATTATTCCGTCAGGAGTACATCTCACAGGTTTATTCTATGCGACAAAATTACTGCTTTTTCTTTGTATCGCCAAATCGGAAACTATCACATACGCAACCCTTCGCTTCAAATCTGCTTAAAAAGTTGAATGGTTCTAAGCAACATCCTTGTTCGCAACTGTTTTTTATGTAGAGTTTGGTATATTGAAGAAAAAATGTAACTTTGCAAAGCGAATGATGTATTTCATTCGGGGAATCTGTCAGTGGATAGTTCCCTTTTTTTATAAGAAGCGTTAGTTTTTCTGGTATTCGAAAATCGCCAAAACTTTCAGATGCACAAAGAAAAACAATCCGAACGTCTACGCCGTTCATATTACACGTATGCCTATGGTATATCGGTAATATTGATGCGTGTGGTGTGATTGTTTATTTGTGCATGGTGTTTGGCGATACCTCGAATACGATAAACTATCAGTCCTCACGCTTTTTTTATAGTATGTTTTATGTTTGAGAGGGGGACGTCAACACACAAATGTTTTTAAGCGATGAAAAAAAGTCGTATGATGCTTATTGGTGCTCTTTGTGCATTGGTAATGACAAGTTGTGGTACCACTGGTATGGTGGGAACCATTTTTACAGGTTATACCGAACCTGCGATGGTAACTTCTAATTCATTGGGCAGAAAATGTGGCACTGCTAAAACTGTCAGTGTTTTGGGTATTGTTGCTGTAGGTGATGCCGGTGTACAACAGGCTGCCATGATGGGTGGTATAACAAAGATCAGCCACGTAGACAAGAAAGTTGTCAGTGTACTCGGTTTATTTACCGTTAATAAATATTATGTTTACGGAGAGTAAATAATCTTTCATACAAGAAATGTATTCGTTCGTGCATTTCTTGTTTTTGTTTTGTTATGAAAAGGGTACTGATGATAGTATGTATGCTATCGATAGGTATGGCTAATACTATTGCTGAAAAGTTGGAGGATAGATATATCATGCAACCGACACAGGGTGGCTTGTTATATTTTATTCTTCCTTATGAAGTGCCGGGACAGCAAAAAAATCCTCCGGTGGAGTTGGATGTTACCTATATTACAGGACAAGATTCGGTTAGAGTGAATATGACGGTTTTGCACGATGTGCTATTGGAAACCGATTCAATTGTATTTGATACGAAATCTGCTTTTACAATAACCGGTTTTGAAACGTTCTTCATTAACAAGAAGGGGAAGAAATACATGCATCGCTATAGTTGTTGTTTCCCCTATGCGTATTGGCAACGGATGTATGCCGAGCGTCAGCCTTTTCAGTTGCAAATACATGCAAAAGAGGGAGTACTTACCTATGGTTTTGCTGCAGGAAAATGGGAGAAAGAACAAATTTGGATGCAACAGATTTTGCAACTTATCAGTCGGAATAGTAACGCTGACAGCATACAAACGGCATCTCTATTCGGAGTCCGGCCTTATGTTTCTTATCAAAAGAGGCTGCGTTTGTTTTAACGCAGCCTCTTTCCTGATAAATTCAGAGAAAACTTATTTTACGATCTTTATATTACCGTCGATACCTTGTACCAGATAAACACCGTTAGGCAGATAACCAAGGTCGCAATCATTGTTAGTGCTGGTTATCAAGCGTCCCGTGGTGTCGAATATATGCAACCATAATCCGTTACTATTGTGCAAGGTCTGTCCGTCAAACCACACGCCTTCCAACATAACGGCATCTAATGCCGTTTCTACGGATACGATAGCCTGATAAGTGCGTTTGTTGATATAGTCGCTTACTACGTAGGTCACACCGTAATGTTGATCGCTGAAATCAACAGTTTCACCACTGTTCGGACTGACGAATGTTCCCATACCGACTACCGCTACTTCAGGAGTAAGCGCACTCAAATCGGTGTCTTCCGGTAGTACAAGGCGAATCGTTTGCTTGCTCTCATCTATAGTGGCGGAAACACCGTTGATGCTGAACGAACTGATGCGAAGTTCCGGTACACCAAACTCCGTATCTGATGACAATAGATAAGAAATGATGTTGTCGGTCAGTCGCTTACCGCTTTCAGTCAAACCCTTGCTGCTGCTCTGTGACAAAGGCAGAAGCATATATTTTTCGCCTCGAACCGAAGCGGGTACCTCATGCAAGAAAGTGCTTTCTTTCCCGTCACTATAATAATCATCACCGCGTTTGGGAGCAGTGGCCAAACATAAACTGCCGCTAAGGGTCGTTTCTACGGGCATTAAACCTTTGTTGTCGACTACTTCATCAATCAATTGCAATAGCATTCCTTCTTTAGCACTCATGCCTTGGAATACAGGATGAGAGGGTTGAGTTACGATAATCTCTGTTGCACTGATACTGCCGTTATCTGCATAACCCCAATTCAATCGGGAAGCGGTGTACATAAAGCCTTTCAAGTTCAATACCGGCTTTTGCAAGGTACGAACTATCGACAAGGCTTCACCGTTGTTGGCATCAATGTTCTCCGAAAGAACTATCACATCGTAGTTCTCGTACTGAACTGCAGGACGCATACTCTCATCTGTCGGACGTGCGCTTACATCATATTTCTTAGAGAGATAGGCGTACATACCGTCCGCATAATCGTCTTTATAGAGATAAAGCAACGATTTGGCATTGGGGTCGATTACAACTATTTCTCCTTTTGCGCTGACGGGCTCTTTACCGGCATAGAGAGGCTCGGCTGTGATAGTGTAAGTATAGATCTTCGGATAAGACGTTTCGGCAGCGGGAGTTCCCGATAGGGTTACTGTCCCGTTGTTGTATGTCCCTTGAATGCCGTTCGGCAGACCGCTTACGGTAGCATTCTTGGCAAACTTCACTGTCCATACTATAGGCACCAAGATTTGTGTCGCTTTCACTTTGGTTATAGAGTCGGCAGGAGCAATCAACATAGGGGAGGGAACATCTACTACGATTGTCCCTGTTAACGTATTACCGCCTGCTGCTGTCAGGGTATATGTGTAAGTACCCGCCTCCGTAGGAGTACCGACTATGCTGTACTGATTCTTTTCTTTGTCTTGAGTCACGCTCAAACCTGCAGGAGTATTACTCCACGAAAAGGTTATATCATCATCTCTCAACGCATCGTAATCAAATGTAATAGGAGTCATCAGGTCGTTTATCCACACAGTATGTTCCGTTCCGTTCGTAGCACGTACCTCTGTTTGTACCTTGAAACTACCTGTACATTCCGATGCCACAGATCCGTTCTTGTCCAAGGCTACCACTCTGTAAGTATAAGTACCCACAGCGCAGTTGGCTGTACCTGTCAATTGAAGCGTATCACCAACCGTATTCATCGGCAACAAACTAATACCTGTCGCAGACGAACCGTCCCATTCCAAACGTGCCGATACGTAGTTGCGGATAGCATAGGTAATGGGCGATAATGGGCGAGTCTGATTCACTATTTGAGTCTTGTCGTCACCTGCTACATACTTCACACGTGGTGCATCGCTCACGCGCAACGAAAAACCGTACAGATAATTGTTGCTACCACCTATACCACGTACCTCTATAATATGTTCATCCGTCGTCATATCAAACGAACGAAGAGTGGCAGACGTTGCAAGCGACATGGACTGCTTGATACCGTCTATCGATACCTCAAAGTGTTTGCCTTTGCTTTCTGTCGCATTATTGTCCTTGGCAACAATGCGGAATTGGTCATAACCCTTTATGCGTAACGTCACTTTCGTATCGTTATATATTTTGAAGTCACCGTACATCTCCGCAAACTCCGCAGTAGCAGAGGCTTTTGACGAACCCGAAGTACCGCCTTCCAAACTGCTTACAGTTCCTTCTATCCAACCGTCTGTCGAACTGAAAGAGGTCTCCGTCGCATCTGAAACAAGGTTATAAGTAACAGCGTTTGTCGTACCCACTGCAGGCTTCTTGTCTACGCGAGTCGTATAGTAAACTTCATATTCACGCCCTTGATACTGAACCAAAGGAGTACCGTATCCTCCGCCACGAATATCCGACTCGTATCTCTCTGGTTCGTGACAACGCAAGTGCGATTGAGGCAGGGCTACTTTGAAACGAATGCTATAGGTCTGGGTTGTACCGTCTTCTGCCGTCACGGTTATGATTGTGTTACCGGGGAGAGATGTGGCATTACTCACCGTGCAGGTTGCTTTGCTATCGTGTACGGTAGCAGTGGTTGCCGGTACTGTAGTAGTCCCTGCAGGGAGGTCATACGCATAGTCATACGTCGTAGGGGAAAATCCGGGCAACAAACTGCCGCCAACCGATATGCTGCTCAACGTCGCATCACTCGATTTCGGAGGGGCTACCGTCAACGTTACACTATAAGCCGTCGTGTTGCTGCCTTTTATGGCAGTATAAGTAATCGTACTGCTGAAGTTCTGTGCTCCCGTAGGCGTGTAGGAGTCCGCATTGGTGAGAGCAACTGTAGGTGTCAGATTTGTGAGCGAAGTTCCATAAGGCAATGTTGCCATGATAGTCTTTGCCGATTGATTGATGGTTGCGCTTACGCCTGCTACCGTAAACCCGCTGATAAGAGGCGCGGTCGTTTGAGTGAAATTGATGGTATAGATCTGTGTCGTACCATCTTCTGCCGTCACTTTTACTGTGGCACTTCCGTTCATTCCGGTCGGCTGCGTAATACTGCAGGTCGCCTTGTTATCATTCGTTGTAGCCTCCACTTTCGGTACAGTATTCTGCGATGCGGGAATAGCATACGAATAAGTAGTTACATTTGGGGTAAAACCGCTAATCGTTACACCGTCTATACGCAAATCCGACAAACTTGCATCACTCGATTTTACAACATTCCCCGCATGCGTAATTTTTATGTTATCCAAACCGGCATGTTTACCCGAAGACGAAGCATACATATAAAATTGTACTTTACCGTTACACGGACTCGGTACATTCACCGAATAGCCCGTTGCCCACTTCTTCGTACCGCTCGAACCAAACGTACTCTTTGTCGTACCCTCCGATATGAGAGTAACCTCCGTATTGTCCTCTTTGATTATTTTGAGAGTGAAATTGGGTTTGCTGTTATCCGTCGATACGGCATCAAATGTAATGTTGGATATACCGGTATATTCTTCCACGGTGGTCATCGTCAAACTCTGCTTGCTCTTGTTCACGAAACTCATCGCAAAAAATGGAGTACTACTGCTCAATCCTTGGTAATTGCTTGATAAAGAATACTGCACATAAGATGGGTCACTCACTTTTATATCCCACAACGACAAATCATTGACGCCGTTGAAATCGTAGGTGAACGTTTCGGCAGAAACCGTCGGTATTGTCAACATAAATCCTATTGCTAATGCCAATAGGCTCTTTTGTACTATGTTTTTCATGTGTTCTATAGTTTACGATTGAACGTATTATAACGACTACAAAAGTACGGCATAATTAGGGCTTATCCGTCGGAATTTTGACGGATAAGGTGGAAAAATTGATACAATAACACACCTGACGTACCCCCCCATGCCTACAACTAACGCTCCGAATCCTGCTCTGCTCGTTCTTGCAGCAAACGGTCTATCTTTGCCTCCATCTGGCGGAGTTGTTCTTTCACATCATCGTTGTTGTCGCTCACCATCGCATCCACAAACACCGAGTTGATGAACGACATTCCGATAATACCGCCACCTACCAACAATATGCAGAAATAAGCACGGACCAAACCGCCAATGGCGGGAGAAGTAACTTGCACTATCGCTTCCGGTATCTCATACCAACCCTCCACCGTAAACAAACGAAATACCGTATATATCGAGTTCAGCGGAGTCGAAAAATATTCCGGCACCAACTGCCTGAACAATGCGCAATTGATAAGACCTATTGTCACTATTATCACCAAGAAACCCAATAACACCGCATACGAATCTTTTAGCGCACGCCTGAAACCTTGCATAATGGTGCTGATGTTCGGAAAGAAATGGATAATACGGAAAAAACGCAATACACGCAACAAACGTAAAGCCAATACAAACGACAACTGAGTAACCACGCAAGGAAACAAATCCACTATCAACGACGGTAACGATATCAACACCAGTATACCATCCATTCTGTTCCAACCCGACGACCAATAACCCTTTACACCGTACCTGAGATGTTTTACAATCATCTCAATAATAAATATAACTGTACACGAAATGTCCGTTACCCGCAACCATACACCACTATACCCACATTCTGTCAAATAAATGCAAACCGAATTGATAAAGATAACCGCGAGCATGGCTTTCTCGTTCAAAAAGAATGTGCTCAGTGGATGTTTTTGTAAGAATCTATGTTTCATACTATCTGTTCTCAAGAATATCTGTTAATACTATTGTCTGATTAAGGTCGCTTCTTGTCTTTTCGTTACCATGAAAAAATCGCTGCCTCTCAAAAAAATAAAAACTTTCAACTATTGGTCAGTAGCAATAAAGTAAACTGTCTAAATCAACCAACGAAAGCGCAAAAATACTACTTTTCACCAAATCCTCCAACCCTCACTCCGCAAAAAAAAATTCCCCTGAAAATCAGGATACACATCCACACCGCACCCAATCTCTCACCGTACACTCAAACTCTCTCCCTCCTCGCACTCACTAAACAAAACCACCAACCGAGCGAAACCACTCCCAATAGATTCCTTCAAGTTAATGTATCTATAATCCAACAATTGAAACCAACATAGTGTTTCAATTGTTGCGAGGAGTCGTTG
>JAMPAY010000008.1 GCA_023666945.1 Paludibacter sp.
ATCGTCCAATTGGGCAGATAAAATATTCACTGATTTAATTCAACCAACAGGTTATGAAACGTATTTATTACTTATCTTTTTTATTACTGATTATCGTATGCGTCGGTTGCGGGCATAAGCCTTTGCATGTAAGCAACGCAACAAGCATTTCAATTTCGATAGACTCATCGCTCAACGCTCTTCAAGACTCGGATTATCTCCGTTATTTGCAACCTATTAAAGAGCAATTAGAAGCAGAATTGGATCATCCATTGGGATATGCTCCGGAAGCGATGAGTGCCTACAAGCCCGAAAGTCCTCTTTTGAATTGGGCTTCGGATGCGTTGCACGACATGGCTGCGCAAGTACAACAGAAGTCTGTGGCATTTGCCGTTGTAAACATAGGCGGTTTGCGTTGCGATTGGGGAGCAGGTGACATAACTTTCCGTAATATATTTGAGTTGATGCCTTTTGACAACCGTTTAGTGATACTGACTTTGACAGGTAAAGATGTACTTGACCTATGTCAATGTTTTGCGGAGTCAGGAGGTCAGGGTGTATCGCGAACCTTGCGTATGGAGATAAAAGATGGGAATGCCCAAAATGTAACGATAGCCGGTAAGCCCGTGGCAGCGGATGCCCTATATTACGTAGCCACCAGCGATTATCTTTCGACCGGTGCCGACCATATGGAACCTCTGACCCGCTTTACGGAAAAAGACGACACCCAACTGCGTATCCGAGATTTATATATCAACTATGTGGAGCAATTAACCAAAGCGGGGAAAACGGTAAGCAGCAAGACCGACAACCGCATGAACATATTATAACATTTCATTATGAAAAAGACCTTTCTCGCATTTTGCTTTTTGACTATGTGTACAGCCGCAGCAATGGCTTGTACTAATTTTATGGCAGGGAAATCAGCCACGACCGACGGTTCGACCTTGCTCTCTTATGCCGCCGATTCATACTCGCTCTACGGAGCCTTATATTATCAGCCCGCCGCCGACCACCAACCGGGTGATATGCGGCAAGTATTTGACTGGGACACGGGTCGTTATTTGGGCGAGATTCCAGAAGCGGCACACACTTATTCGGTAATAGGCAACATGAATGAGCACCAATTGGCTATAGGCGAAACGACTTGGGGCGGCAGAACAGAACTGACAGATACCACCGGTATTATTGACTACGGCAGCCTGATATACATTACTCTGCAACGTTGCAAGACTGCCCGTGAAGCCATTCGTTGTATGACATCGTTGGTAAAGGAATACGGCTACTATTCGGAGGGTGAGAGTTTTTCGATAGCCGATCCGAACGAGGTATGGATAATGGACCTGATAGGCAAAGGTCCGGGCAAGAAAGGTGCCGTATGGGTAGCAACACGTATTCCGGATGACTGCGTTTCGGCGCATGCGAACCAAGCACGTATAACCCACATAGACTTCAAAGACAAGGATAACTGGATGTGGGAAGAAGATGTAGTGAATCTTGCTCGTGAGAAAGGCTGGTATAGCGGCAAAGATAAGGATTTCAGTTTTGCAGAAGCCTATAACCCGTTGGACTTCTTGGGGCGTTATGGTTGCGAAGGTCGTGTATGGAGTTTCTTCCGCCAAGTGAATCCGGAAATGGACAAATACTATGCTTACATTATCGGTGAATCGGACGAACGGATGCCGCTTTACATCAAGCCCGCCCAGAAAGTATCGGTTCAGGATTTCAAGAACTATATGCGCGACCAATATGAGGGTACACCTTTGGACATAACGCAAGGTACAGATGCCGGTCCGTGGCATACCAAACTTCGCTATAGCGGTTTGAACTTCAAGTTGGACAGTACATCGTATTGGTATGAGCGTCCGACCGCCACTCAGCAAACCGCATGGAGTTTTGTGGCTCAGATGCGCGGCTACATGCCCGACCACATAGGCGGAATCTTCTGGTTTGGTGTGGACGATGCCGCAACAAATCTTTATGTTCCGATGTACTGCCGTTGCAATGAAGTTCCTTGGTGTTTCAGTCAGAAAAACGGAGATTTGTACACCTACTCTTCGACCTCTGCTTTTTGGATCTATAACCAAACCGCCAATTGGGTATATACAAAATACTCTTCCATGTTGCCCGATTTGCGTGCCGTACAAGCCGAATGGGAAAACTACTTCAACAGCCTTATTCCCGGAACGGATGCAGCGATGGCAGAAATGACTCCTGCTGACGCGCAGGCATTTATGACACGTTTTTCTTGTACACAAGCCGAGATATCGACAGCAGCGTGGCGCAAACTATATGAATATTTATTGGTAAAGTATTTGGACGGAGTACAGAAACGAGAGCAAAACGGACAGTTTGAGTGCAACCCTTACGGTCAGCCGAAATCGCCTTTACGCCCTGCGTTGCCGGAGGATTATTTACGCCTAATAGCCCCCGAAGTGGCGCATGAATAAGAGAAAAAAAGCAAAAGGCGGATAAGTGTGCAACCTGATTGCACACACAAAGTATTACTTTTGCAAAAACTAAAAAAAACAAGAACTATGAACACACTTGAACCAAAGGAAGTATTCAGTATCTTCCATGAGATAACCCAAGTGCCCCGCCCCTCGAAACATGAGGAACAGATTATAGCGTGGCTACAGAAATTCGCTCAACAACATGCACTGGAATGTATGACCGATGAAGCGGGAAATGTGATTATGCGCAAACCTGCCACCAAGGGTTATGAGAAGCATCCCGGCGTGATACTGCAGGCCCATATGGATATGGTATGCGAGAAGAACAGCGATGTAGAACACGACTTTATGCATGACCCGATACAGACCTATGTAGACGGTGATTGGGTAAAAGCCCAAGGTACGACCCTCGGAGGTGACAACGGATTAGGTATAGCCATGGCATTGGCAGCACTGACCAGCGACACATTGCAACACCCGGCACTTGAGGCTCTGTTTACGGTGGATGAAGAGACAGGGTTGACCGGTGCTTTCCGTCTGCAAGACGGTTGTCTGCAAGGTAAACGCCTTATCAATCTTGACTCGGAGGATGACGGACAGATATTTATCGGTTGTGCAGGTGGAATTGATACGCTTGCGAAGTTGTACTATACATCCCAAGCATTGCCTGACGGCAATTGGTTTGCCGCCACTATAAGCGTGAAGGGTCTATTGGGTGGACATTCGGGAGATGACATCAACAAAGGCAGAGCCAATGCCAACAAAGTGCTGAACCGTTTTTTGTTCAGCCTGCAACAAACGACCGAGTTATTGCTCGCAAAGATAGACGGCGGTAACTTGCGGAATGCGATTGCTCGTGAAGCCGAGGCTCTGATATGCGTTCCGTTTGCATGGAAAGAACAATTGCGCATTGCTTTCAATCATTTTAGTGCAGAAATGGAAAGCGAGATAGGAGATACGGAAAAGGGGCTGACTCTTTCGTTGGAGAGTGCGCCACTGCCCAGCAGTATTATTCCTAAAGAGGTGTCGGAAAAACTGATTCTGTCGCTCTACGCCTGCCCGCATGGTGTTTATGCGATGTCGAAAGATATGCCGGGATTGGTGGAAACCTCGACAAACTTGGCATCGGTAAAAATGCGTGAGGGATATATTGAGATAAACACCTCGCAACGCTCTTCGACAGAAAGTCAGAAACACGACTTAAAGAATATGGTGGAATGCGCCTTACGTCTATCGGGTGCGGAGATTACACATGGTGACGGTTACCCCGGTTGGAAACCGAATGTAAACTCGGAACTACTGGATATTACGCGTGAAGCATATATATCCCTGACGGGAAAAGAACCCGCCGTAAAAGCCATACATGCAGGGTTGGAATGCGGATTGTTCTTGGAAAAATATCCGTATTTGGACATGGTAAGCATAGGGCCACAAATGAGCGGAGTACACTCTCCGATGGAGCAACTCTCGATATCGTCGACCGCCTTTACTTGGAAATGGTTACAAAAGACTCTTGAGAATCTATAAGCGACACTAATATAGCAAGCACGAAGATGCCCGGCTTTGAAAGCCGGGCATCTTTCTTTGTGTCAATCAGTGTATTTGGGAAGTTAGGAAAGAAAGGAGATGTCAAACAACAATAGAGGGCGTACTTCCATTTTTCAGAAGTACGCCCTCTTATCCATCACAGAACATTGGTAATTGGCAGAAAACAGTAATGGCGACACCACAGTGTCGTTGTTCGTGAGGATAATTGTCGTGTTATTGCTTCAAAATACGATGTGTACATACTCCGTTGTGGCTTATTACACGAACCAAATAGAATCCGCTTGCCCAACTACCTACTTCTATTTTGGTAAGTGTAGAAACAAGAGATTGTCGCATCATGCACAAACCATCGGCATTATAAACTTCGACTATTCCTTGCGCAATCGGTGCCGTAATATATAGCCAATCGATAACCGGATTAGGATAGGCAGTGACTATAAATGCGTTTGCGGAGGAACCTGTTTCTTCAGACACCGCCAAAGGCACACAGACAAACCGAATATGCCCGCATTGCGTAGCACTAATAACCACAGACGCGTTGGCATCGGGAGCATCGGCATTCACGCAAAGCACATTGCCATTGAGTGAGCATGTTATATGATTGGCAATCAGGTCTTCGACCTTGTATGTAACAGTAGCATCGGAGTCAAATGCGAACCACTCTGCCATATTGAGCGTGGAAGAACCTTGAGAGATGGGTTGCAGGTTGAGTGTATCGATTACAGGTGCTCCATTGAAATCGTCCATACAGAAGTAAGTAGGCGTAGTGATACCACCCAGATTTGTTTTGGTGCCTGTAAAGGTAAACGTAAGCGCATCGACTGCTCCCAGGGAACGCAAATCGACCCATTGCCACGTATCCAAATAATAGCGATCGGCAGCATTGTCCGCACGATAGTCAGCAAGGTAATAATCAACCGAATTCGTCTTTTTACCCTCCGTTTCGCCCGTAACAGTAATTTTCAACCAGTCGCCTTGTTCGAATACTCCTTCGCTTAAACCATCGCCATGGCATATTGCATTGACCACCCATGCCGTATTGGTAATATAGAAACCTCGTATGATTTCGGGGTGGGATGAATGTGTGAGGCGAACTTTGGCCTCATCGCCCCATACGGGATAATAGACTGCATAGTTGTCGCCACTATAAGCGTATCCTACGGCAGAACGGAACTGATGCGCATAATTTTGGTATTCGGTTGCGGTTTCGTTAGACAAAGCAAAGCCTGTGAGCATTCCCCAATCGCGCTGCAAATAGGCATCGAAAGCATAGGTACCACTATAGATGGAGTTAAAGTTCCAATCGTTCCAAGTTTCATCGTCGGTGAGTGCCGTTTCGGGCTTGAGCAGATACTCTTCGAAAGTAGCCGTTTCGGATTCCTCTTTCAGCACTTGCAGTGATGTACCTTTTACTCCACGTGTGCCAAAGGCATCGGTTGCACTGACTTTGAGCGCGATGGTCTGTTGTGCAGTAAGTGTGAGTACACTATCGAGAGCAAGTGTATCACCCGCAAAGTTTGTCCAAACGAAAGAATAAGGTTCGGCTTCCTGATAGGTTTCCGTGACCTTTGCCACAAACCGTACAGCAGTTTCTTCGGGTACTTGCTGTGCAGCAATATCGGCAATGACAACCGCATGGTGTTCCCAATCGGTAGTAAAGGTATAGGTAGAATAGTCGTCAGCCAGTTCACCCAACAGATTGGTTAGAATCAGATATGCCGTATATTCGGTATGTGTAAGCAATGTTTCCAATGTGAGGGAAATTTCTTGCCCTGCTATGAGTGTGAGATGTTGCCCTTCCGCCAAAACAGCAGCATAGTCGGGAGCATCTGCCGATGAGGGTAAGAGCAAGACATATGCTCCTCCGTTGGATGTAGCCTTAAGCACCAGCGTAGCAGCATTGAAAGTAATGTTTGTTGCTTTAGGATAGCCGTCATCCAACACAGGAATAAGCGTAAGTTCAGGATTATATTCATACGCCCCAATGGTTGGTTGTTCTGCACGCGGTATTCCTGCGATGTCGGTGGTGACATAAGAGAGAGGCTGAGCCGAAAGGAGACTGCCGACTTCGCGCGGCATGAGTAAATCGTTATTAACGAACACCACTTGTTCGTTTTTATTGCCATCGGTTTCGGTTGCTCCCACTACGGTCTGCCATGCATCGAAAGTTTCTGCCACCGCACCTGCAAACCTATTATTCTCAGGCACGTAGAGCACATTGTGTGCAAAAGAGACATTGCCTACGTACGTAGCACTGCGATAGCGGACAGCACAACCTTTGCCGACCGATTGCAAGATATTATTCAGCAACAGGCTTCCCTCTGCCGGTTTGCTATATAAATAAAGAGGGGCATCGTATTCGGCATTGTTGTTAATGACCACCGTGTTATAGGCAATGCGCAACAGTGGCAGATTGTTGTTGCAATAGATACCATTGCACGCATAATCGTTGTTACCCCGTATGTTGATAACATTGTTATACATATCGAAGACTGCCGTCTTATCTTGATAGGAGTTGGGGCGCAAATAGATGCCCGAAGCACCGACATTTCCCTCTAAGGTGAGCGTAATTGTATTACCAGAAAGCGTCAGCAGTTCACCAAAGTTGATATTGTCGATAGCATAGAAGCCTGAGACTCTGACCGTATTCGTAAATGTATTGCCCGCAATAACAGGTTTATTGAATCCGTCCAAATAGAGCATCTTCGAGCCCTGATTGATGAAAGTATTGCCAACGATATTCAATCCTTCGGTATTAGGGTCGGCAGCAGCATAATGCCCTGTGAGATAGCATCCCGTATAGCCTCCATCCAATCGGCATTGTTCCAATGTAAAATAGTTATTGAACGCTTGTGAACCACTTTCAACCACGAGTCGAAGCAAGTTAAGACTACCCGTATTGACCGTGAAACAGTCTGCGTGGATATAGCAGTCGCGCAAGGTAATGTGTTCGCTTTGGTTTCGGACACTCAGAATAGAAGCCTGCGTTGCCCCTGTATAGTTACTAGTAAAACTCAGACTTTCCAACGTAACCCAATCGGCTCCGGCAAACGTCCACACCCCCGTTACATCCGTGAGGGCATTGTTCCAATTGATTTCCACATCGTCGCGGTTACCCGTTTGCGAACGGAAAGTGAGTGTATTGGTTTCGGACACTCCGATGAGTTCGGGCAAAAGTATTTGCTCTTCGTAGCGTCCCGGTTCCAACAAGAACAACACTGCCCCATCGATACCAATAGACAAGGCATCGATGGCACTTTGTATGGTATGATAGTCGGCTTCACTGCTCTTACCAATCAAGAAGGTACCATGCACACCACTTACCACCGAAACGGAAGCCGTTACTTCTTCTTGCAGAGTAAAGTGTTTATCATCGATACCGACAGATTGCACAGACAGTTTCAGGACATCGCCCTCGACTGCTGTTGTTGCCACATCGGCAACTGCCCAAAAATAGTATGTTCCATTGTCGGTAATAGAATAGGAGTTCGTGAAATCGGTAGTAGCAACAAAGACATCCGATTTACCGGTAGCATACCAACGCAAGTTGCTCAAAGGACCTTCCGTAGTGCATACAAACTCGTTAACATCGACAAGTCCACGATCGCCAGTTACTTGCAAAGCCATTTGCAAAAGCGTTATATCAGCCGCCCCTATCGTCTGTACAGCAGGGGCTATGGATCGGGTTTCTACCTTTTCGACCCGGAGCGGCATCAGTTCGTGCGAGCGGACTTCGATTTCCCAACCTGCCATTTGCGAGTAGCCCCCCGCCTTAAAATAGATAGTAAGCGCACCATTATCGGCTTTTGATACAACAACTTCCTGCTCAGAGGGCTTATCGTAATAGCCAAAACCGAGGTCGTATGCTTCGTTGTTCTTATCGCCATAATAGATATAGAAGGAGCAACCATAAGCACAATTGAAGTTATGGAAGATCAGTTCTACGGCATGGTTCTCCTGTGTCGGAAGGAAAGTAACCCAGCCTTCGAAGCCCGCACTATAGTCGGCCTCTTCGCCACCATCGTCGTAGAACATGAGCGAAGTGGCATCTATATTGACTGTACCATTATCGCCTACTGCGAGGAAATAAACATTCTTAACAGGACGTTCCCCCTCAGGGTTACCCGCTTCGGGAACAATGCTTTGTTCGCCCACTTTCAGATTAAGCAATGCCGCATCCACTTCATTGCCAACCGTTGCCGTTGCCTTGATGTTAAATTGTACAGAAAGAATGTTGCTATATTCATTCAACACCAAAGCACATGGAATGCTTACTTGCGGTGCAGCCAAGACACGTCCTATTTCCTTGCCATTGTGCGAGAGCAAGACGCTATCGACATCAGCGGCGCAATCGCCTAAATCAAGTGTTATTTCTTGCAAGACCAGGGGATTGAGCGTTCCCAAAGTAGAAATATCGATATTGAGTATATCGGCAGCCTTTTCGCCGGGTTTAACCAATTTGGTTGAGGCTTGCTCCACAGATACGCTTTCGACTTGCATATCACGAGGCGTGTATTGGTAGACTGTAGCATGCCAGCCTTTTTCTGTATAGTAGGACGCAGTGGTATTCGGATTAAATACTACCGTGAGAGCACCATCAGCCGCCGAAGAGCGCACACTACCCGGTCCGACATTGTAATTATCGGCATTAACCTCCCACAATTTCTCTCCGTTGGTTCCCTGTCCGTTGTAAATTTCGTATTTTGCCTTTGTTCCATAGGAAGTTGAAGCATAGTAAACTGCAAAGTCAGCATAATCGATTTGTACCAAATTGCCCTCGATAGCAGGCAAGAAGGATACCACCTGTTCGCAATTGGATGCGGCATACTTATCGCTATATTCACTATAGAGCGTATGCGTGTATGCCCAATCGCCGTAGACCGTTACGGAACGAGTACCACAATCGGAGCGCACTATATTATAAATAGCGAAGGTTCCAACGGGAGTAGTAATATCAGAATATGTTGTTCCATTATCAAACGTAACCTTTTCCACCACGGCATCGACCAACGTTTCGTTTTGGGCTGTGTCAGCCACATCGCACGCCAACCAAAAATAGTTGTCTCCCTCGGAGAGTGCTATCTCTTTTTCCGCAAAGACCGTTACTTCATTGCCGACAACAATAGCCGAACCTACCAAAGTGGAGGTTGTAAAGATATCGGAACGCCCTGTATAGTAGACTTTCATTGCCGCTTGTTGCGGATAGGTTTGATTCGTAGAAAAACAGAATGAAGCAGGAGTCAGAGCCGGTTCCGTATTAATAGTTTGAACATTGAAACAAAGCAAGGGTGCTGTAGTTTCTCCTGCTGCCAATGTTCGTTCTGCCATTTTCTCCACCGCGCATTGTTGCACTTCCATTGTCTGCGGAGTGAACTCGGACACGATTGCCTCAAATCCACTGCCGACATAGGCCGCCGAAGGCGTTTTGCTACGCATATAAACGGTGAGAGCACCATCGGGTGCCGTACTTTTCAGCGTAAGAGCCGCGAGTTGGTCGGTTTTGACTTCGTACAACAGATTGGCTGCCGAAACGGTTGTGCCATTATAGATTTGCAAGCGATCTTCGTTGCCGACACCTACTGCCGAAGAAGTATAGAAGATACGGATATTAGAGAAATCGATTTGCACCTTTTTGCCCTCGTGTGCGGGGACGAACGTGACCGTTCCCTCGAAATTGTTGCTAATATTACCTTTGGCACCTCCGTCGTCGTAGAAATTCATAGGTTGTTCGACCTTGTATGTGGCGTTTTCTTTGCTAATGAGTACCATACGTGCCACAGTAAGAATACGCGGTGCAGCAGTTTGCAACGTATTGTATCCTTTACGTGTAGTTAGTGCCGTTAAAGAGAGCGATACGGTAGCATCGAAGGGAGCCGTTGTCAGGATGTCGGTACCGATACAGAATTGATTGAGGCCACTACTTAAAGTTGCAGAGCAGGTGAATATATAGACTCCATCTGTATTCGTAAGCGTTGCGTTGATCGGTTGCAGATTTTCAGTACGTGCAGCATTGCCCATATACAATTTAAGGCTCTGCGGGTCGATTACCTCAGCATTGTTGAGCGTAAAACTCAGTGATGTGAGTGCATCGGGATTGCCCAATCCTTCTGCCTGAATGTTACATCCTGCCAATACGACTCCTTTCTTGCCGGCATATACTTCGGTTTCGACCTGTGCATAGTCAGCATAGGCTGTTTGGACTGCCATATCTTCCACCTTAACGGAAGAAACTGTTGCTTTCCACCCCTCACAAGTTTTAGCGTATTTATAGTGATAGCAAACGGAGAGGGCTCCCGAAGCATCGGAGGACACATAGGTAAGGTTGGCAAATGTGCCATCCAACGATGCCAACAAGGCATCGTTGACGGGGAATTTAGTGGTTGTTACCCCGGAAGTTGTGGTAGGATAGGTCAAATCAGTATCATCGAATACGCCATCGTAGATATTCAAATACGCAGGATAATTAGTTCCATCGTTTCGTACATCGACATTATCGAAGGCTATCATAATGGCATTGCCTTCTTCTGCCGGTGTAAAGACGACCGTTGAAAAAGCGTTGTTAGCAGTGGATGAGTTAATAGATCCTGTTCCGTTCGTATCGTAGAACGTAAGGGGACTATCAGCACTGACGGTAACTTCTTGCTTGCCAAACTGCGGCATCAGCAAGTCTTCTGCCTGCAAAAGCGGGACGATGCTTCCCAACCCTATCAGCAGAATAAAAATACGTAGTTTGTAGTTCATGATGATATTATGTTTGTTATTCATACTTATTTGTTAGCGCATAAAGCGTATTGCCGCATCTTCACACTGCAGCAGGTAGACTCCCTGTGGCAGATTGTTCTGTAATTGATTTAGTCCCCTATGCAACCTACATGTCAGCAAACATCGCCCATGCATATCGTACACTCGGGCTTTCTGCTCTCGAAGAACCGAAATCAGGATTGTATTGTCAAGAGCAGAAACCGTAATACCACATACAGACGGTACTTCGACAGAAGGATTGGCAGTGCCCACAGCGGCATGGAGATCGGTTGCTCCCATCAGTTCGGTAGAGATTTCCCCCGTCCAACCTGCATAACGGTTCACCCCTGTTTGCACTTTCAAGAAATGTATGCCCGGCAGGTGCACACTATTGCCATAGGCATCGACTGCCCAATCGATATTAAAACGAGAACGCTTATCTGTTGCGGGAAAGACATCGGCATAGCCATAATCGTAACACCAAAGGATATTGCTTGTACCTGCATTGCCTTGCATTTCCACATTATCGGGGAGCAACGTGCCTGTAAAGGTCAGTTCAGAATCGGTCAGCCAAGCCGGCCAATAGTTTTGTTGATGAAAAGAATTTTGTGATATCCACCCCTTAGACGACCTATTATCCGTCCAAGATATATACAACGAATCGGTAAGAAATTTCCATGTTTTTCCCAGCACTGCCAAATGATTGTCGGACGGTTGATAATAAGTGATGGCATAATCGTATATAACACGCTCTTGTTCGCTCCCTGCCAACATATACCATTCATCGTCGGGTAGTCCGTTTCCGTTGGCATCGAAGCACACACTGACAACTCCCGGTTCGGCACTTCCCGCATAGCGTCCATCGGGTTGCAGACGCGGTTCGGTAGCATTTCCCGCGATTAGCAGATCGTATTCATCGGGCACATTCGGCACCATGTGGTCGAACCCCAGAATCACATATCCGCCCCATGCTCCTAACGTTATCGGTTCGTGATCAGCCCATGCGGTTTCCACCTTACGACACATATCATCGGCATTATCGCCTTCTTCGTAGAGCGGCAGGACATTCACAAACTGCCCGGGAGCGGGTTGGTATTGCCAAACTTTATCGGCATTGGGATTGAGAGCCGACAAGGTGGCAGCAATAACGAGGGCAAAGCCCATTAGTGATGTACGTAATAACATTGTCGTAATAACCGTTTGCGTAGTTTACGTCAAACAGCCGACCGAAGAAATCGTATCTCCGAAAACAGAAAACACATCTTTTCGCGGTTTTCTGCCTTCGAAAAGATGTGCCTATATTAATCATGACACAGCATCTTGTTTCCGTAGTGTTGCGTTGGGTGACACGTAGGTATAGCGACTGCTGCGCACATGGTTCCGCTCTTTTCCTCGAAAGCCTGTTTGAACCTTGTGTATCGGCAGTTCTTCTGACTTGTTTCCTATCTGATACGCCTTCTCACGGAAGATGTTCCGCAATGGCTTTGTTTGTATTGATATTCGGGTTGCATTTGCGACCACAAGAAACTTACAGCAGCGGGCCTGTTCAGGACTTGCACCTGATTCTCTTTTAATCCCGCACAAAGTGCAGGAACCGACACCTTATTGTTGTATCATTCGCCAATGATGCGGCAAAGGTAAAACATTTTATTTGATTACACAAATAGGAGAACTACAATTCGGTTAGGTTTTCAGACACACTCTCCCACAACACAATGGGATATTCAGAGATGAGGTAGCGGTTGTGATAAAAAAAATATCTTGAAAGACGGGAAACAACGCGGTCGGTGCAAAACAACCTTGTCAGCAAGTTGTGTGTATCGATTATTTTGGGGTGCGGGTATAGAGGAAAATACCTATTGCCAAAAAGAGGAAATCGGGAAGCCACACAGACATGAAAGGCGACATTACGCCTGACACGGAGAAAGTGGTAGATACCGTAGAGAAGAGGATATAGAGCGCACTGAGCGTGAGTCCGACACCTAAGTTTTTACCCATACCTCCTCGTACTTTGCGCGAAGAGAGGCTAACGCCGAGCAATGTCATTACGAACGCCCCCACAGGTGATGCGAATCGTTTCCACCACTCGGTTTCGAAGGCCTGCAAGTTGCCTGTGCCTCGTTGTCGTTGTTTTTGTATATAGCGCCAAAGTTCGGGATTTGTCATTTGCTGCGCTTCTTCGGCAGTGATGAACAATTCTTCGGGCAGCATAGGGATGACCGTATCCAAACGCGCACCTTTTGACACCTCCTCGCGCATTCCCTCGAAATCGCGACGGATATACTTCTCCAGATGCCAATTATAGGCAGAATCGTGTTTGATGCGATCGGCCGTGATGCGTGTTGTAAGGGTTTTCCCCTCGAAATGTTCCAACGAAGCACGATAGCCTGAACGTGTACGCATCTGAAAAGATTCGATATAAAGGATAGTACCCGGCTCTACCTCCATTTGGATATTGCGTGCATTTTCGGACTTGAACTTTTGGATGTATTTATCTTGAAAAGCGAGCATCTTTCCAGATGCCGGCGGTATGATATATCCCCCCAACCAAAATGACAAACCAAAAAGCAACAATGCCGAAAAAAAGTAGGGCCACATCAGGCGACGGAAACTGACTCCGGATGCAAGAATGGCAATAATTTCGGAATTGCCCGCCAACTTACTGGTAAAGAAAATAACCGATATGAAGATGAACAGCGGGCTGAACATATTCATATAGTAGGGAATAAAGTTGAAATAGTAGTCGAATATGATTTCGCGGAGCGGTACTTGGGGATCGTAGAAAGTATCCATTTTCTCCGTAAGGTCGAACACGATGGCAATACTAAGAATAAGCACTATAGAGAAAAAGAAAGTGCCCAAAAACTTCTTGATGATATACCAATCGAGTTTCTTCATACAGAGAATCACAAGCGTTGTGTGATGCGCGACATGGTTTCTTCTTTCCAAGCCTTGTAGTCGCCCTCGATGATATGTTTCCGCGCCTCGGTAACCAACCAGAGATAAAATGCCAGATTGTGTATGGAGAGTATTTCCAATCCGAGCATTTCGCCTGCATGGATGAGGTGGCGCACATAGGCGCGTGTATAGGTATGATCGACAAACGAAGTGCCATCGGGATCGAGTTCGGTGAAATCGTTTTCCCACTTTTTGTTGCGCATATTCATAACACCATTGCGTGTGAATATCATTCCATTGCGTCCGTTGCGCGTAGGCATGACACAATCGAACATATCGACACCTCGTTCGATAGCCTGCAGAATATTCCAAGGAGTTCCTACCCCCATGAGATAGCGTGGTTTGTTATGCGGCAGAATGTCGTTGACGACCTCTATCATCTCGTACATTTTATCTTCGGGTTCTCCAACAGCCAATCCTCCGATAGCATATCCATCACGGTCGAGATCGCGTAATCGTTTTGCAGCCTCGCGCCGCAAATCGGGATAGACACAGCCTTGCACGATAGGGAACAAGTGTTGGCGATAGCCGTATAAAGGTTCTGTAGAATCGAAACGTTCGATACAGCGGTCGAGCCATCGCAAGGTACGTTCCATAGATGCTTTGGCATAGTTGTAGTCAGCCGTACCCGGAGTACACTCATCGAACGCCATCATTATATCCGCCCCTATAAGCCGTTCGATATCCATTACATTTTCGGGTGTAAAGAAGAGTTTGCGCCCATCGATATGCGAAGAAAAAGTGACTCCTTCTTCTTTCATTTTGCGTATACCCGCCAAGGAGAAGACCTGGAATCCTCCGGAATCGGTAAGTATGGGTCGTGTCCATCCCTCGAAACGATGCAGTCCGCCTGCCTGCCGCAGGATGTCGGTACCGGGACGCAAGTAGAGATGATAGGTATTGCCCAATATGATTTGGGCTTTGATATCATCGTACAAATCGCGGAAATGCACCCCTTTGACCGTTCCGACCGTTCCGACCGGCATAAAGATAGGTGTAAGGATATCGCCATGATCGGTATGAACTACGCCTGCTCGTGCCGCAGAACGCGTATCTGTATGTTGCAGTTCGAAAAACATCCGCTTATGATAGAGAAACGATTAGAGCAGTCGGTTGGTTCCTGCTTCCGGGAATATAACTTTAGGTTTGTTGGCAGCCGCTTCTTCTTGCGTCATGAGTGCATACGCCATGATAATGACGACATCGCCCGGCTTCACAAGATGCGCTGCAGCCCCATTCATACAAATACAGCCTGAAGCACGTTCTCCCGGGATAGCATAGGTTTCTAATCGTGCGCCATTGGTATTATCGACAACAGCAACCTTTTCGTTAGGCATGATACCCGCCGCATCCATCAAATCTTGATCGATAGTAATACTGCCAATATAATTCAAGTTGGCTTCCGTGACTGTTACACGGTGTATTTTAGATTTCAGAATTGTAAGAAACATACTTATTTACATTATTTTCGGCTTGCAAAGGTACGGAAAATAATTGAAACGCCAAGCACACTGCCATTTTCAAAAAGAAATTGCGCGCTCATCCACCAGGGGAATGTACGTACCTATGCCATATCTCAGTATTTCGACAATGCGAACGAGCGCGAGAAGAACCTGATTTTAACCATTGAACATCAGCGTCTTTACATTACAATAGGACTTCTGTTGTTTTCAATCTTATTGCTGCTTCTTATCGGTTTAGTCTTTTTATCTCACCGCCGCAGGCAACTCTTTGAACAAAAAGCCCATTCTCAGCAGTTAGAAATCGAACTCACACAGAAAAAAGAACGGCTACGCGAACAACTCTTACAGCGCATTGAACTGACAAAGTGCCTACAAAAGGCACACAGCCACAAATCTCAACAAGCAGAGATTCCGGCATGGCTGCAAGATTTCATGCAAAACAACACCTTCACCAACAAAGCACAATGGCAACAATTCAAGCAAGAGTTTGACGAAGCATACGAAGGACAACTCTGCAAACTCAAACAACAGCACCCTGACCTAACCGAAGCCGAACTGCAATATATAGCCTTAGCCGCTTTACCACTATCGGTAGAAGACATTTGCTTTCTTACCAATACGACCAACCGCACCATTTGGAACAGGAAACAGAACATCCGCAAGAAACTGTCAGACATAAATTTACAGGATTTGCTATAACCTTAGCCTATGGAATCGGGAGTGGCTACGGCCGGATGCTCCTCGTTTGGAAATATAGGAAAATAGCACTATCTTTGCAGTATGGAAATACGTACATCATTCAAGAAACTTGCAGGTGATATTGTGAGTTTTGTCAGAGAGGACTTTCATTGGGGAGCATACCTCTATACCGCTTGCTTTGTGAGTCTGCTGGTGGTAGCAGCCTATGGTTTTGACGGCTACCAAAAATACATAGCCCCTTTGTATTGGAAGAACCAATCGTGGTGGGCATTACCCTTAATTTATTCGGCAGTATATTTTATGGCAGCGATTCCAAACCTGCTCCTGCGCAAAGAATACGACCGCTTACGCAACCCGCGATTCTATTTGAAAGCACTATTTTTTATCTGCTTGATGTCGTTTGCCCTGGGTTACAGGAACTACAAGGGATGGTTTCAGGGGGATGGTTTAACCCGCTTGGACAGTGCTTTTCTCACTTATTCGTGGGTATTTGCGGATGGTATTTTTTTAGTAGTATTACCATTAGCCATCTACAAGTATTTGTTTGACAGGCAAATAGTTGGCATTTATGGTTTATGCCGCAAGACAGAGCATTTGCAAGTATATCTATTGGCATTATTGTGCTTGCTTCCATTTGTAGCCGCGGCATCGTATTTGCCCGATTTCCAGAGTTATTACCCTCGTTTCCGCCCCGATTATTATGAGGGTGCATTAGGATGGCCGATGTGGGCAGTGACCGCTTTTTTTGAGACGTGTTATGGTGCAGACTTCATCACGACGGAAGTATTTTTCCGCGGAGCACTGGTAATAGGGATGTCTGCCATTTTAGGTCCGCGTGCCGTATTGCCGATGTGCGTATTTTATTGCAGCGTACATTTCGGAAAGCCACTTTTGGAGAGTTGCAGTGCCATTTTCGGCGGTTACATACTGGGTATACTCGCCTATAAGACCAAACATATCTGGGGTGGTGTATGTGCGCACCTTGGTATTGCTTTCATGATGGAAATAATGGGGTTATTACACTTATTCTCTCACCTCGGATAATGTGCAAAACAGTAGTAATTCCTAAACCTTACAACAGCAGGACGTATATAAGATGTTTACTTGCAACTCCGGTTGGTTTTTGCAAGTAAATAAGACATAGAGTTTGTATATTAGGAAAACTGTTTGTAAATTTGCAACAAGAACAGAATGGAACCGTAATACAGAAGACAGATTATGAATATAGCAATCGTGGGCGCATCGGGCGCAGTGGGACAAGAGTTATTAAAAGTATTGGCAGACCGCCAGTTCCCCGTAGAGGGAATACGTTTATTCGGCTCGCAACGCAGTGCGGGAAGCACTTATAGATTTAACAACAAAGACATAGTTGTAGAGGAACTGCGCCATGGAGATTTGTTTAGAGGGGTGGATATTGTATTCACTTCGGCAGGTGCCGGAGTATCGAAAGAATATGCTGAAGACATCACACGCTATGGTGCGATAATGATAGACAACTCAAGCGCGTTCAGAATGGAGAACGATGTGCCTTTGGTAGTGCCGGAGGTGAATCCTGCAGATGCTCACTTCTGTCCCCGCAGGATAATTGCAAATCCGAACTGCACCACGATACAAATGGTAGTGGCACTGAAAGCGATAGAAGACATAAGCCATATACGCAAGGTTCAAGTGGCGACTTACCAAGCCGCCTCCGGAGCGGGTGCTCAAGCCATGCAAGAATTGGAAAATCAGTATAAACAGATAGTGAACGGAGAGAAACCGGACGTTCAGAAGTTTGCCTATCAATTGGCCTATAACTTAATTCCTCAGATTGACGTTTTTACCGAGAACGACTACACCAAGGAGGAAATGAAGATGTACAACGAGACTCGAAAAATAATGCATTCGAACATAGAGGTATCGGCAACGTGTGTACGCGTTCCGTCTCTGCGGGCTCATTCGGAAGCCATTTGGGTAGAGACCGAGCAACCCGTGAGCGCAGCACAAGCCAAGGAGGCGTTCAGACACGCTACCGGTTGCATATTGTTGGATAATCCGAGAGAACAAGAATACCCGATGCCCTTGTTCTTATCGGGTAAGGATGAAGTATTTGTGGGACGTGTTCGCAAGGACATAAGCAGAGAGAACGGGTTGTCGTTTTGGTGCGTAAGCGACCAGATACGGAAAGGAGCCGCCCTGAATGCCGTACAGATAGCAGAGTTGATGCTCTAAGGCATTTCCACTCCCTTACAAAATTCACCAGTAGGGTCAGAATTGAACTATAATTTAGATTTAATAAAAGTTCGTTGATATATCTGACCGCTTTAGGGTTGTAATCACTCTTTTACAGGCCCCACATCCATTATCTTCATAAAATGATATATCTTACCATCAATTTCTTTTTGGAAAGGAACATATGAAGAAGAATCACTAAAAAGCTCAGTACTTCCTGTCTCAATTTCTATTTTATTATGGATACAAAGATTATGACTACAATAATAGGCCGAATCAAAAAGCAAACGATAACTTTCAGGACAATTTCGCATATGAATTTGTGCGAATAGCCAACGTCTATCAGAGGGACAGAGAGCAGGAAATATCTGTAACGGATTTATCTTTGACTCATCAATAAGATTATATAAATATATAGGGATAGAGTCAAATTTATTACCTAATGTATCAAAGATTGAAATCAAAGCATTGTTGTTTTGTATCAGCACATAATCCTTTTCCTTATAAAACGATTTATCGGGGTCAGGATGAAAATATAAACATGAATCTGACGTATTGTACGGATTGACTCCATAGTCCAAGGTTCCAACGCAAGGATATGTTAGTATTTTAAAACGATAATAATCATCTACACTATTACAACTATGGAAAATTACAAACAAAGTGATTGCCAATAAGTAGATACTTAACTTTTTCATGGAATGTAAATTTAGTTTTTAATAAAGGTTCGTTGATATATCTGACCGCTTAAGGTTATGCAATGCACCACATAAATTCCTGCATCCAAAAGGCTGATATCTATTGTCGTGCCACGACTTTGTGATACGAATTGTCCGGAGATAGTGAAAATACGCACACAATCAATATCCTCTTGTAGAACAACATTAATGTATTTGTGTGCGGGATTGGGATATATCCAGCAGTCTGCAATTCGTTCTGCAGATTGTTCTCCCATTTCTTCTTTCTCTATAATTCGCTCTTTACTTTTCTTGGCAGAAACAGAAACTCTATCAATACACCCTTGTTCTTCCGTTGTAAATACTGCATTTTCGGTACAGATAAAGGGTCCTTGTATTTCTATCTCCGGCGCACAAAGGGAAACATGCTTGCCGGGCGGCATCTGATAATTTTGTACAACAATTTTATTTTGAGCCCTATATTCTTCGTTGTTGGTTTCTATACCATTCAGTGTCAATTCATCCTGACAAGTAGAAACATAGCGGAAATTTATCAATGGGTCCCCTAAAATGCACATCCCGTAAAACCAGTCTTTCTCTCGTTTGCTATGAATAGTTTTACAATGATTTATCCACCAACTTTTATATGCCTCCCCAATACATTTTCCTGCCCCCAATGGCGTATAAAAATCGTCAAAACCACACATGCTACCTGTTTTCGTACTACCAACTAATGCCAACGTCTGACCATCCCCCCTCAACAAATAGCACTGCCCTAAACAGAAATCATCTTGTGACCAATCGCAAGCACTACAACAAAATAAATTATAGCCCAATGCCTGCTTGTTGATATACATAATTTCAGACTTATATAATACTCCACCAGCCTCATAAAAAGAATGTTGAGCAGGATTAGAATGACACGCTAATTGAATAAATTCGTAGCGTGAATTAGCAAGGCAGTCTATATAATATGCTTTGTTGAATGATGCTGCTTTAACGACATCGTAGTTATTTTTTCCATACAAAGGGGAAAGACTCTCCCAGAATTCTTTTTTATCCCAATCCGGAGCGGTAAATGTTAATCCATATTGCTGATTTACGACTTTATCTCCTATCCAATAAGCATGATCCCTATCGAAAAACAATTTCAAGTCACTATTGGGATCATGCAGATGGTTGGTTGGTATTCTTCCCACAAAAATCTCCGGTTGCACATGGTTCGTATGTTCATCGAAATTCCCATCGTTGTCATAGTCGTACCAATTGCCATCCAAATCCATATAATATAAATCGCACGGGAAAGTAGAAGTTCTCCAGTGATTACCTGCTGCATAATTTTGTTCTATTCGATAATTGGCTTGGATAATATCGCCTATCAAGACGACTCCATTAAGCGATGATTTATTGCTCAAAATCAACTGTTTTAGTTGCCAACAGGTACCGCCTTGCAAGGAATATACTTTAACGCCACAACCATAAGCATTATGTATATCATGTGCATAGCGATGTATATAACGAGCAATACCATTATATAGATTTTTTTCTACTATTACCAGTATATTATTGATGCCGCTACTATGGTTTTGAGATTTATTGATACTATATCGCACCAACGCTTCATAGGGAATAGCAGCGAATTGCATTCTTCGGACTTGCATTCTCTTGCGTACAATGCTATCATCTTCTCGTAACAAATCGTCTTGCATAAAAAGATAAGCCAAACTATCGTATCTCTCATCTGAAATTTCTTCTGCATAGAGAACCTTATTCGCCATGAGACATATCAGTAACATCAAAAATAGTATTTTTTTCATAACTTGATACATCTATAGAATTACTATTTGCGGAGCTCGTGTATTTCATTTTTTAATTGCTGTATTTGTTCATCTTGTTTTAAGATATACAACGTCAGTTCTTCTATTTTTTGTAGCAATTGAATCTGCAGTTCATTTATACTCACTCCGTTTTGCTGCATGTCGGCGGCAGAACGTATCTCGGGAAGATGACCATTCTCTTGAATAAACATCTTTACTTCATTGAGCGGACGCAAATGATAACCTTCGTCAAAAACAAAGTCTGCACCGTTCTCTACATTTACCAGTATTTTCTTTGCACGCAGCGTGCCATTTACATCCAATTTATACTGTGGTTCGGAAGTACCTATACCGAAATTGCCCGGAATATCAAATACACAATGTCCCTCCGAATTCAAGTCTATGCGCAACACATGTTGATTCACACCAGTAGCTGTATACATTCTTAAAGCCGAGAATAGTGGTTCTTCTTGTACTCCACCCGGACGAAGTTCTACCGCATTATGCGCATAATTCCCTACAGGCGTACCCATAACCAAACTATGTGATGTCCAATGCAGATAACTATAATTCCATCCATTCTGCTCATCAACCGTTCGCAATTGCATTTTCCCATTTACATCCAACGTATATTGCGGTGTTGCAGTACCAATACCCACATTACCATTTGTATAAAGAATGGTCAGACGAGAAATATCATCTGTTAGCAACTGAAGATTCTTATGCCAATCCGAAGCATATATTCCCTCCTTATTTATTATCTTTTTATCATAATAATAAGTACTTCTGTCCGTAGAAAAATACGCTTTCTTATGTTGCGTACCTATTGTTACATATCCTATGTTACTTTTTATTTTAATTCCACCATCCGACTCTCCCCCACGAATATCTCCCATCACATGTAATTTTGCTTGAGGAGATGTAGTACCTATACCTACATTACCGCTCACATATAAATTATCATATATTTCAGTCTCTTCATCCACGGAAAAATTCAGTACAAACCCCATATCACCATATTGGTTTCCACAAATACATGTATATTCCACAATAATACGACCACTTCCAAGCGACGTCCATAAATCAATTTCTCCAGCACCCAGACTATAGTATTGATACACGCCATGTCCTTGCGCCGCACCTATTTCCCTAATCACCAGTAAATCACATGCCATCACAGTCTCCAGATCATATTGTCCCGCAATATGAATCGGTTGATTTGTATTAAGATTGATTTCCCAACAACGTGTCTCCATAGAAGGGTCTGGTACATTAGCACTACCCCACATATTTATAGAATTACCCGAAGGTACGATGCAAGTTGCCACAGCGGATAAAGACATACAGAAACATACAAATAACAAATAAGACTTTTTCATAAGGCATTATCGGTTAAAGATTCTACACGCTGAAGTATTCTGTCGGAACGGCGTTGTTGCCATAAGTCGTATTGTTCCTCCGTCAGGATTTGTTGCAAGTGTTCCATGAATTGCGCATTAAGTTGTGATTTCGCATTTACCAGAGCCACTGCATCAGTAGATTCAGTCACAAGCACTTGAACAGCAGTGTAATATTGTTCTGCGACTGACAACAAAGTGTCCATTTGAGTATTATCGAGCGCAATATCGGTAGACAACGCAGCAACCATCTGCTGCGCAAGACGAGACGTATCGTCAGCAAACGACACAAACACACTGACAGAGACGATAGCCAGCGTTAAGAAGATACGGTGTTTCATAAGTGTATAGATTTGATTAGACAAGTTTATGATTGCGATTACGGAAGAACATCTGTCTTTGTATCAAACATATTAACACCGCAAAGATATAACATCCAAACAGAATACACAATAGCGTTTTTTATCTTATGCAACATATTTTTGACCAATACGCTATATTTTTCATTTATACAAATAAATCTCAATTACAAGGAATTTCCTCATCCCACATTGTGCATCATCGAAAAGGAGGCACGACAATACCTCCCCCATCGTACTATCCGTAATAGTACAGGTAGTCCCTATGGACTACCTGTACTTCGATAACACATTCCGCCCTTTAGAGCAATGTGATAAGCGTATCGGTCTCAGTAGTATCGAAACCTATTTTACCTTCACGAGCCAACCACCCCAAAGCGAGATTGAGTTCGGCTTCTTTCAGTTTGGTGGCTTTCTTCAAAGCCTTTTGTGTGAGCGCACCACCTTGCAATGCATTCCAGACGAGTCCGGCATTCTCACCAATTTTAGCAATCAACATAATACCTTATATTTGCATTAAACACGGATAAGGGACGATTCCCCTCCATTGTTTAACGTTTGCAAAGATACGCAAAAAACTCCATAAAACCTAATATATGCGCATAAACCACCTCATAAACACGAATAATATGCACATTTAGCATACAAATACTCAGATTATGTATAAAACATTGCCCTGCAGAACCGACATCATTGTTGATATCTTTGAAGCAATGTCAGCATTTTTCGAGCGGCATTTTGTTGTGCTTCCCGCTTTGTATGTCCTCCTCCTTGCACCGTATATTCTATGGCTTTTGCTTGATAGACGAATAAGTGCGTATCTGTAGCGGCTTCGTAGGCATCTTTCAAGAGCGTGAACGAGACTTCTTTTTTGTAACGTTGCCCCCACTCTAACAACATAGACTTATAGTCGAGTCCTTTTTCTTCCAATTCATGCTGCAAAGCCGACTCTCTGCCAACAATATATTTGCACACAAACGCTTGTGCTCGTGCGTATCCCGCCTCTTCGTAGACGGCTCCGACTAATGCCTCCAATGCATTACCATATACATCTTCAGCATTTTTCTTGAGTTGCCCCCCTATTTTCAGATGTTGAGGAAGCCCCATATTACGAGCAATTCGATTCAGTCGGTCGCGGCATACTACTTTAGAACGATAGCGTGAGAGTAGGCCTTCTTGCGCATCGGGATAGAGCCGATATAAAACATCTGCCACCACCACACCAATTACGGCATCTCCCAAGAACTCCAAACGTTCGTTGCTATCCTGCGAAAGCGAGCGATGCGTGAGTGCCTGCTCATAGAGTGTCCAATTGCTCGGAGAATAGCCTAACAACGATGAGAGGAAAAGACAAGGCTCTCTCCGTTCAACCGAAGAGAGCCTACATCTGTTAATCCAATTGCGCAGCGTCACTTATTCCTCCCACTTTTTGAAGACCAAAGCAGCATTGTGTCCTCCAAACCCGAAGGTATTGGAAAGCGCATACTTGACCGTACGCTTTTGAGGCGTATTGAATGTAAAATTCAGATTGTAGTCAAGTTGTTCGTCTTTATCGTCTTCCTGATGGTTGATAGTAGGTGGCACAATATCGTTCTTACATGCCATGATAGCCGCTACGGCTTCGATTGCTCCGGCAGCCCCCAACATGTGTCCGGTCATGGACTTAGTGGAACTGATATTGAGTTGGTACGCATGTTGTCCGAATACCGTCTGTATGGCTTTCACCTCAGCAATATCGCCCAAAGGAGTGGATGTGCCATGTGCATTGACATAGTCGATAGCATCGGGTGTAATACCGGCATCTTCGATAGCCAACTGCATTACACGCATGGCTCCTTTTCCTTCCGGATCGGGAGCGGTCATGTGATGTGCATCGGCCGTCATACCTTCACCAACCAATTCCGCATAGATTTTGGCTCCACGCGCCTTGGCATGTTCGTATTCTTCCAAGACAAGACATGCAGCACCTTCTCCTAACACAAAACCATCGCGACTTGCCGAGAAAGGTCGAGAAGCCGTTTGTGGCGAATCGTTGCGTGTAGACAATGCATGCAAGGCATTGAAACCACCGACTCCAGCAGGTTCGACTGCCGCCTCACTACCTCCTGCAAGTATCACATCAGCCTTTCCCAAGCGAATGTGATTAAAAGCATCGGCAATAGCATGATTAGAACTTGCACAAGCCGAAACAGTAGCGAAATTAACACCGCGCAAACCATACATAATGGAGATATGCCCTGCAGCGATATCACAAATAACCTTAGGGATAAAGAACGGATTGAAGCGGGGAGTGCCATCGCCGGCAACATAGTTTCCTGCTTCTTCGGTGAATGTGCGTAATCCGCCCATTCCACTACCCCAGATAACTCCCATACGGTCTTTATCTTCCGTTTCCATGTCGAGATTCGCATCTTCTACCGCCTGCTTGGCGACATAGAGCGAATATTGAGCATAGCGGTCTAATTTACGTGCTTCTTTTCTATCAAGAAAAGAAGAAGCATCAAAGTTCTTCAACTCGCAGGCAAACTGCGTTTTGAACTTTGATGCATCAAAGTATGTAATAGGTCTTGCGCCGCTCTCTCCTTTCAGCATTGCTGCCCAAGTAGACTCCACATCGTTTCCCAAAGGAGTGACTGCGCCCAGCCCTGTTACTACTACTCTCTTCAACTCCATCGAAGTAAAAGTTATTTATGCAAGTGCTTTTTCGATATAGGTCACTGCATCACCCACTGTAGCGATATGCTCTGTCTGCTCATCAGGAATAGAAAGACCAAACTCTTTCTCAAACTCCATAATCAACTCTACCGTGTCCAATGAATCGGCATTCAAATCGCTTGAGAAGTTAGCATCCATTGTAACTTCTGATTCTTCAACTCCCAATTTGTCAACAATAATAGCTTTTACTTTTGATTCAATTTCTGACATAATGTATAAAGTTAAAAGTTAAACATATGTTTCTTGTATCCGTGCAAAATCACGACCAAAAAACGGCGCAAAGTAACTACTTTTTTTCGACATACACAAATTTTCCTCTCGAAACGTGTACTTATCGCGCAAGGCTAAGGGTTATTTTTCCTACTTTTGCTCCGCTTTTTCCCATTTGTGCCAGCAAGACATCTTGTCCAGAAGCATTTTGCAAGTGCCTATTTTCCACCACTTTGTGTGTATGCCCTCCGATAATGACATCGATATTGGCAGTAGCAGCAGCCAAGGAAGTATCGCAAGGGATACCCTCGTCCATCTCCGTACCCAGGTGGGAGAGACAAATGACCACATCGCAATGTTCTTCGTTGCGCAACTTTGCTGCGATACGATTGGCAACCGGTATAGGGTCTTCCCACTGCAACGGAGCGAAATTTTGCGGGGCGATAAGCCCGTCAGGCCTTACACCTAACCCAAATACGCCGATTTTAAGTCCTTTACGAAACACTGTAACATAGGGTTTGACTATATCTTGCAGAGGTGTTCCCTTCACCCTATAATTGGCACAGACCACAGGAAAATCGGCCAACGCGAGCACCGCAGCCAAAGTGTCGACTCCATTATCGAACTCATGATTGCCTAATGTAACCACATCGTACCCCATACGATTGAGTGCATCAATTTCGACCCTTCCATTATAAAAATTAAAGTATGGAGTTCCTTGACTAAAATCACCGGCATCCAACAGCAACAAATCGGGATCGGCTTTGCGTTCTTGCCGGATAAGCCCCATACGGCGTGCATAGCCTCCACAATCGGCATTTTTTGCGCCCATAGCGATAGGTTCGACCTGTGAGTGCGTATCGTTGGTATGCAATATAGTGAGCGTGACCGTACTCATCTGCCGATATTGCAATCGGGCTGCATACCCCATCCAGAACACTGCAATTACGACTGCAAGCGCAATGATGATACCTATTAACCTTTTCATATTCTATTTATTTAAATCGTTTCTCAATTTCATCGTCATCGAACCGAAAGAATACTCTTTTTCCATCGGGAGTAAATGCCGGTGACGGAAGCGTCCACAGACGTTCCAACAAATCGTTCCGTTCAGCATCGGTGAGGATTTTACCGTATCCGATAGCCGTATCGTTAGCCAAGGATAAGGCAATAATACGTTCCCACTCATTTCGTGCCGATCCGGATGCTTCACGAACCGCTTGCAGAATATTCATGAGTGCCTGCACGCCACTCATGCCATTGATATTGGCCGGTATCGCATTCAACGAGAAGGAAGCAGGTCCTAATTGTGCGACATCGAAACCGACAGCATTGAGTTCGTCCATAATATGCAGCAATAGTTGTGCATCGTCGACACTCAGATCCAGCACCTCAGGGAACAACACTTGCTGCATTACTCCCTGGTGATTGCGTAGTTGCCGCAGAAACGCATCGAACAACACACAGACGTGCGCTCGATGTTGATTAACAAAAACCACTCCCCCCGCCTGCGGGCAAAGCAGATATTTACCTTTATACGCCCAAGAATCGGAAGTATTATTCTCCGCAAAGAGAGTATCTTCTTGGTGAAAATCTTCCACAAACACCGAAGACGGTTGCACATCTTTGTACAACGATTCCCAATTTTGCACCGAGGCTCCCATAGCCTGACAAGCATGCGTTGCCTGCGTAGCGAATGGATTATAATCGGGATTGACACGGACTTGCGGTGCAACAACATCTGCCATATTGCGCGGAGGAGCAGGAATATCGATATCGCCCTCTCTATTGAAGTCGAGCGAAGGAACGAGGTTATATTTTCCCAATGCTTCGCGCACCGTAGCCTGCACAATTTGCCAAATCGGCTGTTCGTCGGCAAACTTAATTTCCGTCTTAGTAGGATGTATATTTACATCGATAGCATCGGGCGGCATGGAGAAATAAATAAAGTAAGAGGGGTTATGGTCAGACGGGAGCATTCCTGCATAGGCAGTCATGACCGCCTTATGGAAATAAGGATGTTTCATGAATCGTCCGTTCACAAAGAAATATTGTTGCGGACTCTTTGATGCAGCCTCCGGTTTACCAATAAACCCTCCAATAGAAACCATGGGGGTTTCTGCCTTAATCTCGACTAATTGCCCGGCATAGTTCTTTTTCAGTGATTTTCCGAAGATGCCCTCGATGCGTTGTTTGAGAGAAACAGCCGGCAAATCGAACAAGATTTCATCGTCGCTCACCAACATAAAGTGTATGTGGGGATAGACCAATGCTATACGATAGAAATCGGTAATGATATTGCGCAGTTCCGTATTATTCGTTTTCAGGAATCGACGTCGTGCAGGCACATTATAGAAAAGGTTCTTCACCTTGAAATTGGTACCTACGGGTGCGGGTGCAGGCTCTTGTTTTTGCACCTGCGACCCGGCTATTTCGAGTAAGGTACCTGTTTCATCTTCTTCTCGACGTGTCAGCAGTTCGACTTGAGCCACTGCCGCTATAGAAGCCAACGCTTCTCCTCGAAAGCCCATTGTATGCAAGGAGAAAAGGTCTGCCGCTTCTGCTATTTTGGATGTGGCATGCCGCTCAAACGCCATACGTGCATCGGTTTCGCTCATCCCTTTACCATCGTCAATAACCTGCAGCAATGTACGTCCGGCATCTTGTATGATAATCTGTATATTGTGTGCATCTGCATCTAATGCATTTTCCACCAACTCTTTCAGACATGAAGCAGGACGTTGTATAACTTCACCCGCCGCAATCTGATTAGCCACACTATCCGGCAAAAGATGTATGATATCCATAGACAAAAAAGAACAGTTAATCTTTATTAACGATTCAACCACAACGGTAACTGCGAGCACACCCAAAACGCCCCTGCCAGAAGCATCAGCAAAACCAGCCAAAACGTCAGCCTTGATGTACGGTGTGCCTTATTGCGCAGCCCATCGGCTTGTGCTCGTGCTTCACGAAAAGACCCACGATGCAATTTAGAAACGTAGGTTTCCTCATCTTGTCCCCTTGATTCCCGACCATCTTGACTCGCTTGTTTTTCCTTACGTTCCATCCGCAATTTTGCCAATTTGGCAGCACGTTCGTCTTTCTCTTTATCGTAATAGATGGGGCGATAATCCCATTCTCGCGGTTTATTGACTTTAGGAAACAGCACTGACATATTATTCTTCGTTTTCAGGCTCTACAGCCTCGGTTTTTAACTTTGCAAAGATACAACGAAATATCGGTATTTACAAACGAAGCCCTGATAGTTATACAAAAATAAACTCGGAAGAACGTGTCGGTTCTTCCGAGTTTATCTATAGTTATCCGTCTTTATACGGACAGATAATTGCTTTATTATTTTACGATTGCGAGGAAAGCATCGTCACCTGCAAACTTAGCGAACTCGATATCTTCGGCAGCCTTAGCCTTGAAAGAAGCATCTTTAGCAATAGCAGTTTTCAGATTGGCGTAAACAGCATCGCGATCGTTGGTACGTGCAGCCACGACAGCGGTCAGATAAGCGGTAGTTGCATTCGGTTCGGCAACGTTAGCCAATGTTTGACGTGCAGCAGCATAGTCTTCGTTAAGAATCTGTTGTACGGCAGCATTGTTGGTAGCGGCAGTACCATAAGATTTCTTAGCATTGTTATAATCGCCCTTCATGGTGTAGTAGGTACCCATGGCAGCACCAAGATCCGCCGAAGTACCGGCAGCCTTTCCGAGGTATTCTTCTGCCTTAGCAAGGTCGTTGTCAGCCATAGCAGCCACACCAGCGTTGTAGTTGACATCGGCATTGTTAGCATCCAATTCGAGTGCTTTACCATAAGAACGACGTGCTTCGGCGATATTGCCTTGTTCGAAATAAATCATACCCATGTTATTGTAAGCACGATAGTCATCGGGGTATTGTGCCATAACTTTTTGATAGATTTTTGCCTTTTCGTTAGCATCGTTTTTCAGTGTAGCAGCATAGAGCAGTTCTTCTACAGAGAGTTCAGCAGGATTGTTAGCAGCCAACTCTGTGATTTCGTCATCGGATTTGCCGATAAGGTCGGTTGTAAGAATCAGACGTGAGCGACGAAGTGCAGGCAGAATCTCATCGGCAATAGTTTTGTAAACGGCAGAGAGGTTCTTGATTTGATTTTCGCGTTCTTCAGGGTCGGTATACATAGAGAGTACACGCAGAACCAATTCCTTATCTTGAATATTGGAATTTTCCATGAGTTGCCTGAAACCCTCCCAGTCCTCAGCAGTAATTTTGCTATCGATAGTTGCATCGATTTTGGCTCTCTTCAGTTGTTTCTTCAAATAGTTTTGCGTTACCTTCTGACGTTGTTGTGCAAGGTTTTCGTTGAGCCCTTGTGCACCATCGGGAGAAGCATATCCGGCAACTTCGATTTTACTAATTTCTTTGTTTTCAGCATCGTTGGCCTCTTTGATAGCGGCTTGCAGATTCTTTACTGCTTGTGATGCCGTTTCGGAGTTACGCAAATTTGCTTGTTGAATAAGGAATTTGATGTCGGCCTCTTGAAGTTCTTGGATAACACGTTGGAACTTATCGGGTGTTACTTGTGTCTTATTATCTTGTGCCTTTGCAAGTGTAGCGGTAGCCATCATACCGTCAGCAACTTTCACATCAGGGATTTCGATAGTCTTTTTACCGATTTTGGCTTCGAATCGCAAATAGAGTTCGGACTTAGCCATTTGGGGTTGGTAAGCGCAAGAGAATTTCTGTTTGTAAGTGCCACCATTCTTGTAAGAAACGGTTTTACCATTTTCTTTAGCCTTTTCGCCAACATATACAACCGGTTCGCCAACAACTTCGTTTGCTCCATATTTAAGAACCGGCGTAACCGTCAGCACCCCTTTCTTAACAAACTTTTTGACAGGGAAAGTACCTGTAATTTCAGCGTTTACTTGTCCACCAACGACAGTGAGAGGCGATGGATTAACGTTGATTTCTTCCGGTTTGGGCAACGTTTTGTTGCATGAAGTCAGCAACACCAAAGCGAGTACTGACAAGATGGATAAACTTTTTTTCATACGTATGTAAATTGTAATTATAAGTTCGTTCGTTTGTATTGTTTTATTTACTTGGTTATATCCGCCCACAACAACCCACAGAACCAATTTGGGTGCAAAGATACGAATTATTTCACAACCCGCAAACAAAAGCAAGATAAATTACAACTTTCGCCTCTGCGGGCGATTTGAAGTCTGCATTGATGGCATCGCTTATGCCGCAATTCAAGTCTGTCTTCTTCGAAACCATCCGGTAGACACCATTTCATTTCTTTGACCGATTAATAATGAGAACCACGTCGGTTTTAACACAATGACAGTTCGATGAGATCTCGTAATGGTCTCGTAAAGAAATTTACTCGTACACCAATTTCGATTACAACACTCTAAAAAACAGAGACAGAGAAGAGTTTTATTTGATAATAAGCCCTCTCTACTACTTAATGACCGAAAGTAAGTTTCTTCGTTTCGGATTTGCAGGATTGACATTTTTGCCCTATCTTTGTAGCGTGGAAAGAAGGTGGTTGTCATCTTCTTTTCCCTCAACAAAGCAGACTTATGAACGAACTGATTGAGCACATAGAAGCCTTGCTGCAGGAACACGAGTGTGTGATTGTACCCGATTTCGGTGCTTTTGTACTCCAGCACCATGCCGCAGAGATACGTGAACAGGAACTGATTCCCCCGCGCACGATAGTAACCTTTAACCGTGCATTGACACATGATGACGGATTATTGGTGAATGCATACGCACGTAAGCAGCAACTAAACCTGCGTGAAGCAAAAAAGAGAGTGGCACAGGACAGCGCACTTTTACGTCAAGCCTTGCAAACACAGACACAGATATCGCTCTGCAGAATGGGTGATATGCACAAAGAAGGAGAGCAATGGGTATTTCGCCCTTCCGCCTGCACATTCCTGCCACAAAATATAGGTTTCGGAGCATTGTCGTTACCACAGAAAGAGAGCCGTCAGATTGTTATCCGCCTGCGCAAAGATTACTTACACTATGCGGCTGCCTGCGTGTTGGGTTTGTGTATGCTAGCAATCAGTCCGCGAGGAGGAGAAGGTACTTATGCAAGTTATGCCACACTGAATCCGATAGATTACACAGAAATAGTACTTAACCGCCAAGCCGCCGAAACGGCATGTGAAGATACAGAGGAAACAGCCGAGCGAGGGCATTTCCACATAGTGGTAGCCTCGTTAGATATGTCGGCAGCAAGAGAACTACTAAAAAAACTACAAAGGAACGGTTATACAGACGCTACGATATTACCCTACAAAACCAACTTACACAGAGTGGTTATCACGTCGTATTTTACCAAAAAGGAGGCTCTCCGCGCCATGGAAGAAGTGCGTCGCGAGAGCGAATATAAACACGCCTGGGTATATTGCGAACCATCATGAAAAAGGTTTTGATATTTGATTTGGACGGCACACTGCTGAACACAATAGCCGATTTAGGAGTTGCTTGTAACACGGCACTACGTCATTACGGTTTTCCGGAACATAGTGCCGCAGAATATCCTTTGTTGGTTGGAAACGGAGTAAACAAATTGATAGAACGCGCTCTGCCGGAAGGAAAAAAAACAGAAGAGAACATACAACGTTTGCGCGAGGTATTCATTCCTTATTACGACAGCCATAACCGTTGCCACACCATTCCCTATGAAGGAATATGCGAAACGTTATTGCAACTGAAACAAATGGGACACAAACTTGCCGTGGCTTCGAACAAATATGATGCTGCCGCCCAGCAATTGGTATCGCATTATTTTCCAGGTATATTTGATGCCGTAGCGGGAGAACGAGACGGCGTACCACGCAAGCCGAATCCTCAGATAGTGTATAATCTGCAACAGGAACTAAACATAAGCGCAGAAGATAAGGAAAAAGTGCTTTACATCGGAGATTCGGATGTCGACATGCAAACCGCCAAGAATGCAGGACTGACCGCAGTAGGGTGCACATGGGGTTTTTGCAGCCGTGAACGACTACAAAACGAGCACCCCGACTACCTGATAGACAGCCCCGCAGAAATACTATCGTTGTTATGAAAATACATGTGTATCTATTGTTTGGTGCAACCTTGCTATTGCAATCGTGCCAAATCGGCAAAAGCAATCACGAACATGCTCAGGAATATTTGGATAGTGCTTATCGTTTTGCTGCGGCAGGGCAATTCAGCCATGCTCGTACAACGACAGACTCCATCCACCTACTCTACCCGGAACAAGTAGACATACGCCGCCAAGCCAAACATCTTTGCGATAGCATTGACTATGTGGAAGCATTGCGAACGCATGCTTATTCGGACAGTGTATTGCAAACAGTTTTACCACAAGCAGACCTATTGCTAAAACAATTCAGATACGAAAAGAATGACACTTATGAGCAGAACGGGAAGTATGTACACCGACTGCTCACCACAAAGAGCAACACCGCCCGTTGTTTTTTGCAGTGTTACGTATCGGACCAACGAACGACTATCGTAAAAAGTTATTACAAAGGCGACAGACCTATCCACCAAAGCGAGATAGAATTATCCGCAAACGAAACGAGTATTCAATGCATAGGAAGTAATTATCAGTTCGAGAGTGAGGGGTGGCATGAAATAATGAGTATGAACGAAGAGGAGTCGTTACGTATTCTGCACTTTGTAGCGGAAAACCGCAGAGAACGTATCCGCGTAAAAATAAACGGTTCGAGTTCGTATATCTATTATTTACAAGATAACGAGAAAGCGGCATTGGAAGCCACTTACCAATTGAGTCTCTTAATGCGTGATATACGCCAATTGGAAAACAATATGCAACAAGCCAATCGGCAAATAATGAAATGGGAGAAGAAGTCGGAGAATATGTTGTAAAACATAAAAACGGCTATTGTTTGGGTAAAACATTCCCTTATCTTTGTGGCGTGGGTGAACCACAGACAGACATATTACACGCTGAAGATCAGATAGCGTGTAGCATCCTACGGCATCTAACATATTTGCAAAAGACATCACTGTGCAGGTTCAGGCGGGTGCAGACTTTGTGTTTGAAATGGGATATGATTTGCAGCCATTGGGAGAATTGCAAACGTATCTGCAAGAGCACAAACATCTTCCGGGTATTCAGTCAGTAGCAGAGATGGAAAATGGTGGTGTAAACATAAGCGAACTACAGATTCAGTTGCTGCAAAAGATAGAAGAATTGACGCTCTATCTCATACGGCAAGAACAGACGATACGGGAGTTGAAAGAAAGAATTGATAGTTTAACCAGATAAGATGGCGGTATGAAAAAATATGCGGAAATATTTTTCCTGCTCACATTGACAAATAGTCTAAATTTGCATGCCATTACTCACCCTAATAATGCTTCAATTTATACATTAGCAACAAATATCAGCGACCGAGAACATGTGATATTTGAATTAGCACATCACCCAGAATATATATCCGCCGGCGGAGTGAATGTAAATATGGATGACATTCTACACAATGACCATATTATTGTAACAATTGGCAATAAAAATTTTGTTCTATATCTTGACCATAGAGCGAAAAATGCTTTCATTGGACACACATATGCAACCTATAACAATGATTACAATTTTGCTGACATTTCTATTCTTTCAAAATAACTTCTTAGGTAGTTTTCATCTTGATGGCACAGATTATATCGTACGCAAGTATCTTGACGATGGAAGTCCCGAATATGTGTTGTATACCCTTGACATGTCATTATTAGCCCACGATGACCAAGAGCATGACATTTCAATTGATTGGGAATATAGATGATCTTAGCGATAGCGAAATTGTGTCTGCAGAAATTAATGTAATAAATTTACTTATTTTATACACATCTGCTGTTAAGACTGAATGGGAAAATAATGTAAAAGACATTTTCAATCTTGTGGTCAAAGGTATTTATGATGCGAATATCTCCTTTATAAATAGCAATATTGCAGCAAAGGTACAACTTGTATATTTAGGTAAAACCAATTACAATGAATCAAATAGTTCATTCAAACAAGATAATGATCGTCTCGCAGAAAACGGAGATGGTTATTTGGATGAAGTGAAGGTCTTGCGTGAACGATACTCCGCAGATATTTGCATTTTATTAGTAGACGATGATGACCTATGTGATCGTGCACATCGAATTGGTGCTGATGCCCAACAAGCATTTTGCACAGTATATGCAAATTTTCGGCACTGCAGTACGTTTCCCCATGGGTTTCATGCAGCAAAAGGAAGCAATGTATATATTGGCATCCAACACTTCCCATGTGATGGTTTGGCACCGGCAATTTTACGCTCTAAGGAACATAAGGCAGAAGAACCGAAAGAAAACGGAAACAGTTTCAGCGAACCGTCTGTATCAGAATTGTCTATCTCTCCCAATCCTACCAATGGCGTGTTGCGGATAACTGCTTCCGAGAGTCTAAGAAGCATAGTCCTATACAATCTGAATGGCGAAAAGGTTTTGTCTACCACTACCGAGGTACTTGAGTTGTATGGCTTGCCTTGCGGAATGTATATACTTCAGGCACAAACCGCTGACGGAAATCTCTATCAAGAAAAAGTAATCAAGCAATAATACTCATGCTGTAATACCGGATTTGCAATCCTATAAGTACGCAAAATAGGCTCTTATTCTCAGCGAGTTATATTGTAAAGAAATTTTGATGCGGCTATCCGAAAGTTTTGTTTGTAAAATACTCCCCTTGCATAGTGGATATTCGGAAAAATCTTTCTATCTTTGCACCTTGAATAGGATTTGGCGCAATAACCACTCCCATATAATAACCTGAAAATCTTACAGATGGAACGATTAAATGATTTCATAGCAGGTAAACTGCTAAAAGTGAAAGCCGTAAAACTACAACCACAAAACCCTTTCACTTGGGCGACAGGTTGGCACTCACCTATTTATTGTGACAATCGCAAATTACTTTCCTATCCTCAAATACGCAATGTGATTACATTGGAAATGGCTCGTGTAGTTGCAGAAAAATATCCGGAAGCAGAAGTGATAGCCGGTGTAGCAACCAATGCAATAGCGATTGGCGTATTAGTGGCAGAAGCCTTAGGACTTCCATTTATATATGTTCATCCGACTCCCAAAGACCATGGTTTTGAGAACATGATAGAGGGAGACTTGCGTCCACGGCAAAACGTGGTAGTAATAGAAGACCAAGTGAGCGTAGGCAACAATAGTATGAAAGTGGTGGAGGCCATTAGGAAAGACGGCTGCAAAGTGATGGGGATTGTTTCGATATTCGACTACGAACTGCAGGATACCATCAAAAAATTCAAGAAAGTGGACATAGAGCTGACCTCTCTCTCAAGTTTTGATGCCATATTGCGTCATGCTTCCGCAACCCATTACATTAACGACAGTGATATACAGATTTTGCAAGCCTGGCACAAAGAGCCTGCAAAATGGCAGAAATAAAAGATTCCGACTATGGCCGAGACAAAGTACGAAAGCGAAATAAAAAGCGTAGCAGCGGATGCTCATAGTATCTATAGTGTATTAGGCAATTTGAACAACTTTGAAAAAGTGAAAGACCTGATACCTCAAGACAAAGTGAAAGAAATATCGTTTGATGCAGATTCTGTTCGCTTTAAGGTTGACGGATTGGGTCAGAAAGTGTGCATTCGTATTGTGGACAGAGAAGAAAACAAAACGCTAAAATTCGGTGCAGAGAACATTCCTATGCAGATGAACTTTTGGATACAGTTGAAACAAGTATCCGAGAACGAAACCCGCATGAAACTGACATTGAAAGCCGAATTGCCTATGATGTTCAAAATGATGCTGGACCAGAAACTACAAACAGGTATCAACCAAGCCGCAGATATGCTCTTGAAGATGCCCTATAAACAATGGAGCGTATGAAACGGATGCGCATACATAGGGAAGGTCGCAACATAATTTGCGCATTGGTATTGCTTATCTTTATTATCAACGTACCGATATTTATCTATCAACCTCATTGGGTGTTTGCATTAACACTGATACTAACTGCTGCTCTATTGGTTTTTGTAACGTATTTCTTCCGTAATCCTGTGCGGATATTGGAAGTGAACGACCCGCAACTGATTATTGCTCCCGCTGACGGACATATAGTGGTTATAGAAGAAACGGAAGAGACAGAACATCTGCACGAACGCAGGCTGCAAGTAAGTATATTCATGTCTCCATTTAACGTACATGCCAATTGGTATCCTGTGGAGGGCAAGATTACCCATGTAGAACACCACAACGGCAGGCACAAAGCGGCATGGTTGCCTAAATCGTCGACAGAGAACGAGCGTTCGACCATAATAATAGAAACGCCAACTCATGCAACCATAATGGTACGTCAAATAGCCGGTGCTCTTGCCCGCCGCATAGTAACTTACGCAAAAACTGGAAAGACTTCGCACAGGAACGAACATTTAGGCTTTATAAAGTTCGGCTCTCGCGTGGATATGTATTTGCCTTTAGGAACCGAGATGTATGTCGATTTCGGTGAATTGGTAAAAGGCAACGAAACCATTATCGCCCGTTTGCCGGAGAACAACGCATAAACAGACAACCACCAACATTCGCATAACATTTCTTAAGACAACATACACTATGGATAAGTTTACAGAACTCTTTGCACAATATGAACGTCAGTTGACAGACGCTCAAGTAAAACAAGAAGTAGAGAATATCCTACAAGCACATTTTGACGAGAACAATAATGCAGCCGTATGGAAACAATGTCTCAATCAGATAGACCTAACTACCCTAAACGGTGATGATACGACCGAGAAAGTTAGGACCATGACCGAAAAAGTGAACAATTTCAAGAGTCAGTATCCGGATATTCCGAATGTGGCAGCCATCTGTGTTTATCCTGCTATGGTAGAGACTGTAAAAGAGAACCTGACAGAGCAGATAGGTATAGCCGCCGTATCGGCAGGTTTTCCTGCTTCACAAACCTTTATTGAGGTGAAAGTAGCCGAAACTCTGCTCGCGATACAAGCCGGTGCGACAGAGATAGATGTGGTTATATCTATCGGTAAGTTTTTGGAAGGACGCTATCAGGAAGTATATGATGAACTGAGCGAACTGCGTGCCGCCTGCAAAGATGTGCATTTGAAAGTGATATTGGAAACAGGAGCCCTAAAGAGCGCGGAGAACATATACAAAGCATCGATACTTGCGATGCAAGCAGGTGCGGACTTTATAAAGACCAGCACAGGCAAGATTGCCGTTAATGCCACTCCGGAAGCAACCTATGTGATGTGTCTTGCCATAAAAGATTGGCAAGAAAAGACAGGTATAAAGGTATCGTATAAACCTGCAGGCGGTGTATCGACCACAGCAGAAGCTGTGCAACACTATACCATCGTGAAAGAAGTATTAGGTGAAGAATGGCTCAACAACAGCAATTTCCGGTTTGGTGCGTCGAGACTTGCCAATAACCTACTAAGCAGCATTGTAGGCAATGAGACCAAATATTTCTAATTTTGGGAAGACATCCGCAAGAAATCAATAGGATACAAGATGAACAAGATTGTTTCGAAAAGACACTTTTCGGAGAACGTAGTGGAGTTGGTGATAGAGGCTCCACTAATTGCCCAATCGCGCAGAGCCGGGCATTTTGTGATTGTGCGTGTAGACAAAGGTGGCGAACGCATTCCCTTAACCATTGCCGATGCAGACACGACACAAGGCACCATAACACTGGTAGTACAACAGATAGGCGTATCCAGCCGAAAACTTTGCGCTCTGAACATAGGAGATGAAGTAGCCGACATAGTAGGACCATTGGGCAAAGCCACCCGTATAGAAAAATACGGGACGGTAGTATGTGCCTGCGGCGGAGTAGGCGCAGCCCCTATGCTCCCGATTGCCCAAGCCCTAAAGAAAGCGGGGAACAAAGTGATTACAGTGCTTGCCGCACGAACAAAATCGCTAATTATATTGGAAGAACAATTGGCTCAATACTCCGATGAAGTGATAGTGATGACCGATGACGGCAGTTATGGAACGCAAGGATTGGTAACACAAGGCGTGGGAAACGTTATAAAGCGTGAGCATGTAGACAAGTGTATAACTATAGGTCCCGCTATTATGATGAAATTCGTAAGCCTGCTGACAAAGCAATACGACATACCGACAGAAGCCAGTTTGAATACTATTATGGTGGACGGAACGGGCATGTGCGGCGCCTGCCGTGTGACCGTAGGAGGAAAGACTCGTTTTGTATGCGTAGACGGTCCTGAATTTGATGCCCATGCCGTAGACTTTGACGAGATGCTTAAACGTTTGGGAGGCTATAAAGCGCAAGAGAAAGAGGCATTAGAGCATTATCAAGCCAACGAACAGAAAGCATGTGATACGAACACTTGTCGGACGACAGCAACCACACAAACATTGTCTGATAGTGAAATATCACCTACTTATGCGGATGATAATAGGGATGCCGAATGGCGTGTGGCTCTGCGCAAAAGCATGAAACCCAAAGAGCGTACTGCCATAGAACGCGTACAAATGCCCGAATTGGATGCCGCTTATCGCGCAACCACCTTAACAGAAGAGGTGAACCAGGGATTGAGTAAAGAGCAGGCTTTAACAGAGGCCAAGCGTTGTTTAGACTGTGTAAATCCGACTTGTGTGCAGGGATGCCCCGTAGGCATAAATATCCCTACGTTTATCAAACACATAGAAGCAGAGGACTTAAAAGGAGCCATACAAACTATTAAAAAGAGTTCGACCTTACCGGCAGTATGCGGCAGAGTATGTCCTCAAGAAAAACAATGTGAGAGTCGGTGTATTCATCTGAAGATGGGTAACAAGCCCGTTGCTATCGGTTATCTTGAGCGTTTTGCTGCCGATTACGAACGTGAGCAAGGCTGCGCCAGTATTCCACAGAGCGCACCAAAGAACGGTAAGAAGATTGCTGTTATAGGGAGCGGCCCTGCCGGATTGACTTTTGCGGGCGATATGGCTAAGTATGGTTATGATGTTACCGTATTTGAGGCATTGCATGAAATTGGCGGTGTATTGAAATACGGTATTCCCGAGTTTCGTTTGCCCAACAAAATAGTAGATGCTGAGATTGAACTGCTCAAACAAATGGGCGTAAAATTCAAGACAGACATCATTGTAGGCAAGACCATTACTGTAGAAGACCTACAGCATGAGGGTTATGCGGGCGTATTTGCAGGTAGTGGTGCCGGTTTACCTCGGTTCATGAACATCCCCGGTGAAAACTTGACAGGCGTGATGAGTTGCAACGAGTATCTGACCCGTGTAAACCTGATGAGTGCCTACGCAGAGAATAGTGACACTCCCGTATTGTCGGGTAAACGCGTAGCCGTAATAGGCGGTGGCAATACCGCTATGGATGCAGTGCGTACTGCCAAACGATTGGGGGCAGAGGAAGCCATGATAGTATATCGTCGCAGCGAAGAAGAGATGCCTGCACGCGTAGAAGAAGTAAAGCATGCCAAGGAAGAGGGTGTACAATTCCTAACCCTGCACAATCCATTATCGTACAGTGGAGATGAGCAAGGTCATGTACAGAAGATGCTGCTTCAAATAATGGAGTTAGGCGAACCCGACGCATCGGGCAGGCGTAGTCCGATAGCCGTGGAGGGCAAGACTGTGGAAAAAGAGGTTGATTTGGTAATTGTAAGTATAGGTGTGAGTCCGAACCCGATTCTTCCTCGTTCGATAGAGGGATTGGAAATCAGCCCCAAAGGCACTATTGTAGTGAACGATCGGATGCAGTCGAGTCTTCCTATTCTGTTTGCCGGCGGTGATATTGTTCGTGGAGGTGCGACAGTGATACTTGCCATGTCGGACGGACGGAAAGCCGCCAAAGCAATGAATGAGGCATTAGGAGAATAAGGAAATACCATTCACTTTATATTATAATGAGACATCCCCAATAAGGGGATGTCTCATTATAATATATACAAAATAGTTTGTATTTTATGGGCAGTATGAACGAGCGATGGACTATGCAGACCGCAGGCTATTCGTTAGAAATTAGATCGCATAAACGTTTCTATTGCATCGAAAGGTATAATCTGTGTTTGGTCGTACAAATCGACATGTGAAGCATTGGGTACAATAAGGAGTTGCTTATTATTTCCTTTCAATGTTTTGAAAGTATCTTCACTAAAATAGCGAGAGTGTGCTTTTTCGCCATGTACAAGCATGACCGCTGAACGTATTTCGCCTGCATACGTCAAAAGCGGTGTATTCAGAAAAGCCAAGACCGAAGTAGCGTTCCACCCCTCATTGGAATTGAGCGAACGGGAATGATAGCCTCGTGTTGTTTTATAGTAGTCATAATAGTCTTTCATAAACTGCGGAGCATCTTCGGGTAACGTATCGGGCACTCCTCCCGCACGTTGGTAAGAACTTGCTGCTGCATCTTTGGTACGTTGTTCGTTGAGTTGACAACGGAGTTGATAGCGTTCGTCTTCACCCATAGCATCGAAATAGCCATTAGCAATGACTCGACTCATATCGTACATAGTGACCGCAACAGTGGCACGGATACGTGTATCAATAGCCGCAGCATTAACCGCCATCCCCCCCCAGCCACATATACCTATGATGGCTATCCGATTAGCATCAACATCGTCTCGCAAAGAAAGGAAATCGACCGCAGCAGAGAAATCTTCGGTATTGATATCGGGCGAAGCCACATAGCGAGCCCCACCTCCGCTCTCACCCGTAAAAGAAGGGTCAAATGCAATGGTCAGGAAACCACGTTCTGCCATAGTTTGAGCATATATCCCGGCAGCCTGCTCTTTGACCGCACCAAAAGGACCGCAAACTGCAATAGCAGGCAATAATCCTTGTGCATTGTTAGGTTTATACAAATCGGCAACCAACGTGATGCCATAGCGATTGGTAAAGGTGACTTTAGAGTGCGTAACACGATTGCTCTGCGGAAAGGTTTTATCCCATTCGGCAGTAAAATTGAGTTGTTGCATAGAATTTGTTTTATGCTGTGCCACCCACCCCATTGTGAACAAGGAGAAGATAAGACAGAGCGTTAGCAAAATAGTAATTAGTCGCATAGTGGGTAAGCATGAAAAAATAAGACATGTTTACACCTGCAAAAGTATACCAATATATAGTAACGAACTATACCCCTATTACATAAAACATAACCATTTTCAACACTCTACAGCCAATGCAGACAAACCACATGGGACAAAACCATTCATCGTACGAAACGCAACCAACCCATGCGATGAGAAGGCGTATTACGTATCCAAGCAACGCCTGCCATAGAATTGATTACCAAGAAGAACGAAAACAAGACAACACTAAAAACATTATTTACTAAAATATAGAAGACAATACCTGCAGTACTATATAGCACCCAATAAATCCATGCATCGTTCTTCTTATAGATAAGCCAGAAGTTAGCCAAGACACTGGAAGCGATAAGGAGTCCTCCCATGAGTTTGAGAACGACATTGTCGCTTAAGGCATCATGATTCAGAAGAAAAGTAGCCAAGAGATAGTCAAAGGCAATGATAAGAAGAAAAACCAATAGAGACAGCAACATCGCCTTAAGCGAAAGAAATTCGGGTTGCAGCGTATTAGAAGCGGTTCCTGCTTGCGAATGTTTCCATGTGGCAATTGACTTTGCCTGAAAAGGAACAAAAACAGCAATATAGAGACAAGTAAGATCGTAGTTTCCTTGCAAAAAGAATTGCACCGCCAAAAGCAGTGACATAAGGATGCCAACATAAAAGCCCGTATAATTAAGCGGATTACGGATAGTAAGCACATATGCCACTCCGATTACACTTGCAGGGATACCCACACAAAAAGCAGCATCAGCGAAATGCAACAACGTGAGCGATGTATAGTGTTCTGCAAGCAAACAGAGTGCGATAAGTCCAGCAAAGAGAACGAGAGCAAAGAAAATATTGCGTAAGGTTTCTCTCCAAAGTATTGTAGGATTGTTCATGGTAAAAGTATCAGAGAGTGAATAACAGTGTTAGTGATGATATATAATAAGGGCGGAGAAATTCTCCGCCCTTATTATATTATTATGCAGAGAGCCCGCAATTGAGCGTGCACTCTTATTTACGCTTACGATTACCGTAGCGTGACATGAACTTATCTACACGTCCTGCAGTATCCACAAGTTTCGACTTACCAGTATAGAAAGGGTGCGAAGAACTTGAGATTTCCAATTTGATGAGGGGATAAGTTTGTCCGTCGATTTCGATGGTGTCCTTAGTAGCCGCTGTAGAACGACTGAAGAACTGGTCACCATTAGACATATCTTTGAAGACTACGATACGGTAGTTTTCGGGATGGATTCCTTGTTTCATAACTTACATTCGTTAAAAAGGTTCTTTACATCGTTCTTATTCTGCTACTACAGTGAACTTAATTTCGGCAGAAACCTCTTTATGCAGACGTGCTTGTGCAGTGTATTCACCCAATTCTTTAACGGGTTCTGCAATAAGAATGGTTCTACGATCAACGTTCAAGCCTTGTGCTTCGAGCGCTTCAGCCAACTGCAAAGGAGTAACGGCACCGAAAATTTTACCATTTTCGCTTGCTTTTGCTCCAATAGTAAGCGTCAGAGCGTTGAGTTTCTCTGCCAAAGCAACGGCATCGGCCTTAATTTTCTCCAACTTATGTGCACGTTGTTTAAGATTTTCAGCCAAGACTTTACGAGCGGATTCGCTTGCGATAACCGCCAATTTATTAGGGATAAGGTAGTTGCGTCCGTATCCGTCGCGTACCTTAACGATATCGTCTTTATAGCCCAAGTTGGCTACGTTTTCAATAAGTATTACTTCCATAAATTATCCCTCCTTATTTCATCATATCGGTTACATATGGGAGCAATGCCAAATGGCGTGCTCTTTTAACAGCCTGCGCCACTTTGCGCTGGTATTTGAGCGAAGTACCCGTAAGACGACGGGGCAAGATTTTACCTTGTTCGTTCAAGAATTTCTTGAGGAATTCGGGATCTTTGTAGTCGATATACTTAATACCGCTCTTTTTGAAACGGCAATACTTCTTTTTCTTGATATCTTTCTGCTGGGGAGTAAGATAACGGATTTCCTGTTCTGCCATGATTAAGCCTCCTTGTTTTTAAGATTAACATTGCGACGTTTTTCTGCATATTCGTATGCATACTTATCGAGACGGAAAGTGAGGAAACGAATAACACGTTCGTCACGACGGAATTCCGTTTCAAGTGTAGCGATAACGGCAGGTTCAACATCAAATTGCAGCAGGGCATAGAATCCCGTTGTTTTGCCCATGATAGGATATGCGAGTTTTTTCAAACCCCATTCCTCGCGATTGAGAATCTCACCTCCGTTGTTCTTGAGGAAATTCTCAAATTTGTCAACCGCTTCCTTCATCTGTTGTTCAGACAAAACGGGAGTCAAGATGAAAGCGGCCTCGTAATGGTTTAACATAAATGTTTGTTTTTAAGTTATAAATTAAACTTTTAAGAGATCGTACACTTGCCACAAGTGCGAGCATCGTATCCCAATTTGGGCTGCAAAATTACTACAAGTTTTTGATATACACAAGTATTTTGACCAAATCGGCATGAAAAACACCGAATCAAGAATATCTTACGTTTCATTTCGGATTGTTTCATCTTACATGATCGGGCAGTGCAAAACTATTTCCCATAGAGCAATCGAAAAAAAATCAGTCTCCCATTGACGCAACGCGGTGTATCGATTGGACTTAGTAATCTACTGATTATCATTATACAAAATAAGCAACAAGGCACAAAAACAGGCTTTTAGAGCAAGGCAGGCATGATATATGAAAAACATTTTGTATCTTTGCAACTTAAAACCCCACAACAGGGTATACCTTTATGGGGAAAATTGCCATACAAAAGACAAACAACAACACTTTTATAGTACTATGATTTATCGTTTTACATTTCTTTCGGACGAAGCAGAACATTTCAAACGCGTCTTTGAGATTGATTCGGAAGCCACATTTTTCGATTTACACAAAGTTATTTTGGCTTCGGCAGGCTATAGCGATGACCAAATGACTTCTTTCTTTATTTGCAACGACCGCTGGGAGAAAGAGCAAGAAGTAACGTTGGTTGAGATGGAATCGAACTACGAATATGACAACATGGTGATGGAAGACACCCGCTTGAGCGAACTGCTGACCGAGACTCACCAAAAACTATTGTATGTGTTCGACCCCATGTTTGAGCGCGCCTTTTTTGGCGAGTTGACAGCGATGGAAGCCGGGAAATATGCCGACGAAGCCATTTGTACATTATCGGAGGGTAAGGCTCCAAAACAACTTCAGACAGAAGACGCCATTATTGCAAAAGCCGCCAACTTGGATATAGATGAGGATTTTTACGGTGATTCGCAATACGATACCGATGAATTAGATCCCGAAGGTTTCGGTGACATGAACTTCGATGACAGCAGTTTGTTCTAACCCTGCCGCATGAGCCAGACCGCGAACAACACAAAAACCTTGCTTGTATTGTCGGGACCTACCGGTGTAGGAAAGACCGCACTCAGTATAGACTTAGCAGAACAATTGGGCAGTCCGATCATATCTGCCGATTCGCGCCAAATATACAGAGAGATACCTATAGGTACGGCTGCACCCACCGCCGAAGATCAGACAAAGGTGACACATTATTTTGTCGGCACGAAATCGGTAAAAGAAGACTACAATGCCGGCAACTATGCAGATGATGTTCTTCGCTTATTGGAAGACTTGTTCAAGACCCACGATACACTATTGCTAACAGGTGGCAGTATGCTTTATATTGACGCCGTATGCAAAGGTCTTGATGTTTTACCCACCATATCTTCCGCCACCCGCGCGCAAGTGCAAGCAGAATTAGAGGAACACGGTTTAGCGTGGTTGCAAGCGGAATTGCAACGTTCAGACCCCGCGTATTACGCCCAAGTGGATTTGCACAACAAGCAGCGTGTAGTACATGCAGTAGAGATATGCCGCGAAGCGGGAGTTCCTTACTCATCGTTACGCACAGGGCAGAGAGCGAAACGCCCCTTTAAAATTGTAAAAACAGGACTACGAAGAGAACGCAACGAACTCTACACCCGAATTAACCGACGTGTGGACGAAATGTTAGCACAAGGTTTGGTCGCAGAAGCGGAACGCATGCTACCTTTTCGCTACCTTAACAGTCTGAATACCGTAGGTTATAAAGAGATATTTCGTTATTTTGACGGTGAATGGACGTTACAACAAGCCGGCGACATGATAAAACAGAACTCGCGCCATTATGCCAAACGGCAAATGACATGGTTCAACAGGGACAGTGAAATACATTGGCTGGATGCACATAGTGCAACCACCTCAGACATATTAAAACTACTATAAATGAGAAGAATCAGGACATATCTGTTATTAGCAAGCATCAGCCTGCTATGGGCATGCAAATCGAACGAAGTGAATTTTTCCTATACACCGGATGCTCCTCGTGCCGGGCAAAACATCACCTTCAGCAATCTGACTACAGAGGGGGAAGAATGGCTGTGGGATTTCGGTGATGGCGGGGAATCGACACTAAAAAGCCCGAGCAAGACATACCGCAAAGCAGGTACTTATGTAGTGACACTTACTGCGGACGGAAAAGCGCATCGGAAATGCTCGAAGGAAATAACCGTATACGACACCATTCCCACTTTCAGTATAGATGCCGACAACATAACGTATCGAAAATCAATTACTTTTACGGCTGTGCTTTACAACCCCTATTCGTATACCGTTACCTACGCTTGGAGTTTACCACCGAGCGCAGTTATCACCGCAGGCGACCTGACAGAGAAGAGTGTGACCGCATATTTTACAGAACAAGAAGCAGATGCAGAGGTTAGTTTGACACTAAACATAGGCAATACAGAATACACCACCACTCAAACATTCCACATATACGACACTCCCGCCCCCTCGCTCATTATGGCAACCGATGCACAGTTGTTACGCCAACGCCTATTCGACAACGGAGAAGAAGCCCCTCGCCCTATAGACACAGATGCTGATATTGTCAGTCATACCACCGCATTGCTCACACAGGCAGATACACTCTATCTGATTGCCCATGCAGGTTCCACCCAAACAAGTGCACTTTATGCCCTAAACATGCAGAATGAACAACTATTGACCATAATCAGCACCTCCACAAACAACACAAACCAAGTATTAAGCACCGGCCTTATTGCCAACGATCAGTGTTACGTAGGAGGTCGTGACGCCATATACCACATTCCTTTAAGCCTGCGCAATGCCCTACTCAGCGACAATTCGTCCTATCTGTTTGCCCAGCACACAGAATTTCCCGACATGCCGAGCGGTAATACCACAGGCATATCCTTGTGCGGCAATATTTGGTTGTGGTCGACAGGACAAGGAATATGTCGTTTTACAGCAGACCGAAACAACATGGGCATGATACTTACCGAATACGACATCCAGACATTCGGCACAGACCCTATAGCCCGCAAACTCTATTTTGTAAGCGGCAGCAAATTGTGGGTAAGCAACATAGACGGTACGTACACACGCGCCTTAACAGACAATGTTATCGGTGCTATTGCCATAGACAATTCGAGCAATCGCATTTATTTCAGCCGTACTGACGGAGTTGCCTATCTACCTTTAGTACAAACACAGAACAATCAGACCGCAGCAGCACCTATATTATTTAATAATGTAACCGGTGTAAAGGCTCTCTGCCCTGATAACACCAAACGCTAACAATGTTTTTATCATATACCATATACCTATGACTCAGCCTGAATATATATTTGAGACCAGTTGGGAAGTATGCAATCACGTAGGAGGCATTTATACCGTACTTTCCACACGCGCCGCATCGATGCAAAAAGCACACAAAGACAAGGTTATATTTATCGGTCCTGACATTTGGAAAGATCAGCCCTCCCCTTTTTTCAAAGAAACCAAATCGGTGCTTGCCGACTGGAAGAAACAAGCCGCAGCAGAGGGCTTACACGTAAGAACCGGGCGATGGAACATCCCCGGGAAACCCATTGCTGTATTGGTGGATTTTCAACAGTTTTGGGCAGAAAAGAACGAAATATACCGCCACTTCTGGGACGTTTACAAAGTAAATTCGTTGCCTGCTTACGGTGACTATGACGAATCGTCGTTATTCGGATATGCCACAGGCGTCGTGATAGAAAGCATTTACCGTTTCTACAATATGCAGAACACATCGGTAGCAGTCCACTTCAACGAGTGGATGACCAGTTTCGGGTTGTTCTACGTACGTGAGCATCTGCCCCAAGCAGGAACACTATTTACCACCCACGCCACCTCGATAGGTCGTTCTATTGCGGGCAACAACAAACCTCTTTACGACTACTTCAGCGGTTATCACGGTGACCAAATGGCAGAAGAGTTGAATATGGTAGCCAAACATTCGACAGAGAAACAAGCCGCCCTATATGCCGACTGCTTTACCACCGTAAGCGAGATAACCAACAACGAATGTCGCCAACTGCTTGACAAGCCTGCCGACATTGTTACTCCCAACGGTTTCGAGGGCGAGTTTGTCCCTAAGACCGCTTCCACCTTCAATCGCAAGCGCAACGAGGCACGGTGCTTGCTCCGCAAAGTAGCCGAACAAGTATTGGGTTATTCGCTTGCAGAGGACACGCGTTTCGTTTGTACGAGCGGTCGGTATGAATGGAGAAACAAGGGGATTGATGCCTACCTGCACGCATTGAAACAACTAAGCCAATACAATGACCTGCAAAGTGACATTGTTGCCTTTGTGTGCGTACCAGCCTGGCAACAGGGAGTACATGCACAATTGGGTATGACCGACCATTTCACCACACATCAACTCTACAATCCGCAGGGCGACCCCGTGATGCACACATTGCGCTACCTTGACATACAGAACCGCAGGGAAGACGCCATAAAGGTTATTTTCGTACCCTCCTACTTAAACGGTAACGATGGTATTTTCAACACTTCTTACTACGATTTGCTAATTGGTATGGATGCCACCGTATTTCCATCCTACTACGAGCCGTGGGGCTACACTCCGCTTGAGAGCGTGGCATTCCGTGTGCCGACCATAACAACCAGCCTTGCCGGTTTCGGACAATGGGCACAAGCCTATTCGAACGGCATAGAAACGGGAGTAGAAGTGATTGAACGCACCGATGCCAATTGGCATGAACTTATCGGCAAGATTGCCGGTGCCCTGCATCATTTATTCTTGCTTAGTCCCGCAGCACAAGAACAAGCACGCCAAGCCGCAGCCAACATTGCAAAACGAGCATCGTGGGAGAATTTTTACCCCTATTATGAAAAAGCCTATGCCATAGCCTTACAAAAAGCAGAAGACCGTTTAAACAAGGCTTAACGAAATAATAAACAATCACTCTTATCCTCCTATCGGCAACAATAGGAGGATATTTTTTTATTCCCTACTCCATACACTTTATTTTTCGGCTTTCAGCAGCCCAGCGGTTTTAACAAAATGAAAGTAGCATCGTAATATGCCTATAAAGAAACATACAAATAACAAACAAAGAACATACAACTATAGTTATAATATTCCTCATAATTAGATAGATGGATTGTATTTAGATTCTTATGATATTTGTCGTTTATTTGTGTTGTTTTTGTCGTTTATTTGTTGTACTTTTGTTGCGCATTTTTTTTTGAATAATAATTAAAGTACATAACCATGAATACAACAAAAGTAACTGTTACATTACGTTCAAGAATGACAAGAACGAAAAAAAGACATTATTTCTTGATATCTATTCTAATGGGAAAAGAAAGCAAGAATTTTTGAAATTGTATTTAGTTCCAGAACTTTGTAGATTAGATAAAGAAAAAACAAACAGACATTGAGATTAGCGGAGGCTATTAAGGCAAAGAGATTGGTTGAATGTCAAAATAGCGCATATGGGTTTTCGCAGGAGTATGCGACTTCCACTTTTTTCTTTGAGTATTACAGAATGATAAGTAAACAACGAATCAAAGAGGATAGTCGAGGTCGTTTTATTGTTTGGGATGCTTGTTTAAAACATCTACAACAATATGAAAAAAATCACAATATAACCTTTCGAGCAATAACAAAAGAATGGGTTCGTGGTTTTCGGGATTACTTAGAATTCAAAACAACGCTATCGAACAATAGCAAATCAATTTATTTTAGCACGTTACGCACATGTTTTTGTCAAGCAATAAAAGACAATATTATTTCATCTAATCCAATGTTTGGAATTGATGGATTTCGTTATATAAATGGAACAAGAATGTATCTTACGACAGAAGAGTTACGCAAAATAAGTGAGACGTATTGCAAGCATCAGGATATTAAGAATGCATTTTTATTTTCTTGTTTAACAGGCTTGAGGTATTCAGACATTGCACGACTTAAATGGGGAGATGTTTATAAAGAACAAGGATTTACCAGAATAATTTTTAGGCAAAAGAAGACAAGTGGACAAGAGTATTTGGATATAACGGAACAAGCTGTATTTCTAATGGGTGCAAGGAAAAATGCAGATGATTTTGTATTCCAAAAACTAATGGTAAAATCGACCATAAACAAAGCGATAAGTGAATTAGTACAAAAAGCGGGTATAAACAAGCATATAACATTTCATTGTGGAAGACATATGTCTTAATCTGTATGCCTTGTAATTAATGAGTTATACGAAATTGGCTCGAAATATGTAACGATTTGGAAATGAGCGAGGTGCTTTATTCGGCCATATTCTGCATCAATTCAAAAAAACGCTCTTTCTTGATTGCAAAGATAATATTTTTCTTGGAATATCCAACCAAAAATCAGAAATCAAATTTTCACAATTGATTATTTGATGGATTAGATGGATTAGTTGATAAAATTTCCTATTTACACAATTTATTTGTAGCTTTGCAGCCTAAAGTAACGAACATGACTAAACTGAATCGTATTTAAAGTGTTTTTGGTAGAGAAGGGACAAACTCAAACCTGGTTGGCTGAGAAAATCGGAAAATGCTTCAATACAGTAAATGCTTATTGTAGTAACCGACAACAACCGACATTAAACGTGCTTCAAGATATCGCACATGTTCTTGAAGTAGACATCAGAGACCTTTTGACACCAAAAGAGAACTTATATAAAAATGACGCTTCAAGATAATGAAATACCAATAGCCGAGACTGTCTTGAATAGTCCAAAAATCGGTTTGGTTGACGCGGACCTTTTAAATGGAGGTACGCGCCACCCCAATCTCGTATTGCTAAAATTGGCGGGGTTCTTTAATGATAACGACATCCCATTTAGATTAATAATCTCCAACGATGAAGATATAAGTGCTTATACTCAAATCTATATTTCAAGAGTCTTCACTTTTAATCCCATCCCTTCATTCTATGATGAGAATGATTCACGTTTTCATTTGGGAGGGACTGGCGCATATGCCATAAAAAAAGATGTTAAAGATTTCAAGGAATCAAGAAGTCTTGATATGCATCAATTGGAATATGACGAATTTTTAAATACACTTCCTAACAGAAGAGGCGGTTCCAAAACAATGGGCATAGATATGCGTCGACAGATGCCTTACTATAGACTGTATGATGAATACGTTGCAAAAAAAATTGAAGAAGGAAGAAAGCCATCCTACTTTAATGACTATAAATATTATTCCATAGGGTTCCTTACTCGTGGATGTGTCCGTCATTGCCCATTCTGTGTAAATAAGTTGGAAAATGAAGTTTATCGTTATTCAGAACTTGAATGGTTTTTAGATCAAGAGAAGGATGGTAATGGTAAATTGATACGTCCCTATATTTATTTATGGGACGATAATTTTTTGGCGTCGGATAAAGAAATTTGGAAGCCGATGCTTGAAGACCTAATAGCTTCCAAACGCCCATTCCAATTTCGACAGGGATTGGATGAACGGATTCTGGCCGAAAGCAAAGACGGTCCTATGATTGCTAAAATGCTATCAAAGTGTAAATATCACGGAGATTTCATCTTCGCTTTTGACAATTGGCGGGACAGAGATAAAATTGTAAAAGCACTTGGAATTTGGAAATATTACAACCCTAAAAAATCCACCAAGTTTTACCTCTTTTGCGGTTTTATGCTAAAAGCCGAAGATGATGAGAAACTTTATGCAGACATAAAAACTCTATTCGATCGTATTCATATTCTTATGCAATATGGCTGCTTTGGATACGTAATGCGACATGCTGATTATGAGAACCACGACCTTTCTAATATCTATGTTCAGATAGCTCGATGGTGTAATCAGCCACAATTTTATCGGTATATGTCCTTCTGGGAATATTGCTATCGTAATCAATCATTTTGGGAGCAGCGAACTAAAAAATGGAATGTTCCCAATCAAATTCCCTTTAAAGAATTTGAGCAACGCTATAGAGGTGGATATTACTCAAAGGATGGAATCAGACTTTGTAAAACGTTGCAGACTCTCATAAATTTCATTGATAGATTCCCATCCAAACGGGAGGAGATTTTGAAATTTATGGATTATAAGTTAAAGGATTTAACTAACCCCCAACTTTGGGAAAACCTAAAATTTGAATGACCAATTCCAATCTCTGCAAAACACTCTTTAATCTAAGTCAGAATTCCATTGAATCCGTACAAACAGGTAACGGATTCAGTGAAATTGACAATTATCTCCATACAGAGCGACCCATTTCGTCAGAGCTACTGGATCGAATGATTGACATAGACCAGGCCGGAGGCGGAATTATTCTTTTGGTCGGCAGTTCAGGAGACGGCAAATCACATCTTCTCAGCAAAGTAAAATCACTTGGTGGGAATGGATGGAGTTCCGATTCTTTTTACAATGATGCCACCGCAAGTTGTTCACCTAACAAAACTGCAATTGAAACATTAAAGGAAGCTTTGATGGATTTTTCCGACGACAACCTTTATTCAACGAATAAGAAAAAAATATTGGCCATCAATCTCGGAAAACTCAACGCGTTCATAGATGATACAGACATCCGAAAAATATATGGGGAAATTGCAAAAGCTGCTGCCCCACTCTTCGATGACAACGATTCCACGCCACCGTTAAATACTGAGAGGGTTAAGATTGTTGAATTTTCGAATAAACAAGTATTTGAGCTCTTCCCGGATAACGAAGGATATGATTCTTTAAAATCCGATTTCTTATCGAATATCTTGGATAAATTGGTGGCACCAAATTCTTCAAGCAAGAAAAATCCTTTTTATGCTGCCTATGAGGAGGATATGGCTAATGGAATAAATCCGAGACATCCGGTCTTCCTTAATTATCAACTTCTGATGATTCCTGAGGTCAGGAGGTCTATAGTTTTGACAGTTATTGAAGCTATCATACGCTTTAAACTTGTTATCACTCCGAGAGAATATCTCGATTTTATTTATTCTATCTTAGTCCCAAAAGAGCTACCCACTCACTATAAGGAAAGGGAATCATTCTATGAGAGCCTTCTCCCGACATTGCTTTATTCTGGAGAAAGTAATGCTATCTTGGAGGCGATATCTCGCCTTGACCCCATGAAGTATAGTAATACAATCCATGACAATACGCTTTCTTTATTATTCTCCTCAAATCGAATTCCTGATGGTTTTCTTTCAGAAATTCCATCAGGTGCAGTTTTACCAGAAGAACTCATAAATCGAATAAACAAGTTTTACGATAACAATGGTAAAGATGCCGAACGTACAACGAAGTTCTTGTTCAGGTTTCATCACCTACTTGACTATCACTCTGAAAGCGAGTCCTATATATCCTTTATGAATCTACTTAAAGGAATCTTCAAACAAAATCCAGATTATATGATGGAGGCCTATAATCTTGTGTCTGAGGCTATACCTCGCCATAATGGATCGTATTACCAAAAGCCCAACCTCATACCACTAAATATACAAGGTGGGAAATATAAGTTATTTGCGCAAATCCAAATGGATCCTAATGAGCCAAAATATATATTTTCATTTGACAAGCCATGGGAGTTTTATCCGAGATTTCAGCTCTGTTGGACTATTTTGGGTAATAAAGAGGTAACGCTTCTGATGGACTACGCCCTATTCGCTTATTTATTTGATTTGCGAAATGGGAAATTGGCTATAACCTATGAAAATGAGAAAAATATTGAATTTAGCCATTTTCTAAGGGAACTCGCCTCATTAAGTGATTGCGCAAAAAAACTCACTATCGCCAAAGTAGGCTCCGAAGATATGACTCTACAAAAAACAATGATAAGCGTACAGTTACAATGAATATAGATTTAAGTAAATACACCGAACATTACCATGATAAGAAGGGGAAGTTCATTGATAACTGGCAAGAAGGTATCAGACTACTACCCTTTACATCCAACCCTACATCCGCTGTTGATAAAGGGGCTGGTTTGTCAGGTGCAACCGGAGCTTTTTTCAGACTCCTTGAAAAAGAAGAAGTACACGCCATCGAAGATTTTTCCGCAACGGAGATTATAGTCAAAGACTATCTTGTTAATGAACGCAGAATGAAGTCATCACAAGCGGATGAATTCATTTGCATACTTCGTGACATTATGCAAGTGAACGGCTCACTTAATGTGACAGATACTGCATTTTTGAAATACATACCGTTGGTGCCAGAAGATGGTCTGATCTCTGACAAGAACAAAAAAAAGTACAAGGCTGGACAAACTAAAATTGCGAATCTTTTGGCATCTTTGATTGATGATAATTATGTTATTCCCAATCCTGAAAGTAAGAATCTATTCTCCCAATTATTGAAAGAAGCTTTGCTCAATAATGCATCCGGTTTGGGCGAAAAGAAAAAAAGAGAAGAGGTCTATTATGTGCTTCCACATATCAAACAATCTTTTAGAGAGGACTTCCAATGGATGATGAATCAAGATGTAACAGCTATTGTTCGATATATACATTTACTACTCCATTTCTATGTCTGCTACATAATCTTACAGACATTACCGCGTCTGTCCCATAAACCAAAAGAGGAAGAACCTTATTATTTCATAATGAAATCAGAAAAGGCCTCCGTCTCTCATGATGCAGTTTTGAGTTGGAAAAGGATTCTACCTAAAACCTTCATAGATAAAATCTATGGGCGCTCTCAAGCCATAGACTTACTAAACTGTGTATTGAATGGGAATATAGGATTTTACCCAGAAATAAAAGCACGCATTGAGGAAACTCCATTTGAAGAGAATAAGTCCGATTGCGAAAAACTCCTGCATCTGTACCAGAAAGAAAAACGAGATGTATTCTCTAATCGCAATAGTGAAAGTGGTTCGATTGAAGAGATTGATGTCACTGTTAACTCGTACAATGAATTTTTTGAAAAATTGGAGTTCTTATGCCGTGGGCTTCAATCTCCAAGCTATATTTCGCGAATGCGAAAAAAAGTTATCGATCTTCTTAGTATACGCTTCCTCCAGCAAAGGAGAGGTAACTATGTGTTGGTACTTGATAACGAAATGTTGGTATTTTTGATTGCTCTTATAACCAAGGGTAAAAGAACAAAATTGGAAGACATGTATAAGGGTTTTGGCAATTATGGCATCGTCTTCAATCGAGGCACTCGACTCGTCATTGAGAATTATCTATTAAAGTTGAATCTTCTAGACAGGAAAAGCGATTCCGGTGAAGCACAATATGTCAAAGTCATTTTATAAATATATCGTTAGTGATCTGCTCATCGGTTGGTTGCGTAACAATCGCCCAGTTAAGGGAAGCAGATACTATATTATGGTTGAAAACGATGACCATCGTAAAGGGTTGCGTGAAGCCTTAAAGGAGAATTCCGTTCCTATTTTGGTTGAAGGAATCTTTGAAGGTGCAAATATCCAAGAGGAAGGATATGACACCTTCTCTCTTAATGTTGGCTCTCTTAATGTTGGCAACGGCGCGCCTCAGCTAATAATAGGCGATGATACTACGGCAAATGAGGATTATCTGACTACTCTCCGCAATTCAGTCGGCCAAACTGGAAAATATGAAAACTACGGAGTGCTATATATTCTATCAAAGAGTGTCCTTTCGTCTCTTGTAACAGCAAGTATGAACATTGAGGGCACCGGAGGTCCCCTTCATCCGTCTCATATAGTAGCTAAAATAAAAGCGGACGTGGAGGATAAGATTACTAAGAGGTTTGAGCAAATATATTTGTCCAAACACCTTGATAGTGTTTCGGAACTTATTTATGATGGCACAGCCAGTTTATTCGATTTTGAATCCATGATGACTGTCTTAGGTGCAGAATCTATAAAAGGGCATTTCGGACTCTTGGATATGTTTGAAGATAAAGCCATCTATAACCCCTCATTTAGTCTTAAAGATGAGGAGATGGCTCAACGTGCGGAGCATAACAAAGCATTATATAGTCGCGTGTATACCATCATGAACAACGATGATGAGGATAAGACAAAGGCATTGGAAAAATTTCTTGACGAAAAACTTTCAAAGAAAGTAGCAAGGCATTTTAATGATTGGAATCAAATTGATTTGCAGGAATTTTTGGATAGTGAAAGCCGGAAGACGGCAACAGATAGTCTTCAATTACTGGATGTTACACTTTCGAATGTCGGTGATAAATTATCATTGGTATGGAATTCTATCGGAAAACCCGCTAAATCCACCAAAAACTACATCGTTGTTTGTGATCAAACAGGGGCTTCAGAACAAGAGGTTGTCATATCTTTGAACAAGGGCATTGCTCAGGTTCCCAAACCTTACAAGAAATCTGGAAATAAGATATTGATTCCGGTATCAGATCAGACCATTTCATTCAAAGTAGGAGTCAATGATAATCATCATGATTTCTTCATTGTGCGTCTTTCTTGTAGCAGCAACCTCTTCAAGGATATAAGTCATAATTTTAGTCTGAATAAAAAAGGTGAGATAACTGTAAAAGTACCTGATGAAGCTATTCAGTTGGAGTTCGGCAAAGGCGACTTAAAGGTTGAACTTCCCACTCCTCCAGAATGGATATGGTCGGAAGATGAATGCCTCGTGATTCCTACCGAAGGTGATAACGAAGAAGAAACCATCGTTTTTTCTGTTGATGTTCTGGGGAAGAAGCAGAAATTTACTCTAAAACTTAATTCTGCCAAACCTGTGCCGCCACTTGGCCCCGATATATATCCTCCGAAGAAAGTCTTTCATGGCATTGAGAGAGATGGCCAATCATTCAAAAAAGTGACAGATGGTGAAATTGAGCACGGTGTGTATAACTTTTGGCGCGTTTTTTTAGAATGGGAACAACTATTTCTTGAGACAGAATCGGAAGCGATTGAATTACAATTCAATGAGCTTACCGATAAGTATGACTGTGTTCCTCGGACTTTGGCTCTACCACAAGAAGTAAAAGACTCTCTTAAGGAAATCTTCAATTATTTCATTGAGAAGGATACTGTGCCTTCATTGTGTCCCATTGATGAAGAACTTTGTGCTTTATATGGGACATATTGCACTGCAGTACTGAAGGCAGTACAGCAGATTCCAGTAGGCGAAAGCATGAGTAGGGAAAATCATAATCTTACCCGACTCGGAACACTTTACGATGGTAATAAGCTCTATCTTTCACCTTTCCATCCCTTAATGGTGGCATATACTCTAGAGTATATGGAACAGTCGGAAAATAATGAAGTTTCATTTGCAAAAAAACTGCTCTCTCCATTCTATCTTATTCCATATCTCACCTATAAGGGACGTCCAATGCGGCCTTATGGTACCAGTCAGTTGCAGGAAATAAGGAATTGGCTTGTATTTGAAGGAGCTGAGAATAAACCTCAGGAACGAGCCAATGACATTACCACGAAAATGGTAAAAAGCAAGATGGTGGATTTCATTAAGAACTTCTCTTATCTTTTCTTTGACAAGGAGAGTCCCATTGTAATCTCATGCATTGGTATTCTTGAAGATGCGAATTTAATCAAGGGTATTGTCGAATTTATCAAATCGCAATACGAAGAGGGCGTACAGCGTATAGAACTTCACGAGTATGTTGAAGACTTGAGTACTGAGACATTCTTTGAAAAGTTGAACAGATTGGATTCCAACGACACGATAGATCGAGAACTGAGAGCACTCTTTTCAACTAAAGAAAGGGGCATGTGTCTAGAATCAAAAGGAGTTTACACCAGCCAGGATGTCATCCACCAACTTTTCACACGTGTGGATTTTTATAAACACGATTTGAAAGCTTGTGATAATGAAATAGGATATTGCCATATTGCGTTCTATCAGATGGCCACAGGTTCGGAATACGTTAATTTCCCAACAAAAGAGACACGTACTGAGTTAGCTCTTAATGGTCTAATCTCCATTCCTTCCACCTTGAAAAAAGCTGAAGATTATTTTATTGGCTTCGGGACAAAAGGTGTTCGTACAACGGAGGGGTGGGTACATCCTATGACAGAAGCCTATAACAATCTATTTGGTAATGAACGAAACGATGGTCTTAACGCCTATAATACCTCTTTGGCTGTGACCAAAAGGTTTGCCTTCAAGCAGTCTCATCTATTAGAATCGATTTATAACAACGCCAACTGGGTTACCTTCTTGAATCCAGAAGTTGATATAAATTTTTTCTATCAGCAAGACTTGTACGTGGTTCACTACACAGACCAGTATACAATCAATGCCAAATACGATAGCATCACTGTAACTAAGCATATAGGGTTGTATGAAAATATCCTGAAGAAATCATACGAAAAATATGCGCTATCGGAAGATACTTTCCCTCACTTCAATAAGAAGATGAAGAACTACTTCAATTGTCTTAATGGCAGTTGGATGCTTCGCCTTGTAAACCAAACTGAAGTCAAGGTTAGAGAAAAGATGAGTCTTGTTGCGACCAGCATCGTTATGCAAAAATTCTTACGACGCAATCCAAGAATTATTTGGATTCCTATTTCTCTTGATGAAATACTTCGTGTCACCGGTGAGATTGGGTTAAAGATGGAAAGTATCTTTTCTAAAAAGACTCTTGGTGCAAAAGGTGCGATGTCAGATGATTTACTTATGCTGGGGCTTGATGCGGCAAATCCAGATGCCCCTATTTTGTACTTCTACCCAGTCGAGGTGAAAGCATCAAGCTCATCCCCTATGTCATCAAAAGGTACTCAGCAAGTATGCCATACATGGTTACAGTTCAAAGAGCACTTGTTCTCTCATACCGACTTTGAAACCAAGATTTATAGGACATTCTTTGCATCTCAACTACTAGTCAATTCTGAAAAGTTATATGCCAATAAACTCATTTCGTCAGAATCGTATGAGAAAATCGAATCTTGTCGTTATGCTCTGCTCAATCTTAAATGGAGCATTCAAGAAGTTTTGCCTGTAAAAGAAATGGGAGTTGCGGCTGTTGTTTCTTTCTTCAGTTCCGCACCTCATAGCATGATTACTCGGCTTGTCGAGAATGTTCCAATATGTGAAATTCATTTCTCTGAAAAGGAATGTTTTGAGTTCGTTGTTGATTCTACAAAAGAAGCCCTCTCATTCCTTACAGAGAATGCAATTGTAATTGAGAAAGATGCTTTAGACGTTCTTTCATCTCCTAATGGAATCTCCTTGCCGGAAATGAAGGTCGCAGAAAGTTCTTTATTTGAAAATGTCGATGAAGGACAAGATGAATCAGACGATTTATCCTACACTGAACCCCAAAATCATACTGTACACGAAAATGAGATAAAAGATGAGCCGCCGACTGTCACAGATGAGAATACCGATTCTGTCCAACCTATTCAAATAGTTGTTGGAAAAACAAAAGGAGGTGGACAGGAGATTTTCTTTGAACCTAACAATACAGCAATGGTTTCACACCCAAATTTGGGAATCATCGGCACCATGGGTACCGGTAAAACTCAATTTGCACGTTCGTTAATCGCTCAATTCGTCAAAGAAAATGTCCACAATGTTGGAGGGCAACCTATAGGTCTTCTCATTTTTGATTACAAGGGTGATTATAAAGACAAGGACTTCATAGAAACGATTGGAGGTGAAAGTTATAAGTTCAATTATCCCTTTAATCCTCTTAAATTAGTGATAAACGATGAGGTTGAAGGGATGAATTTGCCTGCCATCACCGCAGATCGTATTGCTGATTCTTTTGCAAAAGCTTATGGTCTCGGACTAAAACAGCAGAGCAATATAAAGCAGGTCATTGTCGAAACCTATGCGGATGCGGGTATCACCCGCGATTCTACTACGTGGAACAATACTGTGCCGACGATGAATCAGGTAATCGAAAAGTATTTTGAAAAGTATGACACCAACGATAAAACCTACGCATTGTTCGATAAACTGAGAGACTACTCTATTTTCACAACTAATCAGGCACAGTGTGTCTCCATGTTCGAATGGCTCAAAGGGGCAAGAGTGATAGATCTTACCCTCTACCCAGACGATACAAAGAAAGTGATCGTCTCGCTGATATCGGATTTATTCTATGCAGAAATGCGTCAGTTGGGCGGTAGCCGACAGGTAAATGGACTTAGAGAATTAAGAGCAATGATACTCGTGGACGAGGCTCATCAGTTCTTGAAAAAGGATTTTAACTCATTTCGAAGCATAATTAGCGAAGGACGAATGTTTGGTGTAGGAATGATTTTGTCAACCCAGAACATCAGCGACTTCAAGACATCCAAGGAGGACTATTCTCAATTCATTCTTAGTTGGGTCATTCATCATGTCAACTCAATTAGCAAAGGCGAATTGACCAGCATATTTGGTGCGAGTGATCCGAACACAGATAGATATATGGATTTCATCAATAAAGCCAAAATTTTTGAGAGCATTTGCAAAATTGGACATAAAGTATATGGCATCAGAGATCTTCCATATTTTGAATTGATACAGTCTGAGAAATACAATAAGGAGTAACATGTCTGATTTTGACAAATACATATCGCAAGGAGAGCCGGGGCTGCGGTCGAAGGCGAATGCGTGGCAGACGGCTATCGGTTTTTCAGGACGTTGATGGTCTGAAGGTATCAGACTATCTGATTGAGAATCACAAAAAAGATTACATAGCTAAAAATGACTGATAACAACCAATATATAGGCCTGTTTCACTCGCTGATTCAGCATAAGGAGAGTGAGGTAGTTGAGTTCAAGAAAGCGGAGCTTCGACTTCGATGACCTCGGCGAGTATTTCTCGGCGTTGAGCAATGAGGCGAATCTGCGCGGGCTGGATTTCGCGTGGTTAGTTTTTGGCTACGATGAGAAGAAAAGCACGATTGTCGGCACATACTATAAGGATGGTGAGCAGGCACTGAATAATCTGAAACATGATTTCTCTCAGCATACTGCTGACCGATTAACTTTTCGGGAGATTATTCCGATTGTGGTTGAGGGTAAACGGATTCTTATGTTCAAAATTCCGGCTTCACCTCGCAATATCGTGATGACATGGAAAGGGATTGCTTATTGTCGTGATGGTGAGAGCATCAAGCCTATGAATCAATCCAAGATGGATGAGATTCGCGGACAGGCCCCGACTCCGGACTGGTCGGCAGAGATTGTTCCGGATGCGACACTTGATGACCTTGATGAAGTTGCCATTGCCAAGGCGCGGAAGATGTTCAAGAAGGTACATAATCGTATTCCGGTCGAAGAGGTCAATAAGTGGACCGACGAAGAGTTTCTTAGCAAATGTGAGCTGATGGTTAACGGCAAATTGCGCCGGGCAGCAATCATTCTTCTTGGCAAAATGTTCAGCGACAGCAAACTGCGTCCGGCTGTTGCCGAGGTTACATGGACGCTACGCGACTCAAAGCAGGAGGTTGTTGACTATGAGCATTTCTCAGTGCCATTCATTCTGACTGTTGATGAGATTCTTGCCAAGATTCATAATCTGACCTTGCGAGAGATGCCCGGCGGCACACTGTTTCCCGACACGATGAAACAGTATGACGATTACACCATACGCGAGGCACTTCATAACTGCATAGCTCATGAAGATTATACTCTGCAACAACGTATCAACCTCGTCGAAAACCCAGGATTCCTCTATTACGCCAATGGCGGGACGTTTATTCCCGGCACATTGGAGAATGCACTTGAGACACAAGGACCGCAGCGTTTCTTCCGCAATGCGTGTCTTTGCAAGGCGATGGTGCATTTCAATATGATTGACACCGTTAGCCGTGGTATCAAGAAGATGTTTACCAATCAGATGGAACGTCGCTTCCCGATGCCTGATTATGAGATTGACAACGAGAAAAAAGAGGTGGCGGTGCGCATCTACGGCAATGCTATCAACGAGCGTTATACCAAACTGCTCAAAGAGAATGACACACTCACTTTACATGACTGTATCTCTCTTGATGCCATACAGAAAGGTCACCGCATAGACGAAGAAATTGCGCAAGATCTGCTGAAGCGTGGCTTGATTGAAGGCGAAGCCCCCAACTACACCATTTCCATCGGTGTTGCCAAAGCCTCCAAGCAACTTCCCGGCTACACGAAAGCCAAAGGATTGGAAAAAGTGAAACTCAAACAGATGGTTCTCCAACTTCTCAAACATGCCGGAACTGATGGTGCAATGAGAGATGTTGTATTTGACTACCTTAAGGATGTCCTACCAGCTCATAAGACACGAGAACAACAACTTCGGTTTGTTGGCAGGCTTTTGGTTGAAATGGATAGTGATAACCTTATATGTCGTGATGGATTAAAATGGCGACTTCGGTCAGATAATAATTATTTTCGGTCGGATTACTCACAAAGAAGAACAGATATGTCAAAAGCAAAACTGAAAAAACATCTGCTGTCGCTCACAAAGGAGCAAGTAGTCGATATAATGCTTGAACTTTATGGCGCAAGCAAAGAGGCCAATGCGTGGCTGGAGTTCTATCTCGAGCCAAACAGCGATGTAGAGTTGGAGAAATATAAGAGAGCTATCCGTAGCCAATTCTACGGAAGAAACGATTACCCGAAGGATCCGAGTTTCAGGGAGTGCAACACACTCGTCACCGCATTCAAGAAACTTGTACCCGACCCTCATGCCATCGCCGACTTGATGCTATTCTACGTTGAGCAGGGTTGTAGCCTGACCGCCCAATTCGGAGATTATGAAGAACCATTCTACACTGCATTGGAGAACAATTTCAACAAGGCGGTCAAATTCATAGCGCAGAATGGTCTTTTAGCTGAATTTGCACCAAGAATGAAAAAGATGATTGAGTCGGTTGAATGCTGTGGCTACGGCTTCCCCGACACCCTGTGGGATATGTATTATGAATACGCCGAGGAAGACTTATGACGATATCGGAACTTATAGCAAAGTTGCAGGTCTGTGACCCAAAAGCAGAAGTATGATTTCTCTGCCTGTCATTATTTGATACCACGACTGTATTTTTCATCCTTTCAAGAACGCCGACTTTGGAGGCAGTGACAATCCCGAGCCTGCGGGCGAGCGGCAAGATGTTTTCGGGTGCCTGAAAGAATTTCGGGTGCCGCAAAACACAACTTGCTATTGCCGTGTGGCAATATGACCGGTCTATATTTCATACCGACCGGGGTTCCGCTTCATCTGTGTGGTATTCCGTTGAAGTCAGGGCGGAATACGGTTTGGTATTCCGTCATTGCACCATCGGTATGATATGCCGTAAACACGAGATTATATGATGCAAGTTCTGAAACATGTTGTATAGTAGTTCCCTGAATCAGACCGATTTGCCGCGGACTTTGCGTACTGTGATTTAACTTTTATTATTTTTTCGACGGACTTCGTTCGGCTTGGCGGTCTCGGATTGGACGGGGGCTCACAAAGCCCACGCCCCCTCCCAATCCGGGATCGTCAAGCCGCAGAGGCTTTCGCCCGCAAGTAGTATTGTTGTGGCGGGAGGTTGTTCAATCGGCTATGTCCGCGAGCGGTATTGTAGTAGTTGATATACCATGAGATGCCCTGACGCATAGCCTGCACCGTCGTATGAGGATGCAGATACACATATTCTGTCTTGAGCGTGTGCCAGAAGCGTTCTATCCAATGGTTGTCAAGGCAGCGGCCTCTGCCATCCATGCTGATCTGAATCCCAAGCGTTTTAAGGGTCTCTACCCATAGTGGGCACGTGTATTGGCTACCCTGGTCGGAGTTGATTATTTCAGGTTTGCCATACACTTCTATTGCCCGCTCAAGAACCTCTTTGGCATTCCTGTCTTCAAGAGTGGTGTAGAGTCCCCAACTGACTATCAACCTGCTGTAAGCGTCTATTATGGCATACAGATATGCATGTCCGTGCGGCATGGCGATATATGTAATATCGGTGCTCCACACCTGGTTAGGTCTGGTTATGTTCATTTTGCGAAGAAGATATGGATGGATGTATCCGGCCTTTCCGGGCTTGCTTGGATTGGGCTTGGGATAGCTGGCTCAATAGCCATCTTCCGCATCAGACGGCGCACGCGCTTAATTCCAATCAGCACGCCTAACCCGATGAGTGCCAACCGCATCTGACGCACGCCCTTGGCCGGATGAAGGTCATGGATACGGTCTATCCTGCTGCATATGTCGAGTTCTTCTGTGCCTGGTTCGACAGGCTTGTAATAGTAGCTGCCTTTGCTTATCCCTAAAATGTCAAGCTGACGGTTTAGGCTGAGTTTTGATTTTGGGGACACTAATCCTTTGCGGGCATCACGATCCCCAAGGCTTCGGATGCCCGCTTTGCAAAATCCAGTTCCATCTCCAGCTCGCCTATCTTGCGGTGAAGGTTGTCGATTTTCTTTTGAGTCTGCTCCTGGGAGGGGGCGGGACTGCTTACAGAACCTCCGAAGAGGCCTGCGGCTTTGTCCTCCAACTCCTTCTTCCATGTGTAGACTGCGGTCTTTGACACGCCGTACTTCTTCATGATTTCCTGTACGGTCATCTGGCCGCTTACTGCAGCCAAGGCCACCTTGGCTTTCACCTCGGGGCTGATTTTGATCTGTTGCTTTTTCTCCATTGTATGGCGAAGTTAGTGATTTTTTGTCCGCCAACAAACGGTTCAGTTTCTTGGGAGCATTATAGTCCTCTTGTGGTGCCGAGTTCTTGAACTCTTTCTGTCACGAGTTGCGCCACTTGACGGACGACATCGCATTGGAGGAAGGGATGCAGATTGCGGGAGAAGAACCCGCTTACCTCACAGGAGACATAGCATTACTGCTCTCTGATATCGTGTGCAAACTCACATGCAAACATTGCAGAGAAGAGAGGGAATGAAATAAATATTTTCAATACTATTAGTTATCGTTTATTTGTTGTACTTTTGTTGCGCATAAGAATAACGTATACTTATATATTGCTATTTATCAATATAATACTAACAAAAACACGATTTGACAAAATGAAAGTCCGATAAGATGTCGTCGAAGTCTCGTTACGGTCTCGTTACGGTCTCGTTATGGTCTCGTACGAAAAAAAGAGGGCTAAAAAACCTCCACAGAAAGATAAAGCAACCAAACAAAAGACAAATATTACAAGTATAGAAGATATATCTGTCATTTTATCAAATAGCAGCAGTACTCGTTTAAAAGGATATATATTAGGTTGTCTGAGTATTTGCTTCGGAAAAGTTACTAAATGAAGTTTAGATGTCATTACCTATTTTTACTTCACAATTGATTATTGAAAATAATGCATAAAAAAAAGTACAACATACACTTGCACAATTAAATAACTTTATCTACCTTTGCAACTGAAAAATGTGGAATTTTCTACACATATATGTTATACCCTTATCAGAGATTTATAAATCTCTGATTGACAGAGTTTTACCCCCCCACCACCACCACCACCACCACCTGTAAGACTTTTCCGTATACTTGTAGGGTTGGACAAATTGTGTCGCAACCGCTATGAGTCGCTATTTTTACGATCTTTCAACGAGAACAGGCATGCCTATCACACACAGGCATACCTGTTCTCTGTGCATATAAAACCTGCATTTCTGAATCAATAATTATGAAAAAAATAACTTTCCTTTTCTTATTCATCCTCTCCACTTGTGCAGTTTGGGGCGTGGGAAATAATTTTGATGCTGTTATTACTGAAGGAGATTTTCATTATTTGATTTACGACCTTAATACCGACAGCCCCTATGCTGCGATTTTTGGTAACGACGGAAAATTCAACTGCGTATTCACAGCCGGAGAGGCTGCTACCCGCAACAATTTATTCATTCAAGACTTAACCATTCCAGGAAGTATTGATTACAACGGACATCGCATACCTGTAACCATAATCGGAAGAGGTGCTTTTATGTATGAAAAAAACATAACCGGCACACTAACCCTACCCGCCTCTGTAACTACCATAGAGAGTTATGCTTTTGCATATTGTTACGGACTAACCGCATTGCAACTTAACGATGGGCTTATATCCATAGAAGACCACGCTTTCTTTTTTGAGAGTTCATTGCCAGGATCATTCCGAGGCGACTTAAAATTACCCAATACACTTACAACTATAGGTTCTTATGCTTTCTCCTGGGCTTTTTACTTGGATCGCTACGCAACACCTTACAAGACCCTAAACCTTCCTTCCTCTCTGCAAACCATGGGCGATAATGCTTTTCAAGGATGTTGGGGATTTGGCGGGACACTACGTATACCCGGATCATTAAAACGCATTCCCTATTACGCATTTATGGCATGTGCCCGTTTTTCTGAAATTGTAATAGAGAAAGGCGTCGAACATATTGACCTCTGCGCCTTTCGTCAAGTAGGCGTCGGTTATACAAGACAAGACGGCACAAAAGGTTTGGAACGTGTAACTATTCCGCGCACTGTTCAGCAAATAGGTAATCCAAAGTATAATTCATCAGCAGATGCAAAACTCCGTGCATTTTACCTGACAGATATAGCAGTGGTGGATATATATGCAGAAACGCCCCCTATTATGTATGGACAGCAATTTGAGAACACAACATTACAGAACGGCACATTCATTGTGCCTTGTAATACCACTGAAGACTATCGCCAAGCAGAGTATTGGCAAGATATAGCGGAGGGGCACATTTGGGGATTGGAAGATGACATCAACGGAAATCCATCGATTGTGTCAACCAAAGTAACTTGCAATGTATCGCCTGTCGAAGCGGGTACTGCCCACTACACATGGGACTGCGCAAAACGTATGTATCGGTTATCGTGTACCGCCCATCCTGATTATGTATTTCAATATTGGGAACGAGAAAGAGAACGTGACGGACACAAAGAGATTTACTATGACCAAGAACTTGAACTCATTATTTACGAGGCAACCACTCTAACCGCCTACTTTGCACCAAAATCAACAGGAGAAATCTATGTGTACCGTTGGGCTGCCAATGGAATGTCGTTAGAGACCAACGAAACACTTGATTTAGCAAACCGCACTTATACAGCCCGCACAACAACAGCCTATACCGGCAATACTACACAAAAGGACGCCGGTATATTCGGAATAAACATTCCCAATTTGACTGATAACGCAGGCTATACACTGCAACTCGTTTTCTCCGTTGAAACCGGAGCAATCGAACAATTTCTTACCATTCCGACCCTTGTAGAGGGCGGGGCGCACAACATTTCGGAGTATCGGACCGACACGCATAGCGAGATAGTGATACTGAGCGGGGCTACACTCAATATTGACCAAACAACCCATGTGGGCAAACTATCCGTATATGAAGGCGGTGTACTTAATGCTACAACCCACCTACATGCAGACACCCTCATACTATGGGGCAATGGTACAACCGGCGAACATGCACAAGCATACGGAACAGACAATATAGATACACAACATTTGTTTTACGACTGTCTGCTCAACAAGAAAGCCTATTACACATTGGCTCTGCCCGGCAATGTCAATCCTGACGACATCACCCACGCCAACGGCGATGATGTAGCCATAGGCGTTAAACACTACGACGGCAACAGCCGTGCCACAGGTGCCAGCGGCTGGAGTAAACTGACCAGTTTTGCAGGTTTCAGTTTTGAAGCAGGAAAAGGCTATGCCGTATTTGCCACTCCGCGCAAATGGAACGGAACTTTGCAAACCTATGCTCATGTACGTTTTCCGCTGAGTGGCCGGCAAACAGAGAGCCCGAACATAACCGTAAGTACATACGCAGCCGCCAAACCCATAAATGCCAACTGGAACTTGGTGGGTAATCCGCAAATGGCAGACCTGAACGGTGTTGACAACCCGAATGTCATTCAGTTCGGCTATTGGGCTCAAAATGAAGAAGACGGCACCTACGAACTGAAAGAAACGGCTCAACGCTACATCGTGCAATCGCACGACCACTACAAGACCTACACGCATGAATTGGCCAAAACAGCACAAATTCCTGCTTTCAGCAGTTTCTTTGTGCAGACTATGGGTAGCGGTACACTGACCTTTAGTATTCCTGTTATCCGCCGCAGCATTGTCGCTGCCCCACGCCACCTGACCGACAGTAAGGAAGACAACGAAACGGCAATCGGCATCGTGCTACAACATGCCGAAGATAGCGACAAAGCGGGTATTCTGATAGGCGAATCGTTCGGAAAAGCATACGATTTCAATGCCGACCTTGGCAAACTGACAAGCGGGGCAGAGCAACTCTTGCTATACACCCTTTTGGACGGCACACCATTGGCATTTTATGCCACTTCCGAAGAATTAGCAGCACAAGCAATTCCATTAGGTTTCCGCACCGAAGATACCAACGGAACATTACGTATTGTTTGCGACCCCGCCTACGACATCAGCAACATAGAAGCCATGTGGCTGACCGATACCGAAACAGGAGCAATAACCAATCTGCTTTATGAGGACTATACGTTCAGCACCACCCAAAAGCAAGATGACAACCGTTTTTTGCTTGCAGTAGTGAAACGCAAATTGACCGACACCACCACAGCCAACGACAATGCCGCCACGCTGCAAGCCTACGCCTGCAGCGAAAACGGAGTACTGCTTATTGCACGCATCCCTGAAGACACAGACATCTATATATATGACACTACGGGACGCCTTGTTCTGCAAGCCCCACAATGTAACAACACGCTACGTTGCAGTCTGCCCGAAGGAAACTACCTTATCCGACTACAATCTACCAACCACCATCAACTTATTCGCACTATTGTCAGATAACAGACCACTATGAAGACCTACTCCCAACTATTTCCTTTATTATCCATACTCCTCTTTTACACAACAGCGGGAGCCGTTACCATTACGCCTCCCTGTAGCAAGATACCCAACGCGACCATATCTGCGCCCCAACCGCTTCTGCAAGAAGCGACTCACGGGGACGTGCGCAGCATACAAGTGCAATCGACCACCTCTATTCCGTTTGCCGCCCGGCACATGCCGACTTATGCCGGCGAGAATGCACCCGCCATAGAAAGTAGCGACACACGCAGACACAAGCCTATACGCGTGCGTGTCCAAAATCCGCAAGACTATATATTTACTTCTACTTATACAGCGCAAAAACTGACACAAGATGCGCAAGTACACTCCAGTGCGGCTATGGTAGTCGGTACGGCAGCGGAAACAAGCGCAAACACAGTATCTGCCAATACCGAGACAGCCGCTTCCTCCACAGTATCCGTTCTTGCCATTTGGCGCGACAACAACAAGCAACTGCTCAGCAACAACACACCACAAACGACACGCAACAAACGGAGAGCCGCCATCATCGACCCTGACGGACCGGATGACCCAGATTTGACAGATCCTGACTACGATGACGATGACAATGCCAATCCGATAGGCGACATTCCTTTTATAGGAATGGCACTATTGACGGTTATATATATGATTAAGAAAAATACTACGACCACAAAGCAGCATCCATAAAAACTTCACTCAAGCGCATACAACATAAAAGGGCTATCTGCATCTATTGTTCCGACCTTTCCTATTCCAAACACTCAATATTCCTGACCCCACATCAGGAAGTCAAAAAAAAGGAACACAGCAGATAGCTTTTTTTAATGACACAGCCCGATAACATTCAAATGTTGTCGGGCTATGTATAGTTTCGTAATCTCCCAACGAATTATGAAAAGTAGCGAAGCAACGCCTTACATCCCTGCAACAGATCTTGATAAGTAGTTTCAAAATTGCCGGTGTACCACGGATCCGCCACATCGCGCGTTTCGCTTGTATATTGCATCAACAGCGATATTTTACCCTCCGTATCATCACCCAAGAGACGATGTAAGTTGTAGAGATTGTTGTTATCCATTGCAACAACGGCATCGTAGTAAGCATAGTCTTCCCGCATAATCTGCCGTGCGGCACGATGCGAAAAAGGTACTCCCTTCTCCACCAACTTACGCTGAGCAGGAGGATAGATATCATTTCCTATTTCTTCCCTGCTTGTGGCCGCCGACGCAATTTCGAACGCATCGGATAAACCTGCTTCCACTACCAGTTGTTTCATTATAAACTCCGCCATCGGACTGCGGCATATATTGCCATGGCATACAAAAAGTATTCGTTTCATAGTCAATTATAGCAAAGCAGCCTTGCAATGCTGCAAGGCTGCCCAAAGAATTATTTTATTTATTATCAAATCCAACGTACATAGCAGAAATCCTGACGATGCGGCAGATCCTCGTTTTTGGGGAACATACGGAATGCAAACTTCAGTGCGCCGGCATAATCTAACTGATAATCGGTTTCGAAATACATGCGCGTACCTTCGGTTTTCACCAACTGCAACTCTTGTACTTTGTACAATTTATCTTCGTTCTGTTTGTTCGTGCGCACAGCCACCAATTCTACACCCAAACCTTTATCGTTCAAGCATTTGGTATCGATGGTTACTGCCAAGCGATAGCGTTCGCCTACCTGCGGGTTTTGTGTGAGTTGCTCAGGGATAATGACTTCAGACACCTCAACGGCATCCCAATTGGCAACCATGTGTTCTTTCCAAGCAGCAATCTCCTTGGCTTTCTTATAGTTGTCAGCGCAAAGCCATGCATGACGTTTCGCCTGCTTGTTGTAGAATTTTGAGAAATAGTCGTCCATCATACGCTTTGTAGTAAAGCGCGGAGTGATTTGTGTTACCGACTTCTTTATCATCTCTATCCATTCGGGCGAGTAGCCTTTGGAATTCTTGGCATAGTACATCGGAATGATTTGACGCTCCAACATCTGATATATAGTAGCGGCATCCAATTGGTCTTGGTGTGCCTGATTCTCGTAGGTACGCTTTTCCGTAAGCGCCCAACCGGCACCTTCCACATAGCCTTCGTACCACCATCCGTCCAATACAGAGAAGTTCAGAACACCGTTCATCTGTGCTTTCTCACCCGATGTACCGGAAGCCTCCAAGGGTCGAGTAGGCGTATTGAGCCAAATATCAACACCCGAAATCAAACGTTTGGCAAGACGCATATCGTAATTCTCCAAGAACACAATCTTGCCCAAGAACTGCGGCATACGCGAAATCTCTATGATACGGCGAATCAGTGCCTGACCACCGCCATCGGCGGGGTGAGCCTTACCCGTAAAGAGGAATTGCACGGGATAGTTGGGATTATTAACCAAACGATCCAAACGTTCCAGGTCGGTAAAGAGCAAGTGAGCACGTTTATAGGTGGCAAAACGGCGTCCGAAACCAATGATGAGCGTATTCGGATTCATTTCTTCCAACACGCGCACAATGCGACTCGGGTCGCCTTGATTCTTCATCCAATCTTCTTGGAACTGCTCTTTGATATAGTTAATCAACTTTGTCTTCAGCGACATGCGGGTTTTCCATATCATCTCTTCCGAGAGGTTGTTGAAAGGTTCCCACATTGCCAAATTCGATTGGTCGGTATACCACTCTTGGGGGAAAGTTTCCTTATAGACTTGTTTCCATTCGGAAGCGGCCCATGTAGGCATGTGCACACCATTGGTTACATAATCGACATGCAACTCATCGGGGAAATAGCCGGGCCATATAGGAGCAAACATCTTTTGTGACACCTTGCCGTGCAACCAACTTACACCATTCACTTCTTGACTGCAATTGCAAGCGAATACCGACATGGAGAACTTCTCACCCGACCCCGGATGCTCGCGACCCATATCGATAAATTGCCCCCATTCGATGCCTAACTTGGCAGGATACTCGTTCATATACTTGTAGAACAGACCTTCTTCGAAAGCATCGTGACCTGCAGGAACAGGTGTGTGGCAAGTATAGAGCGATGATGAGCGAACCACCTCCATAGCCTGATTGAGCGTAAGACCTTCGCCTTGTACCAAATCGACCAAACGTTGGATATTGATGAAAGCGGCATGACCTTCGTTGCAATGATAAACATCTTTCTTTATTCCCAACTTGCCGAGTGCCAACATACCACCTATACCGAGCATAATTTCTTGCTTGATACGATTTTCCCAATCGCCGCCATACAACTGGTGCGTAATAGGACGGTCATATTCCGAGTTCATTTCGTTGTCGGTATCCAACAGATAGAGATTGATACGCCCCACCTGCACTTGCCACAAATAGGCATACACCACACGACCCGGATACGGCACCTCAACGATGAGCGCACTGCCGTCGGCATTCTTCACCTGCTTCAAGGGAAGATTGGCAAAATTCTGTGCCTCATAGTTGGCTACCTGCTGCCCTTCGGGCGACAAAGTTTGCGTGAAATAACCGTAACGATATAAGAAACCTACTGCCGTCATATCGACATTGCAATCGGAAGCCTCTTTCAGATAGTCGCCTGCCAGAATACCCAAACCGCCCGAATAGATTTTCAGCACATGGCTCAATCCGTATTCCATCGAGAAATAGGCGATACTGGGTTTGGCAGCATCTTTCTTTTCATCCATATAGGCGCGAAAATCGGCATATATCTTGTCCAATTGCGCCATGAAAGAAGCATCTTTGCCCAATTCCACCAACTTGTCATACGACAACGTACGCAGCAACAATATCGGGTTCGATTGCGCACGATGCCATGCCTCGTTATCGATATGGCGGAATATATTCTTTGCATCGGAGTTCCATACCCACCACAAGTTGTAGGCTATTTCCTCCAGTTTCTTCAGATTCTCCGGCAGATTGGCATGTACATTAATCTCTTTCCAAGCCGGCTGGTTTACGTTACTTGTTTGAATTCTCATTTATAACGATTATTAGTTAATATTTCCATTTTAGGTATCGAAGATATCCCATTAAACGACTAACTGCATAGTATCAAGCCGAAAATATCCCCAAAACGCGTGCAAAGTTAATCATTTTCTTCGGTTTATTAAAGAATTTATTCCACAAAAGCGATGAAAAGGCTTTTTTCAACCACCAACCAACAAAACCAAACGACCAAACGACACGGTGCAAATTATTGCCGTATCCGATAAAAAGACGTACCTTTGCACTCGACTAAAATGGATTCAGAACTATGAAAACGAAAGACATGCGCGGAAAGCGTCCGCGGCTCAACGAACTGGTAGAAAGCATACAACAACAGTTCAGCAATCATCCCGACAAAACATACACCATCAAACAACTTACAGCAACGCTCAAGTTGCGCGACATACGTGACCGCCTCGCCGTGAAAAACATCGTGGACAACCTCATCAACTACGACTTCATCACCGAAAACGACAACGGGAAATACCAACTCAAAAAAAGCACAACCACCCACCAACAAACGCAACAAGACACCTTCGTCGGGAAACTCGAACTATCCAACAGAGGCGGATACGTGGTTGTACGACACAAACTGCTGCACAACGACATCTTCGTTCCGACAAGCAAACTCAACGGAGCAAAAAACGGGCAAAAAGTGGTAGTCAAACTCACACGATGGAAACGAAACATGACCAAACCCGAGGGGGAAATAACAGACGTACTCGGAGATTGCGGAAACAACAATACCGAAATGCACGCCATTCTCGCCGAATACGGACTACCCTACTCCTACCCCGCAGCCATGGAAGCCGAAGCCGCAAAAATTAGCGCCGACATCACACAAAAAGACTGCGCCAAACGCCGCGACATGCGCAACGTCAACACATTCACCATCGACCCAGTTGACGCCAAAGATTTTGACGATGCAATATCCATACAAACAACCGATGACAACCAATTCTACGAAATAGGAGTACACATCGCCGATGTATCACACTACGTAAAACCCGGCTCACTCATCGACAAAGAAGCATACAACAGAGCAACATCCGTATACCTCGTTGACCGAACCATACCCATGTTGCCCGAAAAACTATGCAACGAAATCTGCTCGCTACGACCCGACGAAGACAAACTCGCATTCTCCGTAATCTTCATCATGGACAACGACGCCAACATCATCAACTACAAAATCTGCCACACCATCATACGAAGCAACCGACGATTCACCTACGAAGAAGCACAACAACGCATCGAAACACAACAAGGAGACTACGCGCAAGAACTGCTCACACTCAACCGACTGGCACAGATAATGCGGCAACGACGATTTCAACAAGGAGCCATCGCCTTCGAGAGAGAAGAAGTAAGATTTCGTATTGACGATCAAGGAAAACCTATCGATGTGTACATCAAACAAATAAAGGAAGCAAACCAACTTGTGGAAGAATTCATGCTACTCGCCAACCGAACCGTAGCGCAACACATCGCCAACCCCAAAAACAACAAAAGGAAAAACCCGCAACCCAAAACATTTGTCTACCGAGTACACGACCTGCCTGACAACGAACGAATAAAAGACTTTGCACAGTTTATACGGCGATTCGGATACAATCTTAAAACATCCGCCAAACAACAAAACAACTCCAAAAACATCAACAAACTGCTCGCACAAGCAAAAGGTACACCGGAACAAAACCTCATAGAAACACTTGCCGTAAGAAGCATGGCAAAAGCCGTCTATTCGACCGACAACATAGGACACTACGGACTCGCCTTCCCCTACTACACACACTTCACATCGCCCATCAGACGATACCCCGACCTCATCGTACACCGCCTACTTGACCGATACGCCAAAGGAGCACCCGCCGTACCGCAAGATGAATACGAAGACAAATGCCGACACTGCTCCGGCAAAGAACAACTCGCCGCTAATGCAGAAAGAGCCAGCAACAAATACAAACAGGTGGAATACATGACAACACGTATCGGACAAACCTATCAGGGCATCATATCGGGAGTCACCGAATGGGGCATATACGTTGAGCTCAACGAAAATAAATGCGAAGGAATGATACCCCTCAGGCAACTCGACCCCAATGACTACTTCATTTACGATGAAAAACAATACTGCGTTGAAGCCGTACACTCCGGAAAAAAATATCAACTCGGAGACAAAATCAGCGTAAAAGTAACGAAAGCAGACCTGCAAAAACGGCAACTCGACTTCAGCGTTGCGAACCAAAACAACATTGGATAATTAAAATATTTGTCGTAACTTTGCAACCGCATGAAAAAACACCATACACTACGGCGATTCAACGCATGCCTTATGGCATGCTTTTTCTGCGCTATAGCCTATTGCGCAGACACCCATATCACACTCCTTTCGGGGCAACAAATCAGCGGGAACATACTCTTCCAAGACAGCGACGTAATCGTCATCAAAACCGACGATGGGACGCGCTATCAATATCTGAAATCTGAAATAAAAAACATAACCGACATCGCCGACAATAACAATACACAAAACAAAATAAAACAAAACAACACACCTAAAAAAGTAACCGCATCCGTACAAATAGCTGCAGGAGCAGCCACCCTTACCGGACGCAATTGGGGAACCTCTATCAACGCAAGTATACGCATCGGGACACACAACCTGCTCAATAAACACATATTCCTCGGAGGAGCCATCGGATATCAGGCCTACATCCTCACACAACAAAATTTCCAATTCATACCCATCACCATCAACGCCGACATACCCTTCCTGCAAGACAAACACGCACCATATATCGCACTCGCTGCAGGATACGGCTGCGCTCTCAGCAAAAACTACAAAGGAGGAGCTCACGCACAAATAGAAATAGGGTACAGATATAACTTCAACACAAAAAATACACTCCTCATCGGTATCTACGCACAACTGCAACAAACCACACTCAATATCGACGAATACATTGACCTTCAACCATACAACACCACTACAACAAGAACATTCCGGAATTTCGGAATCAAAGTGGGATGCAATCTCTAAAGAGCAAAAAAGAACTGATAACAACTACCCACATGCCCTCCCCTAAAAATAACAAAACACGCAAACAACTACGCAAAAATCGCATCGCCATACTACTCAACGATAGCGAAATAAGGGCATTGCAACGCTATTGCAAACGATACCGATACAACAACCAATCGGCCGCCATACGACAACTACTATTCACCAACATACTCAAAAAATTCGACAACGACCAACCTACACTCTTCGACTAACAGAAAAACATCCTCCGACCCATCACACAAAGGTCTACACATCAACTTACCGGCAGCAATTTGCGGAATCCACGACAAAGACATGGCTATAGGTATTCAAAATTAACAATACTCTATAAACAATAAAAAAAGAGACATCTTACGACATCTCTTCTTGTACCGCGAGTGGGACTTGAACCCACACAGCCATTTCTGGCCAAAGGATTTTAAGTCCTTCGTGTCTACCGATTCCACCATCGCGGCATAACGTAAACAGAGCGGAAAACGGGACTCGAACCCGCGACCCCAACCTTGGCAAGGTTGTGCTCTACCAACTGAGCTATTTCCGCATCGCACAAAACGCGATTTCTCACATTTGCGGCTGCAAAAATAATACTTTTATTTCATTCACGCAAACACGCCACCAATTATTTAAGCACAACAACTTATTTAGCATCCGCAACCGACTCCACGGCCTTCACCGGCTTACCTATCTTCGCAAAGGCACGCTTCAACGTCTCAACATCCGTCTTATCAGGATTATAGACCACAGTAACTGTCTCTTTCTCCTTGTCTATCAACAAATCACGAACACCCTTTTCAAAAGCGATATTCTTCTCAATCTTCGCCACACAAGCATCGCAATGAATCTCCACACTGAAAACCACACGACACTTCTCTTGTTTCTTGCCTGCCGCATGCATACTCAGCGAAAACACAAAAAGAAACGACAACAAGGCAAATACATACTTTTTCATAATCTTATATTTTAAATGTTTATATAATCTACTATCAATCATCACTACGCTCCAACGACCAACGAAAACCCAAATAAACCTTCCAACCCGACACCGGCCCCCAAGCCATAGAAGCATCAAAATTCTCTCCCCACACATCATCCGCACCTATCACAGGATTAGACTGCTTAAAATTCGTCATATTCTCCGCTCCCAAATAAATGCTGCATGTCCGAAAAAACTTCGTCACCTGCCCCATCAACTGAGGATACCAACCATACTCCTTCTCCCACAACGGATTATCCGAATCCGGATCCGGCATACGGCCACCACCATTGAACTGAGCCGTCAAATCAAACTGCCACTTCTTCAAAGGAGTCTGATAAGACGTTGTTATCAACCCTTTGAAACGATTCGTCAATGGCTTCTCACGCAACACACCGTTGTAGGTACTCTTCACATCCGTACCGCGATAAGCCAACGTCATCGTCCAACCACGCAATATCTCCATCGAGGCCTCCACCTGCCAACTCTGAGCATACGACCTACCTCCGTTCAAATTAGAAAACACGACCTGATGAGGGTCAGAGTCCATATCTGCAACCACACACTCGAAAAAATGCGTATAATAATACTCGCCCGACAACTGCAACTCCTTGCTGCCAAGCGGAATATAAAACACCGTAGAAATACCCGCATTCAGCGCACGCTCCTGCTTCAATTCCTTCAACACATCGCCCGACAACAAACGCATTCCATTTTCAGAATCCTTATACCACAATATCCGACCAGAAGGCAATACACCCGCATTGTCCGACAACAACACCGGACTACGATACCCCATACCTACACTGCCTCGCAAACTCCACCATTCCCAAGGAGAATAACGAAGGTTAAAACGAGGAGTAACAAACGCACCATACATACTCGAATAATCTACACGCAACCCCAACAACAACGACAAACGCTCATCATACTTATACGAATACTCACCAAACACACCCGCCGTCGTCTCCATGCGCAAATTGTCGCCCCACGCAACAGAAGACAAACCCGATAACGACTCTTCGTAACGATCAAAATTCACCGACAAACCCGCCGACAACTTATGAGCCTCCCCCCAACTCGTCTGAAAAATACCATTCAAATAAGCATTCGTCTGACCGGCCGACCATTCTCGAACACCATACCTATTATCTTGATTATGATACGACAATGCAGCGATCACACCTATTGATGTACCGCGTTCATGGTCAAATACATAGCCATTCTTCATAAAACCGTCCACACGCCATGTACGCAAATCGATACGATACAAATCACTACCGTCTGCATTCGCCCAATTACTCATCTGACCACCATGACGCCGGTCATAAATACCACGCACCAACAACTGACCCGTATAATCCCCCTTCTTGAAATACCAACGATTCAACAAATTACCCTGATTGCCCGTCGGCATATCCATAAAACCGTCATGATTCTCATCCATTTCCATACTGCCGTTCTGATAATGAGCCAACACACCCGTCGAAACATGCTCGTTCAAATCCCAACCGCCCGTCAGATTCGCCTCCGCATGCAACTCCGAATTCAACATCACATTCAACGCTATCGGATCAGACGTCTGAGGCTTCAAATACTCCACATTTATCTGACCCGTCGTCGATTCATAACCGTTTATCACCGAAGACGTTCCTTTTGAAACCTGAATACTCTCCATCCAAGGACCCGGAATATAATCCATACCATAATTCGACGCCAATCCTCTGATACAAGGCGTGTTCTCACTCAGCAACTGAACATACCTACCCGACAAACCCAACAAACGTATCTGCTTCGCACCCGTAGCCGCATCCGAATAAGCCACATCTACCGATGCATTCGTCTCGAACGACTCCGACAAATTACAACATGCCGCCTTGCACAACTCTTCCCCACTTATCACATGCGTATCCAATGCCGAACTGCGAGAACGCAATACCGACATCTTACGCTCCGTTATGACCACCTCATCCAACTCCAAATCAGACACCAACACAACCACCAACTCCTTATGTTCAACCGCCAATATCGTATCATTATGATATCCCAAATAACTCACCACCAAACGATCCGATCCACGCACAGGCTCTAAGCTGAATCGACCCTCGGCATCCGTCGATACACCCACCGTAGTACCCAACCACCACACATTCGCACTCACCAACACCTCACCCTGATCATCCAACACCACACCCCAAACATGAGCATCTGACAACACGCACATACTCAACATACACAACAACAATACTATACGACGAAACTTATCCATACACAAACCTATTTTTAGTTATTTTAGTTATTGCAACTTGAACCGATTTCTCGAACAAACCCTATCAATTCTACGAAACATATCAATTTTCCGACTGCAAAAGTACACAACTTTACATGCAACCCGGTTGCAAAAGACTACCAACCAGCACACAAATAACACCATTCATCAGTACACATACCACAACCAACCTAATTATTACTAACTTTGCAAAAACATACATAACAAAACAACATGAAAAACATCAACATCACACTCATCGTCACCACCATCTGCGTTGCCTGTAACCTACAACACACCTACGCACATAACAACAGCCTACGACCCTCAGGCACACTCCCCATAATGCACATCAACACAACCGAACAACAGCCCATAACATCAAAAGAAAACTATATACAAGCACAATACTGGATTGAAACGCCCGACAATACAAATCTACAACCACTCGGCACACAAGACAACCCACTCACACTACAGATCAGAGGAAGAGGGAACTACACTTGGACAGGATTCGACAAAAAACCATATCGCATAAAACTCGACACAAAACAACCGCTGCTCGGAATGAACAAAAGCAAGCACTTCGCACTGCTTGCACACGCAGACGACAACAAAGCATTCCTGAGAAACACACTCGGATTCGCCATCAGCAAAGCCATACAAATGCCATGGACACCCGAACAACAACCCATAGAAGTCGTACTCAACAACGACTATATAGGACTATACTTCCTAACCGAAACCATACGAGTTGATAAAGACAGAGTCAATATCGTCGAACAAAACGACAACGCAACACACAACGATAGCATAACAGGAGGATGGCTCGTTGAAATAGACAATTACGACAACGACCCACATATACAAATAACCGAGGGAGACGGGAACAACATCATATTTACATACAAAACACCCGAAATACTATCCGAACAGCAAACACAATTCCTCACACAACAAATGCAACTAATCAACCAACTCATCTACCAAGACAAACAGTCCGAACTGCTTTGGCAATACATAGACATAGAAACACTCGCCAAATTCTATATCATACAAGAAATAACCGACAACTACGAAGCATTCCACGGCAGTTGCTACCTCTATAAGGACATGGGAAACAACAATAAGTGGACTTTCGGCCCCGTATGGGACTTCGGAAGCACATTCAACTATAACAAAACACAATTCTGCTATCAAGGAAGAGAACACCACATGACATGGATTCCTGAAATAGCAAAATTTCCAAAATTCCAACAAAAAGTACAAGAAATCTGGCACCAATTCGCGCAAACACAATACGACCAGCTCTATACAACTATTGACAACTTCATCAATTACATTGGCCAAGCAGCCAAACAAGACGCACTAAGATGGCCGCAATACGGCAACCTAAACCCCGAAGAACGCGCACAACAAATAAAACAACAACTCAACGAAACCGAAACATGGCTCTCCAAACAATGGGGAAAATATGACTCGCAAACATGGACCGTATGGTTTCTCGACAACGGAACACCCGCATGGACAGATCTTTACTGCTATGTTTGGGACATCTACGCAACCGACTACGACGGGAACGTATACATGCCTTTAGGCTCTTGGTGCGGGACACCCATGAATACACAAACCGTAGACGGCACCAATTACTACACACTTACATTCACTACACAATACCCACTCTCAGAACAAGCAAGCATCATCTTCAATAACCACGCATCAGGAATACCCGACAACCAAACCGACAACCTACCGCTCCAAAACGGAGCCGTATATAGCAGAGAGGAAATAATAGGCAACATCACCGCAACAAAAAACATCACAACCAACGACAACAACCATACCCCCGCCTATTACACACTGCAAGGCATACAAGTAACACAACCGCAACCCGGAAACATTTACATTGTACGCCGCGGAAACAAAGCCGTAAAACAACGGTTTTAAACACAACCGACAATACAACACACAATAGACCAAGATGCAACGCAAGAAACATATTCCGGCGTTGCATCTTTATTACATCTTGCATAGCACTTGTATATTATATTCATTTACTGCATAAAATAGCATACACACCAACCTTTTGAGTAGCACACTATACACTTATTTGCATAATTAAGAAAAAGTACCTATCTTTGCCGTCAAAACGACAGAATACAGTATTCATTAGTATTCAGTAATTGCATAAAAACTATCTATAAACGCTATATTTTATTTTTAAGGTATGAAAAAAACTACACTACTTGTCACTCTCTTGCTACTCCTGATATCCTTCAGAACAGAAGCCGATACCGCCGATTTCAGTACGCTCGGCTTCAAAAATACACGGCAATGGCAACACAATAACACATCGTCCATCAAACAACGCGTACAACACAAAGCACCAAACGCCCCCACCACCACCGCTTCAGACCAACAACTTGACAAGACAGAAGCATGGGGAACACTCAACGCTACCGATGGAACTATCTGGACATACACCATGTCCTACGAATACATAAAAGACGATACAGGTAATAATACCAACTACTACTCTGCCGTCAGCATCCGCATCTATAACAACGAAAACAAGTTGATGGGAGAAATCAACGATGTATTCGATAACGAAAACGAACGCATCAACTACGTAGCCATAAACCCACTCATAACAAAGAGTTTCTTTAATCTTTCCGGTTCCAATTACGAAGTAATAATATACATACACTCCATCACCGGAGCCCCCGACTATCAAACACGATCTTTCAACGACATCTACTCTATAGGCAATCCCGAAAAACTCTGCACCATAGAGGGAAACCAAGTATTGAGCGAAAACTTGGCAACAGACGCATGGTCGGAAAACTACACACTGATATTCGAACGCGAATCGAGCACCGATGACAACTACTACTTGCACTACGATGTTTACACCAAAGCCACATACAGTTCGCCAACACACCCCGTATTGGCACACACCTTCGATATGGACTATTCTTACATAGCAGGCTCAGGAAACGAATCCGCCCCCATTCTGATGGTACAATATCAAAACAAACTCTACTACGCATTAGCACAATACGAAAAGCCCTATTTCATCTACTCCGACAATTGGCTCGAAGAACCGCAAGTAAGCCCCGATAATAACTTCGTAATCACTCTCTACGACAACACATTTACAGAACAATCCGTCACCAAAATACCCGTACCCGAAGCAGGAGGAGAATACATCTGGAGTTTCCCCGCCATGGGAGGACTCCGCTATAACGAAGACCTCGCTTTCGGCATGTTCACCGAAGGAGAAGAACCCGCATACATTGTCAGCATTGAGCAATATGTATCGTTGGATGACTTTGTAACATCATTCTATGTCTACAACACCAAAGGTGAACGCATAGCCACCATAGCAGAAAAAGCAAGTGCCGCTATTATCATGAGCGACGTAGCAGGACAACCCGAACAATGGTGTTTTTACGAAGAAGGAGAAGAAGAATCCTGGTTCTGCTTCGTAGACCTGCCCTCGTGCAAAGAAGTAGCCAAACTACCCACTTCCTACGACAACATACCTCTCACCATGAGCCTTGACCGCTATATTGCCGGCGACTCCTATCAATATGCAGTTTCAATGGCAAAAAGTTCGACCGACAGCGAAAAGAACATCATACACAGCATCGCATGGTTCAATGCCGATGGAAGTTTCGACCACTACGATGAACTCAACCTCGGTCAAGACATTGCCATCGCCCTCCCCTACATGAACGCAGATGCCTTTAATCCGTGGCTATTCAACACCGATGACGCACGCGAATATATGTTTCTGGTAAAACGCTATCAGAAAGCAGGTTCTACTGCAACCGATGAGGTATTGTATGTAGTAAACACAAAAGGAGAACGACTCCTGGAATATGGACCCGATCCGAAAAAAGGAGGAACACTGTTATCAATCATGTTGTATAATTTAGACACCAAACCCACACTACTGTGTGTCTACTGCGACATCGCATCGTGGCAATACACCCTTAATATGACTTGGCTCCCGCTCTCAAAATTTGCCGCAGGAGGCAATGGGACTGCCGACAATCCTTACATAATTACAAGCCCGGGAGATTTCCAACAAATAGACTCCGACCCGAGTGCTTACTATACCATTGCCAACGACCTCAATTTCCAAAACATTCCTTGGAGCGGACTTAAAAAGACATTCAGCGGAAATCTTAACGGCGAGAACCATGTAGTAACCAACCTCGCATTGGAACACAACGGATTGTTTACCAACATATCAAACGCTGCCACTATTAAAAATCTGCAACTCTATAAACCCATACTGACACTTCAAAGTGACAGTCATACCGCCGGACTGATAGCCAACAACATGACCGGAGGTATGAACAGCAACGAAGAAGGAACACCCGGAATACTAAACAATATTCACATTTACAGTCCACTTGTCAGCGCGCCAGACACTTACGATGAAGACTTCGGAGGTATTGCCGGTACGATAGCACTTTATACACAAATCAGCCAATGCTCGGTTGTTGATGCTCAATTTGATCTACCAGATGCATCAGTGGGCGGTATTGTAGGAAGCCTGAAAACATCGTCAACAATTACAGCCTGTGCATTCAGCGGAACGATTGTCGGCAATACGGCCGGTGGTATTGCAGCCAACAGTGTTAAAGGCGATGAGAAAATCAGCAATTGCCATAGCACCGCACAAATAACCGGTGGTACGATTGGCGGTATCATAGGCAATAGTGCCCGCAGCAGCATCAGCAATTGCCATGCAGAGGGAACACTCACTATACCTACAGAAATTTCCGAAGGGAAAGCAGGCGGTATTGCAGGCGAATTGGCAGAGAACAATGGAGAAACGAACAACGTAATAGAAGAATGCCTGGTCGGAATCAGTAGCATTGACTACCCTAATGAGAACAAAACATACGTTCACCGCATTGTAGGATACACCGGTATTGATAAGATATCGTACGATTGGGACTACATGGATGAACATCCTGACGAATACGATTACAACGACCGCAGTACATGGCCCACACTCCCCGGAGTAACAGAAACCGCGATTGCCAACAACTATGTAATTTCCGCTTTAGATATTATAGACACCAACATAGAGGCAACCTCTAATACTACCGAAGGAGCAACTTTGACTACAGAAGCATTGACAACAGATTTCTTGAGCGAGCACAATTTCAATGCAGGTAACAGCATTGATGCTCCTTGGGTACATACTACAAATCCTTATTTGTGGTTCGAGAAAGAAAGCGGAGTACTAATTGTTGACAAGAAAGATATAACACTTTCGATTGGCGATGCCATTACCGTTTGCTTCACTATTCTTAATGGTGATGCCAATAGTATTGAAACAAACTTAAGTGCATCGTGTGCAGAGATTCTGTCAACAGATGTTGCAGGAGATCAGTTGTATGTTACTTTAACCGCTATTACCGAAGGCGATGCCACCCTGACCGCCACCTACGAAGAAAAAACGGCGGTTTGCACTATCCACTGCATCAACGAAACCGCTGTTGATAATATATACGAACAAAATTTGATACTCTCCTATAACGGAACAGTATTAGAAGCCGAGAATGCTCATATAAGCCTTTACAGCATTAGCGGAACCTTGGTAAAACAAGGCAAAAACTGCATCTATACGGAAGGATTGACCCAAGGTATCTATATCGCACGTGCACACAATACCAACGGTTCGGAAACTCTAAAGATAGCCATTCGCTAAAGCGCACCACAACTAATTGTAACAATTCATCAACGAAGCCTGGTCCCATATAATTAGGACAAGGCTTCGTAATGTTTGGGTGTTTCTTTTTTTTGTATAACTTTGCACACACAAACGCCAACAAAAATCATATACAGAAGACGAACCATGAAACATACCTCTCTTTTACTCTGCTTGGTTGCAATCTTAAACACTTCGTGTAACAAAATATCCATTACATATGCCGGAATTAACGAAACGCAAGTAATAGGCATTTCCGACACATATCGTGAAATTTCTGTTTCTCATGGTATTGATGCGGAGTTCAGCCCGGAGATTACAGAAGCGCAAGTAATATCAGACAAAAATCTTATGCCATACATTACAACAAGCGTGCGTAACGGCAAACTAACCATACAATACAACAAACAATTGTTTTTACACGGGCATACAGCACAATCGGACTTTGTTACCTTAGTTAAGTTACCCTATCAGCCCAACCTTACCGAGATTAACCTTGCCAACAGTTCTACCCTATATATAAAAGGAAACCTACCCTCACTTGACATTAAACTACAAAATGGCTCAACCTTATATATAGATGGTGACTGCACAGATATTGAAGCAGAACTCCATAACGGATCGCAGTTGTATCCCAATGGTAAATTCCTGACAGCAGAACTAAAACTGCACAATGGAAGTATTATTGGTGATGGGACATACAGTATGATTGTAAAAGATGTAGAGGCTGATTTCTACAACGGAAGTATGATGCGTTGTACCGCAGACAATGCTATATTCAGAGGCAGCATGCACAATGGCAGTATTCTTCGATACCGCGGAATTGCCACTTTTGATATAGACCTTTATAACGACTCCAAAATTCTGCAGGACTAACATTATAAAAATTAGTCTTCACAGATTGAACAAGAAATCGAGTGCCTCGTAGATTTCTTCCTTTGTTGCCGACTGATTCAGCCGGCAATTCCCCACATTACGTAATAAGGTGAATGATATTTGTTCGGGTGATGCGTTCTTTTTGTCGTGTTTCATGAGTTCGAATAACTGCTCATACTTTTGACAAGGACAGAGCGGTTTACCATAGTATTCTTTCATGAAAGTAACCACTTGCGACAATATCTGCCGAGGAAAATCAAGTTTGATAACAGAGAGATATAATTCAGCCACCATTCCATACATAACTGCATATCCGTGTAACATTGGTTGATTGGTAGTGAACGAAAAGCTCTCCAACGCATGCCCGACAGTGTGTCCGAAATTGAGCGTCTTGCGCAATCCTTCTTCTTTAGGGTCTTGCTCAACGATATAGTTCTTGATATCCATGCTTCGTTCCAACAAACCTGCGAGTCGTTCCCAATTGACCGCTTCAACATTAAAAGCGAGTATCTGCGACAGTTCCAATGGTGATGCAACAAGAGCATGTTTGAGCATTTCCGCAAACCCTGAAAGGAATTGTTGCTGCGGCAACGTCTGCAAAAAAGGTGTATAGACAATGGTGTGTACAGGTGCAGAGAAGATTCCTATTTCGTTTTTCAGTCCACGATAATCGAAACCTGTTTTCCCTCCGGTGGCAGCATCGACAACCGCCAAGAGAGTGGTAGGAATATTGACATAAGGAATACCTCGTTTAAACGTAGCGGCAGCAAAGCCTCCCATATCGGTCAACACACCTCCTCCCAAGATAAGTAACAGAGACGAACGTGTAGCCCCATTCTCAATGAGAAAATCCCATATACATTGTACGGTTTCCAACGTTTTCGAAGACTCTCCCGCCTGCAAACAAAGGATATGTTCCGGTACGAAAGTCAACGTCTTTTCCAACTCCGACAGGCAGAATTGCCGAGTATTAGTATCGACCAAAACATAGATTTGCTCAGGCGCAGACAGTGCCGTCATTTCCCGTAACGTCAAATCCAAATCATCGGTAATCATTGTCAAAAAAGGGTATTTTACAGCCCACGCTGCAAAGGTACAAAAAATATAAGACATGCAGAACATATCTCCATAAGAAGAAACAGCCTCCACCCCATATATGAACCATCCGATTAGTCCGTTTATATTTAGGCAACGGCTGTATGATCGTAGCAGCAGAAATCTCTAATTTGCACAAGTGGCATATTTTTTGTACTTTTGCACATTGGAAAATTTGCCCGAATATGAAAACAAGACTTATCTTATTATGCAGCATACTGACGCTTACTTTTTTAACATCACAAGCAGAAGAAGTTCAGTATTTGACTACCAAAGATTTTAAAGAAAAAGTGTTTGACTACAGCAGTGAAACCACTTGGAAATACAAAGGAAAGAAACCCTGCATCATTGACTTTTACACAACATGGTGCGGTCCGTGCAAGCGCCTTGCTCCCATTATGGAAGAGTTGGCCAAGGAATATGGCGACCAAATAGTAGTTTACAAGGTAGATACCGAAAAAGAGCGTGAGTTAGCACAATACTTTGGTATAAGCAGTATTCCCACCTTGCTATTCTGCCCCATAGGCAGTAACCCGCAAGTAGCACAAGGAGCACTCCCCAAAAACACGTTGGAACAAGCCATAAAGCAAGTACTTTTACCCAAATAAACCAAACGTCCGCATGAGTGTTGAATTGGTTTTATTAGTACTATCTTTGCTCTTTTTTGCCAGTATCATGACTGACAAGATTGGGTACAAATTCGGTGTTCCCGCCTTGTTGTTATTTTTATTGGTGGGAATGTTATTCGGCAGCGACGGATTGGGTATTCAATTCAACAACATCTCTTTAGCACAAGCGATAGGTACATGTTCGCTATGCGTGATACTATTTTCGGGCGGTATGGATACCAAGTTGCAGGAAATGCGTCCCGTATTGGCACCCGGATTGACCTTAGCGACTATGGGTGTATTGCTGACCGCAGGTATAACGGGTGTATTGATATGGCTCATTTTGGGTTGGACACATAGAGGTGCGGAAGTAGGATTGGTAACATCTTTGCTGATGGCCGCCACGATGTCGTCGACCGATTCTGCATCCGTATTCTCCATATTGCGCAATAAAGGCGTACGGTTAAAACACGACCTAAAGCCCATGTTGGAATTGGAAAGCGGCAGTAACGATCCCATGGCATATGTATTGACCACCACATTGATAGGGGTTGCCACGGCCGGCGAGATACCCAACATTGCCGGTTTAGTTTTTCTTGTTTTGATGCAATTGATCATTGGTGCCGCTACCGGTTTCTTATTAGGAAAACTGATGGTGTGGATAATGAATAAAGTGACGATAAGTAACGACTCTCTGTATCCCATTTGGGTTCTAACCGCTTGTATTTTTATATTTTCTTCGACCTATTTTTTGCAAGGTAACAGTTATTTGGCTGTGTATATAGGAGGTTTGGTGATAGGTAACAGTAAGTTTACTCACAAGCGCAGTACCATGGGATTCTTTGACGGATTGAGTTGGCTATGTCAGTTGCTGATGTTCTTAACATTAGGGCTATTAGTAGAGCCTCACAAACTTATCAAAGTAGCCATTCCCGGCTTAGTAGTGAGTGTGGTAATGGTATTTATATCCCGTCCGTTGAGTGTATTTATTTCGCTTCTTCCATTCCGTAAGATTGACTTTAAAGATAAGTTATTCGTAAGTTGGGTAGGTTTGCGCGGTGCAGTGCCTATCATATTTGCCATATTGTGTATGGCAGAAGGAGTGGAGCATGCCGACCTGATATTTAACATCGTATTCTTTTGCACCTTGCTTTCGCTAATAGTGCAAGGCACATCGTTACCTGCCATGGCCCGCATATTAGGCGTTGCAGATAAGCCCAAGGAACTCAAAAAGCCTGTCAATTTTGATATAGACCTACCGGAAGAGATAAAATCGGTTGCGACAGAGATACAAGTTACTCATGACATGCTTGAGCATGGTAATAAACTGATGGATATGGGTTTTCCTCAGAATACGCTCGTGATTATGGTGAAACGGCAGAACAACTTCTTTGTACCCACGGGCAAATCGGTATTGTTAGACGGCGATGCACTGCTTGTTATTACCGATAACGAAGAAACTCTGCAAGAGACGTATGCAAAGATAGAACAGAAAAAGCGGTGGAAACCCGTATTTATAGACAACACATACGATTTTGTAAAGGAATACGTACGTATGGTACAGGAAAACCGCAAATTACGACAGAAACAAAACTAAACATACATAGATGAAAACAACGGTATTTCTCACCGGCGCGACCGGCACCATGGGGTGGGCCGGATTGCAAGAGTTGCTTAAATATCCGGAAAACTACGATATTCGCATACTTGCCCGTCCAAGCAAGAAAAACAAAGAAAAACTGGCCCCATTGGCAGATAAATTGAGCATAATTTGGGGCGATTTGACATGCTACGAAGACGTATTGCAAGGTGTAACGGGTTCTGATATAGTTCTTCATGTAGGCGGTATGGTGAGCCCTCAAGCCGATCATCGTCCGAAAACGACCCGTCGCATCAACATAAGCAGTGCTATCAATGTACGTGATGCCGTATTGGCCCAGAAAGACAATCAACCCAAAGTTGTATATATCGGTTCGGTAGCCCAAATGGGGGATCGTCGCGAACCTTTGCACTGGGGACGTACCGGTGATCCGATTTGCCCCTCTCCCTACGACCACTATGGCATGACCAAAGCCGAAGGAGAACGCATTATTACCGATTCTGGAATAAAGCAATGGGTAAGTTTACGCCAATCGGGCATATTGCATGCAGGCATATTAAAAAACTACGACCCTATAATGTTCCACGTGCCAATTAGAGGCGTATTGGAGTGGGCGACATTGGAAGATTCGGGGCGTTTATTGGAACGTGTATGCCGGAATGATGTACCTGAAACCTTTTGGAAACGCTACTACAACATAGGCAGCGGTGAAGCTTACCGACTGACCAACTATGAATTTGAAAGTTTGATGTTTGAAGTGATAGGTTGCCCCCCCCCCGAGAAAATGTTTGAAACCAAGTGGTTTACGACCCGCAACTTTCATGGAATGTGGTATGTTGACAGCGATATATTGGAAGATTACCTGCACTTTCGCGGGAACATCCCCGTAAAGGACTACTTCCGTCAGTTAGCAAAGTCGGTTCCACGCATATCTCATGTAGCGAAACTGATACCTCATATAGTAAAAGCCGCAATGATGCCGATGGCCTACAAGAAAGGCGAAGGTACGCAAGACTGGATAAAAAGCAACAACCAACAGCGCATAGCCGCTTTTTATGGCAGCATAGAGGAATATAACTCCATCCCTGATTGGAAAGATTACGATACTTCCCGCAACTCCGAAACACCCGTACTGCTTGACCATGGTTATGACGAAAGCAAGCCTATGGAGGATTTCACCATAGAAGACATGCAACGTGCAGCCGCATTTCGCGGCGGTCTCTGCTTAAGTAGCGAAATGCAGAAAGGTGACTGGGATACTCAATTAGAGTGGAAAAGTGCAGAGGGACACATTTTCAAAGCCTCTCCTCGCCTGATTCTGTTAGGCGGACATTGGAGTCCGAGCGAACAGCCCACTCCTTGGCGATATGACCAAGTGGCACGTATCAATCCGTTTTTCGGTCAACTATGGACACCTCTGCACAATCCGGACGAAGACAATGTTTACGATGAGCATATTTTTGACGGTTGGGAATAACAAAAAAATAGAGAATCTACATGTACTTTGACGAACTACCTTTAGAAGATGAGATATTAGACGGTTTGGACGCAATGCATTTTGAAGAATGCACTCCGGTGCAAGCAGAAACCATTCCGGTGATATTAGATGGTCAGGATGTGATATCGTGTGCACAAACCGGCACCGGCAAAACCGCGGCCTATATACTCCCATTGCTGAACAATCTGCTTACCGACAACCACGACCCGCATGGGGTAAATGCCATAATAATGGCACCCACACGTGAATTGGCTCAGCAGATAGACCAACAGATGCAGGGATTTTCTTATTTTCTGCCATTCTCTTCAGTGGCCGTATATGGGGGTAATGACGGCAACGCATGGGATACACAAAAACGCGGTTTGACCCAAGGCGCAGACATTGTAGTAGCCACCCCGGGACGCTTATTGTCACATATGAACGTCTACAAAATAGACTTCTCAAAAGTACGCTATTTCATCTTGGATGAAGCAGACCGCATGCTTGACATGGGATTCTTTGACGACATTATGACGATTGTTCGCCAACTCCCCCAAGCGCGGCAAACCATTCTTTTCTCAGCCACCATGCCCAAGCAATTGCGTGCCTTAGCCAAAACGTTTATGAACAATCCGACAGAGGTGAACATTGCCATTTCTCGTCCTCCCGAATCCATACGCCAAAGGGCATGTGTATGCTATGAAACACAAAAGTTGAAAATTGTAGAAAACATATTAGCCGGCAAGCAACTGAAAAAGGTTATTCTGTTTGTAGGCAAAAAGCAGAAAGTGAAAGAACTCTATCAGCATCTTCGCCATAAAAAGATAGAAGCACGTCAGATGCACTCCGACCTTGATCAGAAAGAGCGCGATGAAGTGATGTTGGATTTCCGTAACGGCAAAGTAGATATATTGGTAGCCACAGACATTGTGTCGCGCGGCATAGACGTAGATGATATTCCGTTGGTTATCAATTACGATGTTCCGCGCGATGCAGAAGACTATGTACACCGCATAGGCCGAACGGCTCGTGCCGAATCGGACGGAGAGGCTATTACCTTAGTATCTGAAAAAGATCAATTATTCTTTTCACGCATAGAGAATTTTCTGAACAAAAGTATAGAGCGTTTACCCGTTCCCACAGAATTGGGAGATACTCCACCTTATAATCCGCAACCATCCCACAAAGGCAAACGAAACACCCAAGGCAGAAGTAACAAAAACAAACGACAAAGCAACCATAACTACCACCCAAAGAAACAACGTCCGAACCATAATACGGAACAATAGCGAAAAGATATTTCCGTACATTTGTAGTAGCTCATTTCAGCAGACTTGTAACGTCTTCATCGTATACCACGACATCGCAATTCGGTGTCATCGGGATAATTGTTGTTGTTCTTGTCGGCGTATACGAAGTTGTTGCAAATAATAATTGAGATTCACTTTCTGCTGAAGTGCGTAAGCGGATTTGAGTTTACCAAAAGTATCTATTGCCCTTTGCGCCCATTGTATGGCTGTTTCCAAATCGCCTACTATTTCGGAAGTAACAGCGATGTTGGCCGCGGCATAGGCTTTGGTCTGTTTATCTTTGTTTTGATAAGCCTCTTCCCAATACCGAATGGCTTCTGCCCATCGTTGACGCGTAAACGATTGCATTCCCGCTTTGATAAGGTTGTTATCATTCTCGTAGAAATATCGGTCCACCGTTTCCCACTGCGGCACAAATGCAGCCGCAAAACGTTCACCTACATATGCAGCCATATCGAGCAATGCCGTCTGCCTATCGGGCAACTCGGATAGTGCTTGTTCGCGTGTATATGCTTGTGCTTCCCAATAAAGTGTATCGGTGAAGACATAGTCGACCGTTTTGGCCGTCTGATAATATAACGTCCATGCACAAGTGGAATATGCGGCTAATGAAGCATAAAAGCCCCCTTCTTCCAAAGGGAAACTTTCCAAAGCATCGAAAAGCACGTTACGATTGCAGACCAGAAGAGCATCGGACTGATAGTCGTTACACAATGCGGCTATTTGCTCTTGCGAAAGCGGCATAGTCCGATAGAAGTTATCTGTTTGGTTCTGCGATATTTCCAATAATCCGACATTATGAAAGATATCCGATTGCTCCAAGGTTTCCGTTACGGCAAACAACATGTATGCTGTAGCTTGTTGCAAATTGATTTCGACATTACCTGCAGCATAACCATCCGTCAATACGGAATGCCCGAAAGACATAGGTTGCGGGATCGTATTGTTAACGATTAACAAGCTATGTATCTCTTGCGGAAAATTACGTTCTGCCGGACGCAGTACATCAAGCGTTGTGTGCCATTGTTGTGCATTCAGCAACAAGGAGCAAAGCAGCAATGCTATTGACAGATAGCGTTTCATAGTTCGTTATCGGCATTTCCCAAAACATCGGCAGCTATTATTTGCCGACGGATTCTCCATTCTTTAGGATAGAGATTATTGCAATGATTACCCACATTCTTCACAAATCCCAAAGGAATACCCTGATATTTCATCAGGAGAATACCCGCAGGACTATCCTGCAGATTAATTGCTTCCGTACGCAGATAAGCCAATGCCTGTTCCAAAGACAAATCGACAGAAGAAAAACGACTCGCCTCAAAGTCTTTTGCCAATGCCAAACTATGTTGCGGAACAATGGATTTCCCACGAATTTCCGCCACTCCGATTCCGATAGTAATGCAAATGAGTTGGCGGTGAATATACTCAATCAGTTGCTTGTGTTTCAATGAATATGCCACTAAGAATCGGTCTTCTTTCTGTATACTCCACCATTCAGGGTGTTTCAGCCATTGCCAAGCCTCTTTCTCCACATCGGTCAATGGCATGGGCTTATTCTTATCTGCTTTTAATTTCAGCAAACGTACATGTTCGTTCTGCTTTCGCAGCACACAGAGAAAGAGCCCTTCTCCCTTGGTTTTATGCGGATAGAAATGATAGCCGACAGTTTCGGTTATCCCCCATTCTGATGGAGGATTAAGCGGCAATATTTCCGCTCCCAATTCGCTAATTATCCATTGAACGTTATCTTCGTTTTCAGAGGAATTATAGGTACACGTGGAATAAATCAATACCCCTCCGGGCTTCAATGCGTTCCACACATCCTGCAATATTTTTCGTTGTCGTTCGGCACAAGCAACTACATTTTGCGGACTCCATTCGTCGATGGCTTTTGCATCTTTGCGAAACATTCCTTCTCCTGAACACGGTGCATCTACCAACATACAATCGAAAACACCTGCTAAACGTTCGCCTATTTCGGCAGGAGAGTTATGGGTTACAACCGTATTGCCATTGCCCCACTTCTGTATATTTTCAGAAAGGATAAACGCCCGTTGGCGTACCACTTCGTTGCTAACCAATAGCCCTTCAGCACCCAACCACTCGCTTATCAATGTGGATTTTCCTCCCGGTGCAGCACACAAATCCAACACAATGGCATCGTGAGCGACATAACGCTCCAAGGCCTGATAGAGGAACATGGATGAGGCTTCTTGTACATAGTAGCAACCGGCATGTAGCAAAGGATCGAGCGTAAACTGCGGACGTTCGGGAAGATAGTAACCATCGGGATGCCACGGAACGGGCAATTCATAACGCAACGATATTTTATGATTCACGCGCACACTCACAGGCACCTCTTTCTGCAAGGCATCAAGCAACATTTCGGCTTCTTCCCCCAGCATAGACTGGACTGATGATATAAACTTCTCCGGCAACATAATTATACTTCAACTTGCAAAGGTAGTAAAAATATATTACATTTGCACACTTATTTTCGATTATGTTTTCTCTTGATGAATTAAATGATAGTCAGCGTGATGCCGTTACCTACAACATCGGTCCATCGCTTGTGATTGCCGGAGCCGGCTCCGGCAAGACTCGTGTTCTGACCTACAAAATAGCATGGTTACTCAGCCAAGGAGTGCCCGCCGGCAACATTCTTGCCCTTACTTTCACCAACAAAGCCGCTCGAGAAATGAAGGAGCGCATAGGCAGTTTGGTAGGCGAACAAACGGCACGTTATCTATGGATGGGTACATTTCACTCGGTATGTGCCCGCATACTGCGTCAAGAGTCCGAGCGTTTAGGCTATTCGCACGATTATTCCATATACGACAGCACCGACTCGAAAAACCTGATAAAGCGCATCGTAAAAGAAATGCAATTGGATGACAAAGTGTACAAACCCAATAGCATAGCGGCACGCATCTCCACTGCAAAGAACAATATGTTGAGTCCGAGTGACTATGCAAACAACCGCACTTTGCTTGCTGAAGATAAGATACACAGAATGCCGCTCTTGTCGGAAATATATCGCCGTTACAACCTACAACTACGTAATGCCAATGCGATGGATTTTGACGACCTGCTCTTTAACATGAATACTCTTCTGCTCACACAAAACGACATACGCGAAAAATATCAGCAAGGTTTTCAGTACGTGTTTGTAGACGAGTATCAAGATACAAATCATGCTCAATATCAGATAGTTGGCATACTTTCCGCCCCTCAGAACAATTTGTGTGTAGTAGGTGATGACGCACAAAGTATTTATTCTTTCAGAGGTGCAAGTATCGACCACATACTTCGCTTTCAGCATCAGTATAGCAACACAAAACTATTCAAATTGGAACGCAACTACCGCAGTACCCAAAATATTGTGAATGCTGCCAATAGTCTGATAAAGAAAAACCACGGGCAAATACCTAAAGAAGTGTATTCGGAAAAGGAAATTGGCGAACCCATACATATTTCGATGCACGAAGATGATCGCGCCGAAGCACGTTTTATAGCCGATAGCATACAACGGCTCAAGAATAAGCAACATATTAATTTCGACAGTTTTGCCATTCTTTATCGTACCAATGCACAATCGCGTTCCATTGAGGAAGAATTGCGAAAAAGAAACATGCCTTATAAGGTGTATGGCAGCACCTCTTTCTATCAGCGTACAGAAATAAAAAATGCGATTGCCTATCTGAATTTGTCCGTCAATCCCGACAACGAAGAAGCCCTCTTACGGATTATCAATGTACCCGCCCGCGGAATAGGCGACAGTACTATGAACAAAGTAGTGGATTGTGCTCGTACCCACCAGACAAGCGTGATGCAAGTAATATCCGCCCCCGAAGAATATGCATTAAACGTATCTACGGCCACACAGAACAAACTGCTCAAGTTTGCTGACATGATGCACTATTTCCGGCAACAGAGTACACAGCAGAATGCTTACGATTTTGCGAAATTGGTACTCACCCAATCGCAGATGTTGCAAGCAGCACAATCAGACAAGACCGCGGAAGGACAAGACCGATATGAGAACCTGCAAGAACTCTTATCGAGTATTCATGAATTTACCGACAATCAATTGCAGACCGATGCCGCCAATGTCTCCATATCCGAGTTTCTTGCCGATGTAGCACTACTGACCGACCAAGACGAACAAGCACAAGAAGACACTCCTCGTATACCGCTAATGACCGTACATACAGCCAAAGGCTTGGAGTTTCCCCATGTCTTCATTGCCGGTTTGGAGGAAAAACTATTTCCCTCTGCCTTTGCCGAGAGTATGGCAGATATAGAAGAAGAGCGACGTCTGTTCTATGTAGCCATTACACGCGCAGAAAAAACATGCCATATCACGCATGCCGGTCGTAGATTCAGGAACGGTACTATCGTGTTTTCATCGGAAAGCCGTTTCTTAAAAGACCTTGACCCGCGTTACATTGAACGCATGGAGTTACATCAACAACGTCCGCAATGGACCATGCATGCTGACTTTGATTTTGAGAGCGATTTCCCAAAACAAGCACCAAAATCCGGAGGACGACTCACAAAGACCACCGGCATGCAGCTGCGATCGGAACAGACACCCATCTCTTCGTGTTTTGCCATAGGTGCACGTATTCATCACAATATATTCGGAACAGGAACCGTTCTGTCTGTATATCGTGAGAATGACAACGAGAAGATAGATATCGACTTCGATAGCAAAGGCAAAAAGACGCTCTTGCTCCGTTTTGCCAAATTGCAACAATTATGAGATTGTGCGCAATTGCCTTACATTTTTACGAATACGTGCCAAACAGAGAATAGCCGTACACGATAATCCCACCACATAAGACAAGACCAACCCTGCAGGTCCGATGCCTAACGGAAATGCTAACAACCACCCTACCGGCAAATTCAACAAAATATAGGCAATGAACGAGATAAGCGGAATAATCTTTACATCTTGCAAACCTCGCATGATACCTATGGAAACATTCTGTACTCCATCGAAAAACTGATAGGCAGCCGCACAACATAGCAATACGGATGCCAATTCGCATATCTCGGCATTCGTGGTAAACAAGAGTGGCAGTAGTTTGCGGAACAGCACAAAACAGAATGCCGCCCCCATATTCCACACAAGCACCATGTGCAAAGCCGCTTTGGAAGCCAATGTCAGTTCTTGCCAATTACGCGCACCATAGCAATGTGAAACACGTATAGTGGTTGCTGCACCCAAAGCAGTTACTATCATAAACACACAATTTCCCAACGTCATTGTTATTTGATTGGCACCGATAGCCACAGTACCAAACCATCCCATCATCACCCCCGTGAACACAAACGCAAACGCTTCCAGGAACATCTGCATTGCGATAGGGAAACCCATCCACAACAAAGACCTACAATCGCTCCACGACACCATACGAACCTGCCATCCTTGCAAATAAGTTCTCAACTTATTCACCAACAAAAACACTGCCAACACCACAAAGGGAGTAATTGCCCGCGACAAGAAAGTAGCCACACCTGCACCCGTTACTCCCATTGGCGACACACCCCAATTTCCATAAATGAACACCCAATTCAACAATATATTCAGCAGATTGGCTCCCAACAATATGAGCATCGAAATCCATGTATTTCCCACTCCCTCCAAGAACTGCTTAAAAGTGCAGAAAAACATCACAAAGGGCAAACTATACGCCATCACGTTATAGTAATCCATGGCTTCATCCACCACCTCCACCGGTTGTCCCATGTAATATAGCAAGGGGGCAAATGCCAATTGCAAGAGCATTATAATAATGCCTATCAATGTGTACAATCCTATGCCATTGAAAAGGTAGACCGAAGCCCGTTGCCTATTACCACTACCGTATAATTCACCCACCAAAGGAGTGATACCCATGGCAATACCTATACCAAACAAGAAAAACAATAACGCTATCGAACTGCCGAATGCAACGGCAGCCAAAGGAACGGGATTATCTCCCCCCCATTGCCCCACCATGATATTATCAGCCAACTGCACCAATATCTGCCCCAACTGTGCCACAACGATGGGCAATGCCAAACGAAGATTGGCGGCATAATGCCGCTTGTATTTAGCAAAACTATACATACCTTTTACTTGTTACCTTAAAAATCGCGCAAAGGTACACATAATTATACACATACCCAAAACTCACTCCACAAGCAGATACAAAACACGCCATACCTTTCCACACACTTGTATATCCGACGTTTTTTCCATATCTTTGCATTACTAATGCAACCCGCCTACATACATACTTTCCCCGATAGAGCCGCCCTACGCATGTGGTTACGATTACATCACGACACAGAAAAAGAATGTTGGGTAGCCTGTTCGCGTGCGGCAAAAATTCCCGCAGGATGTCTATACTATTTAGATGTTGTAGAAGAAGCCCTTTGCTTTGGTTGGATTGATTCGACCTGCAAACAACACAATGGCATACCTATTCAGCGCCTTACTCCGCGAAGAAAGAAGAGTCAATGGACGGAACTGAACAAAGAACGATGCCGCCGTCTGGAAGTTCTCGGACTGATGACCGAAGCAGGGCGTCGCACTCTGCTTGATACGGATGCCGATTCTTTTCATATTGATGCAGAAATACTACAAGCATTACAAGCCGACCCTATTGTTTGGCAAAACTTTCAAACATTTCATCCTTTGTACCAACGTGTTAGAATCGGTAACATACAACTTAAAAGAGGGACTCCTCTCTATCAGCAACGCTTACACAAACTCATCCGATACACTCGCCAAGGCATACTATTCGGTGAATGGAACGACAAAGGACGACTGCTCAACTACAATACATATCATTCGTAAACTTGCTGCAATTGCCGGCAGGATAAACGCATCAAAAATAGAATGCTACTTTACGCAACTGTGCGTTTAGAGTTCTTTGAAAATTGATGCAGTTGCTCCTGAGTGCTACCGCAACATTGCAAATATGACTAAAATATAGTACCTTTGCACTCTGATTATAACAGAAACAAACTATGAACGATTTTCTCAAATTCTCGTCCCAACATCTGGGAATGAACTCCATGCACGTGGAAAAGACGATGAACGCATCTATGAATGCCTCTTATATATCGCCCTCCATATTGGAAGAACGCCAACTCAACGTTACACAAATGGATGTATTCTCGCGTTTGATGATGGACCGTGTGATTTTCCTCGGCACAGAAGTGAACGACTATACCGCCAACGTTATTCAAGCCCAACTATTGTATCTTGACAGTGTAGACCAAGACCGAGATATATCCATCTATCTGAACACTCCCGGCGGAAGTGTGTACGCAGGATTGGGTATATACGATACGATGCAGTTCATTACTGCGAAAGTAGGTACAATATGCACAGGTATGGCAGCCTCTATGGGTGCAGTGCTCTTGGTGGCTGGAGAAAAAGGAAAACGTGCCGCCTTGCCTCATTCACGCGTAATGATTCATCAACCCATGGGCGGAATACAAGGTCAAGCCTCCGATATAGAGATTACCGCCCGCGAGATTCTTAAACTAAAAGATGAACTCTATCGCATCATTGCCGACCACTCCGGTCAAACCATGGAGAAAATTACCACCGATGCCGACCGTGACTATTGGATGACATCCGAAGAGGCATTGCAATACGGCATGATTGACACTATTTTCCGTAAGAAACAGGCATAAACAAATTCTTCGAACGTGACTAAACAAAATTCAAAAAACAGATGCGGGTTCTGCGGACGCGAGTTGCCTGCGGAACAACTCACTAAAGGCGCAGACGGCATGGCTGTTTGTAACGATTGCATGGACGGTATAGAGGAAGCACATCTACTCATACAGCAAATACGCAAGCAACCAGCCCCTCCCGCCATATCACTCAAGCAGATACCCAAGCCCAACGAGATAAAAACGTTTCTTGATCAATACGTAATAGGTCAGGATGCTGCCAAACGCTACTTATCCGTAGCCGTTTACAACCACTACAAACGCCTGACACAACCCGAAACGAAAGATGGTGTAGAGATAGAAAAATCGAACATTATTATGGTTGGTTCCACCGGCACGGGTAAAACCTTGTTGGCAAAAACAATAGCCCGATTATTGACCGTTCCTTTCACTATTGTAGACGCTACCGTCCTCACCGAAGCAGGTTATGTGGGTGAAGATATAGAATCGATTCTAACCCGCCTGTTGCAAGAAGCCGACTATGACGTAAAAAAGGCAGAGCGCGGAATAGTCTTCATTGATGAAATCGACAAGATTGCCCGCAAATCGGACAATCCCAGCATCACTCGCGACGTAAGTGGTGAAGGCGTACAGCAAGGTTTGCTCAAACTATTGGAGGGAGCAGTAGTAAACGTACCTCCCAAGGGAGGGCGCAAACATCCGGACCAATCCTACATAGCCGTCAATACACAAAATATCCTCTTTATCTGCGGAGGTGCATTTGATGGTATTGAAAAGAAAATTGCACAACGCTTGAATACCCATGTAGTGGGATTCGAATCGGCACGTCAGCAACATAAGATAGACCGCAGCAATCTCCTAAAATATATATCCCCTCAAGATTTAAAATCATTTGGTCTTATCCCCGAAATAATAGGTAGACTCCCCATCCTTACCTATTTGGAGCCCTTAGACCGAAATGCGCTACGTAACATTCTGACAGAGCCTAAAAATGCGATTACAAAGCAATATCAGAAACTGCTACTAATGGACGGAGTACTGCTTACTTTCACTCCTGAAACATTAGACTATATTGTAGACAAAGCCATCGAATACCACTTGGGAGCCAGAGGTCTACGCTCTTTGACAGAAACCGTAATGATGGATGTGATGTACGATGTTCCCTCAATGGATATCCACGAATATACAGTTACGCTTGACTACGCCAAACAGAAAATAGAGTCCGCCGATATACTCCGCATACAAGAATCGTTGTAAACCTAAACCATAGGCTTTACTCCTTAATAGAACAGGTTGCTTTAAAAAGCAACCTGTTCTATTCTAAACTGCCGAAGAATATAATGTAGTCGCACTAAACAACTATTCGCTACATAAACATAAAAAAATATACATTATATGAACAAGATAGAACGCAACCGAAAAGAACTCATTCGCCGCTATGCGGTATTCACACTATCACTCTTTATAATTGCCCTTGGGGTAAGTTTAATCACCTGCTCACTGATAGGAACCTCACCCATATCGAGTATTCCTTATGTACTGAGCCTACACACCCCATTATCCATGGGAACCTTCATCCTATTGCTCAACATAGTGCTTATCATCGGTCAGATGCTTATGTTGGGGACAGAAGGTATACGACGTTGCAGAATAGAACTGATTATGCAACTCCCCGTATCTATTCTGTTCGGTTTGTTTGTAGACGGAACCATGTTACTGCTTTCCTTTTGGGCACCTCAGATATACGGAATAAAACTTCTATCGCTCCTTTGCGGGTGTTGCGTAATGGCAGCAGGTATATCATTAGAAGTACTTGCCGACGTATCAATGGTGTCCGGTGAATATTTTGTACATGTAACCTCCCAACGTTTCAAACAACAATTCGGCAACGTTAAGATAGGATTCGACTTGACTTTAGTGGCTGTTGCCATGCTTTGTTCGTGGCTTATGGGTCAGCAGATTGACGGTGTGCGCGAAGGAACGTTTATTGCAGCCTTTCTTAGCGGTCCGTTGGTTAAATTGATAACTCCCCGCTTAAAATTCGTAGAACTGTGGGAAAGTTCCAATTCTACTGCTACCGATGAGCAAAAATCGCAAGATATAGCCCCTTCGCAGCATATTATTATTACCATAGCACGAGAATATGGCAGCGGCGGACATGAGATAGGCAAGCAAATAGCAGAAACACTGGGAATACCCTTTTACGACAATGCCATGATAGAAATGACCGCTACAGAATCGGGCATCAACGAAGATACGGTCCGTAATTTAGACCAACATCTTCCGCACGGCTTACTTTACGAAATGATACTGCAAGATTATTCTTCTTCTATAGACGGAAGCATCTCTGCCGAAGATGCTCTATTTGTAGTACAGAGTCGCATTATTCGCAAACTTGCCGCCCAAGGCTCGTGTGTGATAGTGGGTCGTTGCTCTGACTATGTGCTACGCGACAATCCGAACTGCATACACATTTATCTGCATGCAGAAAAGGCTTACAAAGAACATCGCGCTATTGCATACTATGGCATTGCTCCGGACAAGGCATCAGCCATGGTAGCCCGCACAAACGCCGCCCGTCAAGCACACTATGCCTACTACACCAGCAAACGTTGGGACGACATACACAACTACCACCTCGTATTTGACACATCGAAAGTGAATGCTAACGCTATCTGTGCTGCAGTTGCAACTCTCTATAGTTCTCGCGAATCGGCACAATCAGTTTAATTAAGACTCTATACAAAAAAAGAGGCAGCCGAATTTCGACTGCCTACATTATATATGTATTGTTATGAATGTTATCTGTGGTCTCACTTGGGCTTGAACCAAGGACCCCCTGATTATGAGTCAGGTGCTACTAACCAACTGAGCTATGAGACCAAGTCGACAAACCCGAAGGTTTGTACGACCAAAATAATCAATTAATTTTACATCTCTCCTTATAAGAGCGAGTGCAAAGGTACGGCTTTTTCGTGAATTACACAAGTAAAAAGCAAAAAAGTGTACATTTCTTCCCCTTAAAACCGTTTTTTCTATTGCCTTACTTACGACTATACTTGACAGACAGAGCCTTAGCCTCGGCATTATCGGCTGCCATTTTCTCGTCAGACAATCGCGGAATGCGCAATGTGATATTCTCAGGAATCATATCGGGATTCTTCAAGACATCGATGTTTGCCTCGTAGATATATACCCAACAATCGGTATTACGATAATACTTTCTTGCCAAACGTGAAAGGGTAGTAACATTCTTTTTCGTCTTGACCATTGCGATATATTCGTCAGTCTGTGCAGTGTTGCCGACCGACGTTTGCAAATCACCGGTTACAACCGTAGTAGCAAGAGTTTGGTGCAGTCGGCTGCATTCATCTGCAGAAATCAATCGCATTTCCACACGACGATTAGGACCATAAGAAGCATTCACATTGGTTATTACACCCTTGCCTATTGCTACGATACGGTTTTCTGCAATGCCATAAACTCTAATCAGTTCACTACGTACACGATCGGCACGTTTCTGTGCCAAGGTTTCGTTATATTTTTCAGAACCCGTATTGTCGCAATAGCCATTCAATTCGAGACAGACGTTTTCATCCTCCTGCAAATTTACTGCTAACTGCTGAATAGCAATAAGTGCCTGTTCGTTCAGTTCGGCTTTACCATGCTCGAAATATACATAATAGCGTGTTTCAGGAAGCAATACCGCGGTTTGCATCGGTGCGGCGGTTTCGATTTGCTGCACCATAAGCACCGTATCGGTATGCGAAATAACGACAGTATCTTTGAGCGGTTTGCGTTCTTTTTGAGCGGATTGCATTTTTGAACGGAAGATTTCGTCGTTAGCATAGTTGCGCACATGGTTTTTCTTTTTTCCGCCAATTTTCCAACGCAAGAAAGCACTACAATATTCCATACAATCGTTGTTGGTACCTTGTATTTTGCCGTCCAATTTGTCGCCCATATAGATATGATACAATCCTTTGACACCCAATGCAAGTTCACGACTAACATTAAATTCTGCCGAAACACCTGCCGTAATAATACCGACCATATCGTATTTCCCATCGGAACGCGGCGTTATCTGTTCGTTATTCAAATTGAGTTCGCAATTATAGAATCCCATACCCAATCCTGCCAAAAGATAGAAGGAAAAGATATCGGTTTTACGCCGCGGAAACCAAGCATCCACAAGATCGTAGGTGAGTAACAATTCTAAGGAATGCATGTGTCCATAGAGCAAGAAATCGCTGGTTTCTTTTTGTTTAACTCCATAGTTGGCATAAGTATAAACCCCTGCCAATCCCCATGTGGGTGTGAAACTATATTCCAAAGCGATACCACCTGAAGGACGTACTTTTGTTTTAGGAATGATAGTAACATCCGGTTGTACGAAATCGCCATCAATCAAACTAAAACCGCCTTCAAACGAGAGCGACCAATGGGCAAAATCGGAAGCAAGATTTTTTGTCTGTTTATAAGGATGCACTCCTAACGGGCGAGAGTCTGCAGCCACAGAGTCGGTGGCATTCTTATCTTTTGCCGCTACATTAAACGGCAGCACAAACATACATATCAGCAAGAGCGGAGTAATTTTCTTCATGCGTTCGGTCAGTTATTCGGTATTTCAATAAGGTTGAGTCCCTAAAAATTTAGTATCCATTAAAAACTTTGCACACCGCCAATCAACGTAAAAGACTGACAGAGAGCGCAAAGGTACTACTTTTTTTTTGCATATCCAAACGACCATACATTTTTTTTAATAGAATAACCTGTTGGTTGAATTAAATTTCTAAATATTTATACATGAAAAAGTTGCACATA
>JAMPAY010000009.1 GCA_023666945.1 Paludibacter sp.
CATACTTGGGGTATTCCTCGGGGGTGTAGTGCTTATAGAGGATAAGGTCTTCGTGACGTTTGGATATATCCAGATTGGTGTACCAATAAATGTTGCCAAAGGTTGCATAGATTTTTCCATCTTCTACTATGCAACTCTTATTAACTAACTTAGTAACATGAAATCGTTTGGGAGAAGTATTCCCTAACCACATCTTGTTATCTTTGATAAGTGGAAATATCTCACGGTAGGTAAGGGCGTTCATATTACCCAAAATGATATATTTTTTGTTGTACTGCACGAGTTGTGCGACATATTCACGGAAGAGAGAGAAAGGAGGGTTGGTAACGACGATGTCGGCTTGTTGGAGCAGTTCGATACACTCGGGGCTACGGAAGTCGCCATTGCCACGGAGCATGGTCAGCACATTGCGGTCGTTCTGCAAGAGGTAGCGCACATCGCTGAGGTCGGTAGCGCCATCACCATTGCAGTCGGGCATGGCGGAGATTTCAACCTTGTAAGCAATCTTCTTGGGGTCGGTGGTGGTATCGCCAAAATCGAGCAACAGTTCATTGCCTGATACGGGGGAACCGTTGTAGCAAGTGGCAATGAGTTTGCGTAGCCCTAAGGCATTAAAATTGAGGGCAAAGTACTTAAAGAAATTGCTTTCATAAGGGTCATCGCAATTGCATAGGACGACCTTGTCCTGAAAATGGGAACGATAATACGCGAGTTCCTTTTCAATGTCGGGAAGTTGTGTGTAGAACTCGTCATTCTTGGCGGTTTTCGCCTCGTGCAGTGTCTTATTGCCTGCCATAGGGATTGATAGTATCTAATGCATACTATTAACCTTGAGCAGGAGAAAAATAAAGGTGAGACACCTATCCGCTCTCAAGGGAAAGTCTGGTAACAAAACCCTCCAAACAGAAAATGCCTCACACTAAAGTGTTAGTTACTATTTCTGTTTAGAGAAAAGTTCTTTCCCTCTTAAGCGGCATTCCTAAAAACTCTAAGAATAACGTTTACCAGACTTTTTTCTTTGAGAGCGGATAATAGCAATGCTGTTAATAATATATGTTGTATTTGTGTCGGACGTTTCCGCAGCAAATACGTGGTGCAAAGGTAGGGAAGATTTTCGGGATATGCAAATAGGGTGTACGGAGGTGCAGGGCCGGACTACTTTACGGGGTTTTCGAAAATTCGAAAAAATGTTGTATCTTTGCAGGCGATATATCGTACCCATCAGTTATGACAACTTCCGAACAATACGACCAAATAATAAATACATGTCGCAATATATTTATTGCCAAGATGTCCGACTATGGACCTTCATGGCGCATCATGCGGCCGCAAACAGTTAACGACCAATTATTCATAAAGGCGAAACGTATTCGGGAGATAGAAACGACGGGTGTTAATCTGGTAGGAGAAAACATAGAGGGAGAGTTTATTGCCATTGTCAACTACTCTGCAATAGGCATCATCCAGATGAAGCATACCTATGCCGACAGCGTTGATATGACAGCCCAAGATGCTCTTAGTTGTTATGATGCGGTTATCACACAAGCCAAAACCCTGATGCTAAACAAGAATCATGACTACGGAGAGGCTTGGCGCGACATGGCTCAAGAGTCCATTACCGACCTTATCTACACTAAGATTCTACGCAATAAGTCAATCATTGCCAATGACAACCATACTCTGGTATCCGAAGGTGCTGACGGTAATTTTTTCGACATGATCAACTATGCCGTATTCAACCTTATAAAAATCGGCAGTAAAACAATGGGCGCATAACATCTTAATACCACCATTCATGAAACAGAACAAACTGCTACACATCATCGGGTCTGTTACGAGAACCTTACTTGCATTGGTATTCATCTTCTCCGGTTTTGTAAAAGCCGTCGATCCGCTCGGCACCACCTACAAAATAGAAGACTACCTCACCGCCTTCGGCAGTTTCTTTTCTGTTTTTATTCCCTTGGCCGAGCCTATGGCCTGGGTGCTTATCGGAATAGAATTTTTGCTTGGTATAGCCCTGCTATGCAACCTCAGAACCAAACTAACATCGTGGTTTACGCTTTGCTTCATGTGCTTCATGACTCCTCTGACACTCTACATTGCCATATCAAACCCCGTCAGCGATTGCGGTTGTTTCGGCGATGCCGTAGTGTTATCGAATTGGGCTACCTTTTGGAAGAACATCGTACTCTTAGCATTGGTAATCGTACTGCTTTGTACAAAAAAACACATACCACAAACTTTTACGAACAAAGCCGAACTTGCCATTAGCATGCTTGCCATAGGGTTAGTGACAGGCATCATGCTATGGTCGAGGCTTCACCTCCCTTTCATAGATTTCCGCCCCTACAAAACAGGCAACAACCTACCCGAACTAATGGAGTATCCGGAAGATGCGCAACCCGATGTATATGACATAACCTTTGTATATGCCCAAAACGGAGTAGAACAAGAATTTACGCTTCAGGACTATCCCCGCAACGATTCGACCTGGGTATTCGTCAGACAAAACACACGTCTTATCAGCAAAGGATATGAACCGCCCATTCACGACTTCACCATTACCGATGAAGAATTTGAAGACCTCACATACGATATACTTGAAAGCGAACAACCGGTAGTACTCGTTGTGATGTATGACCTGGCAAAAACATCGCGCACCCAGGCAAAAAAACTCAACCGACTCTACCGAGAAACTCTTGCTGCAGGTCGATCTTTCTATGCGCTCACCGGCTCCGGCACTGCCGACATAGAAGTTTTCAGAGACGAGATGCAAGCAGAATATCCTTTCTGCAATACAGATCCTGTTACACTAAAAACCATAGTGCGGGCAAATCCCGGTGTTATCGTACTGCAAAACGGTACGGTGATAGAAAAATATAACCTGCGCAACAAATAACCCCCACGATTATCTTTAAAAACAAACACATATAACTACTATGAGAACTAAAATGGTTGCAGGCAATTGGAAAATGAACAAGACCCTGCAAGAAGGTGTAGCCTTGGCTACCGAACTCAAAACAATTTTGGCAGACGCACAACCCAAATGCGAAGTTGTAATCGGAACTCCTTTCATTCATCTTGCTACCGTAGCAGGCATCATTGACGGAACTTGCATCCGCTTGTCCGCTGAAAATTGCGCAGACAAGGAGAAGGGCGCTTACACCGGTGAGGTGTCTGCCGAAATGGTAAAATCGACCGGAGCAGAGTACTGCATCCTCGGCCACTCGGAACGTCGCGCTTACTATCATGAAGATTATGACATTCTCCGTGAGAAAGTACTTTTGGCACTTGCCAACGACCTCAAGCCCATATTCTGCATAGGTGAGGTAAAAGAAGAACGCGAAAGCGGTCGTCAGAACGATGTAGTGAAAGCACAATTGGAAGGTTCCGTATTCAACCTTTCCGCCGAAGATTTCTCTAAAATCACTCTCGCTTACGAACCCGTATGGGCTATCGGCACCGGGCTTACAGCCACACCTCAACAAGCCCAAGACATGCACGCCTACATCCGCGGTCTTATTGCAGCCAAATATGGCAACGAAGTGGCAGAAAACACCACCATTCTTTACGGCGGTTCATGCAATGCGAAAAATGCTGCCGAACTATTTGCGAATCCCGATGTTGATGGCGGACTTATTGGCGGAGCCTCACTTAAGGCTGCCGATTTCAAAGCCATTATTGATGCCCGCTAAGGCATAACACCCTATCCATCGGTAAAAGCGGGGAACGTCGGCTGCGACTTCTTCGCTTTTGCCATAACACCACCATAACCCTAATCATCATGGCTTTAATAAAATCAGTAAGAGGATTCAGTCCTGAAATAGGTGATGACTGCTTTTTGGCCGAAAATGCCACTATCGTAGGCGATGTACAAATAGGACAAGGCTGCAGCATTTGGTTCAATGCCGTTTTGCGCGGTGATGTAAACAGCATCCGTATAGGCAACCACGTAAACATACAAGACGGCGCAGTACTGCACACACTCTATCAGAAAAGTACGATTCGATTGGGCAACTATGTATCGGTAGGACACAACGTAACCATACACGGCGCCTCCGTAGACGACTATGCCCTCATAGGCATGGGCAGTACACTGCTTGACAATGCCGAAGTGGGCGAAGGTGCCATTGTGGCAGCGGGAGCGTTGGTACTCTCCAATACGAAAATAGGTCCCTACGAACTTTGGGGAGGTGTGCCTGCCAAGTTTATCAAAAAGGTAGACCCCGAGCAAAGCAACGAAATAAACCGCAAGATTGCACACAACTATGCCACTTATGCCTCTTGGTACACCAACCAAGAATAGCCTACAGATGTAGCAGCGTTGCGACACTTGCAGATTCAGGAAACTCTTTGTATCTTTGCAGGCAAGATAAAAAGAATGTATAACAACTTGATTCGTTATGTATAAAAGAGTCTTGCTCAAGTTGTCCGGAGAGTCGCTCATGGGCAATCAGCAATATGGAATAGATGCCGTGCGTCTTTCGCAATACGCACAACAAATTAAGGAGATAGCCGGTATGGGAGTGCAAGTAGCCATCGTTATTGGCGGAGGCAACATCTTCCGTGGTTTAAGTGGCGCACAAAAAGGTTTCGACCGTGTAAAAGGCGACCAAATGGGAATGCTTGCCACTGTAATCAATTCGCTTGCCTTATCCTCCGCCTTGCAGGCAGAAGGTCAGAAATCAACCGTACTCACCTCCGTACGCATGGAACCTGTGGGCGAATTGTATGCCAAAGACAAAGCCTTACGGCTTTTGGAAGAAGGACATGTGGTTATTGTGGCAGGCGGCACAGGCAATCCATACTTCACCACAGACACAGGTTCCGCCCTACGTGCCATTGAATTAGAGACAGATGTCATGCTAAAAGGCACCCGTGTAGACGGCATTTACACAGCCGATCCGGAAAAAGACCCGACCGCTGTTAAATTCGACACCATTACCTACGATGAGATATACAATCGCAACCTCCGCGTTATGGATCTCACTGCAACCACATTATGCAAGGAGAACGGCATGCCTATCTATGTATTTGACATGGATACAACAGGCAATCTGCTCAAAGTAATACAAGGAGAGAACATAGGTACATTGGTACACCCCTAACCACGCACCACTAACGTTTTTTTTTGCAATACATACCCTCACAAAAAATTGCATACCTGTCGTTTTATCGCAGGAGCGAGGGATTAGAACCCATTATGATAGAACCCGAAGTTATCCAGACCGATGCCGAAGAACTGATGCAAGCAGCTGTTATGTTCTTGGAAGATGCTCTCGCACACATTCGTGCAGGCAAAGCCAGTGCACGCATTCTTGACCCGATAAAGGTTGACTATTACGGAGCCGCCACACCACTTGCCAATGTGGCCACCATCACCACTCCCGATGCACGCACCATCTGCATTCAGCCTTGGGAGAAGAAACTCATTGGCGATATTGAACGCGCCATCATCAATTCCAGTATAGGCTTAGCCCCCTCTAACAACGGTGAGATGATTCGTTTAAGCATTCCGCCCCTCACTGAGGACCGTCGTCGCGAACTTGCCAAGCAATGTCGCGGTGAAGCCGAAAATGCCAAAGTGAGCGTTCGCAATGCCCGCCGCGATGCCATTGACAAACTCAAAAAACAAATAAAGGAAGGACTTCCTGAAGATGCCGAGAAAGATGCCGAGAACGAAATGCAGAAAGTACATGATAAATACATCAAACAAATAGATGAATTGCTCTCGCTCAAAGAGAAGGAGATAATGACCGTTTGACACGTCATCCGCTACATAGTACACGCGTATTACTACTCATGTTGTTTATCAATGTGGGTAGTATCTTGTTTGCACAAGACCTATCGTTGTTTACTCCGCTCGATGCAAACACTCTGCTTACCTGCGATGCAGTATCGCCCGATTCAATATCCATTCGGCAAATTCCGCCGGCACCAACTACTTTGCAGAAAGTGATCCAATGGTTCTCCGATATGCCTTTTCTGGTGGTGCCGTCGGTATCGGTAAGCCCGGAGACCAACTGGGCATTCGGCGTAGCCGGTGCCTACTACTTCAAAGCCAAAGGTGAACAGCGACTGAGTGACATCGGTTTCGATGCCGCCTATTCGCTCAACCACCAATGGAACGTAAACGTAAACTCGACTATCTACCTCAACAAGTGGCAGATATGGACACGTTTCGGTTATCGGCAATTCCCCGACTATTACTACGGACACGGAAACCGCCCCGAAAACCTATTGCCCCAAAAAGTGCGCTACGATTCGCACAATTTCTATTTCACACTACAGCCCCAATACTATATCAACAAGAAATGGAGTGTGGGAGCCAGTACGGTAGTCTATTACGACTATGCTCAGACCACGCTATCAGCCGACAGTGTGCGACAGACGGCGGGCTATGTGCCGGGACTAAACGAAGACTTGTTGCTTGTAGGGATAGGCGTATTAGGTGCTTTCGACACACGCGACCAAATATACTACCCCTCACGAGGCGTCTTCATAAAAGCCATATACAATCACTACGAAGCCCCGCTCAACCCAACACATCGTATGGACAAATTAAGTGTGGATTTCCGGCACTTTTTCCCCATATACAATCAACTGATTTTTGCCTATCAGTTGAAAACAGAAATGGCATTCGGGCAATCTGTTCCCATGCAATTCAGATGTGGAGTAGGCAGCCGCGATTTGGTACGTGGTGTGCGTCAAGGAATGTTCGGCGATGACATGTCGATTGCTTTACAAGGGGAATTGCGTTTCCCTATTTATCGCGTAATAAGAGGCACTGTATTTGCCGGCGTAGGCGATGTTTACAATTTCAAGCATTGGGACTGGACCAAGCCTAAATTCGGCTATGGCATAGGCTTACGCGTAGCCATCAACAAATCGAAAGTAAATATCCGTTTTGATCTTGCCCGCAACAACCTTATCAAATCTTGGAGCGACCCTGCGGGGTGGAGTTATTACCTCACAATGAAAGAAGCGTTTTGACAAGTATCTTATGAAAGGTATCATCATAAAATCGACCGGCAGTTCGTATTTTGTGCGGTTGGAAGACAGCAGTATTGCCGATTGTCATGTGAAAGGCAATTTTCGCATTCGCGGCATACGCTCCACGAGTCCTGTAGCCGTAGGAGACCGCGTAACTGTGGAACAACAACCCGACGGCACAAATTGGATAACGGACATAGATGATCGTACAAATTACATTGTCCGACGTTCTACCAACCTGAGCAAACAATCGCATATAATTGCCGCTAATTTAGACTTGGCCGCACTGATTGTGACGGTGAATCATCCTATAACCAATCTGATTTTTATAGACCGCTTTTTGGCAACCGCCGAAGCCTATCGTGTGCCTGCATGTCTGCTATTCAACAAAGTTGATTTGCTTACCACCGAAGAACTCGACTATTTGACACAACTGAAAGCATTGTACGAAGGATTGGGTTATCCCGTATTTTGCATCTCCGCCAAACACCTCAGTGATAATCCTGCATCGCTGCAGCAATTATTAGATTATTTCAGCGAAAAAGTAGTGCTGCTTTCCGGCAATTCGGGTGTGGGTAAATCGACGTTACTCAATGCCTTGTTGGGAGAAGAACGTGCGCGCACTGCCGCCATTTCGACCGCTCACAACAAAGGCATGCACACCACCACCTTTTCGGAAATGTATGCGTTACCGAAGTCGGGTCAGATAATCGACACTCCGGGGATTAAGGGTTTTGGGGTGTTAGACATGCAAAAAGAGGAGATTTCGCACTATTTTACAGAGATTTTTCGCATAGGTCAATCGTGCCGTTTCTCCAATTGTACGCATACGGGTGAACCCGGATGCCAAGTAGTGGAAGCAGTAGCCAAAGGCGAGATAGCCCCCTCACGTTTTGAGAGTTATCTATCGATATTAGGCGACTCGGAAGAAGAAAAATATCGTTAAGTGCAAAAAAAGTTACAGAACCTCTTGCGTATATCAAAAAAACGCCGTACCTTTGCACCGCTTTTCCGAAAAGCATATGCCGAGTACGCGAAGCAACGGATTGGTCCATTAGCTCAACTGAATAGAGTACCACACTACGGATGTGGGGGTTGCAGGTTTGAATCCTGCATGGATCACGAAAGGTGGAAAACGATTTCCACCTTTTTTATGCTATATCCGCTCAGTATAACAGATACGGCACATCGTAAAATATCCCAAAAATCTCAGTTGCTTCAGTATCCCTACACTTTAGTTTTTCTCTCGGGAGTACCCTTTCTTATCGTACACAAACTCATAGCATACCGATTGTTTCCATACATTGAGTTCAATGTATGAAAAATCATTGACAAACAAAGAGTTGTCGGCACGCAAATGGGCGCATAGTAAGAATGCCCGCAGTTTTTATTTTTACGCAATCAATTAACGATACATGCAGCACAAAAGTTGCGATGACACAATAGGTACACAACACACTCAAAACCAGACAAAGAAACAGACCATTCACCTTTTCCGTATCGTATATTCGCAGCCAGAATGCGCATTTTACGATTTCTGACAAGACTAAAAAACAACCTACGACACGACACACCTTACACACAATGCCACTCCACCCTACTCCACCAGCAACAAAATTGTTAACAACAATCATAATCGGCTATTTTTCAGAAATATAATACAATATAAAATTGTTAATAAACCATTCAAAAAGTTGTTGAAAACTTTTTTGTGGTGTAAAGTGGGGAATATCGGATATTTTACTTATCTTTGCAGCGGAGAATCAGACAGATACACATTCAGCGTCACAAAAAAAAATCATAGAAACGACAGCGTATCGGTGTCACTCTTAAAGAAATGGCAACATTTATCGGTAACATAGAGACTAAATTAGACGATAAAGGACGTATTTTTATTCCTGCCGCCTACAGAAAGATTCTTGCCGAGCAAAGCTCGCAACGTCTTGTTATGCGTAGAGATACCGACAATGAATGTCTGATAGTCTATCCAGAGTCGGTTTGGAATAGCAAAGTGGAGCAACTAAGCCAAGTATTGGACGAATGGAATCCCGATGACCAATTGTTGCTTATGCAGTTTGTTGCCGATGCCGACTTTTTAGAACCGGACAACCAAGGGCGCGTATTATTGCAAAAACGGAACTTACAATCGATTGGTGCAGAGGGAGAAGTGCTGATAGTAGGCATGATGAATCGTTTTGCAATTTGGAACAAGAACACCTTTAATTCCAAACGCGCCGAACCTGCCGAATTTGCTCTGCGCTTGCGTCAGAAAATGAGTAACAAGCCTGCAAACCAAAGGCTCGAAGCATCGCAAGAAAAACAATAGCCTACACCCATTACAAACCAACGCATCAAAAAAACGTACAACAACCGCCATGCCCAACGACATTTATCACATTCCCGCTCTTCTCTCCGAAACCATTGATGCACTGAACATACGTCCCAATGGTATTTACGCAGATGTTACATTTGGCGGTGGAGGTCATTCGCGGGAAATAATGAAACACTTGGGCTCAGAAGGGCAACTTTACAGCTTCGACCAAGATGAAGATGCCTACAACAATCGCATAGAAGATTCGCGTTTTCAGTTTGTGCATAGCAATTTCCGTTACATTCGGAATTTCATGCGCTATTACGGTGTAGACCAAATAGATGGTGTGCTTGCTGACTTAGGAGTATCGTTTCATCACTTCGATACGGCGGAGCGCGGTTTTTCTTTCCGTTTTGAAGGTCCGTTGGATATGCGCATGAATCGTCAAGGTACAAAAACGGCAACCGACATAGTAAACACATACGATGAAGACCGGTTGTGCTCGTTATTGCGCTTGTATGGCGAAGTGAGGAATGCTCGTCCCATGGCCCGCGCAATAGTGAAAGAACGCACCCGAAATGCCATTACACGCACGGAAGAACTTACACAACTGCTCAGTCCGCTTTGCGGGCGAGATGCCGAGAAGAAAGAACTTGCCCGTGTGTTTCAAGCCTTACGCATAGAGGTGAATGATGAAATGAGTGCTCTGACTGAGATGTTGGATGCCACTAAAGATCTGCTCAAACCCGGCGGACGCATTGTGATACTCACCTATCACTCATTGGAGGACCGTATTGTAAAGAACTTCTTACGCTCCGGCAATCCCGAGGGGATAACAGAGAAAGACTTCTACGGCAATCTGTTGACCCCCTTCCGACTGATTAACAACAAAGTGATTACCGCATCCACAGAGGAAGTGGAGCGCAATCCTCGTTCTCGTAGTGCAAAATTGCGAGCCGCCGAAAAGAAATAGACCTACCACTATGAAAAATCCATTCAGAAAAACAGATCTATCGCAGAGTGTGTCGCAAATAAATTTGAAAGATGTACTATCGGGCAATATCTTCACCAAAGCATTTTTCCGCAGACATGCCCTCTTGCTACTGTTGATTACATTCTTTATACTTATTTACATCGGCAATGGTCTTCGCGCCCAACATCAACAACAACAAATAGTCCGATTGCAGAAACAAATAAATGAATCGCGTGAATTGATGCTCGATTTGTCGCGCGAATACACCATGCTCACCAAGCGTTCATCGATTAACTATTTGCTACAACAACAAAACAGCCGCGTACACGAATCGTCATACCCTGTCATACTCATCAAATAGCACTGCACGATTATGGAAGAAAACAAGCGCCATACCATTATTCGTTTCGCCATTATCTTCTTGTTATTGGTCTGTGGTTTCGGTGTTGTCATAGCCAAAATAGTTTACACCCAAACCGTAGAAAGAGATAAGTATTTGACTTTTATAAACAAGACCAAATTAAAGGAGCAGACCGTAAAGCCGAACAGGGGTAATATTTACGATTGCCGGGGAAATCTGCTTGCCGGCAGCGTTACCATTTATGAACTTCATATGGACACACGCACAGAGGCTCTGCGCGCAAACAACGGCAAATTGTTTTACGAATATATAGATTCGATATCCGATGCCCTATCTCTGTATTTCAAAGACAAGAGTTCGCACGAATACAAGAAGATGATTACCGATGCCTACAACAAGGGAAATCGTTGGTTGCTATTGCAGAAGAATCGTGTCACTTTCAGTCAGTTGCAGGACATAAAAAAAATGCCTCTATTCAGAAAAGACAAGAACAAGAGCGGTCTAACCATAGAAGAAGCGCATCAGCGTATCAAGCCATTCGGAACGCTTGCCTCACGCACAATAGGCGGCATATATACCAAATCGGGGCAAGGCAACTCCGGATTGGAATTGCAATATGAAGATGTATTGTGTGGTAAAGACGGACGTAAAGAAGTGCAGATAGAAGACGGACGCGCTATAGTATTGAGACAACAAGATGCCGAAGACGGAAATGATATTGTGACCACTATCGACATCAATCTGCAAGACATTGTAGAAACGCAACTGTTACAACAACTCAACCACCTGCAAGCCGATTGGGGGTGCTGTATACTGATGGAAGTAAAAACCGGCGAAGTGAAAGCCATAGCCAACTTAGGATTACAAAACGGAAAATATGTAGAAGACAAGAATTATGCCGTAACTCGCGTAGAACCCGGGTCGACCTTCAAGACCTATTCGCTCATGGCAGCCTTGGACGACAGCAACCTGAAACTAAACGATACACTCAACACTGAAAACGGCAGTTGGGTGTATTGCGACCCGAAACATCCGATTCGCGATGACCACAAATATGCCACATTAACCACAAGACAGATACTTGCCGCCTCATCGAACATAGGAACAGCCAAGATAATCACCCGAACTTATGAGAAGAAAGCCTCTAAATTTATCAACAAGTTAGACAAAATGGGTGTACGCGATTCCATTCCGTTTGAAATTCCCGGTACACAAGCACCCCTTATAGAGATTCCATCGGATAAAGAAACGCTTGCCCGCATGTCGTTCGGTTATTCCGTAGAATTGTCCCCCATCGCTATCCTTGCCTTTTACAATGCTATTGCCAACAACGGAAAAATGATACGCCCGTATTTGGTAAAAGAGATACAACATAACGGAAAGACATTGGAAACATTCGACAGCGAGGTATTGCAATCGTCCATATGCAAAGCCTCAACACTTGCGGACATAAAAGAATGTCTGGAAAGCGTTGTATGGGACAAAGAAGGAACAGCCTCATACGCCCAAAGCGACATTGTGCGCATAGTAGGTAAAACAGGAACTACGCGTATTTTAGAGAACGGCATTTATGACAATAATCGACATCGTATTACCTTTTGCGGATATTTTCCTATGGAGAATCCGCAATATACCTGCATTTGCATGATACACAATCCGCGTACCAGCCGGAGGTCTAACTTATGCGCACAAACTGTACGACGCATCGCAGAAAAAACAATGGCATACGCCAGCTACATTCCCATTGCCGAACATTATGTGCACCCCGACTCTATGGTATGCCCGCCTGTAAAAAGAGGAATGCAAGCAGATATACGCAAAGCTACCAAAGGGACCAAGGTTGCCATTAAGACCTGCAATGCGGAGTGGGCGCGCCTCAATGAGAACTATCAAAGCGAACCTTTGACCATACGTACAGATATCGTACCCAACGTTATCGGCATGGGAGCGAAAGATGCTGTATATGCCATTGAACAGACAGGTATGCATGCACGCCTCAGCGGGAAGGGCAAAGTGATAAAACAAAGTGTACCCCAAGGCAGCAAGCCTCAGAAAGGAGGAACAATATACATAGAACTACGCTAACAGAAAGATTATATGCAATTAGAAAAACTTATATCCGTACTTCAACCCATTGCCATAAACGGTGATAAAGCAATCGACATTACCGGCATTCAGTTTGATTCGCGCAAAGTAACAAAGGGCAACTTGTTTGTTGCCACCACAGGAACGACGACGGACGGACACGATTATATAGGACAAGCCATCAGTGATGGTGCAACCGCCATTGTTTGCGAGCATAGCGTTCCCGCTTGTGAAGCGATTTGTACAATTATAGTAAAATCGTCCGCTCACGCCTTAGGGCTGCTTGCCAACGTATGGTTCGGTGAGCCATCGAAACATCTCACTTTGGTAGGTGTAACCGGAACGAACGGCAAAACAACCATTGCCACATTGCTCTACAAACTGACCCGACAGATGGGATATAAAGCGGGTTTGCTCTCAACAGTATGCAACTATATAGACGGCGAAACAATCCCCGCCACTCACACCACTCCCGATGCTTTGGAATTGAACGGATTGTTGGCACGCATGGTAGAGGTAGGTTGTACGCACGCTTTTATGGAGGTGAGCAGCCATGCCATAGCCCAAGAGCGCATAGCAGGATTAGATTTTGACGGTGGTATTTTTACCAATTTGACACGCGACCACATTGATTTCCACAAGACGTTCGACAACTATCGCGACACAAAGAAACTATTCTTCGACAATTTGAAGAAAGAGGCTTTTGCCATTACCAATAAAGACGACAAGAACGGATTGGTAATGACACAAAACACACGTGCCCACGTGCATACCTACTCCACGCGCACCGTAGCCGATTATCATGCACAGATATTGGAAGAAGGGTTCGACGGAATGTTGCTCAATATCAATCGTCAGGAAGTATTCGTTCCTTTGGTGGGGCGTTTCAACACCTCCAACCTACTCGCCATTTATGGTGCAGCCTGTTGTTTAGGATATACGGCAGAAGACACCCTCCGTGTACTCAGCACGCTACAGCCCGTCAACGGACGCTTCGAAACCATACATTCGCCCAAAGGTTGGACCGCCATTGTTGATTATGCGCATACCCCCGATGCCGTAGAAAACGTGATCAACACCATCAACGAAATACGAAAACCCGACACACAACTCATCACCGTTGTGGGATGCGGAGGCAATCGCGACAAAGGCAAACGTCCCATGATGGCAAACATTGCCAAAAAAGGATCGACACAACTTATACTTACATCCGACAATCCGCGCGATGAAGAACCCGAAGACATTCTCAAGGATATGCTCGCCGGACTGACAGAAGAAGAACAATTATCGACCCTTGTCATTGCAGACCGACAAACTGCCATACAAACCGCCTGTACATTAGCACACAAGAACGATGTCATACTTATTGCCGGAAAAGGGCACGAAGATTACCAAATAATAAAAGGAGTAAAATATCACTTCGATGACCACGAAATAGTAAAACTATACCTATAATACCTCAGCATCATGTTCTATCATTTATTTACCTATTTAGATAAAACTTTCGATTTCCCCGGTGCGGGAATGTTTCAGTACATTTCTTTCCGTTCGGGACTCGCATTCATCGTTGCGCTGCTTACTGCCACTTTGTTTGGCAAACGGATCATCAACTTCCTGCAACGCAAACAGATAGGAGAAACCATACGCAACCTCGGACTGGAAGGACAAATGCAAAAAAAAGGCACACCTACCATGGGAGGCATCATTATCATACTTGCCATACTCATACCCGTATTATGTTTCTGCAATCTGACCAACACCTATGTGCTACTGATGATTGCTTCTACATTGCTGTTGGGCTTCTTAGGATTCCTTGACGACTACATCAAAGTTTTCCGCCACAACAAAGAGGGACTTAACGGACGATTCAAAATTGTAGGGCAAGTAGGGGTAGGACTTATCGTGGGACTTGTAATGTGGTTTGCGCCCGATGTTACCATACGCGAAAACATCGAAAACCGAGTAGACAATCACATCGAAAATGTTGAATATGTCAATCAGAACCACAAATCAACCTCCACAACCATTCCCTTTGTCAAAAACAACAATCTCAATTATGCCGACCTTTTCCGTTGGGCAGGCAATTGGCAACAAACACTCGGTTGGATATTCTTCATACTTGTATGTATATTTATCGTAACTGCCGTTTCCAACGGTGCCAATCTTACCGATGGTTTGGACGGACTCGCTACCGGGACAAGTGGCATTGCCGGGGTAGCATTAGGTATATTGGCATACGTATCGAGCAATATACGATATGCCGGGTTCTTGAATATCATGTATATTCCGGGAATAGAAGAAATGGTTATCTTCGCCAGTGCTTTTATTGGCGCAACCATCGGGTTCTTATGGTTCAACGCCTATCCCGCACAAGTCTTTATGGGCGATACGGGATCGCTAACCATAGGAGGCATATTAGGCGTCTTCGCCATTATTCTGCACAAAGAATTGCTGCTGCCCATCTTATGCGGTGTATTCCTCGTTGAAAGTCTGTCCGTTATCATACAAACCACATGGTTCAAATATACCAAGCACAAAACCGGAACCGGGCAGCGCATCTTCAAGATGTCACCTCTGCATCATCATTTTCAGAAACCGGGAAATGCAGGTATTCAGGCACGTATTCCAACGCCCATACAACCGCATCCGGAAAACAAGATTGTGGTACGCTTTTGGATTGTAGCACTCATACTTGCCGCACTTACCATATTAACCTTAAAAATGCGATAGACCAACACTATGAACGAGAACAAAGCAACAAAATCTCCGTCTCAAAAACGACTTGTCGTATTAGGGGCAGGAGAAAGCGGAACGGGAGCCGCTATACTTGCCCAACAAAAAGGGCTTGATACTTTCGTATCGGATACCGGCACTATCAATGACACCTACAAAGCATTACTCAATCAACACAACATACAATGGGAAGAGGGTGAACACACCAACAGCCTTATACTCAATGCCGATGAAATAGTAAAAAGTCCCGGCATTCCCGATAATGCGCCCATTATCATCGAATTACATAAAAAAGGAATACCCGTTATTTCCGAAATCGAGTTTGCCGCACGATATACGCATGCAAAAATGATCTGTATAACCGGCAGCAACGGAAAAACCACAACCACATCCTTGCTCTTCGATATGCTGTGCAGAGCAGGACTCAATGTAGGGCTCGCAGGAAACATTGGCAATAGTTTGGCATTGCAAGTCGCACAACAAGACCGCGATTACTACGTCATCGAATTGTCGTCATTCCAATTGGACAACATGTACGACTTCAAAGCGGATATTGCCATATTGATGAACATCACTCCCGACCATCTCGACCGCTACGATTTCTGTTTCCAGAAATACGTGGATGCCAAATTCCGCATCACACAAAACCAATCGTTATCCGATGCCTTTATCTATTGGAGCGAAGACCCCGTCATCGACAATCATCTGAGCCGATTACACCCCACAGCCACACTCTACCCCTTTGGCACACAAAAAGAACACAATGTGGCATATATTGACAAAGAACGTTTCATTCTCGAAGCACCCAACGCACCCACACTCGCCATGCCCGCAGCAAGCCTTGCCTTGCATGGAATACACAACCAACTCAACTCTATGGCAGCGGGCTTGGCGGCACAAGTACTACGCATCAAAAATGAAGTTATACGAGAATCACTCATGCAGTTCAAAGGAGTGGAACACCGATTGCAGTATGTGGCAACAGTGCGCAACATACGATTTATCAACGACTCGAAGGCTACAAACGTCAATTCGTGCTGGTATGCATTGGAAAGCATGACCACACCTACCGTACTCATCTTAGGAGGAAAAGACAAAGGAAACGACTATGCCGAAATAGACGCTCTCGTACAACAAAAATGTCATACACTTGTCTTCATGGGATTGCACAACGAAAAACTACACGAACATTTCGACAATAGCGGACTACACATCATCGATACCGACAACATTCACGATGCCGTACAACTTGCCTATCAGGCCGCAAACGAAGGCGATACCGTGTTGCTCTCACCCTGCTGCGCCAGTTTCGACCTCTTCCGCTCCTACGAAGACAGAGGGGAACAATTCATGAATGAAGTACGAACACTGTAACAACCGTCGCCTCAACCATGATTATATTCAACTCTCTCAAAAACGAACGACACAAATATATCGACAAAACGTTCTGGATTATATTCGGAATACTCATCATCGTATCTGTCGTAAGCCTTTTCAGCGCAGCAAGCCAATTATCAAGAGATGTCGCAGGAAAGGGAGGAAGTATCTATCAACCTATCATCTCGCACATCACCTTCTTGGGAATGGGCGTATTGGCAGCATACATCATTCAGTATCTTCCCAGTTGGTTTATACGACTCGGAGGATATGTTTTGCTCATATTCTCGATTGTATGCTTTCTACTCATTTTTGCAGGTTTCGGAGTCAGCATCAACGGGGCAGAACGCTGGATTAGAATATTCGGCATCCAGTTTCAACCTTCAGAATTGGCAAAACTATCCCTCATCATTGTCGTTGCCGACCTACTATCGCGCATCAAAACAAAGGAAGACCAAAAGAAGTATTTCTTAATAACATTGGCACTTACCGTTGCCATTTGCGCACTGATCATGTTCACCAACCTCAGTACTACTCTGCTACTCGGCGGCGTAATTGTCATCCTATGGATTTTGGCACGGATACCCTTCCGCTGGATTGCCGCCATCATCGGTGGAGCAACACTGCTACTGATAGGAGGCTATTTCTATGTAGAAAATGTATATGTCAGAACCGGGAAAGAACTCAACGGACCACTCAACCGTGCCGAAACATGGGTCAATCGTATAGACAGAATGCTTGAAGACAAGCAACAAGCCAATACCGACACCGTACGAATCAACGACAGCAACCGACAAGCCGTTTGGGCACAAGCAGCCATCGCAAGAGGAGGTAACAGCCCATTAGGCGTACTGCCCGGAAACTCCGTTGTTAGAAACAAACTGCCACAGGCATTTGCAGACTACATCTTCTCCATCATTGTCGAAGAAACCGGAATAATAGGAGCAATATGCCTCTGTATACTCTATCTGAGCATACTCTTCCGAGCATGCCTCATCAGTAGCCGATACACCGGCTATTCAGCCATGCTCATGGTTATGGGACTCGCCATCATGCTTACCACACAAGCATTCGTCTCTATGGCCGTCGCTGTCGGCTTGGGTCCCGTTACAGGACAACCGCTACCACTCATCTCCAGAGGAGGAACCAGCGTACTCATCACATGCGTCTACTTCGGAATCATCATGGCAGTCAGCCGAGAACAAAACCAACTCAAAGCACAAGAACAACAAGTAGAACAAGAAAGTCGCGACAACGTACCCGACCTCGAAATAGAATAACACATAAATAACAACAACACTATGAACTATCTCATTTCCGGTGGAGGAACCGGAGGACATATCTTTCCCGCCATCAGCATCGCAAACGCCTTGCGCGAAATCGACCCCACATGCAACATACTCTTTGTAGGTGCCCAGGGACGTATGGAAATGGAACGAGTACCACAAGCAGGATACAACATCATCGGACTACCCGTACGCGGATTCGACCGACAACACCCACTCAAAAACATATCCGTCATCATCGACCTACTGAAAAGCATGCGACAAGCAAAAAAAATCATCCGACAATTCCAACCTAACGTCGGCATCGGTGTAGGAGGATATGCCAGCGGAGCAGCCATGAAAGCCGCCGCCAACATGGGAATACCCATACTGCTACAAGAACAAAACGGATTTGCAGGCGTCACCAACAAAATGCTCTGCAGAGATGCCGCCAAAATATGCGTTGCCTACGAAGGCATGGAACGATTCTTCCCTGCCGAAAAAATCATACTCACAGGAAACCCAGTAAGGCAAAACCTCCTCACAGGCAACCGACAAGAAGCCGCCGACTTCTTCCACCTCAACCCCAATCGAAAAACACTGCTCATCATCGGAGGAAGCCTCGGAGCACGAACTATCAACCAGAGCATCATCGCATCACTCGCACAACTACGAGACAGTAGGCTTCAAGTAATCTGGCAAACCGGCAAAAACTACTACAAACAATGCCGACAGGCAGCCGATAGCATAGGAGGCGATTGGCTCATCTGTACCGATTTTCTCAGCCGAATGGATTTGGCATATGCCATGGCAGACATTGTCATCTCACGAGCCGGAGCATCCAGCATCAGCGAACTATGCCTGCTCGGGAAAGCAGCCGTACTCGTACCTTCACCCAATGTGGCAGAAGACCACCAAACACACAACGCCATGGCACTCGTCAACAAACATGCAGCACTCATCGTACGCGACAACGATGCTGCCGGGCAACTCATACCTACCACACTACAACTCGCCGCCAACGACCAACAATTGCAGACCCTACGCAACAACATCTTAACACTCGCACAACCAAACTCTGCACAACGCATCGCACAAGAAGCCATACAACTCGCACAGCACTAATACTACAAGCAATATCATAAACTCAACATCTATCCCCGAAAGGCAATCCCTTTTCGGGGATAATTATATCTGCAGCAAAGCGATTTTCATCCATGTGATAAACACTCCTGACAATAGCAACTTCACGCTCCTCTTGCATAATAGGTCTTTGTTAAAATATACACCTATTACTAACAAAATGTACACACATTCTTCCCTCATAGGCAGTAATTTTGCAGCGTGGGAAATGGATTTATACTTGTGATGCTCTATCACATGGCATTTTACCATTTTCTATGGCACTAAAATTAACAACAAAACCAACAATCTTTATTAACCTTACGGAATGGGCACACAGCCCCAACCGCAAATAAAAACAACAAACACTTATGAACAAACTTAAACTACTTGGTTTAGCACTTGCCACACTCTTCACGAGCAATGCCATGGCTGCTGACTACACGTATGCACTCTCTGAGGCCACAAAAACAGATAATGTATACGAATGGTCGTTTGCTGAAACTAAAAACAAAGGCAAAGTCGCCTATGTAGAAGTACCCGCTAATTCCGAAGGTACCGTACAATGGACCTGCAAATCCGCAAATTCAGCACGTTTTATCTACTTAGCCACTGTCAATAACGGAACTGCCACTGCAACCGATCGTGGAGGCGTCATGGCAAAGAATTGGACATCAGAAGCCATCACATATACCACAAACGATATCTTCGAAGAAAACGGGACGTCTTATTTAGCATTCACTACTACCGATGACTTCAAAAGTATAGGTATCAAACTTACCGCCAATAGTGCTGCTCCAATAGAAACTCCCTTTATTAAATCATACACCATCGCAGGCATCAATGCCACTATCGACAACGAACTTAACACCATCACTGCCGAACTTCCTTATGGTACAGATATGGCTGCTGCATTAGAGGCCGCTACTGTTACACTCGGCGGTACTGCTACACAGTACGAATACAATGCCGACAAGACGCAAATCACCGTAAGCGACGGCACTGCCACTGTTACCTACACACTCAACATTACCGTTGGAGCATTCAAGTGCGGTGAAATCATCAACGCTACCACTCAACAAACAGTAACCGGCACAATCGGAGGCAAAGCCCTCACCAACATAACTAAAAACCCCGCAAAATTAGACAAAAACAAATACTTTGGTATCCAATTGGCTAATGGTACATTCATGACCGGTGATGTATTCACCATCAGCCTGACAGCCACCCCCGGAACGGCTGCCGAAATGGGTACAATGAAAATCTATGCCGACCAAAACGGTACGGAATTACTCTACGAAAGCGAAAATGTTGGCGAAGTCGGTGAAAACGACTATGTACTGCCTGCTACTGTAAACGGTAAAAACGCCTTGTATATCTATCGTGGAGAAGGCAACGATTGGAATCCTACATTTGACTACATCAAGGTTACCCGCGCATGTGAAGCATCTGTAGCCTCTTTCATTATTGCCGGTGTGCAAGCCACTATCGACGAAAACGAGAAGACCATCACTGCCGAACTGCCTTTTGGCACCAAACTCACAGAAGAAGATTGGAACAATGCATATACATTGGCAGGTCCCGCTACATCTGCTACCTACAATGAGAACCACACCACACTCACAGTAGATGAAACCGTCTATACGCTCAACATCACTATTGCCGAAGCATTAAGCGAAGATGCCACACTCAAAACGCTCAGCGTTAACGGTACGGCTATCACATTGGAAGAAGGTGTTTACGAATACACGCTCGCATTGCCTTATGGTACAACAGAACTCCCCACTGTTACTGCTGAAGCCAACGACATGAAAGCAACTGTTGCTATTTCTGAAATCACCGCAACTGCTCAAGTTGTTACTATCACCGTTAATGCTGCCGCAGGCAACACACTAACATATACAATCACACTCTCCGTACTCACTGCTCCTAAAAACTTGCTCCAACTCACTATGAGCAACGGCTATTCTGCATGGCAACCCGCAGGCGAAGATGTTATCTATGCCTACTACATGGCAGGAACAGAACGCCCGTCTATCGTTGCCGAATCGGTAGTGCTTTGCGAAACGGCTACCGGCTATGCACTCAACGAAGAGGGTACTGTAATCACCGTAACAGGCGAAGACCAAACCACTAAAGAATACCAATTTGTTTGCGAAGCCGTAGAGCCACTTACTTTCACTGCTGATCAAATCACCTTCGACGGCACACAAACTTGGGTAGTCGCTCCTTATGGATACAACGAAAGCAAAGGAGGTTACGTATTCTCTAAAACCGACACCGACTATTCACGCGAATGGAACGGAAAAACACACATTGATATGTTCTTGCCTGCTTGCGACAACATTGTCCTCTATGGTAATGGAACAGGAACAGAACGCGACATCAAACTCTTCGTTAATGGCATAGAACTCACCGATGCCAAAACAACTAAAACAGAATCCGAACCTATCGTTCTTAACCAAAAAATAGCCTTCATGCTCACTATCGTATCAAACCAAACCAAAGGTGACGGTGGCGTAGCAGGAATCAAATTGATAAAGAACGTTACTCCCTCCGGAATCGAAAACATCGCTGCAGAACTCGACCTCGATGCTCCTATGTACAACGTACTCGGACAACGCGTTGACGCTCAGTACAAAGGTGTAGTTATCCAAAACGGTCAGAAATTCCTATTGCAATAAATAGCCCAACTGCCACATCCCTCGATGTGGAATACAAAACATCTCCACTGCTTTCCCGCAGTGGAGATGTTTTTTTGTACGAAGTATTGCATTTGTGTAAGAACTGACATGCCAAGCCGTTCTTGATGTCTGTTAGCACCCAACTGTTGGGCGTTAGTGCAGATTTTTCCAAAATGTACTTCATTTCGTTTGTTGTTTTAGTTGTTTTGTTATATCTTTGCGGTCGCAATTAAAGGGAAAGATAGAGAGGGCGGGCGGTCACCCGCCCCCTTGTTTTCGGTTATCTTGAGAGTTTCTTGATTTTTATTGTAAACTCTAAAGTTCCGATAACGAAAACGATTTCGGTCTTTTTAATTTCCGTTTTCATCGTCTTTTCCTTTAATTGTTTTCCCTACTCTTTTCAAGGTTTTCGGATTCTACTATTGTCTTATCTGAAACCACACGTTGCTTACAAAATAACAATACGTACACGACACATTGCTCACAATCTGTATATAGCCTTCTATTACGAGAGAGTTACGAGACCATAACGAGACTTCGACGAGATCTTATCGACCTTTCATTCTGTCAGAACATCCACAACGAATAGTTCCTACAATACTTGTAAAAAAACAGCGGGGACAACCATGGTTGTCCCCGCTCTACAAAAGTATCCGGCAAAATCAGTCGTCTATACCTACAAAATCCATATTCTTATTGAAAATAAGGTCGAGACCATTATTCAGTTCAATCTCATACTTACGCCACTCTTTCTTGTACTCAGTAATGAAATTATTGGCAAACTTTGTTTGCACATAGTTCCGTATCTTTGCAGGTACAAGTCCGTCCGGCACAGCCGAGAACTTACTTTCCACTTTCTCCACCTCACCTGCCGTATTGAAATCGACCGACGAACCGTCTATAAACTTCACTTCATAGTCTGTATGACTGAGTTCTTTCTCTGATGTGATATAACTGATATTATCTACACTAAAGTAGGTAGTAATCACATTTTGAGCCGCAGCAGGCAGTTGTTCAAAACTAATAATTTTTTCTTGTGCAGTACAAGAATTCATGCAGAACAATAGCGTCATGCACATAACCGATAACATCTTTTTCATAATTGTAAGGATTAAAATACAACGCAAAGGTATGCAAAATTTGGCATCCTCACAAATTAGTTGTATCTTTGCCCGATACTTTTTCTTAGGAAAAGAAGAACATCAACACTTATAAAAAACGCTATGAAAACATTCCCCGCATCTCAACTTATCATCAACGAAGACGGATCTGCATTCCATCTTCATATTCGTCCCGAACACTTGGCTGACAAAATTATTTTGGTCGGTGACCAAGATAGAGTCACCATTGTCGCCTCCTATTTCGATGCAGGCAGCATCGAATGTGATATCCAATCGCGAGAGTTTCATACCATAACCGGCAAATACAAAGGGAAACGTATTTCGTGTGTATCCACAGGTATCGGTACCGACAATATCGACATCGTTATGAATGAATTGGACGCCCTCGCCAACATCGATTTCACCACTCGCACCGAAAAACAAGAGAAACGTCAATTGGAAATAGTACGTATCGGTACTTGCGGTGCCATGCAAGATGACATTCCACTCGGCAGTTTCCTTGTTTCGCAAAAAAGTATAGGTTTCGATGGAGTGTTGGCATTCTACAAAGGACGCGACGAAATAGCCGATTTAGGATTCGAAGAGGCTCTCACTGCCTTTATAGGCTACCCTGCCAAAGCAGCCGTACCCTATATTGTAAAAGCCGACGAAGAATTGGTAGAACGTATCGCCAAAGACGATATGCTGCGCGGTTGCACCATTGCCGCCAACGGATTTTATGGTCCGCAAGGACGTGTTTTGCGTTGCGATATTGCAGTATCCGACATCAATGAGCGTATCTCAGCATTCCGTTACGAAGGGCAACGTATCACTAACTACGAAATGGAAGGGTCGGCCATTGCCGGATTGGCACTACTAATGGGACACAAGGCCATGACCGTATGCTGCGTCATTGCACAACGCAAAGTAGAAGCCGCTAACACCGATTACAAACCACGCGTAAAACAACTGATACAAACAGTATTGGAACGCCTTTAAGATATTCAATATGAAGAGAGCATTAGTAATTTGCCTATCGGCACTTGCCCTTACCGGATGCCGACAACAGCAACCTAAATTCAATTACATTGTGGATCGTTTCTACGACTTGGAAATTCTGCGCTACCAAGTACCGCAGTTTGAAGAACTGACACTACAACAAAAAGAGTTACTCTACTATCTGAGCGAAGCCGCTCTGCAAGGGAGAGATATATTGTACGATCAGAACTGCAAATACAACTTGTGCATACGCCGTACATTGGAAGCCATATACACCGACTACCCCAACAAGACCGATGAACAGTACCTTCTAATGGAGAAATACCTCAAACGGGTTTGGTTCTCTAATGGTATTCATCACCACTATAGCGAAGACAAGTTCTTACCCGAATTTACGGAGACCTGGTTTACAGACGCCTTGGCTTACATCCCCGACACAACGAAAGCCGAACTATTGCAAAATGCCAATGGAATAGCATCGCTGGAAGACCTTGTGCCCATTATGTTCGACCCAACCATACTTCCTAAACGAACGAATCAAGCGGATGGCGTAGACCTTATTCTCACCTCTGCCAACAACTATTACGATGGTGTCACACAAGCAGAAGCAGCAGCCTATTATGCCGCTCATCGCGACGATTCGGCAGAACCCGTTAGTGTAGGACTCAATGCCAAACTGGTAAAACGCGATGGCATTGTACAAGAAGATGTTTACAAAGTAGGGGGACTCTATGGTGCAGCCCTCGAAAAAGTAGTCTATTGGTTGGAAAAAGCCCGCGAAGTAGCCGAAAACGAACAGCAACGCTTAGTCATTGATAAACTGATTGCCTACAACCAAACAGGCGACCTTAATACTTTCAACGAATACTGTATTGCATGGGTACGCGATTTAGAGTCACGTGTCGACTTCGTCAACGGATTCACCGAGACCTACGGTGACCCCCTCGGCATGACCGCATCATGGGAAGCAATGGTCAATTTCAAGGACTTGGAAGCAACTGCACGTACCACAAAGATTTCGGAAAATGCCCAATGGTTTGAAGACAACTCACCTACCGACAAAGCCTACAAGAAAGAAGAGGTGAAAGGAGTAACTGCCAAAGTTATCAATGCCGCCATACTCGGTGGCGATTGTTATCCCGCTACTCCTATCGGTATCAATCTGCCCAATGCCAATTGGATTCGCAAAGAGTATGGTTCAAAATCGGTAACTATAGAGAACATCACCGATGCCTATAACCAAGCAGCACTCGGCAACGGCTTTAATGAAGAGTTCATGTATTCCGATAAAGAAGTAGAAGCCGCTCGCCTATACGGTGCACTCACCAACAGCCTGCATACCGATTTACACGAGTGCTTGGGACATGGGTCGGGTAAGTTACTGCCCGGCATATCGAAAGACGCCCTAAAAGAACATGCATCCACCATAGAGGAGGCACGTGCCGACTTGTTTGGCTTGTACTATATGGCTGACGCCAAACTCGTAGAATTAGGCTTACTGCCTACTGCCGATGCCTACCAGACACACTACTATCAACAAATGATGAATGGTGCCATGACACAATTAGTACGCATTGAAGAGGGCAAGGACGTAGAAGAAGCACATATGCGCAATCGTCAGTTGATTGCCAATTGGGTGCTTGCCCATGTAGATACAGAGGAACCTGAAGTGGAGTTCGTACGCAAAGACGGAAAAACCTATTTGCATGTCAACGATTATCAAGGATTACGCCGTCTGTATGGTGACTTGCTCGCCATTATTCAAGAGATAACCTCTACCGGTAATTACGATGCTGCAAAAACATTGGTAGAAACCTATGCCGTACGTGTAAACCCTGAGTTACACAAAGAAGTATTACAACGTTACGCCACACTTAACTTAGCCCCCTACAAAGGCTTTGTAAATCCGGTATACACACCTCAGTACGATGCCCTAGGCAACATAAAAGATATTACCATATCATACAACGAGGGGTATACCGAGCAGCACCTACGCTACTCACACGACTACTCTCCTCTACCTACCTGGAACTGACACATACACACCAACGGCTTGATATGCAAACCGTAGTATTACCGTTATCCAAAAGTATAGCCAATCGCCTCCTTATTCGCATTGCCTTGCGAGGAGGCGATTGGGGTATTGTTCCCACTAATGATGCCTGCGATGATATCCGTCTGCTGTATAATTTGCTCACGAAAGACACACATGATTATCACACAGAAGGCAAATTACAAGGTGAACGTTTTGTTGACAACTGCGGCACTGCCATGCGGTTTCTTACCGCCTATTATGCCGCACTGCCCCATACCGACATCTTGTTAAGAGGGAACGAGCGTATGTGCAAACGACCTATTGGCGGATTGGTTGATGCCTTGCGCTGTATAGGAGCAGACATCACCTATTTGGAAGAAGAAGGCTATCCCCCATTACATATTAAAGGAAAACGCCTCTCGGGCGGTAAAGTTATACTGAACCAACCGGAAAGTACACAATTCATATCGGCACTTATGCTCATCTCCGACCAAACAGGACAAGGAATTGACATAGAAACCGATTGCCGGTCACCTTACATAGATATGACACGTCAACTGATAAATGACGCACACTACATACGTTTGGAACATGATTGGTCGGCCGCCGCTTTTTGGTATGAATATGTTGCACTAACCCCCGAAGCAGATATATTTTTCCCCGGGTTATCATTGGTCTCAGTACAAGGCGATAGGTGTGTAGCCGATATATTCGCTGCCTTAGGCGTTATCACCACCGAACACAACGGCGGGATACATATCAGTCACAATATCCACTTCACGCAACCTACTTCTCTACAGTGTGACTTTACGCGCTGTCCTGACTTATACCCCGCCGTATACATGGCATGCAAGTGCTTGGGGATTACGATGAATTTTATCGGTACGGAGCGTCTGCTATGGAAGGAATCCGACCGTCTGCATGCTTTCGACCAGTTAGACACACTCCCTGCCGGTCAGCCCTGCTGCACATACGCCGACCACCGTATTGCCATGTCATTGTTGGTAGCAGGATATACTGTAGACAATACGGCATGTATTGCCAAATCATATCCTACATTTATTTCAGCATGGGAACAATGCAAGCAGCATCTTTAACAATCATAGTACCCTTTCGCAATGTGTGCCACCATGCTGTGTCATTAGTGACCACTGCATGGTGCAAGCGTGTACAAGCAGTACAATGTATATTGGCAGACGACCATTCAGAAGACGATTCGTTTGCCGTTCTCTCGGCATTATATGCCAACTGCAAGCACGTAACGGTAATGCAGTCGACCTATCCGCAAGGCAAGAAACACACATTGCGCTACGCCATTGAAAGGACTGAAACAACGTATGTAATGACCATTGATGCCGATGTAGCTCCTCCACCTTTCATCTTCGACAAGACACTCCATACACCCGCACCTCGAACGAACAGAGCGGCTCTTTATATACTCCCCTTGACCATGCCGCCTACAACAGACTTACCTGCAGACATTGAATGGTATAATCGCCTATGCGTCCGCTTACAACAAACCGAATACACAGCCATACAATCGCTCACACTCTTATCTGCAGAGAAAGGCCATCCGGTGATGTGCTCAGGTGCTAACCTGATAGTTGAGCGGTCGCAATGGTTAGACAGTTTCAACGATTTGCACCCCGATATTCCGTCAGGCGACGACATGTTCCTATTGGAGAGTTTCAAGCGCAAAGGACTGCCTATTGCTACCCTATATGGAGAAGTATTTACCGCTCAAGTTCAGCCACTACCATCGATTACTCAACTTTTCCGTCAACGTATGCGTTGGGCAGGCAAAGCCCCCGCATACAGAGATATCGATATTCTATTCTGCGGCACAATGGTATTGCTTGCCAATCTGTTGGCACTGTTTCCTCCGTTTTTTGTATTGAAATATATAGCCGACGGTGCTATTATTCTCAAAGGACGTTCCTTCGGACTGCACTTGACGCATCCATGGCGTAATGCGTTGTTGCTGTCGTTGGTTTATCCTTGGTATGTATTGATAAGTGTAATAGGCGGAGTGTTACGCGGAAAACGTTGGTAACCCTCTGTACAACAACAAAGCAAAGGGCGCATCGTGAAGACACGCCCTCGTTATGTTTGTAACTGACATTTATAATTATTCCGCTACCTCGGTTTCTTCATCGAAACCTTGTACGGGTGCAGTTTGTTGTGCTGCTTCTTGCACTTGCTCGTAGATTGCCGACTGTCCTGCTTCAATCGGAGAAGAAGACTTGTGAGCCCCTACAGCGAAAATAGAGAGTAAGATTATCACTGCAATAAGTGTCCACGTGGCTTTTTCAAGAAAATCGGTAGTTTTACGAACGCCCATAACCTGATTGCCGCTACCAAAGCCTGCAGCCAAGCCACCGCCTTTAGAATTTTGTACTAATACCAACAAGGTGAGCAGTATCGCTGCAATAACAATGAGAATGGTAAGAAAAATGTACATAATATGTTTAGTTATAGTAAATGTTTTACGTTATAGTTTCGCATCTTCATTCTGCTTGGTTTCTTTGAGAGCCAACGCTTTCTCTAAAAATGCGATTTGGTCTGCAAAGTAACGACTTTTTTTTGGATTATGCAAGTTTAAGGTACGTAATATTTCCAATGCTCTTACATAATCTTTTTGGCGGATGTAGCGACGTGCTTCTGCTTCCGTAGGCACTGCCGGCGTATCGGTGTCGGATTGCAGTTGTTTATTCACATATGTTTGTTGCCGTTCATCGGTATGCGCAGAAGAATTATCGGATGCTGCCATAAGTCCGAGGCGTGCCTGCCTCAGTTTCAGAGCCAACTGTTCGAACGACTCGCCCGTCTGACGACTCATGCTTTCCAAGCGCGAAACGAGCGAGAAATAATCATCTCCACCGGCACGCACTTGCCGCATAATTGTCTTCGGGTGCAACAGGAAATATACATCCTTATTCGATGGGGCATGCAATATGCCGAGCGGCAATCGATGCGAAAAATTAGTATCGTGCGTTTTATGCAGTGCCTTAAGCAATAGTATCTGTGCGGAAGCGCAATAGGGGGCATACTGCAACAACGCCTCTAAATCGGCAATTTGAGAAGCGTCTACCGTTTCCGGACTTTCAAGTAATATGAGATAATCTTCCAGTGTCACACACCGAACATTTTAGCAAAGAGTGTACACATTGCTTTTTTACCAACGTGCCACAGTGTCGTTATATATATTTTCGGCTATTTCCTGAATCATGGTAGCACACAGTTCGTCTTGTACATCGGTTAGCAGACGCGATGAGTCAAACGTTTGAAAAGCCGAATAAGTACGTTCAAAACTTTCTTCCGGTGTAACGTTGTTGGTAAAGCGTACGCGTACCGTCATTGTCAGTTTGGTTTCTGCCGAATAAGAATCCGCCGCAATAGCCAATGGGGTAAGTTGATAATCGGTTATTTCCCCTTCCAATTCGAGGTCTCCTCCTCGCCGCAACACCTGCAAACGTGTTTGCTTGGTATATATATCGCGTATTCCTTCGCTCAAATCGCTGGATAATGTAGGGTTAACCAATGCTGCATTATTGGGGAAATCGGCAATGGCTATTGTTTTGGTCTTTGAGTAGTCTATACTAGCCCCGCTAAACTTAAACGAAACTCGACAAGCAGGCAAAAATGCTATAAGCAGCAAGCAAAGATATTTTTTCATAATGAATAATGTGTCTTAGAGTCCGTATTCCTTGATTTTCCGATATAGTGTCCGTTCAGAAATACCTATTTCCCTGCAGGCGGCTTTTCTGTTTCCGTTGTTACGTTCCAATGCCTTTCTGATAGTTTCTTTTTCAAAATGCTGCATCGGATTGGGTATATCTTCTTCAGCCCGCACCTCTTCGGCTTGCTGATATTGCGTATCATCAAACGAGGGTTGTGTTGTTCGCAAAATAGCAGCACTTTCAGACGTCGGCACCAGTGTTTGGGCAGCATTATGTGGAACAGTGCTGTCAGCATTTGTCATTGCCGCCACAATACGTTTGAGTTCATCGATTTCGTGTTTCATATCAAACAACACTTTATAGAGTATTTCTCTTTCCGTAGAATAATCAGATGCCTGACCGGAACGCGACAACATAGGTGTTCTGCCTATTTCGTTATCGGGCAAGTATTGCTGCAATATCTGCGCATTTATTTCGCGGTGCTGTTCGAGTACGCATATCTGTTCGGCAATGTTCTTCAACTGACGTATATTGCCCCGAAAATAGTAATTCATCAGCAATTGGCGTGCGTCATCGGTAAGCCGCAACGGCGGCATACGATAGCGTTCGGTGCAATCGGCAGCAAACTTACGGAATAATACCGGTATATCTTCCTTACGGTCGCGCAACGCCGGCACTTGTATGCTGATAGTGCTCAATCGATAGTAAAGGTCTTCTCTGAATCGTCCCGTCTGTATGGCTTCCTGCATATTGAGATTGGTGGCAGCCACCACACGTACATTGGTCTTTTGCGGTTGTGAGGAACCGACTCGTATAAACTCACCCGTTTCCAACACACGCAGCAGCCTCACTTGTGTTTCCAAAGGCAATTCGCCTACCTCATCCAAAAAAATCGTGCCCCCATCGGCTTCTTCAAAATACCCTTTATGATCGTTTAGCGCACCTGTAAAAGCCCCTTTCACATGACCGAACAATTCACTATCGATGGTACCATTCGGAATTGCACCACAGTTAATAGCTATATAACGTGCATGTTTTCGCAGACTGTAACTATGTACGATTTGCGGGAAATGTTCTTTACCCACGCCACTTTCGCCCGTAACAAGAATAGAATAGTCGGTTGGCGCCACCTGATAGGCACGCTCTATGGCACGATTAAGCCCCTCCGAATTACCAATAATACCGAAGCGTTGTTTTATCTCTTGCAGTTTCTGTAGTTCCAACATAGCAGGTAAAAAGTTTATCCGTAAAATAAGCCCCGCAGGGAAAGTATCATAAAATACGGGTGCAAAGATACGAAAAAAACACCAACTTCAAAAGCATGCAGAACTACTCGCCAGGGCAACCGTATAAAACTAAAGATTTACTTATGCAGTGTGTGTGTTCTTGAATTTGAACAAGCAGTTTGTTATGACAAAATGGAAGTTCGACACGGTGTCGTTGAGATCTCGTTACGGTCTCGTTATGATCTCGTAACCCTCTCGTAAGGCAAGTTGAAAGCAAAGGAAGCTACAAGCGGCAGCAAATTGCAAGGATTAAAGGGCTGATTGGTTTCAATTGTTTTTTTGTTCTCCACATCGGAGTCTGCCATAAGGCGCGCCACTTCTTGCTCTACCCATACACAAACGTAAGTGGTGCATGCGCAAAAGCAAGCACACTGCCAGTCTTTCCACACCGGCGACAACCTTTCACAATAAGCGGCTTGTGCTGAATAGTAGATTTCCACGCAGACAAGAATCGCTCTATTTTTTTCGTTGATACATAGCAAGTTATATTACACTTTTTCGGGCGAGTTTTGTAAAACAGACGGCGCAAAGGTAGGGAAGATTTTCGGGATATGCAAATAGCCAGAGGGAAGTGATGGCGGATTATGATCCCTAATAGGAATAGATAAGACCTCGTTTAGCAATTGTCAGCATTGCTCCGAAAGAATTACCGAATTGGCTGCCTATATCAGCCGACAACGATAGCGACACCTCTAATCCCCATGCCCGTTCGAACTGTTTGGTTACCTCTATCAGTAATGCCGTATTATCGGAAGAAAGCGGTTGAGAGTATTGACCATAGTTGCGGGTATAAGAAGCCATCAGGCGATAGCGATAACCATATATATCCCCCTTAACACCCGCAAAATACGTCTTTACGCGATTGTTAAGCGTCTGTGTGGTACCGTCTTCATTGTAAAGCGGACTTGTGATGTACGGAGTACCGATAGTGCGATAAAAGTAGTTCCACCCGTTTGCATAAATATAGTTGCGAAAATAAGAATCGTTACCACCGTAGACAAACCCATCTTTATCGTGATAAGGTCCGGATTGGTCGGTTGTGTTAAGAAACTCATAGGTAATGCCGTTGATGAAAGGCCATTCCGATTGCGAGATATTAATGCCCCACAATCCATCATATCGATTCATCGTTTGCGAAAGGAATTTGACAGGGCCGTCTTCAAATATATTTTGCCAATAGACAGATGCTTTCCAATTACTTCCTTTGATATCGACATCTAAAATCTGCCACCCGATATGGTTGCCTTGCGCATTGAGCAGGTCGTTAGCCATAGAGCCCCCCGAATGGGCAGTAACAGCATTCCAAAAGGATTTGAAATTGTTGCCCAAATCACCAAAAACGGGAGAGTGCCCTCCCCACTGTGCCACATGATGAAACTCATAAGCGACATTAAATGGCAATTCTCCACCTGCCCTTACACCGGCAAAAGCATGGTGCAGAAAACTTTTCCGTACATACACATTATCGATAAACCACCCGTGCGTAATACCTCCTTTGACTTCGACAAACCCATATAACCCGGGAAATGCCGTATAGCGGTCAATACCCACCGTAACACGCGGAAAAGGTTGAGCATTCGTAGAGAACAACATTCCCCCAGAAGACAGTTCGGGATCTTGCGGACCATGTATATAGGGCGTAATACCTGCCGTAATGTCAAACACATATAGCCGGACATGCGCATAGAGTTGGTTGAAATAGTAGTTAAACCGCTGCGGGTCAAGACGGAGCGTATAGGCTACGCCAAAATCATAATCATACCATCTGTGCGGACGCGTAGCCCTTTTAGCAAAACAGACAGAAAGATTACCCGAATAGGGTGCCAAAGAGATATTACCGTTTCTGTTTGACTGCAATAAGAAGGGGGTATAGCGTCCTGTTGACGCAAGTCCGGACAACGATACGCCATACATCAGCGAGTCTTCTTCCACATCGGGTTCAGCCATGGGTAGCGGCCAGAAATCCCATGCCCCCGCCACAGAACAGCACAACAGAAAGGCTCCTATATGCAACAACCGTTTAATCATCTATTCTATACAAATTGCTCTTCAGATTGCCGTTGATATCTTCCCCCAAGCAGAAATATACTTTTCCGTCTATTGCAAACGCTGTTTGGGCTATCATTCCGCCATAAGGCATCACGCCCACTCTTGACCATGTTCCTATAGCAGGATCAAAACGCATAATATCGTCGTAAAACCGAAAAGAAGTAAGCGTTCCGCCGAAACGTTGCCCCCCAAAAACATATACATATCGGTCGTTAGCGGCAGCTGCAGCCCTATCACGCCCTTTGTCGGGCATAGAGGTAAGTTTAACAAAACGGGCCTTTTCCGGCAAGTATTCCAACCATTGCGTCTGACTCTGTAAAGTAAAGCCTGTTCCTGTAAAATATCTCTCCTGACAAGTAGCACTTACCATTGCAAAAGCAGCTTCGGGATGCTGCAACGATGATACATTCTGTTGTGTCCACAAACTGTCTTTAGGATTGTACACATACATGTGATAGTTGGCTACATCGTAATATCCACAACCAACATAAAGATTCCCATTGTGCGCAAATGCGATGCACTTATTGGTCTTGTTGGTTATATAATCGGGCAAACGTTTCCACTCGCCGGTTCTCGGTACATATTGCCAAAAGTCGCGCAAATAGCACGTATCGGTATATACATGCCCGCCGTTATATCCCAATCCGATATAAACCGTATCGTTAATAACGCATGCCATAGCATTCACACGTGGCAGTAAGGGAGTTTCTCCCATGTTGTTCCACGCATCGGCAGAGGGATCGTATTGCCAGAGTGTATTCCGGCAAGTGCCATCTTGCGTTCTTCCCCCAAATATGTAGGCTTTTCCCTCACACACAAAACTTGTAGCCGCAGCCATCGCTTGTGGCATAGGAGCACATTCCGTTATATCAGAGGGAATATCAATACGATTTGTTTGACATGCCGCCAACAGCAATAAACATACTATGAATACATTCGGCTTCATACTGACAAACACCCCACCCTATGCTTCTTCGGACGCATGCTCAGTGGAGCGTGTTTTCTTTTTCAATTCAAAATCTCTTCCCAAATAATTTTTCCGCACCGTAGGATTGGCAGCCAATTCTTCCGGTGTACCATGAAACAGAATTTTACCTTCAAACAACAGATAGGCACGGTCTGTTATCATCAGCGTTTCATCCACGTTGTGGTCGGTAATAAGAATACCTATGTTCTTATCTTTCAGTTTCCATACCACATCTTGAATTTCTTGTACGGCAATAGGGTCGACTCCCGCAAAGGGCTCATCCAACATGACGAAACGCGGTTCGATGGCCAGACAACGTGCTATCTCTGTGCGTCGACGCTCTCCACCTGACAGACGGTCACCCAAGTTCTTGCGCACATGCCCCAAATTAAACTCCTTGATAAGTTGCTCCAATTTCTCTTTTTGGTATTCTTTCGGGAAACGCGTCATTTCCAACACCGCCTTTATATTGTCTTCAACCGACAATTTGCGAAATACGCTTGCTTCTTGCGGCAAGTAGCCTATACCACATTGAGCACGTTTATACATAGGATAGTTGGTAATATTCTCCTCATTAAGAAAGATTTTTCCCTCGTTAGGTGTAATAAGTCCCGTTGTCATATAGAACGTTGTGGTCTTACCGGCACCATTAGGTCCTAACAAGCCGACAATCTCGCCTTGATGCAATTGAATAGAGACATCATTCACCACGGTACGTTTACCGTATTTTTTCACCAGATGTTCAGTGCGCAAGATGGTATTTTCGTTCTCCATACCCATATTTATTATTGTAGTGTAAGCATCACGGGGCAATGGTCGGAGTGTACCGCTTCCGTAAGAATGGCGGCTCCTGTGAGTCGGTTGCGTAAGGGTGATGATACCCAATGATAATCGATACGCCAACCAGCATTACGTGCACGCGCTCCAAAACGATAACTCCACCACGAGTATTTCTCTGCCGATGTATCAAACTCTCTGAACGAATCGACCATACCGCTTTCTTCCAATCGGTCTAACCACTCGCGTTCTTCGGGCAAGAACCCCGACACGCCCACCTGCCGCTCAGGATGATTAATATCGATAGGTTTGTGACAAATGTTGTAATCGCCACAGACCACCATATTCTCGCGTTCTTGGCGCAATCGGTTCAGATAGGTCAGAAAATCTTCCAAAAACTCCATTTTGAAAGTCTGCCGAACATCGCCCGTTGTTCCTGAAGGAATGTAAACACAGACAATGGTAATGTCGCCAAAATCCGCCCGCAAAACACGGCCCTCGTTATCGTACTTATCGATGCCCATGCCCACAACCACATTGTCGGGCACTTGTTTTGAAAAGATGCCCACTCCGCTATACCCTTTTTTCTGCGCCGAATGCAAATAGGCATGATAGCCTAAAGCAGCAAAAGCGGCTTCGTCGATCTGCTCCGGCTGAGCCTTGCTCTCTTGAATGCAGAAAATATCGGGGTTTTCTGTCTGTAGCCATTCGAGCAGACCTTTGCCAAGTGCCGCCCGAATGCCGTTCAGATTGTAGGAAATGATTTTCATTGAATGTATACCTTCTTGGCCCCCATATTGGTTTTCACAATATACAAGCCACGTTCCAAGTTATCAAGATTAGTAGTACCCTGCAATTGACCAAGCATATTGTAGACAGCCACAATATGTTCCTCTGCATTGCATACAACATTTTCTATTACAGTTATATCGATATTTTGTCCTCCCCCCATAAAATCGAAAGTGATTACTCCGTTTGTTTCCGCAACATTGGTAATGGGGTACTTGGCATAGGGCGTATAGGAAGTTCCTCCTGCCGGGAAAGCATCGGTAGTTTTGCCGTCATAGCCGTTGCTCCCATATTGAGGAGCATTTCCATTAGCCTCCACAAGATCTACTCCCATCGATCTGGCACTATTATTCACCGTATTATTCAACCATTTGCTATAACTATATTGAATTTTGGTAAGCAACATACCATGACCGGGAAGATAGGCATCCCACCCCTCTTTTTGGCGATTCTCCACAACGAAAAATTCTGTCGGATTGGGGTCATTCCCCACCAAGTTATGTTTTCCTGTAGAAGTAATGATGACAGCCCCTCTTGATTCGTTAAGATTCTCCAACGAGACTGTAGCCGCTTCGTTCAAAACGGTAGGTTTAAGCCACCCCATAAAGAAACGCTCGTAAGCAGAGTAAGCAGGCGGGGTCTTACCGTTGTTGTTGTAAGGACCATAATCCAAAACATCCCAAGCCCCCATAGTTTTGTGGGTGGCATCGTCAGTAGCATATAAATCGGGCAAACCGAGTACATGGCTAAACTCATGACAGAAGGTACCTATACCACAACGTGTTGTACCTCTTGTTCCCTGTAACTCGGAAGAACAAGCATAGGTATCGATGCGTTTGCCGTCGAGTCGGAGTGTTTTGCGGTAGCCTTGGTAGTACCAATAGGAATGTGGCCAAATAGTTGTTTCGGCTGCTCCTTCCGCTTCGTTGTAACCTGCGTAAATAAAATAGACAAAGTCAACATCTCCATCGTTGTTATTGTCGTACAGAGTATAATCAACCCCACATTGTGTATCTGCCAATGTGCAGGCTTCCTGCACCAACTTATCGACATTAGCATCATCACCATTAGAATCGTTCTGCCCATAATAAGACATAGATTGACTGAGTGTAACAGGACCTACCACATCGAACTGCGGCACATACTGTCCGAACGATTGGTCGGAGAAGTATTTGCGTGCAGAGCCAGTAGCCCCATTGAAGGTATAATTATCTCCATTGTGCATTTCCTGCATGGCTTCGAGTGTATTGTTTGCATTGAACTTCACATCGCTGAAATTAACCAATATAATCAATCCGCGCGGAGCGATATTGAGCGGAGTAGCCGTTTGTGTTTTCGCGGGAGCATTATAACGCGATCTGCTACGGCGGGCATTCACCTGTTCAGCGGACAAGGGTTCCGTCTTCACGAACATTCCTTGTTCATTTTCTGCCACCCATGTACCATCTGCCAACGTGAAATAGTGGAAATGTTCATCACCATGTTGATAGACGGTAATGACGCTACCGTCTGCTTGTGCTTTTTCAATAGGTCCTCTATAAGCAGGAACTGCATGCAGTGTTGCCGTCAGTGCGACTACCGATGCAAGCGTTAAAAGTCTGTTCTTCATTTTATCTTTCCTATATTTTTATTGATTGTCTGTTATTACTAATTTATTGGGTATATGCTTCTTTATATACTTCGTTTCGCAAGCCGTTCGTTTGTCGGCATTGTGTGCTTGTCGACAAGTGGCTTTACCGATACCCGATTTATTGTATTTGGCATAACAATAGCAGCCTTTTTTATTTTGCGCTATCAGGTATCCGTCTGTAGTTGTACGAAAACTATGCCATTCATCGCCATGCAGGCGAATAGAGAGTGTATCACCATCGGGCTGAACATAGTCTATCGGTGTTTTTACGGCAGGCACTCGCTGTTGGCGAGGTTGTGCATAGAGAGCGGCAGTAAGGGCCATACCGCCCAGCAGGAGTAGAAATTTATGTTGCATAATAAATAGTTGTCAAATGTTTGCTTGTGTAGCGGCTTTTACTTTCTTATAGAGGTCGGAAGCGAACACAAAGTCTTGTAGAGCCTGACTCTCCGCACCGAATATCTCATAGCGCGATCCTTGCCACTCTTTTTTGCCCCCCGAAAGGAAGACTATATTGTCGCCTATTTCCATAATGGAATTCATATCGTGCGAGTTGACAATGGTGCAGATATTGTATTCTTCCGTAATCTCGTGTATCAAACGGTCGATTACCAAACTGGTCTTAGGGTCAAGACCGGAGTTGGGTTCATCGCAAAACAGATACTTGGGATTCATAGCAATAGCCCGTGCAATGGCCACACGCTTTTGCATACCGCCCGAAATCTCCGACGGCATCAAACGGTATGCTTTCTCGGCTATATTAACGCGCTGCAAGCAGAAGCGGGCACGCTCTTCCTGTTCTTCCACAGTCATCGAAGAAAACATCTCCAGCGGATACATGACATTCTCCAACACTGTTTGCGAATCGAAAAGTGCTGCTCCTTGGAACAGCATACCAACTTCACGCCGCAACAGACGTACTTCCTTTTCTTTCATGTCGGGCAGATTTCTGCCATCGTAGACAATTCTGCCATCGTCGATAGGATGCAAGCCAATAACGCTTTTCATCAAGACGGTTTTACCCGACCCCGACTGACCAATAATCATATTGACCTTGCCGTCTTCAAAGACAGTAGATACACGATCCAATACCGTAAGACCGTCAAAGCGTTTAACTACATTATCCACTTCTATCATATCAGTTCAGCATTAGATTGGTCAACAACAAATTAAAGAACAATATCAGTACACTGCTGTGAACAACGGCATTTGTACTGGCTTTTCCCACCTCCAACGCTCCACCATAAGCATAATACCCATAGTAAGACGCCACCGAAGATATGATAAAAGCGAATACTACCGACTTAATCAGCGAATACCACACATAAAACGGAATAAAGGCATACTGAATACCCAACAAATAATCTGCCACCGTAATGATATCGGAGAACATGCCCACACAATATCCGCCTATCAATCCGACAGTCATAGAGACGACCACCAAGATAGGCATCATCAGTACAAAAGCCGCTATTTTAGGAAGTATAAGATAGTTGGCAGAGTTTACCCCCATTATTTCCAGCGCATCAATTTGTTCCGTAATACGCATCGTGCCTATCTCGGAGGCTATATTGCTGCCCACTTTACCCGCCAATATCAAACATAAGATAGTAGAGGAGAACTCCAACAATAGTGTGTCGCGCGTTACCAAGCCTGTTGAATATGTCGGCAAAAGCGGGTTAGAAGTATTCAACTTGGTTTGAATGGTCATGATAGCACCAATAAAAACCGATATGATAATAACAATAGGGAGCGAATCGATTCCTTGCTTTTCCAATTCTTTGGAGAGTTGGCGAAAGAACATCTTCCCCTTGTCAGGCAGGCGAAAAACGCGTCCCATCAAGAGAACGTATTCACCTATATGTTGTAAAAAACGTTTCATCATTGCAGTATATGCCTATACAAAGCCTGCAAAGATACGAATAATTCTCCAAATGCGAAAATAGTACAAAACACACCCTTCCATACAACAATTCCCCGACAAGATGCCAAGGCACCTCTTCGAGGAATCATTTCCAAGTATATGTTATAGACAATTCAGAAAGAGCCTATATACCCCCTAAAAACGCCATAACCGATTTAGTCGGCACAAAGCGTCAGGCTTCTCCTCCACCAAACGACATAGGTATAGTGCCGGATGGCACTGTATTGTGCACCGCTATGGCACCGAACTGTTGCTCGTACTTCCGTACATTCTCCTGCAAAGCCATTAAAAGTCGTTTTGCATGTTCGGGCGTCATGATAATACGCGACTTTACATTTGCTTGCATTGTATTGGGCGTAACACGTGCAAAATCGATAACAAACTCGCTCGGCGAATGCGCAATGATTGCCAAGTTGGCATACGTTCCGTCAGCCACTTCGGGTGACAGATTGATTTGCAGCCGATTATCTTCCATTTTCTTATTGTCCATATAATCTATTGTTTTTCGTTATATATTACCATTGTTGTTTGTTGTTCCCACTCACCTTTGTCCATGCCAACAGGAACAGATTATTAAGAGGCAAGAACACATCAAACAGTATTATTTCCACCCCGAACGGACGTATTCGCCAACGGCATGCCGCCACATTGAGTATTGTCAACTGCACGACAAGTCGCACAACAAAGAGTGCAGAAGCCACTATCCACAAGAGCGGTGAACCCAATAGTGCCGCCGCCAACAAAGCACCATAGAAAACACCTCGTACAAACGGTTCAACCGTCAAACGAAACTTTGTGTTCATTTTATATGCAGGCGATACACTCAGGTGTCGCTTCTTCTGATGCATCCATTCGGAGAAAGAGGTTTTCGGTATAGACCATGTCAGGCTATCCGGTGTTACCGCTACATTGGTATTGCGTGCATTTGCCACCTTATTGACAAACAAATCGTCATCGCCTGCACGATTTCCCAGGAGACCGGCAAAACCTTTTTCGCGAAAGAACATATCTTTCCGATATGCCAAATTGCGTCCCACTCCCATATAGGGTTTATGCGCCAAAGCCATGCCCATATACTGCAAGCCATTGAACAGCGTATCATACTGAATAAGTCGATTGACACGATGGTTATCCGTAAAATAAGCCCCATAGCCCAATACTATTTCCGTTCCCTCCGTGAAACAGCACATCATTTCTTCGATCCAATGCGGAGATTCGGGACGGCAATCGGCATCGGTAAGCAACAAATAATCGTAGCGTGCTGCCTTTGCAGCCAACGTAAGCGCCAATTTCTTACCGGAGCACCCTCTGGCATTCTTCGGCACAAAGGTGATCCGCAGATTAGGATACAGATGCATATAGCGCTCGAGCAGAACCCGCGTATCGTCTTCGCTTTCATCGTCGACCACTATCACCTCATACTCGGGATATTGCTGCGAAAGCAAGACGGGCAGATAGGCAGCCAAGTTGTCAGACTCGTTGCGTGCGCACACCACCACCGACACGGCAGGGCGAGCAATAGGACGTGCCACATCGCCCTTTCTGACAGACCGCAAACGCCGATTTACCCCCGCCATATAACGCACATAGAACACTATCTGCAACAAGAAAGCCACCAACAATATGCCTCCAACGACATAATCAGTAAGCGTGATATCGGTCAGTAAAGACATCATTTATCGAACACTAATTTGACATTATCCACCCAAAAGGAGTTACCTTCGTGCCCGACAAAAGCCTCGTAGCAACCAGAGGTGAGTACGATTATCATGTGCGTAGGGACATCATCGGCTGTTCCCCATCCTTCTTCCAAAATAGGGACAATTTTTCCTTTAGAGTTCATGGCACGATAGGGTTTTGTGAGCCCCATATAAGAGCGATAGAACGGCTCTTTTGATATATCGCCGTAATGCACAGGTACGGTATGGTTGTTTTTCCATTCGCGTTGCGACTTAGTGAAACGTTCGCACGCAGTTCCGATACGCAACGCATGTATATTGCCCTCGGCATCTTCCCAACGTTTTTGCAGCAAGAGATAGGCTTCGGCTTCATCGTGCCCTTGTATCTGCTTTGGTGCTCCAAATCCTTTTGCTTTCATTACGGTATGTTCATCGGAGATCAGTGCCTTATAGTCGAACATCAGTGCCACCGGCTTTCGCGTAAAGGCAACTCCGAAATCGATATTCTGATAAGGGTCTTTGGCTGTGCGTATCGGTTCGATGGTACGCCCTGTGAATATGGTTCCATTCACCAATACTTTCAGATCGATACAACCGAAAGCCACCACTTCTTCCATCTTGGCATCCATGCGGCAACACCAACCATTGCCCCGCCTTTCGGGGACAGTAGTTCCACTGGCTTTCTCAATACCACTCACCTTAGCATATGCATTGCTTACACTCCACGGGTTATGCCCCCCCCTATAAACTCCCTCATAATCGAATGGCTGATTGGCCCGAATCGTATCTATGGGAGCGATGGCGTAAATAAGTCGTGTTTTACCGCCTATCAAACCGGATTCTTTGATATAGCGCACAGCCCACGACTCGAAATCGCCGAAAGGCACAGGTTCGACAATCTGTTCGGCCCTTGCAAAGCCCGCCATCAGGCAGACCATACAGCATAAAGAGAATCGTTTCATATTAACGGATGTCGCAAGGAATCGAATACCGCACAGCGGCATTATCGTTCACTACGATATATTTGCTTAAGCACTTAATATCTTGTTTACGGATGGCTTCCGCCGCCAACTTTGCCACCTGCCATGCCCCTGCTTCGGAAAGGTGGGTGTTATCGATTTTCCCCTCCGGGTATTTGCTATACCGCCCTGCCGGCATGTGTGCAAAATACTGCACAGACGCGGAGTCACCGATAGCAGAAAGCCAATCGGAGGTTATCTGATTGAGATCGAGCAAAGGCACCTTTGTGGCTTCCGCCACACGACGTGCCGCATCGGGGTAAGCCCCATGTCGATTGACCAACTCGCCCGTTTCTTTAGAGAAATAGCGTCGGGCAATGGGCGTACACAGAACGGGTTGCGCCCCTTTCTTTTTGGCTTCGTTGATCATTTTTGTCAGATTTGCCTGATATTGTTCGATGGTAGCATAGCGCACGGGGTCGGTTTGTTTGGTATCGTTATGTCCGAACTGTATGATAACCACATCCCCTCGATGAAGTTGTGCCAACACATCGTTCCAACGTCCTTCCACCAGGAAAGACTTGGTACTGCGTCCGTTTTTAGCATGATTGCGCAACACTACATCGTTAGTAAGGAATGTAGGAAAAAGTTGTCCCCATCCTCGTTCAGCCGTGATGGTGGTATCGGGTCGGTCGGCCATGGTACTATCACCAACCATATAAATCGTTTGCGGACGTTTGCCTGCAGCCAGCAAGACCGCAAGCATTGCTACCGACAACAGTAAGGAGAAAGAATGTTTCATTGATATATGCGTTTATTCTATAATTGAAAGCGCAAAGGTAAGAAATAAGGTTGAATTATGCAAAGGTGCTTTACGGATTTGAGCAGATGTCCGACAATAAAAAGGAGGGAAGCCCACCGGCTTCCCTCCGCACAAACACACAACATATAAGATATCAAGATTGATACTTATATTTATCGTTAGGAATTGGGATAGGAGTTGAAATGCAAGCACCTGCAATCGGAAACCGGTTCGGAGGGAGCAGGCAACAGCGGCATATATAGTCGTTCGTACTCAACAGCCGCCAAGATAAAGGCTCCGAGTACTTTTCCTTCCGTATAGTCGGTTATACGTTTTGTATCGGTCCCCTCCAAATAATACCGAGCCGTACCATCGCGTGTATCGCTCAATCCGGCAGATGCGCAACAATCGATAAGCGAATAGGCATTATCGTTGTCGTTGCCGGTACGGGTAACGAGGAATTGCTCTATCATTCCCTTATAGGCTTTTTGTGCCAGCGCAACATAGTCTTGCTCAAACAACCCCAGCCGAATACCTTTGAGATAGGCAGCCGTAAATATAGCGGTAGCCGAAGACTCCAGATAATTGGCGGTAGAACATCCGGGCGGAACGACTCCGTTGTCGTATTGCAGAAGTTGACACCAACAACCCGATTGGTCTTGTCGTAGAGCCAATCCCTCGGCTATTCGGTTGAAATAGGAATGTAGGAGAGCATACTGCGGGTGTTCTTCAGGCATAAGTTCGAGCACATCTGCCAATGCCAAGAAATACCAACCTTCGGCTCTCCCCCAGAACTCGGCAGAAACGCCATAGTGGAGCGATTGCGGGTCTTGATCAGCCCAAGCAGCATCGTCGGCAGGAGTGGCAGAGAAAGCATGGTAAAGCAATTTTTTGTCGTCATCCCACAATTTGTTCCACGTCATGCGGAACTGTTTTGCCAACAGACTCCATGCCTCGGTGTGGGACATGCCGGAAAAGGAATAGTCTTCGGCAAGCAGTTGTGCCAAGAGTGCGGGTCCCATATATTGTCCATCGCACCACATTTCGTTCGCATACGTATTCTTGTGCCACCACCCATCGGTATAGTCGTCGTTAGCAGCAAAGTTGCGAGAGGTTGATTCTGATATAGCATAGTCAGCATGATGTTTTTCCAATCCGCCGAGTGCATTACGTTTGGCATTATTGTAAGCATTGTGCTTAGTAGTGTTGGCGAACGGTGTACCTTCTTCGGTTAGCGATGCCAAATCGAAATAGAGTTTGCAGGCATTGAGGTCGTCCAAACTTTTGCCATCGTGTTGATTTTCGGCATAGCGGTCGCCATAGGCTTGTATGCTATAGAACCATGGTGCTGCGAAAGTTTGGTCTTGATAAAGACAAACTGCTTCGAGTACGGCTTTAGCGACCAATCCGGGTACATAGTCGAACCCTCGATTGGATTCGCTTTCCTTTATGAGATTGCCTTGCTCATCGTATTGTGCAAACCCGGCCACCTTGCCTATATTGGCATGGAAATGGTAGAGTGAGGCATCGATGATGAGTTGCGAATAGCGCGTATCGCTATCGAACACGACAGCCGATGCCCGAAAAGCGACAACGATTATCAATATACATGAGAATAGGTGTTGTTTCATCTGGTACGGGAATTAATTATGTATGTTGCGTTGTTTTGTAATGTTGCAGATAGCGTAACAGTGTGTATAAGCCTATCAGGAGTAGCAAGAAAGGCAGGGCATCGCCTACGGGAGCCCCGTTCTCTTGTCCATTCATGTACGAATCGTCTTCTCCCGGGTCGGTAGGATTCCATCCATGTGCCCGCATTTTAGGGGCTTCGGAGGGCAGTACGGCTATTCCTTGTTCGTTGAGAGCAGGAGCAGCAGAGATTGCCGAGAACCCCGTTAAAGAAGATGCAGCCGTAGTTGCTCCGATGGTTGTAAGGCTACCTATTGTGCGTTGCCCCAACGGTTTCGCCTTATAGGCAAGACCTGTTTCTTGCAACAAACCCGCGCAGACAGATAACTGTGGACAGAAATCAATTGACGCATTGTTTGTAATGCATTGTGCTGTCGTTGGCAATACGAACCCACAAAAGAAAGCCAACAGAACAGAAATTTGCTTTATGCGATTAATAACAGACTTTTTCATAATAGCACTCTCCTTTCCTTAACGTACTACTTTATAAACACGTTCGCCATTGTTGCCACGCACATCAATCATATAAACACCCTGCGTAGCCGGTATTTGTATTTGCACCCGGGTATCTGCCGTTTGATACATCGCACAGAGTCTGCCAGCAGCGTCATACACCCGAACACCAAGCGATTCGGCAGCAGGATTGCTCAGGATTAAGCCGGCATCCGTCAGTACTACATCCGCCAAGGATGTACCTACCGGGGAATAGGGTTCGCTTGAGATAACGAAACGATTGGCAGGTTCGCTATCAAAAGCCGTGAAAGTATAGGTATTACCGGTTTGTATGCGTGTAGAGCGTTGCAACAAGATATCGTTGAGATAGAGTGTTTCGCCTGACCATGCAAAAGAGAATGTATAGACAGATTCTCTTCCCGGAGCAAAGCCCAAGTTGGTTCCCGACAATTGCGGCTGTGCCGATACTGCCATATCGCCCGCAGTGGTGAATGCCCACAAGTCGGCAGAACGTCCGTCACCGGGGACATAGCGTCCATCCCATCCGTTGTCGAAAGCGTAAGAGAATTGTTCGTCTTGCAAGAGATAGAGGTTGGCTTTGGTATTGCTATCCTCCACGCTGATACGCATGAGTTGCGGTTGGTTGGTTGCGGTTGCTCGCTTCGGAGCGTACAAGGGTCGATTGAAATCGGTGCCAGAACTTGTGCGCACGACACGGTTATAGTCGATAGTAAGTGTGGCTGTTGTTTGCGTAGCGTCGGGCAAGAAGTCGATTTCGAAAGCCTGCATTGCAGGAATAGTTTTGGGACCATCGTACCCTTCGAGTTTTGCTGTTTGTATAGGTATTGCCCTCCATTGTCCGGGGGTATTATCGCCATAGTCTCCGGCTACTCCGACTCCCGGCGTTGCGTCACGCCCCGTATTATAGATATAGACGGTTTGTTCCAATCCTTCACCGAAATCGGTTGCATCCAATAGCGTAATTTGTATAGGTGCCGTCCATGAATTGCCGATGATATTGATACCTTCGCACGCTGATTTTGTGAGATTGAATTCATGGTTTTCCGCAATTGCAAGATTACCCATGAGCGTAAATGTTTGCGGATTCGTCTGTGACAGAGCGCATCCGCTGAACGCCGTCATTGTCATGCCATTGCCATAGCGCAGCCACCCTTTGGAATTGGTTTCGTCCCACTGATAGGTGTAAGCACCGTTGAAGAATTGCGGTATGGGTGCTGTTTGTACGGGAATAGCCACGTAGGACCAATAGGGTTTCTTTTGCGTGCCCGACATCTCGATATAGGCGGGTGAATAAAGTTGCACAGTAGCCACTAAGGGATGTGACGTATGGGTATGGAGCAATGCTCCCGTACCTGTTTGGTCGGACTCTATGATAATGTATTTCGGGTCGGAAATACCGCTCAGTTGTGTATGGTTGCCATCTTTATAGACAGAGAACTTACCGATACTACCTAATTTACCATCGGGTGCTATAGTGAGTTGGCAGTATTCGTTGACAAGTACATTCGACACTATTTGCAAATCTTCGCCACTTACACGGCAATCTGCCTCAATACGTACATTCTGCAAGCGAGAAGGCAAAGTATTGTTGACCCAATTGGCAGGATTGCTCCACAGGTGGTCGCCTGAGCCAGAACGCCCTGTTGTAGTACCATTATCGAAGATGAGGGAGCAATCGGACACCATAACGGGATCGGTTTGCAGAAGATACTCTAATGCTTTATCGACCGCCTTCATACCTTCTTCGCTGATATATTGCGTAGACAAACTATACAGCGACAACACCAACAAACGCGCCTCAACATTTACCTGCCGTTCGCAGCAAGCCACCAACCGCCCTTCGGCAGTTCCATCGGAAATAGTAGCGATATTGACAAAACCATCGGTAGAAAGTTCGGGGAATCCTTGTAAACCTTTTTTATCGGTAGTGTTGGTCAATAGAGTAATCACATGATCGGTACCCTCATCGAAACTATCGTCTCCGAAGATAGCATGTGCAAAACACAAAACATCCATTTTAAGTTGTGCCGTTGAGGGGGCGACAGCATTCTTTATGAAACCTTTTCCTTTCCATTGGTTGAGTCCGGAAGCCGCCATATGTGCCTTGAAAGACAACATAGGTTTCTTATCGACCAAATCAGCCAAGGCATCGACCAATGCAGGGTAAGAATTGCTACCCGTAACCTTCGGATAGTCGGTGAGCAAGACTAAATCGTATGGTTCGAAATTGGCATAATCGTAGTTAGCATAAGCATTAACGGGTGTGATTTCGTAGTATTTCTCGCGGAACTGACTATAGAAATTGCCCAAGTTTGCCGTATTCACATCGTAGAAACCTCCATTGACCGGCCCCGTAATGATATAGGCAATAGAATAGCGATCGGTCAGTTTGATAGGTATTGCAGCCGTTACGTTGTTATCGAACTCTCCGCATGCATTGGCAGGATGCACTGTAAGCCAAATGGTATCGCCCACAGCAGGAGTGAAAGAGGTTTGTTGTCCGATCCAATTGCTCAACTCGGGATAGTCGGCTCCCAATCGGATTGTACCGTCATCAGCAATATTATCTTCTCGAACCCAGGGCAGTTGCACAAAATCGGAAGTTGTATATTTTACATTATCCATACCATTGCGCACTTCCATAGAGAAACGATATTGCTCTCCATTGACATTGCCTTGCGGCAAAATAGCGAACAAAGGATAGTGTGTTTCTTTGTTATAGGGGCGCACCGTTCGATTAACTATTTGGTGTGTACGGAACGGAGCCAATGCGATTGCCGCAGGCGGCAGTATAGAGTTAGTAAGTTCTGCCACATTAGCGGATGTTTGTTGGCAATGAAGTGTGAGTGTAGCCGTATAGCGTCCTTCGGCATCGGCGATATAGGTATAGGCAGTAGCACCCGGGATAAGTTGGTCGTTGCGATACCATTGTACTGCTCCTGCAGTAACAGGCGTGGTGCCATCGGCATGCATAAGCGAGAGGATAACAGTACGGCAATCGACAACTCCTTCGGAGGGACTGATCAGCGGACGTTCGTCGCCACACAAGACAGTAAGGGTATAGGAGGCAGTGAGGGGACATGTGTTGCTTGCATCATCACCCGCATAAATTGCCGATATAGTTGTTTCTCCCATACCTACCATTGTAAGGTTGCCATCGGCATCGATGGTGGCTACCGATGTATCGGATGAGGCATAGGTAATGGGCAGATCAGCAGGATTGTTGAGTAACGGAGCAGTGAAATCTTGTCCGAATGGTGCTTCGTAGGCAGAGTGTTCCCAACTCAGTTCGGGCATACGGCAGGTGAGTCCTTCGACACAAAGACCGCTAATACGGAATTCGCCTGCTGAACCTTCGAAAGTAATATGCACATATTTGCCTTGGGGTATTTGCACATCGGCTATACCTAATTCGCCACACTCATTCGGAGTAGTATAGTTGACAGGAGTATAATCGGCCAGAGGGGTATAGACACCGTCGAGAGCATCAGCTATTTCGACGTTTGCGATATCCAATTGATAACCTTGCTGCCCTTGCAGACGCAATGCACTTATGGAATAGTTCTTCAGATAGATAGTAACGCCTGTGGTGTAATATCGGTATTTTGCAGGAGTGCATATTTGTGATGTTGAGGTATTATACTTGCCATCTTTGTTACCATCGGTATAGAGAACGAAGTCACCAAAATCGTACCCATCGTCTTTTGCAAGCGTTTTATTCTCGGTTATATAGTAGCAGGTATTCAAGTAAACAGTAGTTGTATATGGCTCAGACATAACCACTTGACCGTTACAACCTATAGCCGCGCAGGTAAAGGTAACGGTTTGCAGTTGGTCGGCTTGTTGCGGGATGAAAGTGTATGTACTTTCGGTTGCTCCCTCGATAGGAGTGTCGTTGCGATACCATTGATATTCGACCCCGTCGGCATCGGCTGTGGCGGTGAGTGGATAGGTATCGCCTATATTGCACTCAGCGGGCAGCCCAACGATGGTGACAGAGGCGGGAGCGGTAGCAAGAACGATATTTGCTATGTCTGTAGCCACAAAAGCAGGTTCGGTATTTTTCTTTGTATTCGTAACGATACAATAATAGTGTCCTGCTTCAGTAGGTTGATAAGTAGCAACAGTTGCTTTGTCAATTGGGTGATTGTCTTTATACCATTGATAAGAGAGAGAGCCTCCATCCATCACTGAGGCAACAACCCCCAATGTTTCCATTGTAAGATGCGCACCACAATAAGTAGCAGATTGAGGTTGCGTAATTATGGTAGGAGTTTCGGCAGTAAGACATTCATGCAGACCCAACATGGCTATTTGGTACGATTGACCGCTTGTTTTGCCAGAGTTACCGCAATTGACCGTCCATTCTCCAGAAGTAAGTTCTGCGATTTCATACGTATGGAAAGAACTCTCTGATAGTGTAAGTTTTATTGTGTCTTCTGTGCCATCAGAGTTCTGTTTTGTTGCGAACAAAACACGATCGGTTCCTCCTCTTTTAATACACAAATACAAAGTTGCCATCTTATTTTCCCCCACTTCAAAAGTAAAGGAACCAGAGTAAGAACTTCCTCTTTTAGTAGAAGAATACGTAACTCCATCTATTGTCATTGTGCAACTTTGATTACTTGTTCCTGTAGCGGAACCTGAAAAAGTAAAACGTGTAGAATTGGAGTACCCCGTAGGAACATCTCCGCTATAGGCATACCAAACTGAAGTAACGCATGCAGGTTCTACTATTTCTTCCCATTGTGCATAGAGGATGGTAGGAGCGGAGGGATGATTGAGATTGTATTCTCCGCCAGGGGTGAGCAAATCGCTTGTGCCGTCTTGGGCAACTGTCCATCCCTTGAAAATATATCCTGAAGGAGCAGCAGGTGCTTCGGGAATGATGATTGTTTTGGATTCTTCGACTGAAACGAAATCGGAATAAGTATCTGCGGGAGCAGTTTCTACGGCATCGGCAGGATAGTTGGCTTTGAACTGCAAGCCAAAATAGGGAACAAAGTGGCATTGCCAATTCTTGGTGTCTGCATTGTCCACCCACATACGGAAGATTCCTCGTTGACCGGCAACGAAGAATTGTCCGGCATTGCCTGACCACCATGCGTTGTTAGCATAGACGCCCATATCCTTCATGTAATTTGTTTCGCTATTAGCAGAAGTATAAACGTAACCATCGGCTGTTTGGTAGCCTACATAGTACTGCCAAGACGAGAGTTGCTCAGCAGAAAGCGTAACCAAATTGGTAGTGTACGTTACACCATCGGTTGTTGAGAAAGACAGATAGTTATCGGGATTCCACGTACCCACACCCCAACAGAGTCCGTAACCTTTGGGTGTGAACTTTATCCATAGGTTGCTGCCGGAAGCCTTATTATCATCCCAAATATGCAATGTTCCCAATGCGCCCGCAGCATTGCCCACTTTCAGTGTAGAGGGGTTTGTAGTAAGCGGCATATCGGCAAAATCAGCATTCGCAGAATAGGTACTGCTCCAATTGCCATTTTCGCCTACCCAATAGTTGGGCGCAGCAGAAAAAGCGGGGACAGTGAAATCGGTAATAATATATTCGTTATCACCCTCACCTTTGATAAATGAATATATTTGTTCGGCATCAGAATTATAGATACTGATGCAGTATGCGGATGCTTGTATTTCCGTCCATTTGGCATAAAGAGTGATATCGCTTGTGACAACATCGGTTGTAAAGTTCCATGGCGTAGTACAATCGGCAGAGGTGTACCAACCTTCAAAGAGAAAGCCATTGGCAGCGGGGTCGGCAGGCATTGTGATGGTGCTACCACTCTCTATATCGGTTATGGCTGCGGGAGCAGCACCATGACCATTGGCATCGAAAGAGACGGTAAAAGTTTGTGCTATCTTGGCAAAATCAACCTCAATTTTCGTTATATAAGAATCTCCACTACCTCCACTTTTTCCTCCGCAACAATAGTAATAACCATTTTGGTATGTATCGAAAAAACTATACGCCGTAGCCGATGTCGCTAATGCTTCAGCAGACACAGTACCACCAGTAGGGCAAGTAGCCCCACTTCCATAATAAATTTTACGATTCTTAGTTGTATAGCAATAAAAACGGATATCTATTACCTTGTTTGACGAATTAGGTATAAAGATTGCCACTCCAGATTTTTGAAAATTATTATCTGTAAAAGTAAACGCATCATTTTTATATGCCAACTTAAAGTTAGTAGTATTTGTGGCTGCCGCTACAGAATAAAGATTAAATACGTTTAAGCCATCACCCACTTGTATAACGCCATTTTTTGTATTCAGGATGCTTACATCATTCGCAGAAGGAATATAAGTTACAGTAAGAGAAAACAAATAAGAATGACAAGCAAGAAATACTGCCAATAAGGATAATCGATTAAAACTTGAACAAAAAGACGTCAAGCAGAAGACCCTTGAGGCAAAAGAGGAGATTTGTTTCATGGTATTTAGTGTGTTTTTTAGTATTATTATGGTGCAAAAGTAAGGAACAAAAAGCAAGCAAACACCACCTATTACGCACACAAACAACGCACCACGGAGTTTATTTGCCTTTTCCACTAAAGGCACAATTTTTCAGAGTGCAAAATTATTGCATAAAACGAGCACCGATGTAGAAATATTGACAAAAAGTAGGTATTTTCTTACTAAATTGCTATTACGTTGTAATTGTGCCGATTGCCCAATTATGAAATGTATACAGGTATTTTTTCTTCCGCACTATCGTGGGCGATTGTTCATAAAAAAGGGTCGGAAAATATGTTGTACAACATATTTTCGGGTATTGGATGTTACAAAAAAAAAGTGTAACTTGCAAGCCCGTTACAAAAAGAACGGGAAGCGGAAAACACACCTTATAAAAAGCAGATAAACCTTATTATTAACTTTAAATGAACTATACTTATGAAAACGTATCAAGCAAACGAGATTAAGAATATCTCACTGATGGGTAGTTCCGGCTCCGGTAAAACCACTCTTATTGAGGCGATGCTCTATGAGAGTGGTGTGATTAAACGCAGAGGAAGTATTGACGCTCAGAACACCGTGAGCGACTATTTTCCCGTAGAAAAAGAATACGGCTACTCGGTTTTCTCTACCGTATGCAACATCGAATTTGCGAGCAAGAAACTAAACATAATAGACTGCCCGGGTTCTGACGACTTTATCGGTGGTACCGTTACCTCACTGAACGTAACCGACACCGCCGTAGTTGTACTCGCCGCTAACGAAGGAGTGGAAGTAGGTACGCAAAACCATTTCCGCTACACCGAGAAATATAAGAAACCCGTAGCATTCCTCATTAACAAACTTGACCATGAAAACGCCAACTACGAACAGACAGTAGAGCAACTCCGCGAGTCGTTCGGCAACAAAGTGGTTATTATACAATACCCCATGACTGTAGGCACAGGCTTCAACGCCGTTATAGACGTGCTTGCCATGAAGATGTATCAGTGGAAGCCCGAAGGCGGAGAACCCGAACTTCTTCCGATTCCCGCTTCGGAAGAAGCAAAAGTGGAGGAACTGCGTGCTGCTCTCTTTGAGATGGCAGCCGAAGCCGATGAAACACTGATGGAAAAATTCTTCGAGAGTGATTCGCTCAGCGAAGAAGAAACAGTGATCGGTCTGCGTAAAGTATTTGCTGAACGCAGTATGTTTCCCGTATTGTGTGCCAGTGCACAAAAAGACATGGGTGTCAGAAAGTTCATGGAGTTTGTAGGTACGATAGCACCATCGGTATCGGATGCCCCACAGCCAATAACCTTAGACGGCAAGAGCATTGCTTGCGACCCGAAAGCCCCAACTTCGCTATTTATCTTCAAGACCTCCGTAGAACCTCACATCGGAGAAGTGAACTATTTCAAAGTGATGTCGGGTACACTTCATGGTTCGGATGACCTTATCAACATAGACCGTGGCTCAAAAGAGCGTATCTCGCAACTCTACACAATAGCCGGCTCGATGCGTACTCCCATTGACGAATTGCAAGCGGGCGACATTGCCGCCACCGTAAAACTGAAAGATTCACGCACCGGCAATACATTGAACGCCAAGGATTGCGATAACCATTTCGGCAGCATCAAATATCCCGAACCCAAATATCGCCGTGCCATACGTCCCGCTACCGAAAGCGATGCGGAGAAACTTTCCGCCTTGCTGACTCGCATGCACGAAGAAGACCCCACTTGGATTATTGAACAATCGAAAGAACTACGACAAACGATAGTACACGGACAAGGAGAATTCCACCTACGCACACTAAAATGGCGTTTAGAGAACAATGACAAAATGCCTATCGTTTACGAAGAGCCCAAGATTCCATATCGTGAGACCATTACAAAATCGGCCCGTGCCGACTATCGTCATAAGAAACAATCGGGTGGTTCGGGGCAGTTCGGAGAAGTTCACTTGATAGTAGAACCTTACGAAGAAGGTATTCCTGTGAAAGAGGTATACAAATTCGGAGGACAAGAATACCGCATTTCCGTACGCGACACTCAAGAAATACCTCTGGAATGGGGCGGTAAATTGGTGCTTATCAACTCCATCGTTGGCGGTGCGATTGACGCTCGTTTTATCCCTGCCATACTAAAAGGTATTATGGACCGTATAGAACAAGGACCACTAACCGGTTCGTATGCCCGCGATGTACGCGTGATTGTTTACGACGGCAAGATGCACCCTGTTGACAGCAACGAGATTTCGTTCCGATTGGCAGGTAGGAACGCTTTTGCCGAAGCCTTCCGCAACGCCGGTCCGAAGATTTTGGAACCCGTTTACGATGTTGATATCTTCGTACCTTCCGACAAAATGGGCGACGTAATGAGCGACCTGCAAGGACGCCGCGGCATGATTATGGGAATGCATTCGGAGAAAGGCTTCGAGCATCTGACAGCACAAGTGCCATTGAAAGAATTGTCATCGTACTCGACCACTCTATCTTCGTTAACAGGGGGTCGCGCCAGTTTTGCCATGAAATTCAACAGTTACCAACTTGTACCGACCGATGTACAAGACAAACTGCTGAAAGAATACAGCGAAAGTCAGAAAGACGAAGAATAACTACCGAAACAGGTATAACAAAAACATCCCACACATTCCGTACGAATGCGTGGGATGTTTTTGTTATCAAGCATAAAAAGCGAGGACATCGCAGCCCTCGCCCTATAGATTATCTCCAATAAAATGAATCTACTATTCTGCCATACGTTGCAAACGATAGTTCTTCGTAGGCATCGTACATAAAGTTTGCTCTTTAGGATTCGACAAATCGGTATCGGAGATGCAAGAGCGCACTTTCATGGAAGAGCCATTGAGTGTCCAAGCATAGATGGTGTTTCCTTTTACATCTTTATACTGATAGGTATAGGAGTTATTATCAGCAGTGAGCGTCAAGAACAAACCATTGTGCAAGATGATTTGAGGCTTTTCATTTGGTGCGAGTGTGAGGCAGATATTACCCTTGGTATCAATCAGCATCCATTTATCACCGGAAACTACAAAGGCATAGCCTTCGCTAAAATACATTGCCGATTTGTAAGACATCGGTATAACGAGGTCGCCTTTGGTATTGATATATCCTATGCCTGTACCATCGGATACCGGTGCCAGTCCATTATCGTAGAAATGGCCAATCATTGTATAGACAGGTTGTACCTTAACATTTCCTTTGGTATCCAACAAGCCATATTTTCCATTCTCTTTGAAGAGAATACGATTTTCACCCACAGAAGAGAGTAGATCGTATACCGCACTGATGACATACTGTCCTCGTTTGTCGATTGCTCCCCATTTGGAATTGAGTGCAACGCATGCCAATCCATCGAGGAAACCGCCCACTTGATCGTAGACAGGTTGAATTTTAACACGTCCGGAAGCATCAACAAATCCCCACTTTCCTCCTGAGATTTGTGCAGCAACCAATCCGTCGGCCGTCATATTCCCCAACCCCGTATGCACCGGCTGTATGGCATAGCGGAATTTCTTATCGAACATACCCAAGCCATTGTCGATTTCGACCACAGCATAGTTATAATAAAAATCTTCGGCATCGTCGAACGACGGTGTAGACTGAATATCGCCTTTTTTATTGATAAACAAATCTCTATCGTTCATCTCGACCATAGCATAGCCACACGAGAAAGAAGATACCTCATCGTAATAAGGCTGTATAGCGAAAGCCCCTTTACGGTTGATATAGCCGAACTTATTGCCCGACATTGCCGGCCAAAGGTCGGTAGTATCGGTTTCGGGCGTTTGGTGTTCTTTACATCCTGTCAGCAAGACGGTGAACAACATCAGTCTTGTTATTAATCGATTGGTTTTCATAAGGAAAGTTATTATTGATTAAACAAATAAATACGAGAATAAGCTCTCAACGTTTTTTCATTTTCTTCCATTTAGCATTGTTCGTATTGTTGCTATAATACGAAGTGTTTTGCCGTTGGACAGATGATACATATATAGGACGACTAAAGAGTGTTGTAAACTCTTCGAAATCACAAGAAAGTATCCCCCCCGATAGGAGTTGTATATCCTCCTTTATATGTTCAGCATCGACATGGTCTTTATTCCAGACGAGATAGTTTTGACGCATACGGGATGCAATACGCAAAATGAGTTGTTGACGGCAGTTCTCGTCTTGTTCAAGCATGGCTTCTGCTATCATTGCCTCCAATACACGCCCATAGTGCCGAAAACGTATAGGATGTTGCGTATTATAAGGCAACGTTTCCGGGCGATATTTCATATTCTCCCTTTCAGGCTTGCTATAGGGCGAATCTATATCCAAACGGAAATCGGACATTATTGCCAAGTGGTCATACATTTTGTGTCTTGACTCTTCGTTGCGCAGATAGGGGAACAAATTGCCCATAGTCTGCATAATGGCATTCACACATCGTGTCCGCTCTTCTTTATTCTCGATAGTGAGTGCATGCTCTACCATGTGCTGCACATTGCGCCCATACTCGGGCATAATCAACGAAGAGCCAGATTCTTCGGCTGCTCCGTTATCGGACATTTGCTGTACGTTAATCATAATTATTTTGTCGTAACCTCCTCTCCGCACAACACAATCAGCGTTGTTTAATCAGATAAATCATTGTCGGGTAGTGGTCGGAATAGCCATTCAACCACACCCCACTCTTGTGAGTTCGTTTGGGAGTACCTTTATCTTTTCCCTCTTGTATGGTAAGAAAATCTTTGTTGAATACTTGCGCTTTCCAATAGGATAACTCTTTAGAACGGTCGGCATTGAGCAAAGGTTCGGAGATAATAATCTGATCGAAGAGATTCCAACTACCACCATATGCCAAAGAGCCGATACCCCGATCCAACATCTGCCACATGGTATTGAAGAATCCTTGTTCTGCAACTTCTTCACGTGTACGTTTTGCCCCCAAAACTTCGCAACAAGGGATGTTATAAGGATCATCGTTCAAGTCGCCCATAATGATAATTTTAGCCCGAGGTTCGCGTGCATAAATGGAATCGGCGATATGCTTTGTCAATTCGGCTGCGGCAGCACGCAATGGACGAGAAGAAACCTCTCCACCATAACGACTTGGCCAGTGATTGACAATGATATGTATTTTCTCTCCCATTTCATTCAAATAGCCCGACACCACCAATTGATCGCGCGTACGAAAATTGGGATTGGGTTCGTAGTTAAGGCGATGCGAAGCCGTATGCACCACAGTAAATAAATCGGCATCATACAACAAGCCGACATCCACACCGCGTCGGTCGGGACTGTCATAATGCACAATACCCATATTGCGATTGCCCCAAACAGGTTCTGCCAAGACATCTTCCAAAACTCCTCTGTTTTCAATTTCACTGACACCTATCACTGCTGCTCCACGCGGATCGACATCCAACCCTAATTGCGAGAGAGCGTAAGCCATATTCTTCACCTTGTTGACATATTTGTAACTTGTCCAATGCATACCACCTTCGGGAAGAAACTCTTCATCGTTGATAGTGGGGTCGTTAATGGTATCAAACAAGTTCTCCAAGTTATAGAAAGCAATGCAATTTACCCGATAGTCGGCAGTGTTCGCTTCTTTTGTTTTCTTAGGAGCCTTTGCCTGCATACTGCAAACCATCGCAAGTAGCAGCAACGTAAAAACAGCAGTTCGTTTCATGGAAAATATAATCTTAGAATTAAAGGCGCAAGCGCCGTTATTTTATAATGTTACACATTAAATTCTCATCGTGTGGAGTAAGCGAGAAACAAATGCCTATACTCGCTACTTTAAGGCGCAAAAATACAACTTTCTTTTGGGATATGCAAATTATTTTCGTACCTTTGCAGCATAAATGACATATCACATATAACTACACTTAAAATCAAGAATAACCATGTCATCAGTAAACAAAGTAATTTTAATTGGTAACGTAGGTCAAGACCCCGAAGTACGCTATTTAGACAGAGGAGTGGCTATTGCCAATTTTAATTTGGCGACCTCCGAACGAGGTTACACCATGCAAAACGGCACACAAGTGCCCGACCGAACAGAGTGGCACAATATTGTACTTTGGCGCAATATGGCAGAATGGGCAGAAAAAAGCCTTCGCAAAGGAATGAAGGTATATATAGAAGGTCGTCTGCAAACACGCACGTGGGAAAAAGAAGGTATTCGCCGCAGCAAAACAGAAATAGTTGCAGAAAACGTACAAATCCTCTATCGTCCGCAGGAGTATCGTCAGCAAAACCATCAGACCCCGACCACGGAGCCTGTGCAAGAAGATTTTTCCACCCCTTTGGACAACGACAACGATTTCCTCTTTTAAGAAACAAAATCAATACAAAAAAACAACCTCTTTCTGTTTGTGGAAAGAGGTTGTTTTATTATCGGACACAAAGTGATTTATTGCACAAAAATTATTTCCACAATTCCACATCGGGTAATAACAATGCGCGTATTTGTGCAACAGGAACAGTGATTTCCGTTTCACCATAGGCATAAGGTGCTATATCGTAAGGATTGAACACCCATGTTATACCTTCATCGGTAATATAGAAATTATTATTCGGAACAATTTTTTCTAACTCATAGTCGGACTCTGACAAATCAGATTCAGACTCAAACTCATCGTTCTGTGCGATTAGATTATCGCGCAACAATTGTATGAGATGGGAACGATAATTCTCTATAAATAAATCGGTTTCTGCCAACAATGCTCCAGTTGTAAGATCGTAATTATAGAAAAACCGATTGCTTACTCCGTGAGCACCTCCCATATACACATACTGCTCTATTCCATAGGAAAACACATTCCCCGTAAGCGATATAACCCGTGCCGCCAAATGGTCTTCTTCACAGAAAAACGGCAAGAGACCTTCCTCCTCTGCATATTCTTCCGACAACTGTTCTTTCAGAACCTTATTGTTATTGATATACTCAGTCTGATACATCGCTATGAAAGCATGCATGGACTCCTCTACTGACATTCCCACGTAACGAGCACCAAACAACTTATCCAACAGACTCTGCTGAACAACCGACAACACAGAATCGTCTGCCAAAGCAGTAGGAAATTCAATTTCAAAACTAACGAGCAAACTATCGGTCTTCTCATCGGTCAGATAAGTGACCTCATACACCGTAAATTGTTCGGTTTCAATAGCATTTTTTTTAGTACATCCCATAGCAGACACTATGATGAGTACAAAGAAAGGGATAAACTTTTTCATAAGGACAAATGTTTTATTCGCTACAAAAGTAATACAAGTTTTCCATACACACAAAAAAACATCTACCCATTCATGGCAATCTATAGGTTAACAACGATATAGCAAGAAGGTATGAGTATGAAGACCATAACTTGACTAAAAAAAAGACGCCCTGTCTATCGGCAGGACGTCTTTCTTTTTATAAGAGATATTCTAACAATCTCAATTTTCAGTTGTTTCCAACTCTTCGTCGGCATGCAAAGCCTGCAGACGTTGATAGTCTTCTTTGCTATGAACTACCAATTGTTTGAATTCACGCAGACCTGTACCGGCAGGAATCAGGTGACCGCAGATTACGTTCTCCTTCATACCTTCCAGATAGTCAACCTTGCCATTGATAGCCGCATCGTTGAGAACCTTGTTGGTTTCTTGGAAGGAAGCCGCCGACATGAACGACTTGGTTCCCAATGCAGCACGCGTAATACCTTGCAGAATCTGTGACGATGTAGCAGGCATCGCATCACGCGTAATAACCGGTTTCTTATCACGACGTTTCAAACTTGAGTTTTCATCGTGCAACTTACGAGGAGCGACAATCTGACCCGGCTTTAAGTTTTCACTATCACCAGCATCGACTACCACTTTTTTACCCCAGATACGATCGTTTTCATCCATAAAGTCGTGTTTGTCAACAATCTGTTTCTCGAGGAAACGTGTATCACCCGGATCAAGAATTTCGACCTTACGCATCATCTGACGCACAATAATTTCGAAATGCTTATCGTTGATTTTCACACCTTGCAGACGATATACGTCTTGTACTTCGTTAACGATATAATCTTGTACGGCAGTAGGACCTTTGATAGCCAAAATATCATCGGGCGTTACAGCACCATCGGACAATGGTGTTCCGGCACGCACAAAGTCGTTTTCTTGTACCAGAATCTGTTTCGACAATGGGATAAGATATTTCTTTTCTTCGCCCAAACGTGATGTAACGGTAAGTTCACGGTTACCACGTTTAATCTTGCCGAACGAAACCTCACCATCGATTTCACTAACGATAGCCGGATTAGAGGAGTTACGCGCTTCGAACAACTCGGTGACACGTGGCAGACCACCCGTGATATCGCCCGCTTTACCAACAGTACGCGGAATCTTAATCAACAAACTACCAATCTTAACTGTTTCTCCATCTTTAGGAACAAGGTGAGCATTGATAGGCAAGTTATAAGTACGCAATACATTACCTTTCTTATCTACGATATGAGCAGCAGGAATTTTGGTTTTATCTTTGGAGTCAATGATAATTGTTTCACGCAAGCCCGTAGCCTCATCGGTTTCCGTCTTTGCAGTAACGTTCTCAATAACATCCTCATAGCGAACTTTACCCTCATTTTCGATTACAATAGTGGCGTTGAAAGGATCCCATTCGCAGACCTCCGTACCTTTCGGATACTTCTGTCCATTCTCAACAAACAGTTTCGCAGCGTAAGGAATATTGAACGTAGTAAGTACAACTCCTGTTTGTTCATCACGCAAACGCAATTCCGTTTGACGAGAAACGACAATGACTTGCGGTTTACCGTCTTCTATAGCCTCTACCGTACGCAGTTCGTCTAACTCGACAATACCATCGTATTTAAGCGTATAACTGCTTTCGGTAGCAACGTTACCAGCAACACCACCCACGTGGAAAGTACGCAATGTCAACTGAGTACCTGGCTCACCGATAGATTGTGCTGCAATAACACCAACGGCCTCACCTTTCTCAACCAAACGACCAGTAGCAAGGTTACGTCCATAACATTTAGCACAAACACCATGCTTAGACTCGCAGGTAAGTACTGAACGAATTTCGACAGACTCAATAGGTGAATTTTGGATTTTCTCAGCCGCATCTTCACGAATCTCTTCACCTGCAGCCACCAAGCGTTCGCCAGTGATAGGATGATAAATATCGTGTACACTGACGCGACCCAAGATACGTTCGTACAACGATGCTACCACATTCTCGTTCTTCTTGATTTCAGTAGCCGTCAGACCACGCAATGTTCCACAGTCTTCCTCCGTGATAATAACATCGTGGCTCACATCGACCAAACGACGTGTAAGATAACCAGCATCGGCTGTCTTCAATGCGGTATCTGCCAAACCTTTACGAGCACCGTGGGTTGAGATAAAATACTCCAACACGGACAACCCTTCCTTAAAGTTAGAAAGAATAGGATTCTCAATAGTTTGACCACCTTCGGCACCTGCTTTTTGCGGTTTAGCCATCAGACCACGCATACCAGACAACTGCTTAATCTGCGCTTTAGAACCACGGGCTCCGGAGTCCATCATCATGAAGACGGCATTGAAACCTTGATCGGCAGAAGCCATCTCTTTCATCAATACTTGCGTGAGCGCATTGTCGACATGCGTCCATGTATCAATAACTTGGTTATAACGTTCGTTATTGGTGATTAGACCCATATTATAGTTACCCGTAATTTCTTCAATCTCAGCATTACCTTCGGCAACCAATTTGAGTTTTTCTTCAGGAATGATAATATCGTTCAGGTTGAACGACAAACCACCCTTGAACGCCATTTGGTATCCTAAATTTTTAATATCATCCAAGAACTGCGCCGTACGTGCAACACCACAAGTCTTAATTACATTACCGATAATATCACGCAATGTATTCTTCTTCAAGACCTCATTAACATATCCGACCTCTTTTGGTACGAAATGGTTAACCAGAATACGCCCTACAGTGGTATTGATAAGACGTGTAGTTTCTTTTCCGTCGACCATATCCTGTGTACGTACCGTAATTTTGGCGTGCATATCAACACGTTTCTCATTCAGGGCGATTTCCGCTTCTTCTGGAGAATAGAAAATAAGCCCCTCACCTTTGGCACCCGCACGTTCTTTAGTGATATAATACAGACCCAAGACCATATCCTGAGAAGGTACGGTAATAGGTGCTCCATTAGCAGGATTGAGGATATTGTGCGAACCTAACATGAGCAACTGTGCTTCCAAAACAGCCTCATTCGACAAAGGCAAGTGAACAGCCATTTGGTCACCATCGAAGTCGGCATTAAAACCTGTACATGCCAATGGGTGCAACTGTATAGCCTTACCCTCAATCATACGCGGTTGGAAAGCCAAAATACCTAAACGGTGCAATGTCGGGGCACGGTTAAGAAGCACCGGATGTCCTTCCATTACATGCTCCAATATATCCCAAATAACGGGGTCTTTTCTATCAATAATCTTCTTAGCGGACTTGACCGTTTTGACAATTCCGCGTTCGATAAGTTTGCGAATGATAAACGGTTTGTACAATTCTGCTGCCATGTCTTTAGGAAGACCGCACTCGTGCATTTTCAATTCAGGACCGACAACGATAACCGAACGAGCAGAATAATCAACACGCTTACCTAACAAGTTTTGACGGAAACGACCTTGCTTACCTTTCAACGAATCGGACAACGATTTGAGAGGACGATTAGCATCGCTCTTAATAGCCGTAGACTTACGAGAGTTGTCTAACAAAGAATCGACCGCCTCTTGCAACATACGTTTTTCATTACGCAAAATCACCTCAGGTGCCTTGATTTCGATCAGACGTTTCAGTCGGTTGTTACGAATGATGACACGACGATACAAGTCATTCAAATCTGACGTAGCAAAACGTCCACCATCTAACGGAACCAACGGGCGCAACTCGGGAGGAGTAACAGGGATTATCTTTAGAATCATCCACTCCGGACGATTGCGATGGCGCGATGCACGGAATGCTTCAACGACCTGCAAACGTTTCAACGCTTCTGTCTTACGCTGTTGAGAGGAGTCTTTACTTGCCTTATCGCGCAATTCATACGACAAAGAATCCAAATCCAAACGGGTGAGCATATCGTAAACTGCTTCAGCACCCATCTTAGCGATGAACTTTTGCGGGTCGGTATCTTCCAACTGCTGATTGCCCTGCGGAAGACGATCCAACAAATCGAGGTATTCATCCTCAGAAAGCAAGATGTTGTCTTCTACCGTTTGGTCTTCGCCAAATTGTTCACCTGCCAACACACCACTTTGGATAACAATATACTTTTCGTAATAAATAACAGCATCCAATTTCTTGGTAGGTAATCCGAGCAAATAGCCCATTTTATTGGGCAACGAACGGAAATACCAAATATGAGCCACCGGTACTACCAACTGGATATGTCCCATTCGTTCGCGACGAACCTTTTTTTCCGTCACTTCAACACCACAACGATCACAAACAATACCTTTATAACGGATGCGCTTGTATTTTCCGCAATGGCACTCATAATCACGCGTAGGACCAAAGATACGTTCGCAGAACAAACCATCACGTTCAGGTTTGTAGGTACGATAGTTGATAGTTTCAGGTTTTAACACTTCACCGCTCGAGAGACGAAGAATTTCCTCCGGAGAGGCAAGACCAATGGTAATCTTGTTAAAACCAGTCTTCTTATTATCTTGTTTAAAAGCCATTTTTAAGTTATTTACGAATTAACGAATCTTTATTCCATATTGATGCTCAGTGCCAAACCTTGCAATTCGTGCAGCAACACATTCAAGGATTCCGGCAATCCCGGTGTAGGCATTGCCTCACCTTTGACGATAGCCTCATAAGTACGAGCACGTCCGTTGACGTCATCGGATTTAACAGTAAGTATCTCTTGCAGAATATGTGCAGCACCGTGTGCTTCAAGTGCCCATACCTCCATCTCACCGAAACGCTGACCACCGAATTGTGCTTTACCACCAAGCGGCTGTTGCGTAATCAAACTATAAGGACCAATCGAACGTGCGTGCATCTTATCGTCAACCATGTGACCCAATTTCAAGAAATAGGTAACACCTACGGTTGCCGGTTGGTCGAACATTTCACCTGTACCACCATCGTACAAATAGGTTTTACCAGCACGCGGCAATCCTGCCTTATCCGTCCATTCGTTCAAGTTGTCCATGGTACAACCATCGAAGATAGGAGTAGCAAATTTCACTCCCAACTCCTTACCTGCCCAACCAAGCACAGCCTCAAAAATCTGTCCAAGGTTCATACGAGAAGGCACACCCAACGGGTTCAGTACAATATCTACCGGTGTACCATCAGCCAAGAACGGCATATCTTCTACACGAACAATCTTGCTGACAATACCCTTATTACCATGTCGACCCGCCATCTTGTCACCCACACGAATCTTACGCTTCTTGGCAATATATACTTTTGCCATCTGCATAATACCATTGGGTAATTCATCACCAATAGTCAGGTCGAAATTACGACGTTTCAACTGAGCATCGTATTCTTTATATTTACGCAAATAGTTAAGAATACAAGTGCGGATCAATTCATTTTTATCGTTATCGGGTGTCCATTTAGCAAGCATTACAGAATTGTAATCGATTTGTTCCAAACGTTCACGCGTAAACTTGCTATTTTTGGAGATCACATCCGTACCCATCAAGTCTTTGACGCCTGCGGACAATTTACCGTCAGTAAGCACCAAGAGTTTCTCTACCAATTGGTTCTTCAAATCTGCAATTTGCGCCTCAAACTGCGCCTGCATCTCTGCCAATTTAAGTTTATCCTCTTGTTTTTCTTTGCGGTCTTTAATGGCTTTTTGATAAAGACGTTTCCCAATAACAACACCTGTAAGCGAAGGTGATGCTTTGAGCGAAGCATCTTTCACATCACCAGCCTTGTCACCAAAGATGGCTTTCAACAATTTTTCTTCAGGACTGGGATCACTCTCGCCTTTAGGAGTAATTTTACCGATAATCAGATCGCCAGGCACAATAGAGGCACCAACGCGTACGATACCATTCTCATCCAAGTTACGAGTAGCATCTTCGCTCACATTAGGAATATCAGCCGTGAACTCTTCCAGACCACGTTTAGTTTCACGTACTTCCAACAATTGCTCTACAACATGAACAGACGTAAACATATCCTCACGTACAATACGTTCAGACAAGACAATAGCATCCTCATAGTTGTATCCTTTCCAAGGAATATAAGCGACCTTCAGGTTTTTACCTAACGCCAACTCTCCGTTTTCCGTAGAGAAACCTTCCGTTAAAATCTGTCCTTCTACAACTCTATCGCCTTTACGGACAAGCGGACGCAAGTCTATAGTTGTATTTTGGTTCGTCTTTTGGAACTTTGGCAACACATACTCTTTTACTGCCGACTCAAAACTTACGAACTCTTCGTCTTCCGTACGGTCGTAGCGAACACGAATACGTTCTGCATCAACATACACTACTTCACCGGCACCTTCTGCTGTTACTTGTGTACGCGAATCGCGAATCAATTGTCCCTCAATACCAGTTCCCACAATTGGTGCTTCAGAACGCAACAAAGGAACGGCCTGACGCATCATGTTCGATCCCATCAAAGCACGGTTGGCGTCATCATGCTCAAGGAAAGGAATCAAAGCCGCAGCAATAGATGCAATCTGACTTGGAGCGACATCCATCAAGTCAACTTGTTCCGGTTCTACGACAGGGAAATCGGCTTCGTAACGCGCCTTAACTCTATTATTGACAAAATGACCTTTTTCATCGACAGGAGCATTACCTTGTGCCACATAACTCTGCTCCTCATCTTCCGCCGTCATGTATACAATACCATTTTCCGACAAGTCGACAACAGCATTATCTACTTTACGATAAGGAGTTTCGATAAAACCTAAATCATTTATCTTCGCATAGATACACAACGAAGAAATCAAACCGATGTTAGGACCTTCAGGTGTTTCAATAGGACACAAACGACCATAGTGCGTATAGTGAACGTCACGTACTTCGAAACCAGCTCGATCGCGACTCAGACCGCCAGGACCTAATGCCGACATACGACGCTTGTGCGTAATCTCCGCCAATGGGTTTTGTTGGTCCATAAATTGCGACAACGCATTCGTTCCGAAATAACTATTAATAACGCTGGAAATGCTTTTAGCATTGATCAAATCGGTCGGAGTAAACACCTCATTATCGCGTACATTCATACGTTCACGAATAGTACGTGACATACGTGCCAATCCTACACCAAACTGATTATACAATTGCTCACCAACAGTACGAACACGACGATTGCTCAAGTGGTCAATATCATCAACTTCAGCACTTGAGTTGATAAGCAATATCAGATATTTAATAATCTCTATAATATCTTCTTTGGTAAGCACTCGGGTATCCATATCAATATCCAACTTAAGTTTTCTATTGATACGATAACGTCCGACTTCACCCAAATCGTAGCGTTTCTCTGAAAAGAACAAACCGTTGATAACTTCACGGGCCGTATTATCATCAGCAGGTTCTGCATTACGCAACTGACGATAGATATAAAGAACCGCCTCTTTTTCCGAATTGGTAGGGTCTTTCTGCAGCGTATTAAAGATGATACTACAGTCGTTCTGCGTAGCGTCTTCTCTATGCAACAATACAGACTTTGCACCCGACTCCAAAATATCTTGTATATTTTCTTTTGTCAATTCGGTTTCACGTTCAATAACAACCTCATTACGTTCGATGGTTACTACTTCTCCTGTATCTTCATCCACGAAATCTTCAGTCCATGCCTTCAATACACGTGCAGCCAAACGACGTCCTAATACTTTATTGAGCGCAGATTTACTAACCTTTATTTCTTCTGCGAGATGGAAACACTCCAGTATATCTTTATCGCTTTCGAAACCAATTGCACGCAACAATGTCGTTACAGGCAATTTCTTCTTACGATCGATATAGGCATACATTACGTTATTGATATCCGTTGCAAATTCAATCCAAGAACCACGGAAAGGAATGATACGAGCAGAATACAATTTCGTACCATTAGAGTGCTTACTTTGACCTAAGAAAACACCAGGAGAACGGTGTAATTGACTTACAATAACACGTTCCGCACCATTAATTACAAATGTTCCCTTAGGGGTCATATATGGAATAGTTCCCAAGAAGACATCTTGTATTTGCGTATCAAAATCCTCATGATCAGGATCTGTACAATACAATTTGAGTTTGGCCTTCAAAGGAACACAATAAGTCAATCCTCGTTGCAAACATTCATCAATCGAATAACGCGGAGGATCTACATAATAGTCCAAGAATTCAAGAATAAAGTTGTTTCTGGTATCCGAAATAGGAAAATTCTCAGAAAAAACCTTATAAAGTCCCTCTTGACGTCTTTGCTCCGGAGCAGTATCCATCTGAAAGAAATCATGGAAAGACTTTAATTGTATTTCCAGAAAGTCAGGATAAGGCATTTGCTTCTGAATAGAAGAAAAGCTAACTCTCTGAGTTTGTTTTGTTGAAGCCATGAATAGTCTATGGTTTATGAATTTGCGCCAAGAAGCAATGTAGTAACAGAAAAAAAACAATTCCTTGCAGTATTCTACGAACAACCTACTTTTCTTTAAGCCCTTTTAGTCGCAAACCATTATTACATATTGTTTTTTATAAAATTTTCACACTTCTGTATTAGTGAGAGAAAAAGGTTTAGAGCCTTTGATAACAAGGCTCTAAACCTATCATGCGATGTGCGGATATTACTTCAGTTCTACCTCTGCACCACCTTCTTCGAGCACTTTCTTAAGTGCTTCAGCGTCAGCCTTAGCAAGTCCTTCTTTGATTACAGAAGGAGCACCGTCTACAAGATCTTTAGCTTCTTTCAAGCCGAGACCTGTTTGCTCTTTAACCAACTTAACGATAGCAAGTTTAGCCGCACCTGCAGATTTCAAAACTACATCAAAAGATGTTTTTTCTTCTTCTGCGGCAGTAGCACCACCAGCTGCAGGACCAGCAGCAACAGCAACAGCTGCAGCTGCAGGTTCAATTCCGTATTCGTCTTTTAAAATCTGGGCCAACTCATTTACTTCCTTTACGGTGAGGTTAACCAATTGTTCAGCAAAAGCTTTCAAATCTGCCATTGTCGTATAATTTTAGAATGTTATTTTTATAATTTACTATGTGATACTAAGCGGCATCACGCGCTTTTAAGTTCCTTATGCTATTCTCTCGCCAAGCGTTTTGAGAACACCATGAATTGTATTTCCTCCCGACTGGAGTGCGGATACAACATTCTTTGCAGGAGATTGGAGCAAAGCCACCAAATCTGCAATAAGTTCGTTTTTGCTCTTGATAGTGGTAAGGAAATCCAACTGCTCAGATCCTACATATGTAACATCCTCTACGAATGCTGCCTTCAATGCAGGTTTAGCATCTTTATTTTTCTTATCCTTATCAAGAAACTCCTTAATCAACTTTGCAGGTGCATTACCTGTATTGCAAAGCATTAAAGCAGTGTTACCTTTCAGGCAAGAGAACAACTGTTCATCAACATTTGTTCCTTCCAAAGCCTTGTGCAACAATGTATTCTTTACAACAACAAGTTTAATCTGCTTATTGAAACATGCCCGACGCAGTTCGCTTGTTTTCTCTGCATTCAAACCTTCAATATCTGTCAGATAGAAATGAGCATATTCACTCAATTGACCTTTCAGTTGTTCAATAATCGCGGTTTTATCTTCCTTTTTCATAATCTACTCTGGGTTTTATCATTCAACTGATTTTGGGTCAATTTTAAGACCTTTACTCATTGTACTCGAAAGATAAATGCTCTTAATATAAGTACCTTTAGAAGCCGCAGGTTTCAGCTTAATAAGCGTTTGGATAAATTCCTGTGCGTTTTCAGCTATCTTATCAGCGGGGAAAGATACTTTGCATATTGATGTATGTACAATACCGAACTTATCAACTTTAAAATCAATTTTACCCTGCTTAACCTCAGCAACAGCCTTTGCTACATCCATTGTAACAGTACCACTTTTGGGGTTAGGCATCAAACCACGCGGACCGAGAATACGTCCTAGGGCACCGATTTTACCCATGATTTGCGGCATGGTGATAATAACATCAACATCCGTCCAACCACCTTTGATTTTGTCAATATATTCATCCAAACCAACATAGTCAGCCCCTGCTTCTTTAGCAGCAGCTTCTTGGTCAGGAGTACATAATGCAAGAACTCTTACCTGTTTGCCAGTACCATGGGGCAAAGACACCACGCCACGAACCATTTGGTTTGCTTTACGTGGATCCACTCCCAAACGGACATCAACGTCCACAGATGCATCGAACTTAGTAGTAGTGATCTCTTTCAGCAAAACGGCTGCTTCACTCAATGTATAGGCTTTACCTTCTTCAATCTTTTCTAAAGCCAACTTTTGATTTTTTGTCAGTTTACTCATACTCTAATTGAAGTTTAATCATTTAACGGTTATACCCATACTACGAGCGGTACCTGCAACCATTTTAATTGCACTTTCCACTTCAAAGCAGTTCAAGTCTGCCATTTTATCAGTAGCAATTTGACGACATTGTTCCATAGTAATAGATGCTACTTTCTTACGATTAGGTTCAGCAGAACCGCTCTTCAGCTTAGCAGCCTCCAACAATTGAATGGCAACAGGAGGGGTCTTTACTACAAAATCGAAAGACTTGTCTGTGTAATACGTAATAACAACCGGCAATACCTTACCGGCTTTGTCCTGGGTTCTGGCATTGAATTGTTTGCAAAACTCCATAATATTGATACCCTTAGAACCCAATGCAGGTCCTACTGGGGGTGATGGGTTTGCCGCACCACCTTTAATCTGCAATTTAATAAGTCCAGCAATTTCTTTAGCCATAATTATTCAATTTACTTTGTTAATAGTTAAAAACTATCGAGTAGTTATACGACCCGTAACATTGTCTCCTACTCTTTATCTACCTGATTGAAGCCCAACTCAAGCGGAGTCTTACGTCCGAAGACAGTAACAATCACCTTCAGTTTGCGTTTATCACTCATAATCTCATCAACCTCACCATTGAACCCATTAAACGGTCCATCGGTAACTTTGACAGTTTCTCCAACCATGAAAGGAATCTCAAGTACAGTATTATCTGCTTGTTCATCAATATTTCCCAAAATTCTATTCACCTCAGATTGGCGAACAGGTGTAGGAAGCACTGATTTTCCGTCACTCAAAAATCCCAATACGTTAGGCACATTACGCAAACGCGGATAGCATTCATCTACCAAGTTCGCCTCAACCAAAACGTATCCCGGCAAGAAAGTGCGTTCTTTAATCACACGCTTTCCTCCACGTAGTTGAACAACCTTTTCTGTAGGAATAAGCACTTGGGATACATATTGCCCAAGTTCGGTAGTTTTGCAAGCAGCCTCAATATACTCTTTGACTTTTGCCTCCTTACCGCTGATAGCCTTTAAGACATACCATTTGTACTCATTATCTGCCATGCCCGCCTACATTAAAAGAGACCATAAATAAACTTCATGAGGGACTCAAAAGAGAAATCCACAAGCCATACCAGCAACGCCAATATAAGGGAAGCAATCAATACCAGCACTGCGCTATTAGTCAACTCCGTTCGTGTTGGCCAACTTACTTTATGGACTAACTCCGTGTAAGACGCCTTAATGTTGTCTATTATCTTCATATCACGTAGAATTTACTTTATTTTATCCGCCGAAAAAGACCCCAGATAGCACGCCAGCGTGTTAACCGAAGTCATTTCCAACTGTCATTTTATTTGCACGGAAGGAGAGGCTCGAACTCCCGACACCTGGTTTTGGAGACCAGTGCTCTACCAACTGAGCTACTTCCGTAAAATATAGGTCAGCCAAGCCGACCTATATTGATTATTGATTAAAAGTGATTAGTCAATCAACTTGGTAATCTGGCCAGAACCTACCGTACGACCACCTTCACGGATAGCGAAACGAAGACCCTCTGAGCAAGCAACCGGATAAATCAACTTAACCTGAATTTCGAGGTTATCGCCAGGCATTACCATTTCTGTTCCTTCAGGAAGAGTAATTTCACCTGTAACGTCCATTGTACGAATATAGAACTGAGGACGATAATGATTATGGAACGGAGTATGACGACCACCTTCTTCTTTCTTCAAGATATAAACAGAAGCCTTAAATTCGCTATAAGTCTTCACAACACCCGGGTGCGTAATAACCATACCACGACGAACTTCGTTCTTATCAATACCACGGAGCAACAAACCTACATTATCACCAGCCTCACCCTGATCGAGCAACTTACGGAACATTTCCACACCGGTAACAACAGATTTTTTATCTTCACCTAAACCGAGAAGTTGAACTTCATCACCCACTTTAACGACACCTGTTTCGATACGACCAGTAGCCACAGTACCACGACCAGTAATAGAGAACACATCTTCTACAGGCATCAAGAAAGGTTTATCTACTGCACGAGGAGGCAATTGAATCCAATTATCAACAGCATCCATCAACTCCATAACCTTATCCTCCCACTCAGCAACACCATTCAATGCACCAAGAGCAGAACCACGAATAATAGGAGTATTATCACCATCAAAATCATAGAACGAGAGCAACTCACGCATTTCCATCTCAACCAAATCAAGCATTTCAGCATCGTCTACCATGTCGCACTTATTCATAAACACAACAAGGCGAGGAACATTCACCTGACGAGCAAGCAAGATATGCTCACGAGTTTGAGGCATAGGACCATCGGTAGCAGCAACAACTATAATTGCACCATCCATCTGAGCAGCACCAGTAACCATGTTCTTAACATAGTCAGCGTGACCCGGGCAGTCAACGTGCGCATAGTGACGAGTAGCAGTTTGATACTCTACGTGAGCCGTATTAATAGTAATACCACGTTCTTTTTCTTCAGGAGCGTTATCGATAGAGTCGAAAGAACGCAACTCAGAAAGACCTTTCTTTGCCAACACAGTAGTAATCGCTGCAGTCAAAGTAGTCTTACCGTGGTCTACGTGACCGATAGTACCGATGTTTACGTGCGGTTTCGAACGGTCAAATTTCTCTTTTGCCATAATTCAATAAATTACTTGATTGTTAGTTAATATTATCTTTAGAGCTGTTGGCGGGAGTTGAACCCGCGACCTCATCCTTACCAAGGATGCGCTCTACCACTGAGCTACAATAGCAACACCGGTTCCATTGCATCCGCCACAGCAGATTTCCGAGCAACTTCATTCGGACTTATTCTTCTTTGAGCGGAAAACGGGACTCAAACCCGCGACCCCCAGCTTGGAAGGCTAGTGCTCTATCGACTGAGCTATTTCCGCATAATTAACTTCCCACACATCTTTTATAATAAAAGAATCCCTGTCTAAGTCGTTTTTCGACCTACGCAAGAATTCCTCATTCCCGCTATGGGGAGTGGGTAGTGATGGATTCGAACCACCGAAGCGATGACGCAGCAGATTTACAGTCTGCCCCATTTGGCCACTCTGGAAACTACCCTCTTCACAATCTTTCTCTTTCAGCACACATTTGCGCTACCGATTGTTTTTTTTCTTTCGAGCCTCTTGTCGGATTCGAACCAACGACCCCGAGATTACAAATCACGTGCTCTGGCCAACTGAGCTAAAGAGGCATCATTCTCTGCAATACGCAAACCCTTTGGTAAGAGCCGACTTGTTGCGTTTACTTTCCGTACCAAGCACCGCTCATCGGAAAAGCGGTGCAAAAGTACGGCATTTTTTTTAATTGACCAAATGTTTCGCAAAAAAAGTTGTATCAACCTACATTTTTTTCCTTTAATCGCTCCATTTGACGCTCCATAGCAGTTAAAGTTTCGTCCACCCCCTGTTCAAAAGTATCACAAACTTTGCGAGCGAACACCTCCTGCCCTACTCCTAAAACACGCAACTGTGTTTCCTTATTCAAAGTGCTTTCAGGCTTAACAACGGTTAACCGAAACTCCACATCTACATTTTCCTTCAACACCCGTTCGTATTTTTTAGTCTTTTTCTCGATATACTGCGTAAGTTTATCTGCAATATCAAAATTTACAGCTTGAATGATGAGTTTCATAATGACCTCCTTTGTTAAACGATTAATATTAGTTTTTACTCGACGGTGGTTACATCCACACCACCTTCTTGTGTTTTAGTAGCATTACTACGCGGGTGGGCTTTCTCGTAAACCTTCTTAACCTGTTCAAACGTTGTATGCGTATATATTTGCGTAGCAGCAAGGCTTGCATGTCCCATCAACGTCTTTATCGTATTAATATCTGCTCCATTATTAAGCATAACTGTTGCAAACGTATGCCGCAACACATGGGGAGATTGTTTCTTAAGCGTACTCACCTCGCCCATTCGCTCATGCACTACCCTATATATTACCGCTGCCGTTATACGTGCTCCAGACGGTTTCACCAACAAGGCATCCCCCTCGCGGCTCTTCCCCACTTTTCTTTCCCTCCAATCCATATACAACAAAATCTGTTCCAACAAAGGCTCACCCAAAGGAATAACACGTTCTTTTCGACGTTTTCCAAACACTCGCACTTGTTTTGCACCAAAATCCACATCTTTATCGTCCAAAGCCAACATTTCGGCACGCCTCATCCCCGTTTCGTAAAGCATTTCTATAATAAGATTATCACGAACAGATAGAAAATCATCTGCGAAATGTTCCCCCTCCCGCAGTCTGCACAGTTCACTTTCTTTATAGAATACAGGCAACGTTTTTCCTATTTTAGGTGCAATGATTCGTTGAGTCACATTCTTATTTGTAGCATCCATACGGCGACAATACTTCCAAAAAGAGCGCAATGAAGACAACTTGCGGCGTACGGTTCGCGCTCCCATTCCTGCATCCATCAATTCCACCAACCAAGTACGGATATCGTCTTCCATCACCTTATTAGGATCTAAAGCATCCGGCTTTATCCCCAGGAATTCACAGAACAAAATCAAATCGTGTTCGTAAGCCTGTACAGTTAGCGGCGAATAACGCCTTTCTACTGCAATATATTCCAAGAAATGCCTTATCATCCATACATTTTAAAAACATAATTTTCCGATAACACTTATTGCGCAGTACCGAATGGGAACAAACCGTATAATTCGGCATCAATTTTATTGGTGATGATCTGAAAATCTTGCGGATTATTTTCAAACTTAACAGTATCGGCATCCACTATCAACAAATTTCCTTTATAATCGGCAATCCAATTTTCATATTTTTCATTCAACCCCTTCAGATAGTCAATACGCATAGAACTTTCGTATTCGCGCCCACGCTTCTGAATCTGTGCCACCAAATTAGGTATAGACGATCGCAAATAGATGAGCAGATCGGGCATTTTCACCAAAGACATCATTAAATCGAAAAGATCACAATAGTTAGCGAAATCACGATCTGACATATTGCCCTGTTCATGCAAATTAGGAGCAAAGATGCGCGCATCCTCATAAATGGTGCGGTCTTGAATAATGGTTTTCGTACTTTTGGAAATATCCACTACATCCTGAAAACGTTTATTCAAGAAATAGATTTGCAAATTAAATGACCAACGGGACATGTCCGCATAAAAGTCTTCCAAATAAGGGTTAAATTCCACAGATTCGAAACGCGGAGTCCACCCATAATGCTTGGCAAGCATCTTTGTCAAAGTAGTTTTACCACTACCTATATTTCCGGCAATTGCTATATGCATATTCTTATTTATATTACATATTCCTTAATCCTCTATATGCCATGAGTATTTCAGGAACGGGTTATCGTTTTTTCACCACTACATACCACAGTACGATTGTTTATTGAGCCGCAAACAATCCGAACAACTGCGCATCAATTTTATCTATCACTCTTCGAAAATCTTGCGGATTGTGTTCATAATCCAAGTTATCGGAATCAAGCACCAATACCTTTCCCTTATATTTATTAAAAATAAAGTCATCATATCGTTCATTCAATCCTTGCAAATAATCCAACTGCATAGTTTGTTCATAATCTCTCCCACGCTTCTGAATCTGTGCCACCAACGCCGGCACACTCTTGCGCAAATAAATCATCAGATCAGGATAACGTGTAAGCGACATCATCAGATGGAATAATTCCATATAAGTAGTATAATCACGTTCACTCAAATTACCCATAGCATAATTATTCGCCACAAAGACATACACACCTTCAAATATAGAGCGATCTTGAATGATTGTTTTATTTGATTTAGCAATCTCAAGCACATCCTTAAAGCGTTGCTTCAAAAAATAGGTTTCCAAGCAAAACGACCAACGAGGTATATCTGTATAATAGTCTTCCAAATATGGATTGATTCGTACCGGTTCATAGCGAGGTTCCCAACCATAGTGTTTCACTAACATTTGCGTAAGCGTAGTTTTTCCTGCTCCTATATTTCCTGCTATTGCTATGTGCATACTATTCTGTTAATGAGAGTGCATCGTTTTCGTGTACAAAGGTAACATAAAAAACGAGCTTCGCCAAACATTTAGTTCAAAAAACCTCCCTAATACAATCTACGAATACTTTATCAACAAAGAAACAAGCACATACAACAGAGATATATCTACTCCTTATTATGGAGTACTATAGCATCATTTCCAACAAAAGTCATCAGCACAGCATCTGCTATATCTGCACGAAGCGAATTAAGATTACCCTTATCGCAAGGATGCACACGATTGGTTAGCAATATAATTGCCAAACCGAGTTGCGGATCTACCAACATTGAAGTTCCCGTATATCCAGTATGTCCATACGTTTCCATAGAAGATAAGTTGCCCATATAGCGTACATCCTGATTTTTCTTTGCCCAACCGCATGTACGAGCAGAAAACATAAGAGAATCGGGCACTATAGTCAGGCAACGTACCTCCTCTGTTTGTGCATTATGCAGCAAGAACATAGCCAAGATAGCCAAGTCTTCAGCCGTAGAGAAAATACCCGCATTCCCCGACACGCCTCCACACAATCTCGCCAATGGGTCGTGTACCACTCCACACAACACTGTTCCATCGGTCTGTCGTTCAGTGGGTGCCACCTGTGAGTACCATTCTGCAGAAGGGCAATAGGTAGTATGCGACATCTCTAACGGAGCAAAAACCAGTTCTTGCGCCAACACATCTAATGTACGTCTCGTTACGCGTTCCACCACCATTTGCAATGTGATATAATTAAGACAAGAGTAGGCATAATCATCGCCCGCTTCGAACTGAGGCGAACAACAACAGATATACTCAAACAACGTTTCTTCATTGGCAACACCATATTGTTTTTCCAACTTCACAGGACTTACATAAGCCGGCAAACCAGATGTGTGTGTCAGCAGATGAACAAGCGTAGCGTTTCCTTTGAACTCCGGGAGATAAGTTGCAACTTTCTCATTCAATTTCAAAACGCCCTGCGCTGCCAAACGTACTATAGTCATAGCAACTATCGGCTTACTCATAGATGCCAAGTCGAACAATGTGTTAGTCGTCATCTTTAGCGTATCAGGGAATATAGAACTATAGCCATACGCCTGCAAGAGGACGATACCTGTATCCGCCACCACGCAAACTACCCCACCCGGAATCAACTCCGAATGCACAGCATCCAACATCAACGAATCAACTGCAGGGAACATCTGCTTCTGCACATTTTGAGAGCACGGCATAATCTGTTCCTCACAATACATACCTTTTGCCAATAACAAAAAGCACTGACCTACGCATAGCAACAACAAAACAAGTAATAAGCAACTATGGGATTTATTCTTCCGGCACATCTGTATAAGGCAAAGGATGGTTTTTGTCTTCTTTTGCTCCCAAATTTATTAGTTTGCGAGCCGCTCCCAATACCGATTGCCCCGTAGTAAGTTTCTTCTCGGTAGCATCGTACACCTCTTGCAGTTTCCGAATACGTTCGCCCATGTCTTGATATTTTTTTAAGAAATCTCCCACTCGGCTGCTGAGCACATTCGCCAATTCGTAAACTTGCTGATGGTTTTCAGCCTGCCTAATCTGCGTCCATGTCAGCTCTACAGCACGCAAGGCCGCATACAAATTCTGCTCACCAACAATAAACACACCTTGTCTCATTGCATCGTGCCAAAGACTGGCATCGGCATATAGTGCCAATTGCAAAGCCGACTCGTGCGGTACAAACATCATAACAAAGTCCAACTTTTTACGTGGTGCTTGAATATATTTAGAATAATCTTTCTTTGCCAACTCAGCCACATGCTTGCGCATGCTTTTTAGGTGTGCCTCTTGATAAGTCTTTCTATCTTCATCGGTTTGTGCATTTTGATAGCCAATAAAAGCCGTAAGCGATACTTTTGCATCAATAATAAAATCGCGCTCACGATCCATGTGTACCACGACATCGGGACGCATGCGTTCGCCACTATCCTCATTGCACAGAGGATTACCGTGCGCATCGCGCAAAGTTTCCTGCAAATCGTAATTGAGTCCTTCCACCAATCCTTGAGCATCTAAAATTGATTTGAGAACCGTTTCCCCCCAATGCCCTTGTACCTGACTATCGGATGTAAGCGCAGTGGAGAGTCTATCAGCCGAAAGTGACATACGCTGCGAAGTTTCCATGAGATTGCGAATCTGTTGTTCAAACGAAGCAGAAGAACGTATTTGTTCTTTCTTTGCGTCTTCTGCTGCGTTTTTCAATTCGGCTATAGTCTTATTGAGCGGTTCTATGACATCTGTCATGTTTTTAGTGTTATTTACGGCAAACTCTTCAGAACGTTGTTTAAGTAGTTGCTGCGTTATATTCGTAACCTGTTCCCGCAACAATTGTAACTGACGCTCCGATTCTTCTTTTCGTGCAATCTGCTCGGCTTGTTGTTGTTGTTGCAGGCGAGTCTGTTCTGTCTCAGCATGTTTCCGTACCAGAGACAGTTCTGTTTCCGTACGTCCGAGTAATGTCTGCAGCATGCCATTATCCGCTTGTAAGGCATTCACTTGCTCTACAATCCGTGTATTTTCCGTCCGCAATAAAGCGAGTTCCGCCTCTGCTGCCGATAGTTGTACACTATAATCCGTTACTTTTTGTTGCAAAACAGAATTAACTTGATAACTCTTTCGCAAAAAGATCAAAGACCCAATTGCCGTCAATAACATTAGGAGTGCAATAATACTCAAAATAATATCCATACAAGAAAACGAAGTTTAGTATTCTATTGGCGCAAAGGTACAAAAGAAATCACAAACGGCCAAGTAGATTTTCGTCGTTTACTCACTAAAGACACATCGTGAATCTTTCTTTTGACAAACCACGCCTTGAAAGTGAATAACTACACAATATGTACTCTACATTGATACACTAAAAGTTTACAACATCCGCCTATTTGCAGAAACAAACACAATCTTATTGGTTTATTTTTGGACAAATACACTTACTGGTACGTTTCTCAAAACCAAATACCATCACAAAGAAATTGAGAAGAATAAAAACTCTATGTATATTTGAACCTATTATATATGGAAGAAGAAAAAGGGAAAGGGAAAAGGAAAGGGAAAAGGAATAAGTGGGTATGGTCAGCTTGACATATAAGAAATCACCGAATAATCACCAAACAACGAATGCTATGTGTTAGAGATAACCTATCTGCACAGCATAGCATATTAACATCCTAAAAAGAAAGCACCTCTGCGATGTACAGAGGTGCTTTCTTTTTGATTCAAACTATAGTTGCTTATTCGGCAGTAGTTGTTTCGGAAATATTGTCTTCTGCTTTAGCAGTAGCCTTCTTGCCTGCACGACGTGTGGTTTTCTTTGTTGCCTTTTTAGCATCCTTGAGCATGTTTTCGTTGTAGTCAACTAACTCAATAATGCACATTTCGGCAGCATCACCTAAACGAAAACCCGTACGCAGGATACGTGTATATCCTCCCGGACGATCAGCAATTTTGGTTGCTACATTACGGAAAAGTTCAGTTACCACCTCTTTCTGCTTGAGTTCTGCGAACACAAGACGACGGTTAGCTGTAGTATCCTCTTTCGCACGAGTGAGGATAGGCTCTACATACATACGAAGAGCCTTTGCCTTGGCAGTGGTAGTGCTGATGCGCTTGTGCATGATAAGCGAGCAAGCCATATTGCTAAGCATAGCACCACGGTGAGCTGCTTTTCTGCCAAGATGATTGAATTTCTTATTGTGTCTCATTGTTGTTTAATCTTTATCAGTTCATATACTTAGCGATATCCATGCCAAAGGCAAGATTGTTTCTTTCGAGCAACTCATCCAACTCTGTGAGCGATTTTTTGCCAAAATTACGGAACTTGAGCAAATCGGAACGATGGTAGGTTACGAGTTGCCCTAAAGTATCCACTTCAGCCGCTTTCAAGCAATTGAGCGCACGTACACTTAAATCCATGTCTACCAAACGTGAGTTAAGGAGTTGGCGCATCTTGAGTATTTCCTCGTCAAGCGTTGCATTTCCTCCCTTTTCTTGTTCTTCGATGATAATTTTCTCATCAGAGAAGAGCATAAAGTGGAAGATAAGGATTTTCGCTGCCTCTTTCAAAGCATCCTTAGGTGAGATAGAGCCATCTGTTAGTATTTCCAATGTCAGTTTCTCGTAGTCAGTACGCTGTTCAACACGATATTGGTCAATAGCGTATTTGACATTTCGGATTGGAGTATAGATGGAGTCGGTAGCAATAACCCCAATGGGGTCTTCCGGATTACGGTTTTCGTCTGCAGGCACATAGCCGCGTCCCTTGTTGATACGAATCTCCAAGTCGAAAGCAGCCGACTCATCCATCCGGCAAATTACCAGATCAGGATTGAGTACTTCAAAATGCTGCAAAGCGTTATTGAACGCTCCTGCAGTCAGTACCGTTATTCCGGAGACATGTACAGAGAATACCTCAGAATCTTCCTCGGTTTCGCTGTTGCGGCGGAAACGAACCTGCTTAAGGTTGAGGATAATGTTGGTTACATCATCAATAACACCAGGAATGGTTGCGAATTCATGTTCTACACCACTAATACGGATAGAACAAATAGCGTATCCCTCTAATGAAGATATAAGGATTCTGCGCAGCGCATTACCGATGGTGATGCCATAACCGGGTTCGAGCGGACGAAATTCGAAAACTCCTTTCGTCGCAGACGACTCCAACATTACCACCTTTTCAGGTTTTTGAAAATCTAATATTGCCATGAATTATTGATTATTTAGAGTACAATTCAACGATGAGCTGTTCTTTGATGTTTTCGGGAATTTCTTCACGAGGAGGAATGCTGAGATACTTACCAGCCTTGTCAGCCTCGTTCCAATCCAACCAAGCATATTTTGCATGATTGAATCCCGTCAAAGAATTGGCAATCACCTCAAGCGACTTGCTCTTTTCGCGCACAGCCACAACTTGTCCCGGTTTTACGGAATAAGAAGGAATGTTAACTACTTTCCCATCAACAATGATGTGGCAATGGCTAACCAATTGACGTGCAGCAGCACGTGTAGGAGCGATACCCAAGCGGTAAACTATGTTATCCAGACGCGACTCTAACAACTGCAACAGGATTTCACCTGTAATACCCTTGCTACGTTGTGCTTGTTCGAAGAGAATACGGAACTGACGTTCCAACACACCATAGGTATATTTAGCCTTTTGTTTCTCATTGAGCTGAGTACCGTACTCAGAGTTTTTCTTACGACGATTAACACCATGCTGTCCGGGCGCATAATTGCGTTTATTAAGAACCTTATCAGGTCCGAAGATGGGCTCACCGAATCGACGTGCTATACGAGATTTTGGTCCGATATATCTTGCCATAATTTCTAATTTTATTTAGTAGTATTATTAAGATGTTGTCGTCCATATCTTTCTCTTACGGTTGTTGCCGTAAGAGAAAGCATTAGATGACAATAACTTGGGTTATTATACGCGACGACGTTTAGGAGGACGACAACCATTATGCGGCAGCGGAGTAACGTCTACGATTTCCGTTACATCGATACCTGCAGCAACGCAAGCACGAATAGCGGATTCACGTCCATTACCCGGTCCTTTTACATACGCCTTCACTTTACGCAGACCGAGGTCGAATGCGACCTTAGCACAATCTTGAGCTGCCATCTGTGCAGCATAGGGAGTATTTTTCTTAGAACCACGGAAGCCCATTTTGCCAGCAGAAGACCATGAGATAACCTGACCGTCTCCATTAGCAAGCGTTACGATAACATTGTTGAAAGACGATTGTACGTGGAGTTGTCCAACGCCTTCAACTTTTACAACGCGCTTCTTGGTTGCAACTGTTTTCTTTGCCATAATCGTTTAATGAATTAGAATCGGATTCTCTATTCCTTTTATGAGAAATATTAATGAGAATACCTATTGGTTGTTATTTCGTTGCTTTCTTCTTGTTAGCAACAGTTTTCTTTTTACCTTTACGGGTACGAGCGTTGTTCTTCGTACTCTGTCCACGAACCGGTAGTCCTAGACGATGACGTACACCACGGTAACAACCAATATCCATCAAACGTTTGATGTTTAACTGAGTTTCCGATCGAAGGTCTCCTTCTACTTTGTAGTTGGCACCTATCACTTCACGGATTTTAGCTGCTTGGTCGTCTGTCCAATCCTGGACCTTGATGCTTGGGTCAATGCCTGCCTCTGCCAAAATTTTCTTTGCACTACTACGACCTATTCCGTAGATGTAAGTCAAACCGACTTCCCCAATCTTATTTTGGGGCAAATCTACACCGACAATTCTTATAGCCATAATTATTTACTTAAGGATAGTTTTAAATTACTAAAAGTTCAATCAATTATCCTTGACGTTGTTTGAACTTAGGATTTTTTTTGTTAATTACATACAAGCGCCCTTTTCTGCGAACAATTTTGCAGTCTTCATTGCGCTTCTTAACAGATGCTCTAACTTTCATGAGAGTTATTTGTTTAGTTGGGTTTTAAGTTGATTAGGATACACAAATGTTATTCGTCAACTTTCACCGAGTTTATTTATAACGAAATGAGATTCTTCCTTTAGACAAATCGTAAGGGGACATTTCTACTTTCACCTTATCTCCCGGCAGAATTTTGATATAGTGCATTCGCATTTTACCTGAGATATGTGCTGTGATGACATGTCCATTTTCCAATTCGACACGGAACATTGCATTTGACAATGCTTCCGTGATAATGCCATCTTGTTCGATTGCGGTTTGTTTTGCCATATAAGTCTGTTTTAAATAAATCGTTCCTTCAAGACCTCTTGAATAAAATCAAACGTAGATAGGATATCTGCCTGTCCATTTCCGACAGCCACTGACAACTCGTAATGTGCTGCAGGCTTTCGGTCGGCAGTGCGAGTAGTCCACCCATCGTGCTCAAAAATCAGGTTACGTCGCCCTAAACAAATCATAGGTTCAATAGCCAATACCATACCCTTTTTAAGTACGATACCATTTCCTCTACGTCCATAATTAGGAACTTCCGGTTGTTCGTGCATTTCACGTCCGATACCATGTCCGACAAATTCTCGCACAACAGAATATCCTCGTTGTTCACAATACGTCTGTACAGCAGCTCCGATATCTCCCAAACGATGACCAGTCACCGCTTGCTGGATACCTTGGTATAGAGAGGCCTTTGTAGTTTTCAACAACCCCATAACCTCAGGAGATATGTCTCCTACCGGGAATGTATAGGCAGAATCGCTATAAAAACCATTCTTTAGTACAGTTGTATCAACCGACACAATATCCCCTTCCTTGAGAACGACCTTATCTGACGGAATACCATGTACAACTTGTTCATTAACCGATGTGCATAACGTTGCAGGAAAACCTTCATAATTCAGACATCCCGGAACGCCTCCGTTGTCGCAGATAAACTCGTATGCTATTTTATCCAGCGTTTTAGTAGTTACTCCAGGAGCAATAACCTTGGCCAATTCAGCCAAAGTTTTGCCCAAGAGTAGATTACTTTCGCGCAGCAGTTCTATTTCTTCATCAGTCTTTAGGAAAATCATTTTTCCACACATTAATATGCCATTGCCCCCGAACGTCCTTTTACACGCATTCCTGATTCAAAGAATCCATCGTAATGACGCATAAGCAGATGACTTTCGATTTGTTGCAAAGTATCAAGAATAACACCCACCATAATCAATAATGAGGTTCCCCCGAAGAATTGAGCAAAGCCTTGACTCACGCCACATATATTGGCAAAAGCCGGCAGAATTGCTACTATTGCGAGGAAGATAGATCCCGGCAATGTAATACGAGACATGATGGTATCAATATATTCTGCAGTCTTTTTACCCGGCTTTACTCCAGGAATAAAGCCATTATTACGTTTCAAATCCTCAGCCATCTGCGTAGGATTGATAATAATAGCAGTATAGAAATAAGTAAAGAGGATAATCAGTAATGCGAATACAAAGTTATACCAAAATGAAGTATTATCCATGAATGTGCGAACGAAACGTCCTGCAGTCTCAGAGCCAGAAAAACCTACAATAGTGATAGGAATAAACATGATGGCTTGTGCAAAGATGATAGGCATCACATTTGCAGCATTTACCTTAAGAGGAATAAACTGACGTACACCACCATATTGTTTGTTGCCTACAATACGTTTTGCATATTGTACAGGTATCTTACGAGTACCTTGCACCAAAAGAATAGCAACGGCAAAAACAAAGAGCAATAATACGATTTCAGCCAAGAAGACAATCAGTCCACCACCTGCATCTCCCAAACGTGATGAGAACTCTTGAATCAAAGCCCCCGGTAAACGTGCTATAATACCAATCAGAATAATGAAAGAAATACCATTACCGATTCCTTTATCAGTAATACGTTCACCTAACCACATGACAAACATAGAGCCTGCGCACAGAATAATAACAGATGAAATCGTAAACCAATTAAGACCAATTGCAAGCGCACCATTCATCTGTACAGATAAGTTAAACAAATAAGAAGGTCCTTGCAGAAGAAGGATGGCAATAGTTAAATAACGTGTTATTTGATTCATTCTGTTTCGTCCGCTCTCGCCCTCACGTTGCATCTTTTGGAAGTAAGGAACAACCATTGTCAGCAATTGAAGAATAATGGACGCAGAGATGTATGGCATGATACCTAATGCGAAAATGGACGCGTTAGAGAAAGCACCTCCTGAAAACATATCAAGCAGTGCCATCAACCCTCCGCGAGTTTGTGCCTGCAAAGCCTCCAAGGCATTAGGATCAATTCCCGGAAGGATGATAAACGAACCGAAACGATAAATCAACACAAACAAAAACGTTGTGAGCAAACGATTTCGGAGATCTTCAATCTTCCAGATATTCCTGATTGTTTCTATGAAATTCTTCATTCTATTACAGTTTTACAACGGTACCACCAGCAGCAACAATAGCCTCTTCAGCCGTTTTTGAGAAAGCATGTGCTTCAACAGTCAATTTAGTTGAGAGCGTACCATTTCCCAAGATTTTAACAAGCATCGTCTTGTTAATAAAACCAGCATTGAGTAATTCGGTCAAACCGATTTTTTCCAGTTTCTGACTATCTGCCAATGTCTGCAGGGTAGAGAGGTTAATAGCCTTATATTCCACGCGGTTGAAATTCTTGAATCCGAATTTCGGCAAGCGACGCTGTATAGGCATCTGACCACCTTCGAAACCGATCTTCTTCGAATAACCAGAACGAGACTTCGCACCCTTGTGACCGCGCGTAGAAGTTCCCCCTAAACCAGAACCGGCACCACGACCGATACGTTTGCAGGATTTAACAGAACCAGCGGCAGGCGTTAAATTGTTTAATTCCATAATGCAAAATATTTATTTGAGAAGAACAGGGAAATGTCCAACAATTACATTGCGGACATTATCCCGTTTCTCAAGCATTCATTAATCTATTACTTTAACCAAGTGTTTCACTTTTGCCACCATGCCTAAGATAGCAGGTGTGGCTTCGTGTTCAACCACGGCATTCATTTTATGCAGTCCGAGAGCCTCCATTGTGGCCTTTTGAACTTTAGGGCAGCGTATAATGCTGCGAACTTGCTGTATTTTGATTGTTGCCATAAGAGAGAACATTTTATCCGTTAAACACTGTAGAAAGAGATACACCACGGTTTTGTGCCACCATATTAGCGTCTCTCATTTCAGAGAGAGCCAAAATTGTTGCCTTAACCAAGTTGTGAGGATTAGAAGATCCTTTGGCTTTGGCCAACACGTCTGTAACGCCCACACTCTCCAAAACGGCACGCATAGCACCACCAGCTTTAACACCAGTACCATGAGAAGCCGGTTGCAAGTATACTTGTGCGCCTCCGAATTTTGCACTCTGCTCGTGAGGAATGGTTCCTTTGTAAACAGGCACCTTTATCAAATTCTTCTTAGCGGCTTCAGTACCTTTAGCAATAGCAACCGTTACTTCGCCTGCTTTACCAAGTCCCCAACCAACGATGCCATCTCCGTTACCAACAACAACAATGGCTGCAAAAGTGAATGTTCGTCCACCCTTTGTAACTTTTGTTACACGGTTGACAGCTACCAAGCGATCTGTAAGTTCAAGATCACCCGTTGTTTTTACTCTATTCATATTCGATACCATAATTGCTTAAAATTTAAGACCAGCCTCGCGTGCAGCGTCTGCCAATTGTTTTACTCTACCATGATAGAGATATCCGTTACGATCGAAAACGACTCCTTGCACTCCTGCCTTTTGTGCAGCTTCTGCAATAAGTTTACCAACCTGAGCGGCTTTCTCTGTCTTTGTTATTTTATCCTTAATTCCGAGTGAAGAGGCCGAAGCAAGTGTGATACCTTTTGTATCATCAATAACTTGTGCGTAAATCTGGCTATTGCTACGGAATACGGTCAGACGCGGACGTTCAGCAGTACCTGAAATAATAGTACGGATATGTGCTTTAATTTTCAGTCTTCTATTTATTTTCTGATTCATAGTCGTTACCTTTAAATATTACTTACCAGCCGATTTACCAGCCTTACGACGAAGGACTTCACCTTGGAACTTAACACCTTTACCTTTATACGGTTCAGGTTTGCGGAAGGAACGTATTTTAGCACATACCTGTCCGAGCAACTGCTTGTCTGCAGATTCCAATATTACTAGAGGATTTTGGTTACGTTCCGATTTGGTTTCCACCTTTATTTCTTTAGGCAATAACAAATAGATAGGGTGTGTATAACCCAAAGCAAACTGCAAAAGTTGCCCTTGGTTTTCGACACGGTAGCCGACACCTACCAATTCCATTGTTTTCTTATAGCCTTCGGACACACCCACTACCATATTATGAATCAAGGCACGATACAATCCGTGTTTAGAACGTGCTTCCTTTTCATCGTTAGGACGTGTTACGTGGCAGATAGAATCTTCTACATTAACAGAAATCAGCGGATCGATTGTCTGGGTAAGTTCACCTTTAGGACCTTTTACCGTAACTACATTATTATTGACGGCAACCGTTACACCTGCGGGGATGTTGATTGGCAATTTTCCTATTCTTGACATACTATATCCTCCTACATTAATAAATGTAACAAATAACTTCACCGCCAAGTTTTTGCCCGAGAGCCTCCTTGTTGGTCATAACACCTTTAGATGTAGACAGAATAGCAATACCCAAGCCATTCAGTACACGCGGCATCTCACGATATCCGACATACTGACGCAAACCCGGAGTTGATACTCTTTCTAACTTTTTGATCGCATTAACTTTGTTAATTGGATCGTACTTCAAGGCAATTTTAATTGTGCCTTGCGGACCATCTTCTACAAATTTGTAGCTCAGGATATAGCCTTTTTCAAACAATATCCTTGTGATCTCTTTTTTCAGATTCGATGCGGGGACTTCGACAACACGATGTCCTGCCTTAATGGCATTACGCAACCGAGTCAAATAATCTGCTATAGGATCAGTCATAATTGTAAATTAATCCCGCCTATCGGGACAATATTTAATAATTATAATTTATTATGTTGTTGCCTCAATGCAACTAACGTTATCAGTGTGTTACCAACTTGCTTTCTTGACACCAGGGATGAGTCCCTTAGAAGCCATCTCACGGAACTGAATACGTGACAAACCAAACTGACGCATATATCCTTTGGGACGTCCTGTTATCTTACAACGGTTGTGCAGACGCACAGGAGAAGCATTTTTAGGCAAAGCCTGCAATCCTTCGTAATCACCGTCCTTAAGCAACTGGGCACGCTTAGCAGCATATTTTGCCACCAATTTGGCACGCTTTACATCGCGAGCAATCATTGATTCTTTTGCCATGTTGTCTTATTTTTTGAATGGTAAACCAAATTCGCGAAGCAAGGCAAAACCTTCTTCATCCGTCTGAGCAGAAGTAACAAAGGTGATATTCATACCCAGCAACTTGGTGATATTATCAATATTGATTTCAGGGAAGATAATTTGTTCTTGGATACCCAAGGTATAGTTACCATGTCCATCCAATTTGTTTTCGATTCCCTTAAAGTCACGAATACGAGGAAGAGCGACACGAACCAAACGTTCCAAAAACTCGTACATTCTCTCACCACGAAGCGTAACACGAACACCAATAGGCATTTTTTTACGCACTTTGAAGTTTGAGATATCTTTCTTCGAAAGTGTAGCAACAGCCTTCTGACCTGCAATAGTAGTCATTTCTTGAAGCGCCACATCAATAATTTTCTTATCAGCGACAGCCTCACCCAAGCCTTGATTGAGGACAATTTTCTCAAGTTTAGGGCACTGCATTACAGACGAGTATCCAAACTCTTTCATTAGCGCAGGAACGATACGTTCCTGATAATCTTGTTTTAAGCTTGCTGTATTCATTTTCAAATTTCTTTACCAGTTTTTTTGGAAACACGCACCAGTTTACCGTCTTTCTTGATTCGCCCTACGCGAACGGGGATTCCGTTTTCAACAGGGTTAAGATTAGAGATGTGCACAGGAGCTTCCTTTTTCACTATACCTCCCTGAGGATTCTTTGCATTGGGTTTGGTACTCTTGGATACCATATTGATACCTTCTACAATAGCACGTTGCTCATCAACAAGAACAGAAAGGACACGTCCTGTTTTGCCCTTGTTAGCACCCGCATTAACGTAAACGATATCACCCTTTTTAATATGTAACTTAGCCATTACCTAATTGATTTAAGATGATTAAAGCACTTCAGGTGCAAGAGAGATGATTTTCATATTCGTAGCACGAAGTTCACGTGCTACCGGTCCAAAGATACGGCTACCGCGCAATTCTCCCGCATTATTGACAAGCACACAAGCATTATCATCAAAACGGATATATGAGCCATCGGCACGACGTACTTCTTTTTTAACACGTACAACTACCGCACGTGAAACCGTACCATCCTTCATTTCAGAAGAAGGGATTACCCCTTTGACGGCAACAACAATAGTATCGCCCAGGGTAGCGTAACGTTTTTTTGTTCCGCCCAATACACGGATACACAATGCTTCTTTGGCACCGCTATTATCCGCTACTGTAAGTCTTGATTCTTGTTGTATCATAATTACTTAGCCCTTTCGATAATTTGAGTTAATCTCCAACGTTTGGTTTTGCTCGTCGGACGAGTTTCCATAATACGTACAGTATCACCTATACCGCATTCGTTTTTCTCGTCATGAACATGGTATTTTTTCGTCTTATTGACAAACTTACCATAGATGGGGTGTTTCTCTTTCCACTTAACAGCCACTGTGATGGTTTTATCCATCTTATCGCTGGTAACAACTCCCACTCTTTCTTTTCTAAGATTTCTTGTTTCCATCAGACACTAAAATTATTTTGTTAATTCTCTCTGACGAAGTTCTGTTGCAAGGCGAGCGATGGTTTTACGAGCCTCCCTAATTTGCAACGGATTGTCGAGCGGAGAAATACTGTGGTTCAGTTTGAGTCGCACGAGTTGTTCTTTCTCATTAGCGAGACGTTCCTGAATTTCACTGGTCGTTAGTTCTTTAATTTCGCTTGTTTTCATAATGTTCCTTACGCATTTTGGGTTGGATCATAATCACGTCTTACGACAAACTTAGTAGTGATCGGGAGTTTCTGAGCAGCAAGGCGCAAAGCCTCTTTTGCCGTTTCGAAAGGCACTCCGTCCACTTCGATAATTATACGTCCGGGAGCCAAAGGCACTACGAATCCTTCCGGAGCACCTTTACCTTTACCCATACGAACATCCAAAGGTTTCTTTGTGATCGGTTTGTCAGGGAAGACACGAATCCAAACCTGTCCTTGACGTTGCATATAACGAGTGACGGCAATACGTGCAGCTTCGATTTGGCGACCAGTCAACCAAATGGTACCAAGTGATTTGATACCGAATGATCCGAATGCCAATTCATTACCGCGCTGGGCATTACCCTTAATGCGGCCTTTCTGTGAGCGACGGAATTTAGTCTTTTTCGGTTGTAACATAATTACTTAATCTACAAATCGGTTAAACTTATTTTTTATTTCTTCTAAAACCTCTTCTCTCACCATCCCGACGTTCGCGACGTTCGCCACGACCATCTTGTTTCTGCGAGAACTGCGGTGCCAAATCTTTCTTGCCATAAACTTCGCCACGGCAAATCCAAACCTTTACACCTATCAGTCCGACCTTGGTAAGAGCACCAACATGACAATAGTCAATATCAGCACGCAAGGTATGAAGCGGAGTACGTCCTTCTTTATACATCTCCTTACGTGCCATCTCGGCACCATTAAGACGACCAGATACTTGTACTTTGATACCCTCTGCTCCCATACGCATTGTTGAAGCGATGGCTTGTTTTACAGCACGGCGATAAGCCACTTTGCCTTCCAACTGACGAGCAATTTTGGTAGCAACAATAACAGCATCCAATTCCGGACGTTTTACCTCAAAGATGTTAATTTGTACATCTTTATCGGTGATTTTTTTCAATTCCTCCTTAAGTTTGTCAACCTCTTGTCCACCCTTACCGATTATATAACCGGGGCGAGCAGTGCAGACAGTAATAGTCACAAGTTTCAGAGTTCTTTCAATAATAATACGCGAAATACTAGCTTCTGCCAAGCGGGCATTCAGATATTTTCTGATTTTGCTATCTTCGAGCAAGGTATCTCCGTAATTGTTTCCGCCATACCAGTTGGAATCCCAACCGCGAACAATGCCGAGGCGGTTACTAATTGGATTGATTTTCTGTCCCATCTTAGCAATTAATTTTGAGTTTCGTTAGTATTCTTAGTATTCACATAGAGAGTAACATGATTGGAGCGTTTACGAATACGATATCCGCGACCTTGAGGAGCGGTCTGGAGCAGCTTAAGCATCGTACCTCCATCTACATATATACTACTTACATACAAAGTTTCCTGATCTGCTTTCATGCCAGTTTTCTGTTCCCAGTTAGCGATAGCAGATTTGAGCAACTTTTCTACTTTACGCGAAGCCTCTTTAGTAGAGAACTTCAGCACGCCCAATGCACGGTTCACCTCCATTCCACGAATCATATCCGCCACCAGACGCATTTTGCGCGGCGAGGTAGGAACGTTATTGAGCTTAGCAAAATATTGACTCTTTTGAGCCTCTTTTCTTGCTTCAGCTGTATTTCTTTTTCTTGCACCCATTTTAGTCTAAAAAATTAACGTTTAATGATTCCATGGATATTATTTCCTATTTCCGGAGTGACCACGGAAGATACGAGTAGGAGCGAACTCTCCGAGTTTATGTCCTACCATATTTTCTGTTACATAAACAGGAATAAATTTATTCCCATTATGTACAGCAATTGTATGCCCAACGAAATCAGGCGAGATCATAGAAGCGCGCGACCAAGTTTTCAAAACAGTCTTTTTCCCGCTTTCATTCATCTCAAGCACTTTTTTCTCGAGTTTCAGGTTGATATATGGTCCTTTTTTTAATGAACGGCTCATAGTTTGCTTTATTTAACAGGTTATTTCTTCTTTCTTTCAATAATATATTGGTTAGATTGCTTCTTAGGAGCGCGAGTCTTATAACCTTTAGCCAACAAGCCCTTACGTGACCGCGGATGTCCACCTGACGCACGACCTTCACCACCACCCATGGGATGATCTACAGGGTTCATTGCAACACCACGCACACGCGGACGGCGACCCAACCAGCGAGAACGACCAGCCTTACCAGACTTTTCGAGCGCATGATCCGAGTTTCCAACCACACCAATAGTAGCACGGCAAGCACTCAAGATTTTACGCAACTCTCCTGAAGGCAATTTGATGATTGCATACTTATCTTCACGAGAAGTAAGTTGCGCAAACACTCCTGCCGAACGAACCAACGCAGCACCTTGTCCGGGACGCAACTCAATATTATGAATCAGCGTTCCCAAAGGAATATTCTGCATAGGAAGAGCATTACCTACTTCAGGAGCCACATCTGCTCCCGACATAACCGTTTGACCAACCTGCAACCCATTAGGCGCAAGAATGTAACGTTTTTCACCGTCTGCATAGAAAAGCAATGCGATACGAGCTGAGCGATTCGGATCGTATTCAATTGTTTTCACAACTGCCGGTACACCATCTTTGTTTCGTTTGAAATCAATTACTCTGTATTTCCGCTTATGCCCGCCTCCGATATAACGCATGGTCTCTTTACCAACATGGTTACGACCACCCGTTTTACGAACGCCAAACACAAGAGATTTTTCTGGCGCACCCGCCGTAATTGTGTCGAATGCACCAATAATTTTGTGTCTTTGCCCCGGTGTAGAGGGTTTTAATTTGCGTACAGCCATTTTAGTTAAATATTGCTATAAAAATCAATTGTTTCACCTTCTTTCAGCGTAACTACTGCTTTCTTATACGCATTTGTCTTACCCTGAATAAGCCCACTCTTTGTATAGCGAGTTTTCATCTTAGGAGCAACAATTGACGTATTAACAGCAACAACAGTTACATTATACATATCTTCAACTGCCTTCTTGATTTCAATCTTGTTAGCAGTTTTCTGCACTTGAAAACCATAACGGTTCAACTTTTCGCCCAGGACAGTCATTTTCTCTGTGACGATAGGTTTGATTATAATTGCCATAGTCCTAACCTCCTTATGCGTTAAAAGTTTGCTCAATAGCCGCAATCGTTTCTTCAGAAACAACTACAACTTTTGAGTCCATAATTCTGTAAGTGTTTAACTCTGAAACAGTTACAACATTTGCATTTTGCAAGTTTCGAGCAGACAAATATACAACTTTATTTTCAACCGGCAAAACGAAAAGTGACTTTTTATCAGCAATTTTCAAATTATTCATCAGTTGAACAAAAGATTGTGTTTTAGGCGTCTCGAAATTCAAGCCTTCCAAAACGATAATTTGCTCATTTTTAGCGCGCAAAGAGAGTGCTGATTTACGAGCAAGTTGTTTTACCTTTTTGTTGAGTTTGAAACTATAATCGCGTGGTACGGGACCAAAAATACGTCCACCACCGACACGTACAGGAGATTTAATATCGCCCGGACGTGCACCACCACCGCCTTTCTGACGACCTAATTTGCGTGTAGAACCTGCGATTTCAGAACGTTGTTTTGATTTGTGAGTACCCTGACGACGGTTAGCCAAATATTGTTTCACATCCAAATAAATGGCATGGTCGTTAGGCTCGATGCCAAAGACAGCATCATTCAACTGTACTTTTCTTCCAGTATCTTCACCTTTGATGTTATAAATACTCAGTTCCATCTTATTTGTTTATGATAACGATTGAATTTTTAGCTCCCGGTACAGATCCCTTGACCATAATCAAGTTGTACTCAGGAATCACTTTAAGTACTACCAAATTTTGCATTGTAACGCGGTCACCGCCCATACGTCCCGCCATGCGCATCCCCTTGAACACGCGTGAAGGATAGGAAGAAGCACCAACAGAACCCGGTGCACGCAGACGGTCGTCTTGACCGTGTGTAGATTGTCCCACACCACCAAATCCGTGACGTTTTACAACACCCTGAAACCCTTTACCTTTTGAAGTTCCGACAACATCCACGTAGGAGTTCTCTTTGAACATGTCAACAGTCAGGGTATCTCCTAATTTAATTTCTCCCTCAAAGCCATCAAATTCGACGAGGTGCGTCATAGGTTGCACCCCTGCGGCTTTGAAATGACCAGCCTCCGCCTTGTTGGTGTGCTTTTCTGACTTAGGCATAAAGCCAACTTGCACAGCCTCATAACCATCTTTTTCGATAGTCTTGATTTGCGTTACAACGCAAGGACCAGCCTCAATAACAGTGCATGGGATATTTTTGCCATCAGCACTGAAAACGGAAGTCATTCCGATTTTTTTACCTAATAATCCCGGCATTTCAAAAATAGTTTTGAATGTTAATTATCTATGAAAACTCTCGCCATAACCCACTTCTATGCGTCTACAAAAGACAACAAGAGAGAGATGGAAGTTTCCACGTTGTTATTATACTTTGATTTCTACACTAACACCGCTTGCCAACTCTAATTTCATCAACGCTTCCACTGTTTTAGCGTTAGAAGAATAGATATCAATCAAACGTTTGTAACTTGAGAGTTCAAATTGTTCACGGCTCTTCTTGTTTACGAACGTTGAACGGTTAACTGTAAAAATACGTTTGTGCGTAGGCAGAGGTACAGGACCACTTACTACTGCGCCCGTTGCTTTAACGGTCTTTACGATTTTCTCTGCTGATTTATCAACGAGATTGTGATCGTAAGATTTCAGTTTGATACGAATTTTCTGACTCATAATTGTTATTAGTTATTTTATCAGAAATGTGGTGCGGCTTAAGAGTCATTCGCTAAGTCGCTCGCCACATTTCATTTTTGCATTATACCAAGTCGACACGACCGCCCGCTTCTTGCAGAACCGTTTTGGCAATAGCCGAACTTACTTCTGCATAGTGGGAGAATTCCATAGATGATGTTGCACGTCCGGAAGTAATGGTACGCAATGCTGTTACATAGCCAAACATCTCAGACATTGGAACTTTAGCCTTAACAATACGTGCACCGGTACGAGCGGTATCCATACCTTCGACCTGACCGCGACGTTTATTCAAGTCACCGATAACATCACCCATACTCTCTTCGGGAGTTACCACTTCGATTTTCATGACAGGTTCCATAAGAACGGGGCGTGCTTTTGCACAAGCGTTCTTGAATGCAATCTGCGCACAGATTTCGAATGACAACTGATCGGAGTCAACAGGGTGGAAAGAACCATCAAGTACGGTAACCTTCAGTGTATCCATGGGGAATCCTGCCAACACACCATTCTTCATAGCAGCTTGGAAACCTTTTTGGATAGAAGGAATATATTCCTTAGGAATATTACCACCTTTTACAACATCTTCGAATTGCAACGAACCCTCGAAGCCTTCGTCAGCCGGTTCTACACGAACGATAATATCAGCAAACTTACCACGACCACCCGATTGTTTCTTGTAAACCTCACGCAACTCAACCGGCTGTGTGATAGCCTCACGGTAAGCAACCTGCGGACGACCTTGGTTACACTCTACCTTAAACTCACGTTTCAAACGATCGATAATGATTTCCAAGTGCAACTCACCCATACCGGAAATAACGGTTTGTCCTGTTTGCTCATCGGTCTTAACAGTGAAAGTCGGATCTTCTTCTGCCAACTTAGCCAAACCAACCCCCAACTTATCCAAGTCTTTCTGCGTTTTAGGTTCAACAGAAATACCAATAACCGGAGCCGGGAACTCAATAGACTCCAACACGATAGGACTTTCTTCAGCACACAAAGTGTCGCCCGTACGAATATCCTTAAAACCTACACCCGCACCTATATCACCTGCACAGATGCAATCAACAGGATTCTGATGGTTGGAGTGCATTTGGAAGAGACGTGAGATACGTTCTTTCTTTCCGGAACGAGGATTGTAAACATACGAACCTGCTTCCAACTTACCACTATACACACGGAAATAGCAAAGACGTCCCACATAGGGGTCGGTAGCAATTTTGAATGCCAAGGCACACAAAGGTTCGCTTTCTTCGGGTTTGCGCGTCAAAGGTTCGCCCGTCTGAACATCGGTACCATTGATAACCTCGGTATCCAAAGGACTGGGTAAGTAAGCACAAACAGCGTCCAACATTGTCTGCACACCTTTATTCTTGAAACTTGAACCGCAGATAACAGGGAAGATTTGCAAACTAACCGTACCTTTACGAATAGCGGCACGTATCTCATCTTCCGTAATTGTTTCGGGTTCAGAGAAATATTTCTCCATCAACGCATCGTCGAACTCAGCACAAGTTTCCAGCATCTTATCGCGCCATTCCTGAGCCTCTTCCAACAAGTTTGCAGGGATTTCTTCCTCTACATATTCAGCACCCATGGTTTCATCGTGCCACAGAATAGCCTTCATCTTGATAAGATCGACTACCCCTTTGAACGTTTCTTCCGCACCAATAGGAATTTGAATAGCACAAGGAGTTGCGCCCAAGATATCCTTAATCTGACTAACCACATCGAAGAAGTTAGCACCCGAACGGTCCATCTTGTTAACGTAACAGATACGAGGAACATTGTATTTATCAGCCTGACGCCAAACTGTTTCAGACTGAGGCTGAACACCACCTACGGCACAGAAAGTAGCCACCGCACCATCCAAGATACGCAGCGAACGCTCCACCTCAACCGTAAAATCGACGTGCCCCGGAGTGTCAATCAAGTTAATTTTGTATTTATCTCCCTTATACGTCCAATAGGTTGTGGTAGCAGCAGAAGTGATAGTAATACCACGTTCTTGCTCCTGCTCCATCCAGTCCATTGTAGCAGCGCCATCATGCACCTCACCAATCTTGTGTGTAAGACCGGTATAAAAGAGGATACGTTCAGAAGTTGTTGTTTTACCTGCATCGATATGCGCCATGATACCGATGTTTCTGTTTAATTTTAAATCGTGCTTTGCCATTGCTTTATGCTAATACCTTAATATATTGACATTAGAATCTAAAGTGAGCGAAAGCACGGTTGGCTTCTGCCATACGATGCATATCTTCCTTACGTTTGAAAGCGCCACCCTGATTGTTGTAAGCATCCATAATTTCCGCAGCCAACTTTTCAGCCATCGAATGACCTCCACGCTTGCGGGCGAACAGAATCATATTTTTCATTGAAATAGACTCCTTGCGATCGGCACGGATTTCCGTAGGAACCTGGAAAGTAGCACCACCTATACGGCGCGACTTAACCTCGACCAAAGGAGTAATATTACTAAGTGCCTGTTTCCATACTTCAAGAGGAGTTTTATCTTCACTCTTCAATTTCTGGCCAACAGTCTCAAGAGCAGTGTAGAACACACTATAAGCGGTATTTTTCTTACCGTCGAGCATAAGGTGATTCACAAATTTAGCAACCATCACCTCACCGAACACGGGATCAGGAAGGATTACCCGTTTCTTTGGTTTTGCTTTTCTCATTTTTGTTTAGTTTTGTTTGGTTGTCAATCTACTTCAACTTCACCTCCGTGAAATTTACTCAACCGATCAACGCATTAAATCTTCTCTGCCGGAACGCCGGCGTTAGTTAGTTAAAAAGGCAGAATTACTTCTTTGCTTTAGGACGTTTAGCACCATACTTACTACGACGTTGCAAGCGATTAGCAACACCTGCAGTATCCAAAGTACCACGTACGATGTGATAACGAACACCCGGAAGGTCTTTTACACGACCACCACGCACCATAACAATACTGTGCTCCTGCAAGTTATGTCCTTCGCCCGGAATGTAAGCATTCACTTCTTTTTGATTGGTCAAACGCACACGCGCAACTTTACGCATAGCCGAGTTAGGCTTTTTAGGCGTAGTAGTGTACACACGCACACAAACACCACGGCGTTGCGGACAGCTATCCAACGCAGGCGACTTGCTCTTGTCAATAAGTTCTGCTCTTCCTTTTCTAACCAATTGTTGAATTGTAGGCATCTTAACTTTGTTGTTTAATTACTTAATAATAAATACATTAGTTCATATTCGGGTACAATAAGCCCAAAATGGATTGCAAAAGTACTGCTTTTTTTTTACACTCACAAGTATTCCCCTGAAAAAAAACACAAAAAATATGCTTATAGTCTGTTGGTTACAACAAGACCGATATTATAAATTACTTTTGGCGTACCGACTGCTTTTCACACGGAGACGCCACTATTCAATCTTGTTTATCATCATTAAAGGTCGACTGTGTAGTTATCACACAAACAATCGGCGTTTGTGTATCCGTCTGTATGTATATGCAGCATACCGAAGAAAGGTAATCATTGATTGGTAAAAAAATATGTGTATCCCCTACTTTTGCTCGGCGTTGGGTAATTGGGAAGAATGTTGTACTTTTGCAGCATCTTTGAAGTAACCACACATACAACCAATGAAAAAGCGATATGAAATAATGGCTCCGGCAGGGAGTTGGGAAAGTCTCGCTGCTGCCATAGAAGCAGGAGCCGATTCGGTATATTTCGGTATAGAGCATCTGAATATGCGTGCCCGCAGCAGTGCGAATTTTACGACCGATGACCTACACACGATAGCAGAGAAATGCAAAAAAGCCGGTGTACGAACATATTTGACCCTAAACACTGTAATGTATCCGGAAGATTTACCATTGATGCATGAAATAGTAGACCATGCCAAGGCTGCCGATATTGACGCTATTATAGCCTCGGACATCAGTGTAATGCAATATGCCAACCAACAAGGCGTGGAAGTACACCTATCGACTCAACTAAACATAGCCAATACGGAAGCCTTACGTTTTTATGCTCAATTTGCCGATGTGGTAGTACTTGCCCGCGAACTAAACATGGATCAAGTAGCAAAAATACATAAAGACATAGAAAGTCAGGACATACGCGGACGCCATGGTGAACCAGTAAAGATAGAGATGTTCTGTCACGGAGCCCTATGCATGGCCGTGAGCGGGAAATGTTATTTGAGCCTGCATCAGATGAACGCGAGTGCAAACAGAGGTGCCTGCATGCAAGTATGCCGCCGTGGCTATACGGTAAAAGACAAGGAATCGGACATAGAGTTGGATATAGACAACCAATACATCATGTCGCCCAAAGACCTAAAGAGCATCCACTTCATCAATAAGATGCTGGATGCTGGTGTGAGTGTATTCAAGATAGAAGGTCGTGCACGAGGACCCGAGTATGTAAAAACCGTGGTAGAATGCTATAAGGAAGCCATTGAGAGTTATTTTGCAGGAACTTATACTGCGGAGAAAATTGCAGTATGGGATGAGCGGTTGGCACGCGTATTCAACAGAGGATTTTGGAACGGCTACTATATGGGGCAACGTTTAGGCGAGTGGACCAAAGACTACGGCAGTCTATCCACCCGCAAAAAAGTGTACGCAGGCAAATGCACCAATTACTTCAAGAACATAGGTGTGGCAGAATTTTTAGTAGAAGCCTCTGCCATTCACCAAGGAGACGAATTATTGGTAACCGGAGAGACAACAGGCGCATACGAAACAACAGCCCATGAGATACGCGTAGATTTGAAACCTGCAGACATTGCAGAGAAAGGGGTATATTTCTCTTTGAAAACAGACCAAATACTACGGCGTGGTGACAAACTCTACCGAATGATTCCTACAGATATTCACTAACAGTAACGAGGGCAGCAGAAACAACTTCCACTGCCCTCGTATATTTTTATTCCACCATTATAGATTACCGGACTCTCAAGCGTTGTCCGATACGAATAACCGAGGACTCCTTGATGCCATTCAAGCGACAGATAGCCGAAACGGAAGTGCCATAACGTCGTGCAATAACAGAGAGACTATCGCCCGCTTTGACAACATAATACTTAGCCTGTTGCATCTCCTTGAGTTGGCGTTGATGATAGAAAGTATTGGTCTTTGTGATGAGGTGCGTAGAATCGCACAACTCACCTTTTGAAAAATCGACAAATAATTCGGGGTTGATAGCATTGCCCAAGTAACGGATTTCGTAATGCAAGTGCGATCCTGTGGAACGCCCCGTATTACCTCCCAGCCCTAAAATTTCCCCCGAATAGATGCGTTCGTTTTCTTCCACCAGAACCCTGGACATATGTGCGTACACTGTCTCCAGACCATTATCGTGGCGTACCACAACATAGTTGCCATAGCCCTTAGGATCGTATTTAACGATACGCACCTGTCCATCCCAACTACAACGAATGGTATCACCCACCAATACTTTGACATCGGTACCATAGTGATAACGATACTTACGCGGACCGAACTTGGAGGTGATATATCCCTTGGCGGGCAGGGTGAATCCTTTGCAATCGATCAGAACAGAATCGCGAATGGAATCGATCGGATACTGATAGGGATTGACTCGTTCGCGCGTCCAAACAGAGTTATACAAATCGTCGGCAGGGTGGTCTTCCATAAGGTCGTCGGTAGCATCGTTGAAGATGCGTTTATAGATATTGGCACGGTCTTGTCCTTTCACTATCAGATGTTTCGGCAGGTCATCGGCATTACATGTAACAAACAGTGTATCGTTACGATATTCAAAAGTCATACCTTCGGGCAAAGACTGCGCACCCATTACAGAAGCGAGCATAACGCCCGCAAGCAATAATAAATTCCTTTTCATATAAATACGAAAGCAACAAGGTAGTTCAAGGGAACAAGACCTTGTTGCCGAACCCAATTGTTAATAGTGGAGCTGGAGGGAGTCGAACCCTCGTCCAAACAAGGAACGTATATGCTTTCTACATGCTTATCTCGGCCTTGTTTTTCGTACGCCGGCAGGACCCGAGCCACCAACCGTCGTCTTATCTCCTAAAATTTTCGTCGTTCATGCGGAGCCATGACCGACTATCCTCGATATATCAGCACCTCCGAATCAAGCCGCCTCGAGACACGGGCACTTGGGAGATGTCTCGTTCCAATGCCTTGCATCGGAATGAAGCCGATCTACTATACTTCGATCAGGCAGCGAGAGCGTAAGAATTTTCGCCAGTTAAATTATTTCGGATCGAGATTATCGGGCCCATCCGCAGCGCCCGGCATGCTTACATAGGCATTCTACCCGCTGTCAAAACCAAACAGCCCCATAGGATGCAGTTGCAAACTTGCGGCAAAGGTACAAAAAATATACCAAAAGCACCAAACATAGGTTCATTTTTCGTACAATCTTATCCGCATTACGGTGTTTTCCGCTTAGAAAATAACAGAACACACTTAAAACAGAACCGAGAAAAACGTGCAAACCATTATGCAGATGTATGGTGGGTCTTTAGGACTTGTAACCATCTATTGCCTGTGACATAATGATATCTCGACGAAGTCTCGTTACGATCTCGTTAAGGTCTCGTTAAGGTCTCGTAATGATAGGCTTTATACAGTTGTAAACCACAGATAGCA